>CAWAFQ010000014.1:0-803282 GCA_963781345.1 uncultured Actinomycetes bacterium
ACATCTCCGACCGTTTCCTGCCCGACAAGGCGATCGACCTGATCGACGAGGCCGCCTCGAGGATGCGGATCAAGTCGATGACCGCCCCGCCCGTGTACCGCGACCTCGAGGAGGAGATCGAGACGACGCGGCGCGACAAGGAGGCGGCGATCGAGGCCCAGGAGTTCGAGAAGGCCGCCAACCTGCGCGACACCGAGCGCCAGCTGACCACCCGCAAGCGCCAGCTCGAGGACGAGTGGGCCGAGGGTGAGGACGGCGAGCGCCCAGAGGTCGGCGAGGACGAGATCGCCGAGATCGTCGGCATGTGGACGGGGATCCCGGTCTTCAAGCTGACCGAGGCCGAGACCAAGAAGCTGATCCGGATGGAGGATGAGCTGCACAAGCGGGTGATCGGCCAGGAGGTCGCGATCACCGCTGTCTCGAAGGCGATCCGCCGCTCACGCGCCGGGATCAAGGACCCCAAGCGCCCGGCAGGGTCATTCATCTTCCTCGGCCCCTCCGGTGTCGGCAAGACAGAGCTGGCCCGCACCCTGGCCGAGTTCCTCTTCGGCGACGAGGAGGCGATGGTCCGGATCGACATGTCCGAGTACATGGAAAAGCACGCGGTCAGCCGCCTTGTCGGCTCGCCTCCCGGCTACATCGGCTACGACGAGGGTGGCCAGCTGACCGAGGCCGTGCGCCGCAAGCCCTACTCGGTGCTGCTGCTCGACGAGATCGAGAAGGCCCACCCCGATGTCTTCAACATCCTCCTGCAGATCCTCGAGGACGGTCGCCTCACCGACGCTCAGGGCCGCACCGTCGACTTCCGCAATGCGATCGTGATCATGACCTCGAACATCGGCGCCTCGGAGATCGCCAAGAACACCAGCATCGGCTTCACCGTCTCCGACGAGACCGGGATGTCCTACGACGACATGAAGACCCGGATCATGAGCGACCTGAAGAAGGTCTTCCGGCCCGAGTTCCTGAACCGGATCGACGAGGTCATCGTTTTCCACAAGCTGGCCAAGGACGAGGTCAAGGAGATCGTCGATCTGATGATCAGCCGGGTCGGGGTCCAGGTCGCCGAGCACGAGCTGCAGCTGGAGCTGACCGATCCGGCCAAGGACCTGCTGGTCGAGAAGGGCTGGGATCCATCGATGGGTGCCCGCCCGCTGCGCCGCGCGATTCAGCGCTATATCGAGGACCCGCTCGCCGACGAGGTGCTGAGGGAGGGCGACATGACTCCCGGCTCGACCGTGATGGTCGACCGCGACGAGTCAGGCGACGAGGAGGACCGCCCGCTCAGCCTGACGATCATCAAGCCGAAGAAGCCGCGCAAGAAGCCTGAGCCGAGGCCCGAGCCGGAGACGGTCGGCGTCGGCGCCGGCAAGCAGGGCGACGACGGCAAGGACGCCGACAAGCCCCACTCCGCCGGCGACGGCGGCGACACCGCAGCCTCCTCGGGCGAGTAGCCAAACCGCCGGCCGCTTCGTTGCATGAGCGTCGGTGGTAGCGTCGCCCGGGTGAGGCGAATGATGCTGGCGCTGCTGTCCGCCGCCGCGCTCCCGGTCGTCCTGGCCGGATCGGCGAGCGGCGCCGGCGCGGCCGACCCGCTCGCGGGGCAGCAGCAGCCGCTGCGGATCATGCACGTCGACCGCGCCCTGCACCGCGCCGGGCACCTCCGCGACGTCAGGGTCCTGATCGCCGACACCGGACTCGACCTCGGCCACCCCGACCTTCGCGGACGGCTGTTCAGACTCGGGCGGGCGACGAGGGCGCCCGACTCGGGCGGCTACTACGGCGGCCACCCGCCGACGATCCCTGCGGGCGGGCACGGCTGGGACCTGCTCGGGACCGACGCCCCGCCCAACGTCATCCCCGATGCCGACCCGAGCGACCCGGCCGGCGGCTCTGGCCACGGGACCGCGGTGGCCGGCATCCTCGGCGCCGCCCGCAATAACGGCGAGGGCGGCCGGGGGGTGGCGCCGAATGCGCGCTTTGTCGCGCTTCGGACCTGCTGGGACGGCGACCAGTGCTACCAGTACCTGCAGCCCGATGCGTTCGATTGGGCGGCGAAGCGCGGTGTGCGGGTGGTCAGCCTCAGCTGGCTGGCCGACTTCGACGCCGCCGTCAGGAGCTCGATCGCCAGGCATCCGGGGGTTCTCTTCGTGACGATCCCGTCTGGCAACGGCGGCACCTTCAACGCCGACCCCACTGACCCGTTCCCGTGCGGCCTCAAGCTCGCCAACGTCCTCTGTGTCAGCACCAGCTCGCCGGGCGGAGGGCTCGACTGCGGTGCCTACGGTCCGCACGTCGTCGACGTCGCGGTGCCGACACGCGACAACGTGACGACCGTAAACGGGGGCGGCTTCGCGCAGGGCACCGGCTGCGCGACAAGCTGGGCCGCGCCGACGGCGGCCGGCCTCGCCACGATCCTCTTCGGCATGACCCCGAACGCCTCGCCGGCCCAGGTGAAGCGGGCGATCATCGCCGGCGCGCATCCCTCGCCCGCATGGAAGGGCCGGTCGGTCTCCGGCGGGATCGCCGACGGACTCGGCGCCGTCAGGGCGCTGCAGCGGATGCGGGGTAGCTGACGGATGGGCTTCGACCTTCTCTTCGGGCCGGCCCGTTCGATCGATTCCTCGCTCGAGGCACTGTTCTCCGGCGCGCCGTTGATCGTTTCCCTGCTGATCGCGCTGGCGCTCGGATTGCGCCACGCCTCCGACCCCGACCACCTGGTCGCCGTCACCTCGCTGGTCGCCGCCGACGGGGGTGATGTTCGCGGCGCCGCCCGGCTCGGCGCCTGGTGGGGGGCGGGTCATGCCGGGACACTGCTGGTGCTGGGCATCCCCCTGGTCCTGCTGAAGTCCTCGCTGCCCGGCTGGCTCGAGGGTGGCGCCGAGACAGCGGTTGGCGTGGTCATCGTCGCGCTGGCGCTGCGGATCGTTGTCAAGTGGGTGCGAGGCGATTATCGCGGCGGCTTTCACCGCCATGGTCCGGGACAGACATCTGCCGGCCACCGGCACCTCTACGAGGACGGCGACACCGGGCACGAGCACGGCGACACCGGGCACGAGCACGGCCGGGTCCGCACCCCTCGGCAGGCTCTGGCGATCGGGCTCCTGCACGGGTTGGCCGGCACCGGGTCTGTGGTACTGCTGCTGATCGCGGCGCTGCCGACGAAGATCGAGGCGGCGGCCGCGCTGGCGGTCTTCGCGCCGATGTCGGCGGTCTCGATGACGCTCTGCTCGATCGGCTTCGCCTGGCTGCTCACCCGACGCCTTGTCGACCCAATGTTCCGGACGGTGCTGATTCCGGCCTTCGGCATCTTCGGCCTCATGTTCGGCGTCTGGTACGCCGGAATCGGCTGAGCGTCCCTGGCGCGGTTCCGGCACCGGCGATCTCGCCGGCGCCGCCGACGCTAGATTCTGGGCCGTGAGGGAACCAGGCACAACGGCGATCGGCACCTGGAGCGGCGGCCGTTTCATGCATTTCGGCGAGGCGATCGATGAGCAGCGCCAGGTTGAGCTGCTGCGTCCGGGACGCGGGATCGACACCGTGATCACTGCCGATGTCTACGGTCGCGGCGAGGCCGACCGGGTTCTCAGCCGAGCTGTCGCCGGTGTCCCCCGGCAGGACTACTGCCTGGCCGGCGCCGTCGGCCACGACTTCTACGAGGGTGAGCGCGACGGCTCGCGGGGTTTCCCGCGGTTCACCGACCCGCGCCTGCGCCCGCCCGGCGAGTACGCCGGATACCTGCGGATGGCGACCGAGCGCAGCCTCGAGCGGATCGGCGTCGACTCGTTCGACCTGCTGATGCTTCACAACCCTGACCGCATCGGCTACAGCAGCGAGGTGGTCTGGGACGGCATGGAGGCCCTGCGGGAGGCGGAGCTCACCCGAGCGATCGGTGTCGCGCCCGGCCCCGCCAACGGCTTCACCCTCGACATCATCAACTGCTTCGAGCGCTTCGGCGACCGGATCGACTGGGCGATGATCATCCTCAACCCGCTGGAGCCATGGCCGGGCGAGCTCTGCCTCGGCGCCGCGGCGAAGGCCGACGTTGAGGTGATCACGCGCGTGGTCGACTACGGCGGCGTCTTCTGGGGCGACATGCGCGCCGGGATGGAGCTCTCGCGCACCGACCACCGTTCCTTCCGGCCTGCCGGGTGGGTCGAAGCTGGGGTGGAGAGACTCGAGCGGATGATGCCGATCGCCGAGCGCGCCGGGCTGACCCCGATCCAGCTCGCATGCCATTGGAACCTCGCCCATGATCCGGTCTCGGGCGTCGTCCCGACTCTGATTCAGGAGGCCGGCGAGGACGCTCGCCCGATCGAGGAGAAGCGGGCCGAGCTTGCGGCACTGCCGGCCGAGCGGCGTCTCAGCGAAGACGACGTCGCCGAGATCCGCGCGATCGGAGACAACGCCGGCTGCATGGCGCTGAAGGGCGCCAGCCCCGAGCACGAGGGCGATGAGCGTCCCGACCGCTGGGTCCTCAGCGAGGAGCTGGCCGAGGCCGGGCGGCGCTGGGGGATCGACCCAACCCGCGACCTCGTCGAATCGGCCTAGCCCCGCCCCGGCGCCGGCCGCGCCCCGGCCCCGGCCCCGGCCCCGGGCCCGGGCCGCGCCGGGCCGCCCCGGGGCCGAGTCTTACGGTATGGCTGCCATAGGGCCAAAAGGTAAGACTCGGCGCTCGGGTGGGGTGTGGCGTCGGGGTTGGCGCCTAGGCTGAGTGGATGGCTCGTCCGGATCCCCGCTACGCCTGTCAGGAGTGCGGTCACGTCGCGCTGGCGTGGTCGGGGCGCTGCGCCGGCTGCGGCGAGTGGAACACCCTGGTCGAGTCCCGGCCCGTGAAGGGCGGCGGGCAGCGGGCCGGCGGGGCCAGGGCCGCTGACGGAGCGGCGAAGCCGGTCGCGCTTCGCGACGTCGAGGCGCCGGCGAACCCGCGGCTGAGAACCGGCATCGGCGAGCTCGACAGGGTTCTCGGGGGCGGCCTGGTTCCCGGCTCGCTCGTCCTCCTCGGCGGCTCCCCGGGGATCGGCAAGAGCACCCTGACCGGGATGGCGCTCGCCAACCTCGCCGCGGCGGGGGCCGAGACCCTCTACGTCTCCGGGGAGGAGTCGACGGCGCAGGTGCGGCTGCGGGCGGAGCGGCTCGGTGACGCGGCACTCTCGGTCCCGGCGCTCGCCGAGACCTCGCTCGAACGGGTCCTGGGGACGCTCGAGGTTGAGGCCCCCGCGGTCTGCGTGATCGACTCGATCCAGACCCTCCACTGCTCCGAGATGAGCGGCGCTCCCGGCTCGGTCGGGCAGGTGCGCGAGTCGGCGACCGCCCTGGCCGAGGTCGCGAAGCGGCGCGACATCGCCCTGATCCTGGTCGGCCACGTGACCAAGGAGGGCAGCCTCGCCGGCCCCCGCGTCCTCGAGCATCTGGTCGACTGCGTGCTGCAGTTCGAGGGCGAGCGCGAGCGCACCTACCGCACCCTGCGGGCGCTGAAAAACCGCTTCGGCGCGACCAGCGAGGTCGGTGTCTTCGAGATGCGCTCGGGCGGCCTGACCGAGGTCGCCGACCCCTCGGCGCGCTTCGTCGAGGAGGCGACCCGGGCGGCCGGATCGGTCGTCCTGCCGGCGATGGAGGGCTCGCGCCCGGTACTGGTCGAGGTCCAGGCGCTGGTCGCACCGAGCGAGCTCGAGAATCCGCGCCGGGTCGCCAACGGGATCGACCGCAACCGCCTCAGCCTCGTTCTCGCGGTTCTCTCCCGTCACGCGCGGCTGCCGCTCGCGGGCGCCGACGTCTTCGTAAACGTCGCCGGCGGCGTTCGCATCGATGAGCCCGGCGCCGACCTCGCGGTGGCGATGGCGGTCGCCTCGGCGCAGCGGAGCGAGCCGTTGCTGAACGCCGAGGGCAAGCCGCTCGCCTGCTTCGGCGAGCTCGGCCTGACCGGAGAGCTGCGCTACGTCGGGCACCCCGACCGCCGCGTCGCCGAGGCGGTCAAGTTCGGCCTCGGCCCGGTGATCGGGCCCGGTGGCGGGGAACGGATCGAGGGTCTTGCCCGCCACTCGGAGCTGCGCGCGGCGCTGCGGGCCGCGATGCCCCCGTCGCGGGGGGATCAGGCAGATCGGGATCCCGATCTGCGCAAGGCCGCCTGAGTCCGGCCAGTCCCGATCCGCAGGCACGGGTCGCGCAATCTCCGCGGAAGTTCGGCCTGCACCAACATCACCGCAAATTCCGTCTTCCTTGACAAACGCAATCCCGTCCTCTCCACACGGAATTCGGCGTAGCGCACGCTGAGGCGGGGTTTGCCATCATCGAAGGCGATGTCGTCGCTGCCCGGGGATGAGCTTGAAGAGCTTTCGCAGCGACAGGACCCTCGGCTCCTCCGCGCGCTCGACATGGTCGCGCCCGGGACGGCGCTGAGGGAGGGGATCGACAACATCGTCCACGCCCGCACGGGGGGCCTCGTCGTCGTCGGCGACACCGAGGAGCTCTCGTTCATGTTCTCGGGCGGCATTCGCCTCGACGTCGACTACACGCCGGCGCTGCTCTACCAGGTGGCAAAGATGGACGGCGCGATCGTGCTCAACTCGGAAGCCACGCGGATCGCCTGGGCGAACGTGCAGCTGATGCCCGACCCGACGATCCTCTCGTCCGAGACCGGGACCCGCCACCGCACCGCTGAGCGCGTCTCGAAGCAGTCGACCGCACTCGTGATCGCGATCTCGCAGCGACGCGACGTCGTCTCCCTCTACGTCGAGGGGACCAAGTACATCCTCCAGGACATCCCGGCCGTGCTCGCCAAGGCGAACCAGGGCCTGGCGACACTGGACAAGTACAGGGCCAGGCTCGACCAGGTCTCCTCGCGGCTGACCGTGCTCGAGTTCGAGGGCGGGGGAGTTCTCTACGACGTCCTCGCGGTGCTGCAGCGGGCCGAACTGGTGACGCGGATGGCGGTCGAGGTCGAGCGCTACATCGTCGAGCTCGGGACCGAGGGGCGGCTGATCGAGATGCAGCTGGAGGAGACGATGGTCGGCGTCGCCGCCGACAAGTCCGCCCTGGTGCGTGACTACTCGGTCGAGGATTCCGAGGAGAACCTGGCCCACGTCCAGCAGACCCTGGCCCACCTTCCCCACCAGGACGTGCTCGACTTCGGCCGCCTTGCCGAGATGCTCGGCTACGACCGCAAGATGAACACACTCGACTTCCCGGTCGCCCCGCGCGGCTACAGGGTGCTCGGGCGCATCCCCCGCATCCCCAAGCTTGTCGTTCAGAAGATCATCCGCGAGTTCGGCGGGCTGGAGGAGGTCCTCGCGGCCTCCGACGCCGATCTCGAGGCAGTCGAGGGTGTCGGCCCGACCAGGGCCAAGGACATCCGCGAGGGCCTGCGGAGGCTTCAAGAGGTCGACCTGGTCGACCGGTATCTGCAGAGCTGACGGTGATGACGCCGTCTCGGACAAAAGGAGAGAGCAATTCCTGAGCTAGAGGAAGCGATGGAGGCCGGTTTCGAGGAGGACGTCGAGTTCGTCTGTGACTTCGAGGAGGGCGACAACGTCGTCTACCCCCACCACGGGGCCGGTGTCGTGCTGAAGAAGGAGAGCAGGGACCTGATGGGGGAGAAGCGGGACTACCTCACGATCAAGATCCTCCACAACAATCTGACCGTGATGGTCCCCTGCGAAAACGCCGGTGTCGCCGGCCTGCGACGCGTCATCGACGAGGACGAGATCAAGAAGGTGATGTCCGTTCTCACCGACGAGGTGTCGGATATGCCGAAGAACTGGAACCGGCGTTTCAAGTACAACCGCGAGAAGATCAAGACGGGTGACGTCTTCGAGCTCGCCGAGGTCGTTCGCAACCTCGCCCTGCGCGAGATGGAGAAGGGGCTCTCGACAGGGGAGAAGCAGATGTACACCCGGGCGAAGAAGATCCTCGCATCGGAGTTCATGTACGCCCTCGACAAGGACGAGGACGGCGCCGAGGAGTTCCTCGACACGCTGCTGGAGGAGCGTTTCGCCGCCAGCGCGACCGTCTGAGGCAACCGCGGTCATCGCCGCCGCCGGCTCCGGGCAAAGGCTCGGGGCCGGCGGGGCGAAGGCGTTTGTGGAGGTGGCGGGGAGGGATCTGCTCGCCTGGTCGCTGGCGGCGTTCGATGCCGCAGTGACGATCGGGCCGGTTGTGGTCGCGGTGCCGCCGGGCTCAGAAGCCAGGATTCAGCAGCCGGAGAGCCTCGGTTCAGGCGTGGTGGCCGTGCCCGGGGGGGCGAGCAGGTCGGAGTCGGTGGCGGCGGCGATGGAGAGGGTGGAGACGGACTTGGTGGTGGTTCATGACGCCGCCAGGCCGCTGGTCAGCGCCGAGCTGATCGACGCGGTGGTGGAGGGGCTGCACTCGAGGCCGGAGCTGGACGGGCTGATCGCCGCCGCGCCTGTGACCGACACGGTCAAGCGCGCCGACGCGGAGCTCCACGTCCTCGAGACCCCGCCGCGCGAAGGGCTCTGGGCTGTGCAGACGCCGCAGGCGTTTCGCACCGAGGCCCTGAGGCGGGCGCTGGGGCAGGGCGGGCTCGAATCGGCGACCGACGATGCGATGCTGATCGAGCGTGCCGGGGGCCGGATCGGAATCCACCCGGCGCCCCCCGAGAACCTCAAGGTGACGACACCGCTCGACCTGCGGATCGCCGAGATGCTGCTCGCCGCCCGTCGCTAGAGGATCGATTCGGTAACGACCATTTAGTCTCAGGCCCCATGGACGCGCCGTCAAAGCTCGCCGAGGGTGTGGTCAGGCTCGGTACGCCGCTGGTCAACTGGTACCTGGTCGCCGACGAGAGCGGGATCACCGTCGTCGACGCCGGCCTGCCCAAGTACGGCCCGCAGCTGGAGCCGGGCCTGGAGCTGCTCGGGCGCCCCGCATCCGACATCCGCGCGATCGCGCTCACCCACACCGATGCCGACCACATCGGGGTCGCCGAGGATCTGCGCGCCGAGCTCGGCGTACCGGTCTACGTCCACCCCGACGACAGGGCGACCGCGCTCAAGCCGAAGCCGAAGAAGACCGACGGGAGCTTCTTCCCCCACCTTCTGCACGGGGCCGCCTACCAGCTCTTCTGGCACATGACCCTAAACGGCGTCAAGCCGAAGCCGATCGCCGAGGTCACCACCTACGCCGGCGGGGGAGGCGAGGCCGGCGGGGGAGGCGAGGCCGGCGGGGGAGGTGAGGCCGGCGGGGGAGGCGAGGTTGGCGGGGGAGGCGAGGTTGACATCCCCGGCCGCCCGACGGTGATCCCGACCCCCGGCCACACCCCCGGCCATGTCGCCCTCCACTTCCCCGCGCACGGAGCCCTCTTCGTCGGCGACCTGATCTGCACCTGGAACCCGATGACCGGCCGTCGCGGCCCTCAGCTCTTCCCGCGCGCGCTCAACACCGACTCCCTCCGTTCGCGCAAGTCGCTGAGCGCGATCGAGCCGCTTGACGCCGACCTCGTGCTCCCCGGCCACGGAGAGCCCTATGAGGGTTCGCCGCGGGACGCGGCCGCCGAGGCGCTCGCGACCGGCCCCAGCTGACCCGCGACGGGCCAGCCCCCGGTCGAGTGGACGATTTCGCTCGCTATGCGAGTGCTTCAGTCCACTCGACCCCGGAATCGGGATCGATGGAATCGGTCAGTCGCGCAGGATCAGGTAGACGACAGTCGCGGCGAAGCAGAGCTGGCCGACGCCGAAGGCGACGCCGAGGTTGGCTGCGCCGAGGAGCCCGGCGACGCCGGCGCCGACCGCGAAGGCGAGCGGGAGGAGAAGGACTTCGCGCTGCATGGGCCGGGGAGTCTAGGGGCCTGCTGTGGGCTTCACGGGCACGCCCACTTGGCCATCTAGGCGCGGCGGCTTCGGCCCATCGGCAGGCCCGCCGCCTCGCGGGCACCGTCGTGGAGGTGCGCGATTCTTCGCCTGCGGTAGGACCGTCGCTGCACGTAGAGGGTGCTGACCGCGGCGATGAAGATGCCCGTGAGGTTGACCGCGAGCTGGGCCATTGCGCCGCGCCACTCGCCCCAGTCGCCGTAGGCGGCGGCGACGCCGATGTTGGCGGCGGCGGGAATCGTCGTCACCGAGATCAGGACCCCGATCAGCGCCCCCGACTTGGTCGAGGTCAGCGACAGCATCCCGGCAATCCCGGCGAAGACCGCGACGACCAGCGAGAGGCCGTCCGGGCGGGAGATGAACTGGGTCAGTGGCCGGCTCGTCGTTGCGATCGAGACGTCGACCGCCCCCGTGGTCTTGATCAGCAGTGCGAAGAGGAAGGCTGCGGTGATCCCGGCTGGGAAGCCGACCGCGAGCGCCTCGAGCGACTTCAGCGCCACCTCGCGGCGGCGCTGGACGAAGGCGACGCAGAGGCCGGCGATCGGCCCGAACTCCGGGCCGACGACCATCGCGCCGACGATCAGGATCGGGTTGTCGAGGATGATCCCGACGCTTGCGATCAGGCAGGCGAGAATGAAGAAGGCAAGGAAGTTCGCGTTCAGCTCGATGTTCTCGGAGGTCCGCGACTCGACCTCCTCCCAGACGACCGCGTCCCCGGCCATGCCCCTGGTGGCCTTCTCGGCCTGGTCGGCGGCGACCGAGATCTGCGTTGTGACTTCCTCGATCGAGATCGAGCCCTCGGTGGGGATGTCGAGCTCGCGCAGGTCACTGATGACGACGCTGGCGTCCTCGCGGGCGACGTCACAGAGGATCACGTCGCCCTCGGGCTGTTGGGCGGCTCCCGGCAGGTAGACGAGATTGGTGACCGACGGCGTCGGCTTGAGCAGGTCGAGGACGTGATCGCACTGGTGGGACGGCACGATGATCCGCATGTGAACCATGTCGCCCGCCAGCGTACCCGCGGCGCCAGCGGGCGGCCCAAACCGATCGTCTAGGCTCGCGGGCGTGCTCACCGACTACCACCTGCATCTGCGCCCCGATGAGGACGACACGCCCCCCGAGAGCTTCTTCACCGCGGAGAACGTCGAGCGCTACCTGGCGGCCGCGGAGGAGGCCGGCATCGCCGAGATCGGCTGCTCGGAGCACATCCACCGCTTCACCGATTCGCTCGAGCTCTGGCGCCACCCGTGGTGGGAGCGATGGGCGACCGACGACCTCAGCGCCTACTGCGAGTTCGTCGCCGCCTCGCCGCTGAAGCTGGGGATCGAGTGCGATTTCGTCCCCGGCGCCGAGGACCGCACCGCCTCTCTTCTCGATGCCCACCCATTCGACTACGTCGTCGGCGCGGTCCACTTCATCGGCAACGACGCCCTCGATACCGAGGAGTTCGGGATCTGGGAGTCGCGGGGAGATCCCGACGAGGTCTGGCGACGCTACTTCGAGGCGATCGCCGGCAGCGCCCGCAGTGGCCTCTTCGACATCGTCGCCCACCCCGACCTCGTCAAGTACTGGGGGAGCGCGCGGCCTCTGCCCGAGCGCGACCCCCGCTTCTACTACGAGCCCGCGGTCGAGGCGATCGCCGAGACCGGGATCGCGGTCGAGGTCTCCACCGCCGGCCTGCGCAAGCCTGTCGGTGAGATCTACCCCTCGCCGGCCTTCGCCGAGATGTGCGTCGAGGCGGGCGCGGCCTTCGCCCTCTCCTCCGACGCCCACACCCCGGAACATGTCGGCTTCGGCTATGAGCAGGCGCTGGAGTTCTTCGGCGGGCTCGGGGTCAGCGAGATCGCCGTCTTCGAGGGCCGCGAGCGCAGGCTGGAGCCACTCGGGGCCGCGAGCACGGAGCCGGTCAGGTGAGCGTCGGGATCGGCTACGACAGCCACCGCTTCCTCGAGGGACGGCGACTTGTGATCGGAGGGGTCGAGATCGATCACCCGCGCGGCCTCGCCGGGCACTCCGACGCTGACGTCGTCCTGCACGCGGTCATGGACGCGATCCTCGGGGCAGCGGGGGAGGGGGACATCGGCACCCTCTTTCCCGACGATGACCCCGCCTGGGAGGGCGCCGACTCGCTCGATCTGCTGCGCACCGTGATCGGCCGAGTCTCCGGGCCAGTCATCAGCATCGACGCGACCGTGATCTGCGAGGAGCCGCGATTGGCGCCCCACCGCGGCGAGATGGAGCGCCTGATCGGCGACGCGACCTCGGCCCGCGTCAACGTCAAGGCGACCAGCAACGAGGGCATGGGTTGGATCGGCCGCGGCGAGGGAATCGCCTGCCTCGCGGTGGCGCAACTCGGCGACGAATAGGTCTAGGCTTGCCCGGATGGCAGCCGGAGGACTGACCTCGCGCATCCCCAATCCCTGGAACTGGGCCGCCGATGGCGCCTTCCAGGTGAAGGTCCTGAACGAGGCAGGGTTGCTGCGCCCGATCCGCCCCGACAAGCTGGCGCGGACGGTGGCGGTGCTGGCCAAGCGCGGGACATCTCCCGCCTCCGGCGCGATTGTCGCGGCGATCAACCATCCGCACGACACGGCCCTGATCGACGAGCGCGGCCCGCTCACCTTCGGGGAGCTGGACCGGCGCACCAACGCGCTCGCCAGCGCCCTCGCCGGGCGGGGGGTCTCGGGCGGCGACGGGGTCGCGATCATGTGCCGCAACCACCGCGGCTTCGTCGAGGCGACGATCGCGGCGGCCAAGCTCGGCGCCAGCTCGCTCTACCTGAACACGATGTTCTCCGGTCCGCAACTCGCCGACGTGATCAAGCGCGAGGGGCCGACGCTGCTGATCCACGACGAGGAGTTCGGTGGCCTTCTCGAGGGGGTCGAGGGCGTCGAGCGGGTGATCGCCTGGACCGAGGGCGAGGGCGCGGAGGCCACCCTGGAGGGGTTGATCGCCTCCGGCGACGAGTCTGACCTCGACGCCCCGGAGGTCGATCCCGCGCTTCATCATTCTCACCTCGGGGACGACCGGCACGCCGAAGGGCGCCCAGCGCACCAGCCCCAGCGGACTCGGTGCGATCGCCGGGCTCTTCGACCGCATCCCGTACCGCACCGGCGAGCGGATGATGGTCGCCTCACCGCTCTTTCACTCCTGGGGCTTCACCCACTTCGTCCTCGGCCTGCCGCTTGCCTCGACGATGATCCTGCGCCGCCGTTTCGACCCCGAGGGCACCCTGGCGGCCGTGCAGGAGCACGAGGCTCAGGTCCTCGCCGTGGTCCCGGTGATGATCCAGCGGATCCTGGCGCTGCCGGAGGAGACGCTGGCGAAGTACGACCTGCGCTCGCTGCGGATCACCTCGGTCTCGGGCTCGGCGCTGCCCGGCGAGCTGGCCTTGCGCTGGATGGACCACTTCGGCGACAACGTCTACAACCTCTACGGCTCCACCGAGGTCGCCTACGCGACGATCGCCACTCCGGAGGAGCTGCGCGCGGCCCCGGGCACGGCAGGCCGTCCACCGCGCGGGACGACGGTGCGCCTCTATGACGACCTCGGTCGCGAGGTGCCGGAGGGAGCGGTGGGCCGGATCTTCGTCGGCAACGGCATGGCCTTCGAGGGCTACACAGGCGGCGGTGGCAAGGAGGCGATAGACGGCCTGCTATCGAGCGGCGACGTCGGCCACTTCGACTCCGAGGGGCGGCTCTTCATCGACGGTCGCGACGACGAGATGATCGTCTCCGGCGGCGAGAACGTCTTCCCGCGCGAGGTCGAGGACCTGCTCTCCGACCACGAGGCGGTGGCCGAGGCGGCTGTGGTCGGGGTCGAGGACGAGGAGTTCGGGCAGCGGCTGAAGGCGTTCGTCGTCCTCCACGGGGGGCAGGAGCTGAGTGAGGACGAGGCGAAGGCGCACGTGAAGACCAACCTCGCCGGCTACAAGACCCCGCGCGAGGTCGTCTTCCTCGACGAGCTGCCGCGCAATGCCACCGGCAAGATCCTCAAGCGCGACCTCAACTGAGCTCCGCCCCGGAGCGCGACCTCAACTGAGTCCCGCCCCGGCCATCGACGCAGTCCGGATCGCGGCGCCGGCGGCGGACTGGGAGGACTGCGGGTTCACGGTCGCCGCCGGCGAGGCGGCCATCGGCTCGGTGCGCCTGCGCTTCGAGGAGGGCGATGGCGCGATCGCCGGCTGGTCGCTTCGGGGGGTCGCAGCCGGGGGCTCCGGGGGCGCTGGGGCGGAGATCGACGGCCTCGCGACCGAGTTCACCGAGGCGCCGCCGGCGGAGCCGGGGGTGCACCCCAACGGCGCCGAGCGAATCGACCACATCGTCGTCTTCACACCCGACCTGGCGCGCACCAGCACGGCTCTGGAGGCGGCCGGGCTCTCGCTGCGCCGCATCCGCGAGCCCGACGAGCCCGGTCCACCGGTGCGCCAGGGATTCTTCCGCCTCGGCGAGGTGATCCTCGAGGTCGTCGAGAACCCGAAGACCGGCGGTGGCCCGGCCCGCTTCTGGGGCCTGACGCTGTGCGTCGCCGACGTCGACGCCTGCGCCGATCTGCTCGGCGAGCGCCTCGGTGAGGTCCACGACGCCGTCCAGCCGGGTCGGCGGATCGCCACCGTGAGGCGCGAGGCGGGCCTGGGGATTCCCGTGGCGCTGATCAGCCCGGAGCCGTAGGCTCGGCGGCGATCCGATCCCTGCTGGTGCTCGGGGGCTGAGTGGGGTGCCGGGCAGGCTGCCGGGTGGGTCGCAATTTGCGAGCCCGCCGCCCGCAAATTGCGGGAGTTTCGCGGGCGGGGCGGTGTCCTTACCTCGGGCTGCCGTAGTAAGTTGCGAGCAGATATGAGCGAGTCCGCAGCAGTTCCCGAGCCCGACACAACCACGAGCCCCGCCGGCCCCGCGGCCGATCCTCACCCGCACCTGCGGGTGGTCGGCGAGGCGACCGAGCAGGTCGTGGCGAGTGCCCGCCGCCTCTCGGAGGAGTTGCGCGCACGCGAGGCCCGCGCGCGCGAGGCCGAGCTGCAGGCACGAAGCGGGGAGCAGCGTGCCCTCGCCGCCGCCAAGCAGGCCTCCGACCGCGCCCGCGAGGCGGAGCAGCAGGCAACCGCCGTCGAGGCCGAGGCGCGCCGTGAGGTCGAGGAGGCGAAGAGGATCGCCCGGGCCGAGATCGAGGAGGCCGAGGGGCGCGCAGGCGAGGTCGTTTCCGCAGCCCAGGCCGCCGCAACCGAGGAGTCCGAGCGGATGGAGCGCGAGCGGGTCGAGATCCGCGAGCAGGTCAAGGCGAAGGCGACGGAGACGATCCGCCGCCTCAGCGAGGAGGGCCAGAAGCGGATCAGCGCGGCCCAGACGGCCCGCAAGCAGGCCCAGGAGCGGGCGCAGAAGGCCGAGAGCTTCGTCGCCGATGCCGAGAGCGCCCGCACCCGCGCCGAGCGGGCGGCCAAGGAGATCGCCCAGAACTCGAAGGCCGAGCGGGCGAAGCTGATGGCGGAGCTGGCGGAGACCCGCTCAAACGCCGAGAAGGCGCTGGTGGAGGCGACGAACCGGCTCGAGGAGGAGGCCGTCGCCCGCGCGCGGGTAACGCGCGAGGAGACCGAGCGCAAGGCCGCCGACCGGGTGGCCCTGGCTGAGAAGCGCGTCGGGGAGGCCCAGGCCCGCGCCGAGACCGCCCGCCGCGAGGCCGAAGAGCGGATCGCCGAGATCGAGGCCGAGATAGAGCGCCGCATCATGGAGGGGACCGAGACGGTGCGCCGTGAGGCCGAGGAGCGGGTCGAGAAGCTGATCGCCAAGGTCGAGCGTGAGGCCGAGGAGGACGCCCGCCGCCGTGCCGATGACCGCCTCGGCCAGGAGTCCGAGCGGATCCGCCGCGAGGCCGAAGAGCGCGCCGAGCTGGCCCGCCGCGCCGCCGAGGGTGACGTCAGGACAGCCGCCGAGCGCGCCCGCCGCCAGGCCGTGGCCGCGGCCAGCAACACCGCCCCGTCCTGGGAGCGCTCGCGCAAGGGTGCCGGCTCCGTCGCCGCTCAGGCGGGCGGCGGCCCGGCGAGCTACCGCACCTTCTAGTCCCGCCCTCTCCGACACCTCCGGTCACCCCTCCGGGCGTGGCCGACCATATGCACGCCTGGCATGCGCCAGGTCGGCCACGTCCACGGTTGGCGTCGGCCTCCCCGGCGTGGCCGACCATTTGCACGCCTGGCATGCGCGACGTCGGCCACGTCCCCTGTTGGCGTCGGCCTCCCCGGCGTGGCCGACCATTTGCACGCCTGGCATGCGCGACGTCGGCCACGTCCAGCTGTTGGCGCTGGCCCCCCGGGGTGGCCGACCATATGCACGCCTGGCATGCGCCAGGTCGGCCACGTCCCCCCTGGTGCGCCGGCGCCCGCATGGGGGCAGTTGCCGAGTTCGCCGATCGTGATCGCTGCGGGCATCCACTCCGGCGGGTGGGCAACTAGCATCAGCCGCCATGCGCGAGGTCAGGATCAGGGACACGCTCAGCGGTGAGGTGCGGACGCTCGATGCCTCGAGGGAGGTCGGGATCTATGCCTGCGGGCCGACCGTCTACAGCCGCATCCACATCGGCAACGCGCGGCCATTCGTCGTCTTCAGCCTGCTCGCCAGATTTCTGCGCTCAGAGGGGTATGAGGCGCGGTTGGTGATCAACGTCACCGACATCAACGACAAGATCTACGACGCCGCCAGGGAGGCGGGAGAGGACTCGGCGGCTCTGGCGGCGAGGATGACGCAGGCCTATCTCGACGACACCGGCCGGCTCGGGCTCGGGCGCCCCGACTCCGAGCCGCTGGCGACGGAGACGATCGGGCCGATCATCGAGTTGATCGAGGAGCTGATCGAGGCCGGCCACGCCTATGAGTCCGGCGGCGACGTCTACTACCGGGTCCGCAGCTTCTCCGGCTACGGCAAGCTCTCGAACCGCAGGCCCGAGGACATGGACCAGGGCGAGGAGGCCGGATCCGAGACGCTGAAGGAGGACCGGCTCGACTTCGCCCTCTGGAAGGGCCACAAGGAGGGGGAGGACACAAGCTGGGATTCGCCCTGGGGCCCCGGGCGGCCCGGTTGGCACATCGAGTGCTCGGCGATGGCCGAGACCGAACTGGGGCCCTCGTTCGCGATCCACGGCGGCGGCTCTGATCTCGTCTTCCCCCACCACGAGAACGAGATCGCGCAGTCGGAGGGAGCGAAGCGGCCGTTCGCGCGGCTGTGGATGCACAACGGGATGATCGAGACCGACGCCGAGAAGATGTCGAAGTCGGAGGGCAACATCTTCCAGCTCTCCGAGGCGCTCGATCGCTTCGGTGGCGAGACGGTCGTCGCCTATCTCGTCTCCGGGCACTACCGCCAGCCGCTCGCCTTCAGCGAGGAGGCGCTGCGCGAGTCCGCAGCCAGGGTCGAGCGGCTGCGCAACTTCCTGCGCCAGAACCCGGCCGCGGCCGGCGAGAAGCCCGGCGAGCAGGCTCGCCAGCGGGTCGAGCGCTTCCGCGAGGCGCTGGCCGACGACTTCAACACGCCGAGGGCGATGGCCGAGGCGTTCGAGCTGGTCTCCGAGACGAACCGCTCCGAGGTCGCGGGCGCCGGGACCGCGCTCGGCGAGATGCTCGGCCTGCTCGGGCTCGGGTCGCTGGCCGCGGCGGCCGAAGCGGCGCCCGAGGAGGCCGAGGCGCTGCTGGCAGAGCGCGAGGCGGCCCGTGCGGCGCGTGAGTTCGAGCGCGCTGACGGGATCCGCGACCGCCTCGCCGCGATGGGGTGGGAGGTGCGCGACTCGGCCGAGGGCGCGAGTCTGGTCCGCAGGGGCTGAGCCTCATGGCCGAGCGCCGAGAGCTGATCTACGGCCGCCGCCCGGTCGCCGAGGCCGAGCGCGGCCGACGGCGCGTCCGCCGCGTCTGGCGGGCCCCGGATACCCCGGCCACCGAGCTCGAGGCGATGGCCGGCTCTCCCGACCACCAGGGGGTCGTGGCCGAGGTCGACCCCTATCCCTACGCCGACCCGGCGTCGCTGCTCGGCGGGCGAGGCGCCGCTGATCGTCGCCCTCGACCAGGTCCAGGACCCACGCAATCTCGGCGCCATCTGCCGCTCGGCCGAGGTCGCCGGCGCCGCCGGCGTCGTCATCCCCGAGCGCCGTGCGGCCGAGGTGACCGCGGTCGTCTGCAAGGCGTCCGCCGGCGCGGTCGAGCACCTCGCGCTCGCCAGGGTCCGCAACCTCTCCGACTGGCTCGGCCGACGCCAAGGCAGCCGGGCTCTGGGTCTGGGGCGCCGCCACAGATGGCGGCAGCGCCCCCTGGGATGCCGACCTGTCCGGGGGCACCGTGCTCGTCCTCGGGGGAGAGGGCAAGGGAATCCGGCCGCGGGTCGCGTCGATGTGCGACGGGATGCTGGCGATCCCGCAGCGTGGCCGGATCGACTCGCTCAACGTCTCCGCCGCGGCCTCGGTTCTCCTGTTCGAGGCGCTTCGCCAGCGCGGTTGAGCCGCCCTCACCGGCCTAACACATGCAGCGGCGGTTGCAAGACGGTTTGCATAACTGCGAACTCGGGGTTGACAGAACTCAATAGCCGAGTAGTCTTATCCGCGGATAAAGGGTGAACCTCAACTTGAGTCTGAGGAAGCATCCTTGAAGACGGCGCCCCTGGGGAGGTAAGCGGCGCCACAGACCTTCTCGAAAGGAGAGAAGATCAGTGGCCCTAAATACCGCTACGCACGAAATGCAGGTCCCGGCGCCGGCGAGAGCCAGCGCTCCGCACGAGTCTAACTCTCGACCTGAGCTTGATGATCACTACCTGGTCGCGCTCGCAAAGGAGGGTCGCTCCGAAGCCTACGACGCGATCATCCAGCGCTATCGCGGCTTCGTCAGGCTCAAGGCCTCGTCCTACTTCCTGCTCGGCGGGGAGTCCGACGACCTGATCCAGGAGGGCCTGCTCGGCCTCTACAAGGCGGTCCGTGACTACCGCACCGACCGCGAGTCGAGCTTTCGCAATTTCGCCGAGCTCTGCATCACCCGCCAGATCATCACCGCGGTGAAGACGGCGACCCGCAACAAGCACACGCCGTTGAACCAGTACGTCTCATTCAGTCAGTCACCGGCCGCAGCCGGCGACTCCGAGACGACGCTGGACGAGATCCTTCCCGGGCCGACCGTCTGTGACCCGGTCAACCAGGTGATCGCAACCGAGGAGCTGGAGAGCCTGGTCACCTGTCTCTCGGGCGTTCTCTCCGAACTCGAGAGCCGGGTCCTCTCCCTCTACCTCGATGGCCACTCCTACGAGGTCATCGGCGAGCGTCTCGAGTGCGACACGAAGACGGTCGACAACGCCCTGCAGCGCGTTAAGCGCAAGGTCGGGGTCCACCTGAGCTCGCGCGAGGTGCCGCTCTAGCACCCGCAGTGGGGCCGGACTTGCGGCCAAGCCCGCGCCACCCGGCGCGGGGCCCGTGGCTTTCGGGGCGGCCCCAGCCGCGGGTTGCGCCCGGCGCCGCCGCAGCCGGGGTTGCGTCCGGGGCCGCCTCAGCATCGGCGTGCGTCCGGAGCGGCCTCAGCCGCGGGTTGAGTCAAGGTCGGCGAGGATGTAGTCGAGCAGCTCGCGCCCGTGCTCGGAGGCGACGGCGATGTCACCGGCGCTTATCTCAACCCCGTTCAGTGACTGCATCCTGAGCACGTCGCCGTCGGCCCGGGTGTTGGGGAAGATGCCCGAGTAGAAGACCCCGAGTGCCTCGAGATGGTCGGCGGCCAGGGCCGTCGCCGGGGTCTCGAGCGGCATGTCGACGTAGATCGCGTCGAGCCCGCGCCCGAACAGCGCCGAGCGCTCCGCCGAGATCCGCGCCTCGAGATCGGCGCCGGGGCGGTGAACCGTCAGCACCGCGAGGTTGTGGTCGTCACGGACCTCGACGTGGAGGTCGGTCACGGCGTCGAGGGCGGCGCCGCCCGGGGGGTCGGCTATCTCGCCCCGGAGCTCGCAGCGGCGCAGCGTCTTGTCGACGATCTCGCGGTGGCGCTGCGGCGAGTACACCTCACGTTCGTGGCCGTCGTTGGTCTTGGTGTAGAAGAGCGCCGCCGACTGCCGCCGGCCGCCGCCGGCGGCGGCGTTGTTGGAGACCGACCCGGGGATCCAGCCGAGCAGGAAGCCCGTCTCGTGCGCTCCCAGCTCGACGTTGGCGAGCTCGCTGTAGGGGTGGGCTGCGGTCGCCTCCCCGTACATCCCGGCCAGGCCCTGCTCGCGCGCCCACTCGATCAACCGCCGCTTGGTCGCGGTGAACAGGTGCCGCCCCCGTGCCTCGGGCATCGTCACGGCCTGCCCCGAGTGCCCGACGCTGTCTTCGGGGGTGTGGCGGGCGAGACCGACGTGGCAGAGCAGATTGCCCTCGGCGCCCTCGGCGACCCAGGACACGTAGGTGCCCTCCGCCAGGCGCCGCCCGACCTCGGCTGCGTCGTATACCCAGGCGGCGTCGTAGGAGTCGGCGTAGGCCGCCCGGATCGCGTCGCCGAGGACGGCGCCGTCGCCGGGGGAGAGCATGCGGAAGCCGACTTCAGTGGGGTTTGGCTCGGGGTCGCTCATCGCTCGCCGCAAGCCGGAGGTCGGATTCGAACCGACGACCCCCTGTTTACAAGACAGGCGCTCTGACCAACTGAGC
Organism: uncultured Actinomycetes bacterium; assembly: GCA_963781345.1. Taxonomy (GTDB): domain Bacteria; phylum Actinomycetota; class Thermoleophilia; order Solirubrobacterales; family 70-9; genus JBBRHQ01. The sequence goes on from CAWAFQ010000014.1 coordinate 20,448, forward strand.
TACTCCGGCGGGTGCCGAAAGGGTAGTCGTGGCCCGCGATGTCGCGGGCGGGCGCGTGCAATACTTGAGTAGTCAAGGAGCTACGTGAACCAGAGAGGCCATCGGATGAAGCTCGAGGGAATCCACCACATCACCGCGATCACCGAGAACGGTCAGCGCAATGTCGACTTCTACGTCGGGGTGCTGGGACTGCGGATGGTGAAGAAGACCGTCAACCAGGACAGCCCGACCGTCTACCACCTCTTCTACGCCGACGAGCAGGGCAGCGCCGGATCCGACCTCACCTTCTTCGAGTTCCCCGGCGCCCCGATTGGCCGCGCCGGCGCCGGAATGGTCCACCGGATCGTCTGGCGGGTCGCCTCGCCGGAGGCGATCGATTTCTGGGAGCGACGCCTCGCCGACCATGGCGTCGAGACCGCGCGCGAGGGCGGCGCCCTGCGCTTCGCCGACCCCGAGGGCCTCGAGCATGAACTGGCTGTGATCGAGACGACCGATGCGCCCCTGATCGCCGATCACCCCGAGATCCCGGCCGAGATGGCGCTTGGGGGCTTCGACTCCGTCCGCGCCTACAGCGCCGCCCCCGAGGCGAGCCGCGGGCTGCTGGAGGCGCTCGAGTTCGAGCCCTCCGGCGAGGGGGCATGGGAGGCCAGGGGCGACCAGCGCGGGGGCCGCTACATCTACGACGAGCCCCCGGCCGAGCGCGGCCTCGAGGGCGCCGGCACGGTCCACCACGTCGCCTGGGCCTCGACCATCGACGAGCACGAGCAGTGGGGCCGCAAGGCGGCCGAGGGCGGGGCGCGGCCGACGACCGTGATCGACCGCTTCTACTTCAGGTCGATCTACTTCCGCGAGCCCAGCGGCGTCCTCTTCGAGATCGCCACGCTCGGCCCGGGCTTCACCGTCGACGAGCCGCTCGAGAGCCTCGGCGAGAAGCTCTCGCTGCCGCCCGATTTCGAGCACCTTCGCGAGCAGGTCGAGCCGAACCTGCGCCCGATCGCCAACCCCAGGGTCGCGGCCAGGTCGAGCTAGCCCGTGGGCCGGCTCGCCGCTGATTTCGTCTGGCGTGACGCCGGGCGCACCGTTCTCTTTCGCGACGGGGGGCTCGGCGGTCTCGGCGCCTGCTGCTGGCCGAGAACGGGTTCTCCTCCTTCGCGCTGCTCTCGACCGAGCGGGCGCTCGCCGAGGCCCCGGGCCTCGCGGGCGCGGCGGACTCGGTCCACCTGGTCGCCGCCGGCGGCGTGCCGGAGGCCGCCGCCGCGCTCCTCGGCCCGCTCGCCGCCGCCGAGCGCCTCGTCGCCCTTGGCGGCGGCCGCGTCATCGACGCGGCCAAGGCGGTGGCGGCGATCACCGGCGCCGAGGTGGCGGCGGTGCCGACGACGTTGTCGGGGGCGGAGATGACCGCCATCCATCGCCTCCCGGCCGGGGCGGAGAGCCGCGCTCGCGGCCTCGTGCGCCCAATGCTCGTGATCGCCGACCCCGGGCCGATGACCGGCCTGCCCGAGCCGGCGCTGCGGGCCAGCGCGATGAACGCCCTCGCCCACGGCGCCGATTCCCTCTACACCCCATTCGCGAACCCGGTCTCGCGGATGCTGGCGCTGCGGGGGGCGGAGCTGATCGCCTCGGCGCTCGACGGCGAGCGCGACCGGCGCGATCGCGGTGCCCTCGCCCTGGGCTCTTTGCTCTGCGGCTACGCGATCGACTCAGGCCTCTTCGCCCTCCACCACGTCCTCTGTCAGACGCTCGTGCGCGTCTGCGGCAGCCCCCACGCAGAGACCAACGCCGCGATCCTTCCGCGGGCGATGGCGGCGATGAGAGACCGGGCTCCTGATCAGATCGCGTCTCTGGCGGAGGCGATCGGCACCGACCCGCCTGGAATCGAGTCGAGGATCCTGGGGCTTGGCGGCGACCCGGCCGGCCTCGGCGCCGCCGGCGCCGACCGCTCGAAGCTCGACGATGCCCTCGACGCGATCGAGGCCCGCCCCGAGCTGCAGTTCACGCCCAGTGCGCCGGACCGAGAAGAGCTGGGGCGGATCATCGAATCAGCCTGGTAGCCGGCCTGCCGGGCCCCCTGACCTCTCTGCCGCTTCAGATCAACCTGTAACGAGGCCGATCCCCCCGTGTAGCGCTCTTCGTGAGCGAAGAGCAGCTTCGGCGCTACCACGAGTACACGCGCAAGCACGGGGTCAACTGGGTGATCTACCTGCTCGCCCGGATCATCCTGCAGCCGGCCTTCCTCATCTACCTGCGCCTCTCGCGTCAGGGGCGCCGCAACACCCGGGTCAAGGGCGGGCTGATCATCGCCGCCAATCACCGCAGCTTCCTCGACCCATTCGTGATCGGCGCCTGCCTGCCGTGGCGGCGGCCGATGAACTACGTCGCCAAGATGGAGCTCTTCAGCAAGCGCTGGCAGGGCTGGATCCTCTGCCGCTGCGGCGCCTTCCCGATTCGCCGTGGCGAGTCCGACGAGGAGGCGATGAGGACCGCGCGGATGGTGCTGGAGCGCGGCGGGACGATCTGCATATTCCCCGAGGGAACGCGGATCCGCACCGGCTCGCTCGCCAGTCCCAAGCGCGGGGTCGGGCGGCTGGCGCTACAGACCGGAGCCCAGGTGGTCCCGGTGGCGGTCCTCGGCAGCGAGCAGGTGCGCCGAGGCTGGCGCATCCGCCCGCGCAAGGTCAGGATCCGGATGGGCAGGGCGATGACCTTCCCCCGCGCCGAGCGCCCTTCGCCGGCGCTGGCGGCGACGGTGACCTCGCGGATCTGGCCCAACGTCGAGCTGCAGTGGGAGGACCTCGGGGGCCTGCCGCCGATGCGCCGCGCCGCGGTGATCGGCGCCGGCAGCTGGGGGACGGCGATGGCGGTCCTGCTCGCCCGTGGCGGGCTCGAGGTCCAGCTCGGGACCCGCACCTCAGAGCAGGCGGAGCAGATCTCGGCTGACCGCGAGAACAGCCGCTACCTCGAGGGTGTCGTCCTGCCCGAATCGGTGCAGGTGAAGCAGGGCTCGGAGATCGAGCTGGCCGGCCTCGACCTGATCTGCCTCGCGATTCCCTCCTCCTCGCTGCCGCAGGGGGTCGGCGCGATCGCCGACCAGATCGGCGGCCGCACCGCGATGCTGCTGCTGAGCAAGGGCCTGGTCGCGCCGAAGGGCCAGCTTCCGTCCGAGTACGTGGCCGAGCGCGTCCGTGCCCGCGCGATCGCCTGCCTCGGCGGTCCGGCCCACTCGCGGGAGGCGGTCTCGGGGTCGGCGGCCCTCGTTCTCGGCTCGACCGACCCCGACCTGCGGACCCAGCTGGGCGGGGTCTTCGACCAGGCCGGGCTCGTCTGCGAGCGCTCCGACGACGTCATCGGGGTCGAGATGGCGGGGGCGGCCAAGAACGCGGCGGCGCTGGCCGCGGCCGCCGCGGTGCCGCACGGGCTCAATGCCGCCGGGATCGCCGCCGCCGAGGTCTGGAGCGAGTGCGTCGAATACGCGATCCATCGCGGCGGCAAGCTGGGGACGTTCACCGGCCTCGCCGGGGTCGGCGACCTGACCGCGACGGTTCTCGCCCCCGACAGCCGCAACCGCCGCGCCGGTGAGATGCTCGGCTCCGGAACGACTGCGGATGAGATCAGGGCAGAGCTCGGGCAGGCCTCGGAGGGGCTTGACTCGGTCCCCCAGATCGCCGAGACGATTGCAGCCGCGGGGCTGGACGCCACCGCGATCGCCGGCCTCGCGTCGCTGATCGAGGGAGAGATCGGGCCCGAGGAGTGGGTCGCCGGGCTGCGCCGTGCAGAGCGTTCGAAGCGGGCGGCCTAGAAATGGGACCGGGGTAGTCTTGGCGCGTGAGCGAGACCAAGACCGTCGAGCCCGCGAGCCTCGATCCTGCCGCGAAGGCCGAGCTCGACCGGGCCTTCGAGGACCTCTACCGGGCACACCTGCGCGACGTCTACTCCTATGCCTACTACCGGGTTGGCAACCACCACGACGCGGAGGACCTGACCGAGCAGGCCTTCCTTCAGGCCTACCGCCACTTCGACCGGGCCCGGCGCGAGTCCAAGGGCCGCCCGTTGCGCCCGTGGCTGATCCGTATCGCCCACAACCTCGCCTCCAACTACTACCGCGACCGCTCGCGGCGACCCCAGACCCCGCTCGAGAACGCCGACCCGATCCCTGCCCAGCACGGCACCGAGGCGCTGGTCGAGGGCCGCGAGGAGCTGCGGCGGGTGATGGACAACCTCCAGCACCTCCCGGACGACCGTCGCGAGGCGCTGATCATGCGCTTCGCCCTGGGGATGGACAACCGCGAGATCGCCCGCGCCCTCGGGCGCACCGACGGCGCCACCAAGGTCCTCATCCACCGCGCGATCAAGCAACTCCAGGAGGAGATGGACCGCGATGAGTGACGCCCACCACCCAACCCCGGCACGCCCGGACGCGGAGCGGAGGACGTGCCGGGCAGTGGTTCCGGCGGACGCGAAGCGGGAAGTGCCGCAGACCCCGCCGCCCGCGGACGCGGAGCGGAGCAGGCGGCGGGCCTTGACATGGAGAAGCTGCTGAGCGACGCGCTGCGCCCGATGGAGCCGCCCGAGCGGCTCTCGCAGCGGGTCGAGAGCACCCTCTCGGCGGTCACCCAGGCTGCCGCGGACGAGCTCTCCGACTGGGCCGATGAGCTCTCCGAGAGCGAGCTTCGCGCCCTCGGCGAGCCGCGCAACTGGGTCAGGCCGGTGGTCGCGGTCGCAGCCGGCGGGGTGGCGACCGGAGTGCTGGTCCTGTTCGAGGCCCGCCGGCGGGGGCGTCAGCGAGGCAGCGCCCTGCGAGGCGCGGTCGGCGACCTGCGCTCGCGGCTCTAGTCCCTACAAGTCGCCAGTGATCGCTAGGCGACCGCCGCCGGCGGCGTCCCCGACGCGTGCTGCTTCGGCGTCGAGATCCCGGCGCCGATGCCGAGCAGGCCGAGGATCAGGTGGAGGGAGTTGTCGGCGGTGTTGACGGGGATGAAGCCGAGGAGGCTCTCGCCGCTGCCGAGGATGAATCCCCAGACGGCGATCGCGAGGTAGATGAAACCGAGGCCGAGCGCGTACTGGCGGGCGGCGAAGCCGGCGACCATCAGGCCGATCGCCCCGGTGAGGATGTGGACGACGTTGTGCCAGCCGTTGACGTCGAGGACGCCGAGGACCTCGTCGACGGTGCCCGGGGGAGCCGAAGCTGGAGCTGTAGAAGAAGCCGACGATCCCGGCGACGACGAGGACGCCCCCGACGAGGGTCGCGTAGAGCCTGGCTGGGCTTGAACCTTGCATTCGTTCTCCTCTCGTGGGCCGGTCGGGGGCGATTCTGCTGCCTGGGGCGGACGATTGCCGATGACGCGGCGCTTCACCGCCGCCGAAGGGTTCCCGGAGGATGGCTGTTCGGCAGCAGGGCGCCGGCCTCGACGCCGCTGGTCAGCGTCGGCCTCAGCAGTTGAGCGCCCGTCGCTAGGCTCCGCCGCCATGGCAGAGACCTGTTACCGCCACCCCGACCGCGAGACCCGGGTCGCCTGCTCGAACTGCGACCGCCCGATCTGCCCCGAATGCATGACCCCCTCGCCGGTGGGAATGCGCTGCCCGGAGTGCTCACGGCAGACGACGAAGGTGAAGGCCGGTCCCGCCGCGTTCGGGGACTCGGAGGCGACGAGGGGGACCTTCGTCCTGATCGGGATCAACGTCGTCGCCTTCCTGATCGAGGTGCTGAGCGGGGGCGGCGGACTGGGGGCGAGTCAGGCCAATCCCGTGGTCGTCGACTTCGGCCTGATCGCCCTCCCGGTCGCCGACGGAGAGCTCTACCGGCTCGTCACCTCGGGCTTCCTCCACTTCAGCTTCATCCACATCGCCTTCAACATGTACGCCCTCTTCATCGTCGGCCGCCTGCTCGAGCCGGCGATCGGGACCGGCGCTTCGTCGCCCTCTACTTCGCCTCGCTGCTGGCCGGCTCCTTCGGGGCGCTCCTGCTCTCGCCCGAACAGCCGTCACCGCCGGCGCCTCCGGGGCGATATTCGGGATCTTCGCCGCCGCCTTCGTGATCGCCCGCGGCCGCCGCCTCGAGGGCATCGCGGCGCAGCTGGGCTTCCTGCTGCTCATCAACTTCGCGCTCACCTTCGGCATCTCCGGGAATCAGCATCGGCGGCCATCTCTTCGGCGCCGTCGGCGGAGCGCTCTGGCGCGCTCGCGATCGTCGCCGGAGAGCGCGGGATGCTGGGCCGCCACCACCTCACGGTCGAGCTGGCGGCGATCGGCGCGATCGGGGTCGCCGCTGTCCTCGGTGCGGTCGCGGTCGCGTGAGTCGCGCGCCTCGGAGGGAGCGAGACGAGGAATCGAGGCTGCGCGATTTGGCGGAGACGCTCGGTCGCACCGCCTGGGCGGTCGAGCTCTTCGACGCGCGGTGGCAGCTCGTCTGGGTCTCGGACGAGACCAAGGTCCTGCTCGGCGAGACTGACGAGCGGCGGCTCGGCTACGGATGCCACCTGGTCGAAGCCTGGCTGGCGCCGGTGCGCCGGGCTGTTCTGACCCCAGGTAGCAGTGACCGCTCGCTGGCCGAGGTTGCCGCGATGACCTTCGAGGGCACGCCGGGAGGCAAGGAGGGCCTGCGCCGCAAGCTCGGCGACCGCTGGCCGCCCGAGCTCGACGCGGTGCCCCCGGTCACCGCTCCCGAGATCTGGGCCTGGTCGGTCGATTACTCGCCGCCGACGCAAACACCGTGAACAGCCTGCAGGCACTGATGGTCCGCGTGCGCGACGAGGACGGGGGCTGGTTGGGACCTTCTTTCTGTACGGCTCGGGCCTCCCGGCCTCTGTCTTCGCCCTGCTCGTTCGCGGCGACGAGGAGCTGTTCAAGCGGACTGCCCAGCTGGTCGAGCCGCAGCTGCACCCGACCGCGATCTTGTTCGCCGATCTCGAGGGCTCCGGTGCGCTGGCCGAGCGCCTCCCCGCCCACACCTACTTCGAGCTCCTCCGCGCGTTGCTCACAGGGATCGACGAGCTGGTCGCGGCCCGGGGCGGGATCGTCGGCAAGCACGGCGGCGATGGCGCCACCGCCTTCTTTCTCGCCGATCAGCTCGGATCGGCCGCGGCCGCGGCAGGGGCCGCGCTCGACGTCGCCCGCGCCGTACCCGGCCTCGCAGCATCCGCCGCGGCGCGATCAGGGGCGGCCGGCGACCTTCGAGTCAACGTTGGCGCGCACTGGGCCGAGCAGCTCTACCTCGGCCAGGTGATCACCGGTGGCCGGCTCGAGGTGACGGCGCTAGGCGACGAGGTCAACGAATGCGCCCGCCTCCAGCAATCCGCCCGCCACGGCGAGCTGATCGCCTCGAAAGCGCTGCTCGACCAGCTCCGCGCCGAGGATCGAGCTTCGCTGGATCTCGCTGGGCCGCTGCGGTTTGGGCCGCTCGGGGAGCTCCCGGGGGCGACGGAGAAGGCGATCCGCGACGCCGGTGACCTGCCGGTGGCGCGCCTGTGAGCAGCGCGGAATAGCATCTGGGTTACGGCGGAGCAACGAGGCCGGCCATGGCAACGGAGGTCGAGATGGCACTACTTCAGCAAGCGGAGATCGACGAGAGGCTGGCCTCGATGCCGGGCTGGCAGCGGGAGGGGGAGGCAATCGTCAAGACCTTCGAGCTCGACGATTTCGTCGGCTCGGTCAGTTTCGTCAACGCGCTCGTCGTCCCGGCGGAGGAGATGAGCCACCACCCCGACGTCGAGATTTCCTGGAACCGGGTGCGGGTCTCGATCTCGACCCACTCCGAGGGCGGGCTGACGGCCGGGGACTTCGAGCTTGCGGGACGGATCGACGCGCTCTGAGGATCGGTGAGAATCGGGGCGACGATGCCTCTATGCTTTCGAGGCCCGAGATGGCCGACGAAGACGACCGCCCTCGAAGTACGAGGCCACATAGGCAGCGAGGCTTGAGACCGATCCCGAGCGGAGTGGTCCTGTGACCGTACTTCTGCTCGCGCTGCTCGCGCTGCTGGTCCTCGTCAACGGCTTCTTCGTCGCGGCCGAGTTCGCGATCGTCCGTTCGAGGCCGAGCCAGATGGAGAAGATGGCGGCCGAGGGTGTCAAGTCGGCAAAGCTCGCATCGCAGCAGATGGAGCACGTCGACGAGTTCGTCGCCACCTGCCAGGTGGGAATCACGCTCGCCTCACTCGGCATCGGCTTCCTCGGCGAGCCGGCGATCGCCAGGCTCCTGATCCCGGTTTTCGGCGGAGTCGTCGGCCACGGTCTCGCGGTGGCGATCTCGATCGCGATCGCCTTCACCATCGTCACCTTCCTCCACGTGATCGTCGGCGAGCAGGCGCCGAAGATGCTGGCGATCGCGCAGGCCGAGAGGATCATGCTCGCGGTGGCGCGGCCACTGAAGTTCTTCCGCACGGCGCTGCACCCGCTGATCATCGCCACCAACGTTCCGGCGAACTTCCTCGTCCGCAAGCTCTTCCGGGTCGACCCCAACATGCTCGAGCAGGAGATCTCTCCGGAGGAGCTGCGTCTGCTGATCACCCGCGGCGCCCAGCGCGGCCGCCTCGACGAGGGCGAGGCGGGGATGCTCGGCGGCGTCTTCGAGCTGCACGAGCAGGAGGCGCGCGAGGTGATGACCCCGATCCCCGCGGTGGTGACGGTCGACGCCTCGGACTCTGTCGAGACGGCGCTTCAGCGCTGCGTCAGCTCCGGCCACACCCGCCTTGTCGTGATCGAGGATGACAATCGCGACCGGGTCAGGGGGATCGTCCACAACAACAGCCTCGCCCGCATCTACATGGGCGACGGTCCCGAGGCGACCCTCGAGCCGGCGATCCGCGACGCGCTGATCGTGCCCGAGACCCGCCCCCTCGACGACCTCCTCCAGGACCTCCAGCGCCAGCGGGCCTCGCTCGCGGTCGTGGTCGACGAGTACGGACGAACGGTCGGGATAGTCGCCATCGAGGACATTCTCGAGGAAGTGGTGGGGGAGATCGAGGACGAGACGGATCCTCGTGCGGCAGACCTGCGCCGGCTCACCAACGGCGACTGGTTCGTCCGCGGCCACGTCGCGCTCGGCGACCTCGAGGACGCCCAGATCGAGCTGCCGGTCGACACCGACTCCTACAACTCGATCGGCGGCTACGTCTTCGGCGAACTCGGGCGCCTGCCGAAACGCGGCGACGAGATCACCGTCAACGGCTACACGATCAGGGTCGAATCGGTGCGTGACAACCGGATCGAAGCGGTCCGGATCTCGGAGCGGTAGAAGGTCCGTCCGCCCCTGCGCTTACCTTGCTCCTCCAAGCCGATCCCTGACGCTGGAGGTTCTTCGATGTGGATCGTTCGCTTGGGTGATAAGCAGCTCGAGGTACTGAGGGCGCTCCTGCGCTCTGAGGAGCATCTCGGGCCGGCCCTGCAGGGGGCGCTCGACGCACTCGACCTGGCCCGCTGGGACGACCTGCCCGAAGCCGAGCTTCCCTGGGAGCAGGTGGCGCAGGCAGCCAACCGCCAGGGGATCTCCGAGGCCGACGTGATCTGGGACATCAGCGGCCGGCGCGCGGTGGGTAACTAGCCGGTCCTGATCCCAGGATGTAGCGGCAGTTGTTGATCTCACCTGTCCCGTCTCGGGGCCCGCGGCATCGCTTGCGTGGTTTCTGGGTCCATGGCCCCGGAAAACACGCAGACTTCCGGAGCCGGGCGAGCTTTGGGTCAGACGGCCGCTCGGGCGCGGGGAACTCAGGCCTCGAGCGCCTCCGCGCCGATCTGCGCGGCGATCGTCGCGACCGAGTCCCAGAACGAGTCGAGGTGCCCGGGGCGCTCCATCGTGTCCGGCGTGTAGGCGCAGAGCCGGCCGCCGATCAGCTCCATCGTCATCCCGAACGGGGCCTCGTAGGCATACCAGTGGAGGAAGCTCGGCGCGAACAGCTCGACCACCGCGCGGCGATCGGTTCCCGGCCCCGCCAGCAGCAGGAAGCGCTGCTCGAAGAACTCGCTCTCGAGCGGCACCTCCCGCATCCCCGGCGCCGCCTCGGCCCTCGGACCGCCCGCGATCTCCGCTTCGCGCGAGAGGCACTCGAGCCATGGAAGCGTCGCCGCGGTCTCGGGGAGCTCGGAGATCGCCACCGTGAAAGAGAGGTCCTCGGCGTCACCCCCGGGCCCTCGTCCTGTGCAGGCATAGGCCGCCACCGTCGTCGCGCGGCCGTCGGGGAGCGCTCCGCGGACGATCCCGGTGGCGCGGCCGCCGGACCCGAGGCGGAAGACCGAGAACGGGCCCTCGAGCTCTCCGCCGGAGCGATACTCGAAGCCATGAGCCTTCGCGAACTGCTCCAGAGCCGACAACCGCGACCCCGTCAGTCGTACTCGTAGAAGCCGACCCCGCTCTTGCGGCCGAGCCTGCGCTCGCCAACCATCTCGACCAGCAGACCGGGGGGTCGGTGCGCCGGCTCGGAGGAGTCGGCGTAAAGGGCGTCACCGATCGCCTCGGCGACGTCGAGGCCGACGAAGTCGAGCAGCGCCAGCGGCCCCATCGGGTGCCCGGCGCCGAGGGTCATGCATGAGTCGACCTCGCCGGCGCTCATGCCGGTGCGCTCCATCATCCGGACGGCGTCGAAGAGATAGGGGAAGAGGAGCCGGTTGACGACGAAGCCCGCCTGGTCGGGCACTTCGACCGCTGTCTTCCCGAGCGCCCCGCACCAGCCGAGGGCGCGCTCGCGGATCCCCTCGCGGGTGCCCTGGGGGAAGCAGAGCTCCACCAGCTTCATCCGCGGCACCGGATTGAAGACGTGGAGGCCGAAGACGCGCCCGGGAAACCCGCTCCTGTGGCCGATCTCGGAGACCGGCAGCGAGGAGGTCGTCGATGCGAGGTCCGCCTCGGGCGCCACCGCCCCCAGGTTGGCGAGCAGCCCCGACTTCACTTCGAGATCCTCGATCACCGACTCGACGACGAGGTCGCACTCTGCGAGGTCGGCTGCGACGGTGGTGACCTGGAGGCGGCCGGGGTCGGCGCCCTCGACCCGGGCGCAGGCGGCGACCGCGGCCTCCTCGGCGCGCCAGGCCGACGCCTCGCTGCGCGCCAGCAGGACCGTGGGGGCCGTCGAGGTCGAGGCTGCGGCGAGGCCGCACGCGACCGCGCCGCTACCGGCGATCGCCGGTCGTGAGTAGGTCTCGTTGCCGGACACGGGCTGCGGTTACTATCACGCCGCAACCGCGCCGGCCGTCCGCCCCGGCCCGTGTTTCCCTGATTCCCCATCCCGGCCAGCTCCACACCACGTAGGGGTAGCGATAGCGAAATGCTGAAACGGATCTCATCCTTCTCCGCCGGGCGCCGCTCGAAGTGGGTCGTGCTCGGCGTCTGGCTTCTCCTCGCGATCGGCCTCGGACCGCTGCAGCCAAAGCTCCAGGAGGCGACCAAGAACGAGAACTCGGACTTCCTGCCGAACTCGGCTGACTCGACCAGGGTCGAGGAGCTGCTGAAGAACAACTTCCCCAACGGGCGGGAGGTGGACGCGATCGTCGTCTACACCGATCCGGCCGGCCTCAGCGCGGCCGATAGGGCGAGGATCCGGCGCGACGCGGCGGAGCTGGGGCGCCCGGGCGTCTTGAAGAAGGCCGCCGAGCCGATCATCCCGTTCGGGCCGACCGCCGCGGCCGGGCCCGGACCGGGGGGACCCGCAGGCGGCCCCTCGCTGGTCTCCGCCGACGGCACCACGGCGCTGATGATCATCCCCACCTTCACCCAGAGCGGGGACGCGATCGAGGCAAACGTGAAGAGGATCCGCGCGGTCGTGCCCCCGCCGGAGGGCTCCGCCGGGCTGCGCGCCTACGTCAGCGGGCCGGCGGGCTTCACGACGGACGCGATCGAGACCTTCAAGTCGCTGGACACGACGCTGCTGCTGGTCACCGTCTCCCTCGTCCTCATCCTGCTGCTGATCATCTACCGCTCACCGGTCGTGGCGCTGGTGCCGCTGGTGGTGGTCGGCGTCGCCTACACGATCGCCGCCGCGGTCATCTACGGCATCGTCAAGGCCGGGGTGTTCGACGTCAACGGCCAGTCGACCGGGATCCTGATCGTGCTCATGTTCGGCGCCGGGACCGACTACTGCCTGCTGATCGTCTCCAGGTTCCGCGAGGAGCTGCGCCGCACCGAGGACAAGCACGAGGCGATGGTCCGGGCGACCGAGCGCACCGCGCCCGCGATCCTCTCCGCCGGGGGCACGGTCTTCTTCTCGATGCTGGTGCTGCTGCTGGCCGACTTCCGGGCGACCCAGTCGCTCGGCCCGGTGCTGGCGATCGGGATCGCGCTGATGCTGCTGGTCGGGCTGACCTTGCTGCCGGCGCTGCTCTCGATCCTCGGGCGGCGGGCCTTCTGGCCGGCGATCCCGCGAACCGGGGCGGGCACCGAGAGTGTCAGCGGGGTCTGGCGCCGGATCGGCCATCTGGTCCACGACAGGCCGGTCCGGTCGATGCTGATCGTGATCGCGATCCTGGCGCTGGGAGCGCTCGGGAAACCTCGAGAGCCGCGGCTCTCTCGACTTCGGCGAGGGCTTCCGCAACGAGCCGGACTCGAAGCTCGGCCAGGACGTGATCAACGCCAAGCTCTCCCCGGGCGAGGCCGCGGCGACCCAGGTGATCGTCGCCAGGTCCGTCGCGGCCCCGGTCTCGGCGGCGCTGGCGAAGGAGCCCGCGGTGGCGGCGGTCGTTCCCGCCGGCGCCTCGAAGAACGGCGAGCTCGAGCAGCTCAGGGTGACCCTGAACCTCGACCCGTTCTCCGACGCGGCCAATGCCGAGATCCCGGTGTTGCGCGACGCCGTCAGCGCGGCGGCGGCGGGCGAGACGGCCCTGGTCGGCGGCTTCACCGCGACCAATTTCGACACCAACAGATCGCTCGAGCGCGACGCCAAGATCATCGTGCCCCTGATCCTCTTGCTCGTCTTCCTGATCCTGGTGATCCTGCTGCGCGCCGTCGTCGCCCCGCTCTACCTCGTCGCCACTGTGGTGCTCTCCTACGCGTTCGCGCTCGGCGCCAGCAAGCTGATCTTCACCCACGTCTTCGGCGTCTCCGACAGCGACGCCTCGCTGGCCACCTTCGCCTTCCTCTTCCTGGTCGCGCTCGGCGTCGACTACAACATCTTCCTGATCAGCCGGATCAGGGAGGAATCGGCGAAGGTCGGGATCAAGGAGGGCGTGATCGGCGGGCCTGGAGAAGACCGGGGCGGTGATCACCAGCGCCGGCCTGATTCTCGCCGGGACCTTCGCGGCGCTGATGTCGCTGCCGCTGGAGGCGCTCTTCCAGCTCGGATTCACGGTCGCCCTCGGACTGCTGGTCGACACCTTCCTGGTCCGCACCGTGCTGGTGCCATCGATCGCCTTCCAGCTCGGCGAGCGCAACTGGTGGCCGTCGCACCCGGATGCGGCGGCTGAAGTCCCGCCATCCTCCGCGTCCGCATAGGGTCCGGGGCGACTGGCTGATTCGCCAGTCAATTTGAGTATCGTTGCGGCCGCGGCGGGTTCCGCTGCCGCGCCAGAGCCGCAGAAAACTCGAACGGAGGGCATGACCTGATGGAGAACGGCAAGTTCGGTGGCCGCGAGGTAGTCATCGTCGAGGCGGTTCGCACCCCGATCGGGCGCGGCCACGAGGAGAAGGGCTACTACAAGGACACCCATCCCTCGACGCTGCTCGCGAAGACCTACAGCGAGGTCATAGACCGCGCCGGGATCGATCCCGCCGAGGTCGAGGACGTCGTCGCCGGCTGCGTGCAGCAGTTCGGTGAGCAGGGGATGAACATCGGCCGCAACGCCTGGCTCGAGGCCGGGCTGCCGATCACCACCCCGGCGACCACGGTCGACCGCCAGTGCGGCTCCGCCCAGCAGGCGGTCAACTTCTCGGCGGCGCTGATCGCCTCCGGCGTCCATGACGTCGCCATCGGCGGCGGCGTCGAGCACATGGGCCACATCTCCTTCGCCGACGGCATGCAGGTGATGTCCGAGCACGGCTCGGCGATGTCGGGCCCACTGATGGAGCGCTACAACCTCGTCCCCCAGGGGATCTCGGCCGAGATGATCGCCGACAAGTGGGAGATACCGCGCTCCGAGCTCGACGAGATCGGAGTGCGCTCGCACCAGCTCGCCGCGAAGGCGACCGAGGAGGGCCGCTTCGAGCGCGAGATCTTCCCCTTCCAGGTCAACGGCGACACCTACGTGACCGACCAGGGGATCCGTCCGGACACCAACCTCGAGGCGCTCTCGCAACTGAGGACGGTGTTCAAGGAGGACGGCAAGGTCACCGCCGGCAACTCATCGCAGATATCCGACGGCGCCGCCGCGGTGCTGCTGATGAGCCGCGAGAAGGCCGACGCCCTCGGTCTTAAGCCGCGGGCCCGGATCTTCGACCAGACCACGGTCGGGGTGGATCCGGTCATGATGCTCACCGGCCCGATCCCGGCGACCCAGAAGCTGCTCGACCGCAACGGGATGAAGATCGACGACATCGACCTGATCGAGATCAACGAGGCCTTCGCCTCGGTCCTCGCGGCCTGGCGCCGCGAGCACGATCCCGACATGGACCGGGTCAACGTCAACGGCGGCGCGATCGCCCTCGGCCACCCGCTCGGCTCGACCGGCGCCCGCCTGATCACGACCCTGCTGCACGAGATGGAGCGGACCGACAAGGAGATGGGACTGGTGACGATGTGCTGCGGAGGCGGCCTCGGCACCGGCACCCTGATCCAGCGGGTCTGAGCGAATTCGACGCCAACCGACCACGGGAGAGAAGACCTTGAGAAAAGCACTGAGCGCCCTTGCCCTGACGGGCGCATCCGTTCTGCTCCTCGCAGCCTGCGGGAGCAGCGGCAGCGACACCACGGCGACCATCACCAAGGCCGCCTTCCTCAAGCAGGGCAACGCGATCTGCGCCAACGGGAACAAGGAGATCGACCAGGCGAGCAATGAGATCTTCAAGAGCGTCCCGGCCAACCAGCAGCCGAGCCAGGCGCAGCTAGAGGAGTTCGTCAACGGGACGATCATCCCGAGCGTCGAGGGGCAGGTGGCGGCGATCGATGCGCTGCCGGTGCCCAGTGGCGACGAGGCCCAGGTGCAGGCGATCCTGGACGCGGCACAGCAGGGGATCGAGCAAGGCAAGCAGGACCCGGCATCGCTGACCGGCAACGGCGACCCGTTTGCGAAGGCGAACAAGCTCGCAAACGAGTACGGATTGACCGAATGCGGCGGCTGATCGCCGGCGCCCGGCTCGTGAGCGCCGGCCCCTCAGGGCCGGCTCGCCCGGACGAATATGGCGCGGTCCGATGGATCTGACCCTCTCCCCGAAGGAGGAGGCCTTCCGCGATGAGGTGCGGGAGTGGATCGGCGCCAACAAGCCCGGCCCCGAGCCCGGACTCCCTCGATCAGGTCATCCCCTTCCGCCGCGAGTGGCAGGCGAAGATGCACGCGGCAGGCTGGGCCGGTATCTCCTGGCCGAAGGAGTACGGCGGTCGCGGCGCGACGATGATCGAACAGGCGATCTTCGCCCAGGAGGCCGCCAGCGCCGAGCTGCCGAGCCCGGCCAACGTGCTCGGCCTGGCGATGGGTGGCCCCGTCGTCATTGCCCACGGCACCGAGGAGCAGAAGAAGCGCTACCTGGAGCCGATCCTGACCGCCGAGGAGATCTGGTGCCAGGGGTTCTCCGAGCCCGAGTCGGGCTCGGACCTGGCCTCTCTGAAGACGAAGGCGGTCAAGGACGGCGACGAGTGGGTCGTCACCGGGCAGAAGGTCTGGACGACGCTGGCCCAGTTCTCGAAGTGGTGCATGCTGGTCGCCCGCACCGACCCCGACGCCCCCAAGCACAAGGGCCTCACCTACTTCCTGATGGACATGGAGCAGGAGGCGGTCCAGGTGCGCCCGCTGGTCCAGATAACCGGCGAGGGGGAGTTCAACGAGATCTTCATGGAGGAGGCGAGGATCCCGGACGCCAACGTCGTCGGCGGCGTCGGCAACGGCTGGCAGGTCGCGATCACGACCCTGATGAACGAGCGCGCCGGCCTCGCATTCGGCGCCACCGCCGCGATCCACAACAGCCTCCGCCGCCTCGCCGGCCTCGCCCGCGAGACCAGGATCAACGGCGGCACCGCGGCCGAGGACACTCACTACCGCCAGCAGATCGCCCAACTCCACATCGAGGCCGAGACGATGCGGATGAACGGCTACCGCGGGCTGACGAAGACGATGCAGTCGGGTATCCCGGGTCCGGAGGGCTCGCTCGGCAAGTGGCAGTGGGCCGACATCAACCAGGGAATCGCCGAGCTGGCGATGGAGATAGAGGGCGCCTACGCGCCGCTCGACCGTGACTCCGAGCACGCGGTCGCGGGCGGCAGCTGGCAGTACTCCTTCCTGCGCTCCCGCGCCAACTCGATCGAGGGCGGGACGACCGAGATCCTCAAGAACATCATCGCCGAGCGCGTCCTCGGCCTGCCGAAGATGAGATGATCGCCGCCCGCGTGCTCTGCTCTCGCTCGACCACACCAAATGGCACCGGAAGCCTTGCGGTCGAGCTTCCGCGTCCGCCGCGGGCGGGGGTCTGGCGGTTCGGCTCTTGGAAAGGGTGTCGGCGTGTACTTTGACCTAAACGACGAGCAGAGCGCGATCCAGGAGGCGGCGAAGCAGTTCCTCGCCGCCAGGTACAAGCCGGATCGGATTCGCGAGCTGGTCGAGACCGAGACCGGCTTCACCGAGGAGGACTGGCGGGAGATGACCGAGCTCGGCTGGCCCGGGCTGGCGCTTCCCGAGCAGTGGGGGGGGCAGGGCCTGGGGATGGTCGAGCTGGCGGTGGTGATGGAGGAGATGGGCTACGCCCTCGCGCCCTCACCCCTTTTCTCGAACACCGTTGCCGGCCTCGCACTCGCCACCTGCGGCAGCGACGACCAGAGGGAGCGCTACCTGCGTCCGCTCGCCGAGGGCAGCAAGCGCGGCGCCCCCGCCCTCTTTGACGCCGGCAGCACGGCCTCGATCGGTGAGTTCACGATGGAGGCGCGCCGCAACGGCGACGGCCTCGTCCTCGACGGCGAGAAGGTCCTGGTCATGGACGCCGCCGCCGCCGATTTCTTCCTCGTCGCGACCACCGACGGCGCTCGCCACATCGTCGACCGCGACGCCGACGGCGTCACCGTGGCCCGCGACTCCTCGATCGACCTGACGCGCCCGGTCCACTCCGTCCGCTTCGAGGGCGTGAGGGTTGCCGAGGCCGACACCCTGCCGGGCGCCGCCGAGGACTACATGCCGGTCTTCCAGCGGGGGTGCGTCGCGCTCGCGGCCGAGCTCACCGGGATCGCCCAGCGAACTATGGAGATGGCGGTCGAATACGCCAAGGACCGCCAGCAGTTCGGGCGGCCGATCGGCTCCTACCAGGCGGTCTCCCACAACTGCGCACAGATGCTGCTGGAGACCGAGAACTCACGCTCGGCGGTCTACTACGCCGCCTGGGCCGCCGACGCCGAGCCGGAGACGCTGCCGCTGGCGGCCTCGATGGCGAAGGCGTATGCCTCCGATGCCGGCTGGCGGGTGGCGGCGGCCTCGATGCAGGTCCACGGCGGCATCGGCTTCACCTGGGAGCACGACCTCCACTTCTGGTTCAAGCGCGCCCGCGCCGACGCCTCGATGTTCGGCGACGCCAGGTGGCACCGCGAGCGCGTCGCCGACTCGATCCTCGCTGTCTGAAGTTCCCCTCCCGGCCCTGGCACGCGGCGTGCTGACCGCGGATCGTGCCTGGACCGGGCTCGAGCTGGGCGTCGAGATCGAGCTGATCCGCTGAGGAGCTCTGCTCAGGCGTTCTGAAGCGAATCGACGAAGTCGGTGAACTCGGCCATGTCGGTGACCGCGGGGCCGTGGCCGGGGAGGATCGTCTTTGGCTCGAGCGCGGCCAGCTTGCGGATCGAGCGGCGGTTCTCGGCCGGGTCGTAGGTGAAGATCTCCGGCGGCTCGCGCAGGCCGCGAAAGGTCGTCGCGTAGCTCATGTTGCGGACCACGTCGCCACAGATCGCGACTCCGTCGGCGTCGCGGAAGAAGATCACCTCTCCCCGTGCGTGCCCGGGGGCGTGGACGACGCGGAAGCCGGCGACCTCGTCGCCCTCGTTGAGGACGCGTCCGACCTTGTGGGGAGGCCCTTCCCAGATCGCCTTGATCAGGCGGTTGATCGGGTTCGAGGTGGCGGCTTCCTGGACCGGGCGGCGCCCCTCCATCGCGTCGACGTCATCGGCGTGGCAGGCGAGCGGCACGCCGCGCTCCTCGCAGACGTCCTTGGCGGCGCCCTGGTGGTCGGGATGGACGTGGGTGAGCGCGACCATCGAGATGTCGCGGTCGCGGATCTGCCCGAGTATGCGGCGGCGGTCCCAGCGACGGCCGGCGTCGATCAGCACATCGCCGGCGAGGTAGACGTTGATCGTCGGCCGCGGGAACTCGTTCAGGCGCCAGACGCCGTCGGCAAGCTGCTTCATGCGGCCAGCCTAATCGGATCCCGGCTCGGTCAGCCTTGCCCCGACGAACTGGACCATGCCGCTGATCCGCTGGTGGATGTCGGCGAAGCCCCGCTGCTCGAGCGCCTCGGCGATCTCGGAGCGGGTGAAGACGCGCATGCCGCTGAGCCTCTCGGCCAGCCGCTTCGCCGGGCCTCGCGGTCCGAGCCGGCGCTGGACCGAGGTCAGCAGCGCGATGCGGCCGCCGGGAGTGAGGACGCGCGCCATCTCGTCGAGTCCCGCCAGCGGATCATCGAGCAGGTGCAGGGCGGCGAAGCAGCAGACCGCGTCGAAGCTCTCGTCGACGAACGGAAGCGCGGTCGCGTCACCACGCACGAGCATCAGGTTGCCGGCGCCCGAGCGGCGCAGGTCCGCGGCGCCGCGATCGAGCATCGTCGCCGAGGCGTCGATTCCGACGACCAGGCCGGAGTCGCCGACGGTTGAGGTGAAGGCGCGTGAGAAGTTGCCCGGACCGCAGGCGACGTCGAGGACCCCGTCACCGGGGCGCAGCGCGAGCAGCAGCCTGGCGATGCGGACTTCCTCGGCCATGCCCGGCCCGGTCACTCCCTTGGCGACCCGGCCCAGCGCCGGGCGCCAGTAGCGCTCATAGATTCGCGGCACGACACCGGTGAGCATCAGGTCCTGGGTGGCGCCGGTCGAGGGGAGCTCCTCGTCGAGGAGGTCGAGGTAGGGGGCCTCGGCCGGCATGGCCTCGGCGCGGCGGCGCGCCTCGGGGCCCAGCAGCGGCAGCGAGCGCTGGAGCGCGGTCTCGCGCTCAGCCGCCACGAGGATCGCCGCTGTGGCGGGCCAGCTCTTCCATCTCCGCGATCCTGCGCTCACCCTCGAGGCGCGCCGGATGGTCGGCCGCCAGCGGCTCGATCAGGCGGCGGATGCGGTTTCGGACCTGCAGGGCGAAGTGGGGAGTCGAGGCGCCCGTGAGGGCGCGGATCTCCTCGACGGTGACCTCGTGTGAGGGCTCGAGCAGGCCGGGGCTCTCGCTCTCGCTCATCGGGTCGCCCCGCCGGGCTCGATCTTGCCGAGCTCGGCGATGTAGTCGATTGCGGCCTGCTGGTTCACGTCGATTGCCTCCTGGTCTCCGATCACCCACACGTGGTTGTAGAAGGCGCGGGTCGGGTCGTCGGTGTATCCCGGCTTGACGTCGAGAAGGTACCCGCGCAGCGTTCCCGGCAGCGATTCGGCGTTGTCGGTCAGAAGCAGCGGCCCCCAGGTTCCGGCTGAGGAGAGCGGCGCTGACGCGGCCGCGTCGAGGGGCCGGTTGCTGCGGGCGATGACGAAGCCGTGGCCGGGGTCGTTGACGTTCCAGCCGAAGCTCCCGTCGGAGTAGCGGGCGAAGTTGATCGCGTTCGCGACCGGCTCCTCGCCCGAGACCCTGGCCACCTGCCCCGAGATCTTGGTGATCTCCGAGAGGACGGAGGCCGGGATCGCCGAGGCCGGGCCGAGCACGTAGACCGGGACTCCCCTGAACTGCTCGAGGAGCTTTGCGGTCGGCTTCGGCAGCCCGTCGGGCCCGGTGAACAGCACAGGATCGCCCGAGCGCGCCGCCCAGGCCGCCGCCGGCATCGCGATTCCGGGCTCCCTCAGCGTGGTCACGACGATGTGGGACGGGGGGCCGTCGATGAGCTTGGCGCGGAGTCGGGCGAGCCCGGCGGCGACCGCGGCGGGGTCTGAGCCGCCGACCGCCGTCGTCTCGAGCCCCCCGGGGGCATCGGCGCCGGGGAGGGTGAATGCCTGCGCGCCTCCGGTATCGCGGCTTCCGGCCGGATCCATCGCCCCCAGCGCCTCACTGGTCTCCGTCGGGACCCCGTCGGGGCCGGAGAAGAGAACCGGTGAGCGCAGTGGCTGGGCGAGCAGCGCCGAAGCGGCGATCGCGCCCTGCCAGTCGTTTGCCGGGACGAGGGTCACCGCCGACGGGGAGTCGTCGGGGACGGTCGAGGGGAAGGTCGCCAGCGCCGCTCCGGCGGCATTGGCGGCTGCGCTCGAGCCGCCGACCCTGGTCGTGTTCTTGGTCGCAAACGCCGGGAACCCGAGTTCGGTCGCATCGGCGGCCGGCTGCTGGGCGCCGGTTCCGGGCGCGCCGGTGCCCCTGATCTGCGGTGCCGGGCCGGTCGGTCCCGAATCTCCACCTGTATCGAAGACGCCGAATAGGTAGAGGACCGCGGCGATCAGGGCGAGTGGAATCGCGACGGCGAGGATCTTCGCCCAGAGCGAGAGCGGCGGCAGCGGCTCGAGCTCCGGCTCGGGGGGCGCCTCGGGGGGGCGGTCCGGGGGCCGCGGCGTGCCGGGCGCGGCCGGGCGCGGGGGCGCGACAGGGGGTGCCAGCGTTGCCGTCGTGCCCGCAGAGCCGTCCCCGTTGGAGTGCGGCGTGGGCTCGGCCGGCGGCGCGGGCCGGGTGGGCCCGGCCCCCGAGGCGTTGATCGGGCGCTCGCGCAGTCGTGGTAGCCGCAGTCGTGCCAAGAACGTGAACGCTACTGGCCGCGGGCTGCCCGGACTCCTGACTGGCCGGTCAGCTAATCTTCGTGGTCGTTGACTGACCAGTCAATCGGTTTTCAGAGGACACCCCGCCGCGTCGCGCGTGCACGGACAGAAGGGACCTGATGGATTTCTCACTGAACGAAGAGCAGCAGGAGTTCAGGGACTACTGCCGCCGCTTCGCCCGCGAGGTGATGCGCCCCGCCGCCCGCCGTCACGACGAGGATGAGAGCGTCCCCTGGGAGGTCATGCGCGAGGCCAGGCGCTGGGGCCTGCAGGGCCTCGACTACATGCAGCGCATGGGCGCCGACAGCGATGGTCAGATGGGGGTGATCCACGCCGAGGAGCTGCACTGGGGATGCGCCGGTCTGGCTCTCGCCATCTCCGGGTCGGGGCTTGCCGCCGCCGGGATCGCCGGGTCGGGGACGCCGGAGCAGATCGCCCGCTGGGTGCCAGAGTGCTTCGGGGTCGGCGATGAGATCAAGCTCGGCGCCTACGCGGTCACCGAGCCCCAGGCCGGCTCCGACGTCAAGAGCCTGAAGACGACCGCCCGCCGCGACGGCGACGAGTGGGTTCTCAACGGGACCAAGGTCTTCATCACCAACGGCGGCATCGCCGACGTCCACGTGATCGTCGCCAGCGTCGATCCCTCGCTCGGAACCCGCGGCCAGGCGTCGTTCATCGTCGCCAAGGGCACGCCGGGGATGAGCCAGGGCAAGAAGGAGACGAAGCTCGGGATCCGCGCCTCGCACACCGCCGAGGTCATCCTCGACGATTGCCGCATTCCGGCCGACCAGCTGCTCGGCGGCGATCAGAAGCTGGAGCGAAAGCTCGAGCGCGCCCGCTCCGGGCAGAAGTCGCGGGGCGCCGAGGCGCTGGCGACCTTCGAGGTGACCCGGCCGATCGTCGGCGCCTCCGCGCTCGGGATCGCCCAGGCCGCCTACGAGTGGACGCTGGAGTACCTCGACGGCCACACCGAGGACGGAGTGCCGCTGCTGCAGACCCAGCGCATCCAGCAGTCCCTCGCCGACGTTGCGACCGAGATCGAGGCCGCGAGGCTGCTGGTACAGCGCGCCGCCTGGATGGGGCGAAACGGCATTCCGATGACCGGCGGGCAGGGTTCGATGTCGAAGCTGAAGGCGGGTGACGTGACGATGTGGGCGACCACTCAACTGATGGATCTCGTCGGTCCACACGCGTGGAGCACCGACTGCCCACTGGAGAAGTGGTTCCGCGACGCCAAGATCTACCAGCTGTTCGAGGGCACCGCCGAGATCCAGCGGATGGTGATTTCGCGGATGCAGGCACACGAGTACCGCGAGCGCCTCGCCTTCGGCGCCGAGATCGCCGCGGCGGCGATCGAGGGCAACGGCAGCGGCGGAGCAGCGGCCCCGGACGAGCGCGAGAGCGCGCTCGAGAGCACGCCCGAGCCGGCGCCCGCCTGAGCTCTGCCGAACGCTCCCGCCCGCCTGGCGACCCGCGGCGCTTCTAAGCTCGGGCCATGTCCCATGTTCATGGCCTCGGCGGCGCTCGCAAGGCGCTGGAGGATCGCCGCGGCGACAGCCGTCGCAGGATGTGGATCGCGCTCGCGATCAACGCCGCGATGCTGGTGGTCGAGGCCGTCGGCGGCGTCATCACCGGGTCCCTGGCGGTTCTCGCCGACGCCGGGCACCTCCTTTCCGACGTCGGCGCGATCGCACTCGCCCTGGGGGCCGCCCGCCTGGCCTCGCGCTCCGGAGGGCCGCGCCGCACCTACGGCTATCAGCGCTCCGAGGTGCTCGCAGCCCTCGCCAACGGGCTCACCCTCGTCGCCGTCGCGGTCCTGATCGCGATCGAGGCGATCGGGCGCATCTCCGATCCGCCCCAGATCGAGGCCGGCGGCGTCCTCGCCCTTGGTCTCATCGGGCTTGCCGGTAACGCCGCCGCGACCCTGGTGCTGATGCGGGGCGAGCGCGGTGACATCAACCTCGAGGGAGTCCTGCGCCACAGCGCCGCCGACTCGCTCGGATCGTTCGGCGTCGTC
Organism: uncultured Actinomycetes bacterium; assembly: GCA_963781345.1. Taxonomy (GTDB): domain Bacteria; phylum Actinomycetota; class Thermoleophilia; order Solirubrobacterales; family 70-9; genus JBBRHQ01. The sequence goes on from CAWAFQ010000014.1 coordinate 43,421, forward strand.
ATCGCCGGCGCCGTCGTCCTCGCCGGGGGCTCGACGATTGTCGATCCGATTGTCAGCCTCGTGATCGCCGCCCTGATCCTCGCCTCCTCCTGGCGCCTGATCCGCGAGCCGATCGATGTGCTGATGGAGGCCGCTCCCCCTGGCCTCGACATGGAGGAGCTGCGCGGCGTCTTCGCCGCCGTTCCGGGGGTCTGCTCCGTCCACGATCTCCACGTCTGGACGCTGACCGCGGGGTTCGGGGCGCTCTCGGCGCACGTGGTCGTCACTGAGGACGCCGACCGCGACCTGATCCGCCGCAATCTCGAGGTCGCCGTGCACGAGCGCTTCGGGATCGACCACACGACGCTGCAGATGGAGGAGGAGGCGGGAGAGCGGCTGATCGAGGTCGAGCCCCCGCCGGCGCGCAACTGAGGTTGCATCCAGCAGGACGCGGCCAGGCCCGGGGGGCCACTCAGCTAGCCTCGCACACCTGCACGGACCGATGGAACGGGTCCGGCGGCAGGTTCGATGAAAGACGTAACCGGCCAGAAACGACCTTCCCTGGCGCACCTGCGCGCCCCGGCCGCGGCGATAGCCGCGCTGGCCGTCCTCTGCCTGATCGTCGCCTTCAGCAGCTCCGCCCCGGCGGCGGACCTGCAGTCGAAGCTGGATACCAAGCAGGCCAAGCTCGACAAGGTCCAGACGAAGAAGGGCGTGCTGACGACGACGATCTCGAAGTACGGGGATCAGATCAGCGGCCTCGAGGCCGCGGTCGCAACCCTCCGCCGGCAGGAGGCTGCCGTCCACTCCCGGCTGGTGACCAAGCAGGCCGAACTCGACCAGGCGATCGCCGAGCTGGAGAGGGCCAAGCGCCACCTCGCGGTGGTGCGAAAGCACCTGAAGATCGCGCTCGGTGATCTCAGGGATCAGCTGGTGATGATCTACGAGTCGGGCACCCCCGACGTTCTCACCGTCCTTCTCTCCTCGAAGGGCTTCGACGATCTCGCCGCCCGCGCCGAGTATCTGAAGCGGATCCAGGGCTATCAGGAGTCGCTGGTTGGCCGAGTCCGCCAGCTTCGGAATGAGGCCAAGAACACGGTCGAGCGGCTCGCTGCGGCCCGCGCCCGGATTCAGTCGGCGCGCGACGCGATCGCCGCCCAGCAGCAGCAGCTCGCCACGGCTCGGGCAAGCGTCGAGAGCCGCCAGTCGCAGCTGGTGGCCGCCCGCGCGAGGCGCGAGCAGGCGCTCGCCAGCATCAGGGAAACCGAGCAGGAGCTAGAGGGCGACGTCTCTGACATCCAGAGCAAGATCCAGGCGCAGCTTCAGGCGACCTCCTCGGTACCGCTGCCGGCGGGCCCGCTTCCCACCCCCAGCGCGGCGGGGCTGATCTGGCCTGTCAACGGCGCGGTCGTCTCACCCTTCGGCTGGCGCTTCGGCGGCTCCGAGATGCACCCCGGGATCGACATCGCGGTGGGCACCGGAACGCCGATTCAGGCGGCGGCATCGGGAACGGTGGTCTTCACCGAGCCCGACTCTGCCAGCGGCGGTTACGGGAACTTCACCTGCATCGACCACGGGGGCGGGCTGCAGACCTGCTACGCGCATCAGGAATCCTTCGCGGTCTCGGCCGGCCAGAGCGTCTCGCAGGGCCAGGTGATCGGCTACAGCGACTGCACCGGCTACTGCTTCGGTCCCCACCTGCACTTCGAGGTCCGGGTCAACGGCACGCCCGTCGACCCGATGGGCTACCTCTAGGCAACGCCGAGAGCCCGCAGCATCCAGCGCAGCGCCACCCCCTGCAGCTCGGGGTCGTGCTGGACGGAGCGGTGGTGGCCTCCCGGGACGATCACCAGCTTCTTCGGCTCGCCCGCCCGCTCGAACACCCTCCGCGAGATCGCTGCCGGAACCTGCTCGTCGCCGTCGGCGTGGAGCAGGATCAGCGGCTTCGTCCCCATCAGCGCGGCGGCCTCGCGGAGGTCGTGCTCCCTCAGCCAGGGGAGGAGGGCGGCCTCGTCGGCGTGCATCTCCAGGCGCCCCTTCCTGATTCCTTCGAGGAGCAGCGCCTCGCTCGCCGGGCAGACGGCGATCGCGCCCGCCAGTGCCGGCTCGGTCGCGGCGGCGTGGATCGCGACGAAGCCGCCCATGCTCGAGCCGCGGGCGCAGAGCCGCGACGGATCGACGCCCTCGACCGAGCCGAGCAGGCGGGCCATGCGCCCGCAGTCGGCGATCACGCCGGGGGACACCTCGCCACCGCTGGCACCGTGCCCGCGCTGGTCGTATGCGAGCGCCGCCCAACCTGAGGCCGAGGCCAGCCGTGAGAAGTCGGCGTGGTTCTCCTTGCGCGAGCCCGCCCCGTGAATGACCACGACACCCGGCCACGGCGGGGCCGACTCCGGCAGCCAGAGGTCATAGGCGAGGGTGCCCTCGGTGCCGCTCCGGGTTGGGGTTCTCGGGGGTGGGAGTTCCATCGCTGACATCGTGACCCATGACCGGCGCCGGCCGCCAACCGTCACAATGCCGGACCGATGTCATCAGACGAACCCCTCATCGCCGCCACCGGCACCGCGTCGGTCGAGGGCTCCGCGGTCTACCCGATCGGCACCCGCGTCAACGAGCGCGGCCACCTCGAGGTTGGCGGCTGTGACGTCGTCGAGCTCGCTCGCCAGTTCGGGACCCCCGCCTACGTCTACGCCGAGGACGACATGCGCCTGCGAGCCCGTGCATACCTCGAGGCTCTCTCCGAGAGGACCGACTCCTTCGAGGTTCTCTACGCGAGCAAGGCGATGCCCTGCACCGCCACCTACCGGCTCTTCGCCGAGGAGGGTCTCTCCGTCGACGCCGCCTCCGGGGGAGAGCTGACGATGGCCCTGCGGGCGGGCTTCGACCCGGCCCGCATCCACATGCACGGCAACAACAAGTCGGACGAGGAGATCCTGCTCGCGGCGCGCTCGGGTGTCGGGCACCTGATCCTCGACTCCTTCGACGAGATCGAGCGCTGCGAGCGCCTGCTCGAGGGCGCCCAGGACGTGCTCATCCGGGTCACCCCGGGAATCCGGCCCTCGACCCACGACTATGTCCAGACTGGGCAGATCGACTCGAAGTTCGGCTTCGGCGTCGCCGACGGCCTGGCGGCCGATGCGATCGAGCGGGTCCTGCTCTCGGAGCGGCTCAACCTGGTCGGGCTCCACGCCCACATCGGCTCTCAGATTCTCGACCTCGACTCCTATACGGCGGCGATCGGCGCCCTCGGTGACCTCGCCGGAGAGTGGTGTCACCTCGTCAACGTCGGCGGCGGTCTCGGGATCGCCTACACAGGCGACGACAGCCCGCCCTCGATCGACTCATATGCGCAGACCAAGGTCTCTGCGGTCAGGGAGGTGTTCGGTGAGGGGCCCCGCATCCTGGTCGAGCCGGGGCGCTCGCTGGTCGGCAACGCCGGCATCACCGTCTACACGGTCGGCACGGTCAAGCAGATACCCGGCGTTCGCACCTACGTCGCCGTCGACGGAGGGATGTCGGACAACCTGCGACCGATGCTCTACGGGTCGCGCTACGAGGCGCTGATCGCCGACCGTGCCGCTGAGCCGGCCGCTGACGCGGCGACAATCGCCGGGATGCACTGCGAGTCCGGGGACATCATCGTCCGCGACGCCCTGCTCGGCGCGCCGCGGGTCGGTGACATCCTGGTGACGCCGGCGACCGGCGCCTACGGATACGCGATGGCGAACAACTACAACGGCGTCCCGAGGCCACCGGTCGTCTTCTGCAAGGGTGGAGATGCGAGGCTGGTCGTGAGGCGGGAAACCTATGCCGATCTGACCGCGCGCGACGTCGAATGAACAGGCGCAGACAGAGAGCAAAGAGCGGAACACGGAGGCCAGAGGTCAGAGGCCAGGAGTCAGAGAAGAAGGGGCTCAGCTAGATGGGGGATCGGATTCGGATCGGATTGCTCGGGCACGGCACGGTCGGGTCGGCGTTTGCCGAGCTGCTCGCTGATCGTGCCGACGCGGTCGAGGCGGCGACCGGGCGGCGACCCGAGGTCTCCGGGGTGCTGACCCGCAGCCGCGGCGACGCCGGCGAGATCCTCGGCGCCTCGGATCTGATCGTCGAGCTGATGGGGGGGATCGATCCCGCGCGCGGCCTCCTCCTCGACGCGTTGCGGGCCGGCAAGCCGGTCGTCACCGCGAACAAGCAGCTGCTCGCCCAGCACGGCGACGAGCTCTTCGACGCGGCCCGCGACGCCGGCGTCCAGCTCCGTTTCGAGGCCGCCGTCGCAGGGGTGATCCCGATCATCCGCGTGATCCAGGAGAGCCTCGGGGTCACCGAGATCTCCAAGGTCTTCGGCATCGTCAACGGCACCACCAACTTCATCCTCAGCGAGATGGCCTCGACCGGCGCCGCCTACTCCGAGGTGCTGGCCCGGGCCCAGGAGCTGGGCTACGCCGAGGCCGACCCCTCCGACGATGTCGGGGGCGCCGACGCCGCGGCGAAGATGGCGATACTGGCCCGGCTCGCCTTCCACACCCCGGTCAGCCTCGAGCAGGTTCCCTACGAGGGCATTGAGGGTGTCCAGCCCGACGACCTCGCATACGCGAAGGAGCTCGGGCTCTCGCTGAAGCTGCTCGGGGTCGCCGAGCGCCGCGACGACGGCATCAGCGTCGGCGTCTTCCCCTGCTTCCTCTACGCCGGCCACCCACTGGCCCCGGTCGGGGGCCCCTTCAACGCGGTCATGGTCGAGGCGCCGGCAATCACCGAGGTGACCATGTCGGGGCCGGGTGCAGGGGGGATCCAGACCGCGTCGGCGGTGCTCGGGGATGTCGTCTCGATCCTCAGCGGCGAGGCGCCGGTACACGAGACCCGCGAGACGCTGCCGGTCGTCACCGACGTTCCGTCCTCGTTCTACCTGCACCTCGAGGTCGCCGATCGCCCCGGCGTCCTCGCCCAGATAGCGACGGTTCTCGGCAACAACGGAATCTCCGTCAAGAGCGTGGTGCAGCGAGGCATGGGCGACGACGCCCGGCTTGTGATGGTGCTGCACGAGTGCCTCGAGTCGCGTTTCTCGGCCGCACTCGCGGATATCGGCAATCTCGACTTCCTCCGCTCTCCCCCTCGATCGATCCGCGTAATAGAGGAGGAGTTCGTTTGAGGGTGCTGAAGGCGCCGGCGGCCGCCCATCCGGAATTTGCCGGCCGCCGCTTTGCGGCGGCCGGAAATGCAGTGCGCCTTCGGCGCATTGACAGCCCCGCGGGGCCGTTTGGGACATTCCTCCTGGGCGGCCGCCGTCGCCCCCTCCACTCTCTCCCGTAGATCCCAGATGCCTGAGCCACTCATCGTCAGGTACAGGGACCGGTTGCCACTGGAGGAGGGGGATCCCGTGGTGAGTCTGAATGAGGGGTCGACGCCGTTGATACCCGCCGACCGCCTTTCCGAGCGGGTCGGAGCTCGTGTGTGGCTCAAGTTTGAAGGCGCCAACCCGACCGGGTCGTTCAAGGACCGGGGGATGACGGTGGCGGTGTCGCGGGCCAAGGGGCGGGGGGCGGAGGCGATTATCTGTGCGTCTACCGGGAACACCGCGGCTAGTGCGGCGGCCTATGCGGCGCGGGCGGGGATGCGGGGGGCGGTGATCGTCCCCGAGGGCAAGATCGCGATCGGCAAGCTGGCGCAGGCACTGATGCACGGGGCGCGGGTGATCGCGCTCCAGGGGAACTTCGACGACGCGCTCCGGATCGTGCGCGATCTGGCCGACAAGCACCCGATCGAGCTGGTGAATTCTGTCAATCCGTACCGGATCGAGGGGCAGAAGACGGCCGCCTTCGAGGTGATCGAGGAGCTCGGGGAGGCACCCGACGCGCTCGCGACCCCTGTCGGAAACGCCGGCAACGTCACCGCCTACTGGAAGGGGTTCAGGGAGTCCGGGACCTCGCCGATTCTGTACGGCTTCCAGGCCGAGGGCGCCGCGCCTCTGGTCACGGGTGCACCCGTCGCCAATCCCGAGACCGTCGCCTCTGCGATCCGGATCGGCAACCCCGCCCGCTGGGAAGAGGCGATGGACGCCTTCACCACCTCCCGCGGCCGCGTCGCGGCCGTCTCCGATGGGCAGATCCTCGACGCCTACCACTGGCTCGCCGCCACCGAGGGCGTCTTCTGCGAGCCCGCCTCGGCCGCCTCGGTCGCCGGCATCCTCGCTCACGGCCTCCCGGTCCTCGAGGGCACGGCGCCGCCCGAGACAATCGTCTGCGTCCTCACCGGCCACGGCCTCAAGGACCCCGACACCGCCCTGGGAAAGGCGCCGGCGGTGATCAGCTGCGAAAACGACCTCGCGGCCGCCGAGCGCGCAGTCTTCGGCTGAAGAGTCGCCAAGTCTGACTCGCCCGGAGCCGACTCGCATTTGAGCCTCGCCAAGGGCTGGCACGCCCATGGGCCTCGCCAGGCCGACGGGGTCGGCAACGACCACGCCATGCGGCTGCACCGGGACGTGGCCGACCTAAGGCTCGGTATGCGTGCGCGAGGTCGGCCACGTCGGCCTGAAGGGGACGTGGCCGACCAAAGGCTCGGTATGCGTGCGCGAGGTCGGCCACGTCGGGGAGGGGACCGGGGCGGCCCCATCTGCAGGGGACGTGGCCGACCAAAGGCTCGGTATGCGTGCGCGAGGTCGGCCACGTCCGGGAGGGGCCGGGGTGGCAAGGTGGGGGGGCATCTGGGCACCCTGGGGCGGGAGGTGTCTAGCGAAATGCGGCGCGCATCGGGCGGGCTCTGGCCGCGGCCCGCAGGTGCCCGAGGCCGAAGTGGTCCTCGATCGTGCGCAACAGCGAGTAGTGCGTGTATGCCTTGCCCAGGCGGGCGTTTCGGCGGACGTCGGGCCCGGCGAGGATCGTCGCCACCCTGCCGCCGTAGGCGTTGCCGCAGCAGCCGGCGGAGCTGGTGCCCTCGTCGAAGGTGATGGCGAGGAGGCCGTGGGGGCCGAGATGGCGCAGGAGCCTGGGCACGAGCCGTCGCAGGTAGGCATCACCGACCGAGATCGAGCAGTCGTGGGCGTCGTTGCAGAGGTCGGGTGTGATCCAGCTGAAGGGCGCGATCGTCTCACGCCTGAGGTCGGCCGCCAGGCGCCGGCCGGGGACGATCCGCTTGCAGAGGCCGGGGTCGGAGGTGATCTCGGGGAAGTAGGCGAACGGGTTGTGCTTCTTGGCGTAGCCGCCGCTGTAGGGGCCGCCGAAGCAGGGTGACGGCATTCCATCCATGTAGGCGCGCCAGCCGATGCCGGCACCGCTGAGCTGGGTCGCGAGGCTGGCACCCCGGGCCTCGCAGTCGGTGCAGTCGTTGTTGATGCCGAAGGTCGACCCGCCGAGGATCGCCAGGTAATTGGGCAGCGAGGGGTGGGTGATGGCGAAGTAGCGGGTGGCCAGGGCTCGACGGGACGCGAGGTGGTTGAGGTAGGGCGCCGCGGCGCTGCCGATCACCTGGTCGTACTCGCGGTTCTCCATCACGAGCACGAAGACACGCGAGCCCCCGGCCGGCGCAACGGAGGCACGCGAGCCCGCGGTGGGGGCGACGAGGATACGCGAGCCGGCGGTGGGCCCGGCCTCAGGCGCCTGCGCGCTCCCGCCCCCGGCCCCGCAGGCGCCAAGGCCGGCGATCATCGCCGCCGTGAGCAGGAGCAGTGGTCCGCGGGACTTCATTATTCCGGTCACCTGACGGGGATTAGAACACCCGCCGGAGATGTTGGCTGCGGTTGCCGGCGCTCCGGCGGAGCCGCGGCCTAAGCTGGGGGCCGGGTGACCAATCGCCGGCGACTGATCCGCGTTCCCGCAAGCTCGGCCAATCTCGGTCCGGGATACGACGTCATGGCCGCGGCGCTCTCGCTCTTCTGCGAGGTCGAGGTCGCCGAGAGCGATGAGTTCGCCCTCGACGCGGGTGGACTCGACGTCTCGAATGGTCGCGACAACCTCGTGGTGCGCGCCTTCGAGACCCTGCACAGCGCCGACGATCTCTCCTTTGCGATCCGCAGCGAGATCCCGCTCGCGCGCGGCCTCGGCTCCAGTGCGGCTGCGATCGTCGCCGGTCTCGTCGCCGCCGACCACCTCTTCGAGTTGGCTCTGAGCCGCGAGGAGCTGCTGGCGCGGGCGGCCGAGATCGAGGGCCACCCTGACAACGTCGCCGCGGCGATCTACGGGGGTTTCGTCGCCTGCGGGCGAGATCGGGCCGGCGGAGGCCCGCTGGCGGCCCGCTTCGACCCGCCCGAGGGGCTCGAGGCCGTCGTCGTCATCCCGGCGGAGGAGGTCTCGACCGAACGGGCCCGGGAGGCGATTCCCGACGAGGTGCCGCTTGCCGACGCCGTCGACAACATCAGTGCCGCCTCGTTCCTCGTACTGGGCCTGCAGCAGGCCGATCTGGCGCTGGTCTCACGCGGCCTCAGCGACAGCATCCACCAGCCGCGGCGGCGTGAGCTCTACCCCCGCTCGATGGAGATAGTCGATTCGGCGCCCGAGCTCGGCGCCCTCGGAGCGACGATCTCCGGCGCCGGCCCGACCGTCCTCGTCTGGACCACCTGGCAGGACACCGGCCGCGTCGTCGCCGAGCTCGAGCGCCGCTGCGGCGACTGGGCCGAGGTCCGCCGGCTCCCCTTCACGCCCCACGGCGCCGACGTCCCCGAGCTCTGACCCCACCGTCTGCCCCTCCCTCCTCCGCTCCTCAGCCCCCCTTCCTCCCGTCGAGTGGACGATTTCCCGTGATATTTCAGGGTTTTCGTCCACTCGACCCGGGATTTCGACCCCGACCCCGGCCCCCGGGCCGGGGTCGGGGTCGGGGCGTGGGAGGGCGGGCGTTGCTCAGTCGAGAAGGCCGACCTGGCGCAGGATCGAGACGCTGTCGGAGTAGACGTCCTTGCGCTTGACGAGGCCGTCCTCAAACGGGATCACGTCCATGCCGTTCCACTCGATCGTCTTCCCGGTCGGCTCGGCGATGAGGTCGCCGCGGCGCATCTCGCTGGCATGGGTCGCGGACGCGGTCCACTCCTGGACGACGAGGCCGTCGCGAACGTAGAGGCGGCGGGGGGTGAAGTTGATGTCTGGCCAGGTCTCGAAGATCGCGCCGATGTGGCCGCGGGCGGCCTCGCCCTCGGCCGACTCACCGGCGGTGTGGTTCTCGAAGACCATGTCGGGCGCGTGCATCGACATGATCGCGTCGAGGTCATGGGCGTTCCAGGCGTCGTTGTAGCGCCCGATCGTCTCCTCCAGGGCAGTGGGTGCGTCCTTCTCTGAGCCCATCCATCCTCCTCGTCTCTGGTTCGTTGACCAGGCGGTATCGTCGCACTGAATCGAGGAGAGAGGAGAAAGAATGGGCGAGGGCAACGGCTACACCCTGAAGAACTGGGACGACTTCGAGCAGATGGAGGGTTCCGGAGAGTCGAACTGGAGGCTGGCGCGAAAGTCGCTGGGGATCAACTCCTTCGGGATCAACATCGTCGACATCGGCCCCGGCGGCGAGCTACCCGAGCACGACGAGACCGGGCGCGACCAGGAGGAGGTCTTCATCGTCATCGACGGCGACGCGACCGCGGTCATCGACGGCGTCGAGCATCCGGCGCCGCGGGGGACCTTCGTCCGCGTCGCCCCGGAGGTCCGCCGCACGATCCGAAACGGCGGCGAGGCGCCGGCAAGAGTGATGGTCGTGTCGGCCCCGCGCTCGAGTGGCTACGAGCCGATGGGCTGGGGCTAGAGAAGCCGCGGGCCGCTGCGGCGGGGGCGTCTCTAGCTACGCCGCCGGCGCCAGCTCGGCGGCCATCGCCTCCACCGCTGCGTGCTGCTCGGGCATCTCCAGGCGCTCGAAGATCTCCGCCGAGAGGCGCAGGTAGTCGACTCCGCGCTGCGGCCGGTAGCTGAGGATCGGGATCGCGCGCTCGGCCGACTCCGCGTAGGCGATCGAGCGCCTGATCACGGACTCGAAGACCTTCTCGCCGAAGTGCTCGCGCAGCGACTCGAGCGTCTGGCGCGCGTGGTTGGTGCGCATGTTCGCCATGTTGAGGACGATCCCGAGGACGTTGAGCTCGGGGTTGAGATTGTCACGGGCCAGCGAGATGACCTCGAGCGCCTGCTCCACGCCCTGGAGGGAGAAGTACTCCGCTTCGGTCGAGAGCAGCGCCTGATCCGCGGCGCAGAGGGCGTTGACCGTCAGCAGGCCAAGGGTGGGGGGGCAGTCGATCAGGATCACGTCGTAGCGCCGCTTCGGCTCGCGCAGGGCGTTTCGCAGGGTCAGCTCCCGCCCCATCTTCCCGGAGAGGATCAGCTCGGCCTCGGCGAGGCCGAGGTTGGCGGGGATCACGGGGCCGTGGATCGCGTCGATGGCGCGGGCCTGACCGGCGAGCACCTCGCCCAGGGTCGGCTGCGCCGCCGGGTCGGTGTCGAAGTAGTCGGAGAGGCTGCCCTGGGGGTCGGCGTCGACGGCGAGGGTCTCGAGGCCGACCCGCTCGAATACGTCAGCGAGCGACCGCGTCAGCGTCGTCTTGCCGGTGCCGCCTTTCTGGGATAGGACCGCGATGGTTGTCGCCACGGCGACGATCCTACCCCGCCGCCGCCGGGTCGCCGCCGCCCGGCTGCGTATCTATAATCCCATCCGTTCGATGCCCGGCCCGCCGTCCCCGAAGCTCGCGGGAGGCGGATCGCCCGGCAATAAACCCCGTCGCGCGCCCACTCGAAGAAGGCGCGGAACCCGGGAGGCAAGATGACCGAGGACCAGTCCAGGCCCCTTCGCTCGACGCGCAAGCACCCGCAGCGCTACTCGCCCGAGATTCCCTACCGGCCGCTGGTCTCGCCGCCGAGCGTCGAGGACTCCGACGCCTGTGCGATATACGCCTCCGTCCGCCGCGACGCAACGCAGAGCCATGCGCCGCTCGAGCTCGCGATCTCCTCACTCCAGAAGATGCTCCACCGAGCCGGCAACGTCGACGGCGAGGGCGACGGCTGCGGCCTCATGGTTGACATTCCGCGCCGGATCTGGGCCGAGGAGGTCCGAGCCGGGGGTCACGACCCTTCGCTCACCCTCGATCCCAGCTTCGCCGTCGGCCACGTCTTCGTCGAGCGCTCGCAGGACCTCGCGGAGGTCCAGCACGGCGCCCGTGAGATCCTCGGCCAGGGCGGATTCCGGGTGCTCGCGGAGCGGGTCGGCGTGGTCAACTCGGCCGCCCTCGGCCCGACCGCGCGCGAGGAGGAGCCGCACTTCTGGCAGGTGGCCGGCCTGCTTCCCGATGCCTTTGCGCGCGACCGCGTCCTCTTCGACCTGCTGATCGAGCTCGAGAGCCGGCTCAGCATCCACGTTCCGTCGCTTTCGGCGACGACCTGTGTCTACAAGGTGATGGGCGCCCCGAAGATCCTCGGTCAGTACTACCCCGACCTGCTCGACGAGCGCTTCGAGACGATCGCCGTGCTCGGCCACAACCGCTACTCCACCAACACCTGGCCCTCGTTCAAGCGGGTCCAGCCGTTCTCGATCCTCGGCCACAACGGAGAGATCAACACGATCGAGCAGCTGCGCCAGGAGGCGCGGATGCTGGGCGTCCCGATCAAGCCGGGCTCCTCCGATTCCCAGGACCTCGACCGCACCGTCGACACACTGATCCGGCGCGAAGGCCTCAGCCTCGCCGAGGCGATGGAGATGGTGGTTCCGCCGGTCGTCAACGAGATCCGCAACCTGCCGGCCTCCCAGCACCGCTTCTACATGTACCTGCGCGAGGTGATGGGGCCGTTCGCCCAGGGTCCGGTGGCGCTGATCGCCCGTCATCAGGACGAGTGCGTGTTCTCGGCCGACGCCCTCGGACTGCGCCCGCTGTGGCAGGTCGAGACCGCCGACGACTTCGTCTTCAGCTCCGAGCCCGGTGTCGTCTCCGTTTCCGAGATGACCGCCGAGCCCAAGCCCCTCGCGCCCGGTGAGAAGGCGCTGGTGATGATCGACGGCGAGCGCAAGCGCTCGACCCTGCATCCCCACGACGAGATGCTGAAGATGGTGCGCCAGCGCTGGCTTGACCGGACCGGCGCCGACGACGCCGGCCCCTACGACCGGGCGCTGGAGACGGGCGGACCGCTCGAGGGGGAGGGCGTTCCCGGCTACTCCGACGCCGGGCCCGAGGACCCGGTCCAGGTCTCCGACCGCATCCTCTCGGGCTTCGGCTGGCAGCGTGACGACGTCAAGCTCGTCCAGCAGATGGCCTCCAACGGCGCCGAGCCGATCGGCTCCCTGGGATATGACGGCCCGCTCGCCGCTCTCTCCCCCGAGCGCCAGAACATCGCTGACTACTTCAAGGAGACGGTCGCGGTCGTCACCAACCCGGCGATCGACCGCGAGCGCGAGATGGAGCATTTCTCCACCCGCTCCGTCTTCGGCCGCAGGCCCTCGCTCTCGCACGCCGACGAGGACACCGGCACGGTCGAGACCTCCTTCCCGGTGATCCTCGGTGGCCACCACGAGATGGCTCCGCTCTCAGACCGCACCTACCGCCGGATCGCTCGCGAGCACCAGACCTACCTGCTCGAGGACCTCTGGGAGGAGTTCAGGGGCCGCGCCGGCGCCGTCGACATCTCGCTGCTGGAGTCCGAGACGACCGGGGGGGCGATCGAGCGGCTCAAGCAGGAGGCGGTTAAGCGCGTTCGTGACGGCGCCGAGCTGCTGGTCCTCACCGACCGCACCGCCTACGAGGGCGAGCGCCGCTACCTCGATCCCCACCTCGCTCTCTCCGCCGTCGAGGGAGCGCTGAAGCAGTTCCGGGTCGAAGCGGGCGAGGAGAACCTGCGGCGGCGCTGCGGCATCGTCCTGCGCTCGGCGGCGATCCGAAACGTCCACGACGTGATGCTCGCGCTCGGTCTCGGCGCCAATGGGGTCTGTCCCTACGTGATGCTCGAGGTGATCTGCGTCGAGGACTACGAGACCGATGTCGGCAACCTCTGCGAAGCGCTCTCGAAGGGGATCGAGAAGGTGATTTCGACGATCGGGATCCATGAGGTTCGCGGCTACGCACGCCAGTTCTCCTCGATCGGGATCAAGCCCGAGCTCGCCGAGATCTTCCAGACCGAGGCCTTCGGCGCCTCGGCCAAGGGCGGCGTTGGCTTCTCCGACCTCGACGACGACTCCAACGAGCGCTCCCAGATCCTCGCCGCCGAGGAGGAGGCGAAGCCGGCGAAGACCTTCCGCTTCTACCCAAAGGTCTACAAGGCCGCGATCGCCACCGCCAACGGCTCCGGGTCCTACGCCGATTACTCGCAGAAGGTGCGCGATCTCGAGGCCCAGAGCCCGATCTCGATGCGCCACATCATGGGGCTGCGGTCTGATCGCGAGGCGATCAGCCCGGCGGACGTGGATGTGAGCGTCGGCCATCACGACTACCCGATCGTGATCAGCTCGATGAGCTTCGGCTCGCAGTCGGAGCCGGCGTTTCGCTCCTACGCAGAGGCGGCGAAGCGGATCAACGTCCTCTGCATCAACGGCGAGGGCGGCGAGATCCGCGATATGTACGGCCGCTACCGCAAGTGGAGGGGCCAGCAGGTCGCCTCGGGGCGCTTCGGCGTCTCGGCGGAGATGCTGAACGCCTCCTACGTCGCCGAGATCAAGATCGGCCAGGGGGCGAAGCCCGGCGAGGGAGGCCACCTCCCGGGCAAGAAGGTCTCAGAGAAGGTCGCCGCGGCCCGAAACGCCGCGCCCGGCACCGACCTGATCTCGCCGTCGAACAACCACGACCTCTACTCGATCGAGGATCTGGCCGAGCTGATCGACGAGCTGAAGACGGTCAACCCCGACGTCCGCGTCTCGGTCAAGGTGCCGGTTGTGCCGAATATCGGCACGATCGGGCTCGGGATCGCCAAGGCCGGCGCCGACATCATCACCCTCTCCGGATTTGAGGGCGGCACCGGCGCCGCACGCCAGCACGCGCTGCGCCACGTCGGCCTGCCTTCTGACATCGGCACCCGTGCCGTGCACCGGGCGCTGATGGAGGCCGGGATCCGCAACCGGGTCGAGATCTGGGCCGACGGCGGCTATCGCCACGGCCACGACATAGTCAAGCTCCACTGCCTCGGCGCCAACCGGGTCGGCTTCGGAACGCTGGCGATGGTCTCGCTCGGCTGCACGATCTGCCGCGGCTGCCAGCTCGACACATGCCACGTCGGCATAGCCACCCAGATCGAGACGATCGAGGAGGCGACCGAGCACGGTCTGAAGAAGTTCACCCCGCAGGAGGTCGAGCGTGCCTCGGAGAGCTGTGCCCGCTTCTTCTCGGCGATGGGCGAGGAGGTGAAGGAGGTCGTGGCCTCGCTCGGCTACGACCGCGCCCAGGACCTCGTCGGGCGCTACGACCTGCTCGAGCAGGTCGGCCATTCCGACAGCATCGACCTCGCCGGGCTGATCACCCCGCTCGAGGAGTACCTCGACCTCGAGCCGATCGACCTGCCGGTCTCGGGCGACGTCGCCGAGGAGCGGGCTGAGGCCGGCCTCGTCGTTGCGAGACCGATCAGGATGGAGCCAAAGCAGGCCTCGGCGCAGATAGCCGGGCTCGCCGGCGACGTCTGCGCAGGCAGGACGGTGCGCCGGTCATTTCCCCGCGCGACCGACCCCAATGACCGTGTTCTCGGAACCGAGCTCGCCGGCGCCCTCGCCCGCGGGCGGATTTATGGCGACGCCCCCGAGGCGAACGACGACCTGCTCGCCCAGCTCGATTTCAACGGCGGCTCGGTCGCCGGACAGGGGCTCGGCGCCTTCAACGCCTACGGGGTCTCGATCAGGGTGGAGGGTGGTGCCCAGGACGGAGTCGGCAAGACCATGCTCGGAGGCACGATCGCGATCCTGAAGGGGAAGGGCGCCGGCGGCCGCCGGCTCAACGGCTCGGTTGGCAAGTCGTTTGCCTACGGGGCCCAGCGCGGGCGCCTCTTCGTTCAGGGCTCCGCCGACTCACGGTTCTGCATCCGGCTCTCGGGCGCCGATGTCGTCCTCGGCGGCGAACCGGAGTCCGACGTCGATGACAGCCGCGGTTGCATAGTCGACCGCGCCAACGCCAAGGGCTTCGCCTTCGAGTACATGACCTCGGGGCGGGCGGTCGTGCTCGGCGATATCGGGCCGTGGGCCTGCGCCGGAATGACCGGCGGCCGCGTCTACGTCAGGACCGGAGCCTTCGGCATCGACCAAGACCTGATCGAGCGCCGGCTCGGCGAGGGCGCGAAGGTCGAGCTGGCCGAGATCGACGCAGAGGGCATGCTCGACATCCAGGACCTCGTCGGCCACTACGCGCTGGAGCTGCGGGCAACGGACCAGGACTCCGAGGCCGAACGGGTGCTGGGCCTGGCCGCCGCCGCCAGGGAGAACTTCCTCATGGTCCTTCCGCACAAGGTCCAGGCGGACCCGAGCATCTCAACCGAGTAGGAGGCGCCGGCCTCAGCTCTCGTCGGGGGACTTGCCGATCGCCTTGACGTCGCGCAGGAGGTCGTCGAGCATTCTCTCGAGGTCCTCGCGCATCTTCGACTGCGCGACGGTTCGGCTCTTATCAACCGCCTCCCCGAGCCGCTCCTGCGCCGCGCGAACCTGCATTGCCGCCTCGGCTCTCTGGCGCTCGCCCTCGGCTCGAAGCCCGGCCACCGCCTTCTCTGTCGCCTCGCCACGCTGGCGCTCGCTCTCCGCGCGCAGCTCCGCGGTGGCACGCTCGGCACTGGCGTCGATTTGCCTCTGCGCCTCCCGAGCTGTCTGTTCGGCGGACCTACTCGCCTCCAGCAGTTGTTTCGTCGCCCGGCTGCGCTCCTCGCGCTCGGCCAGGCGGTCGCGCCGAATCGCCTTCGCCGAGAGCTTCTCCGCCGCGGCGCGCTCCTGATCGGCCAACGACCTCGACCGCTGCTCAGCTTCCTTGGCGACAGAGGCCCTGGCGCCTGCAGCCTCGGCCCGCAGTGCCGCGCGGGCCTCCTCGGCCTCGGCGGTGACCCGGGCACGGGTCTCCTCGATGTCGGAGGCGAAGCGAGTATGGACTTCCTCGGTTTCAGCGGCGACGCGGGCACGGGTCTCCTCGATGTCGGAGGCGAAGCGGGCCTGGGCCGCCTTGGCCTCCGCGGCGATGCGGGCCTGGGCACCATTGGCTTCTTCGGAGATGCGGCCGCGGGCCGCCTCGAGGTCGGCGGCGACGCGGCCTCGAGCCTCCTCGGCCCTCGCGTGGATGCGCTCGTGCGCCATCTCCTCCGCCGCCTGGGTCTGCACTTCGACCGACCGGGCCAGCCGCCGGGAGTGCTCCTCGTTGCGGGCATCGACCGCCTGGGAGAGCTTCTGCTCGGTCTTCCGTCCTCGCTTCTTCGCCTCGGCGCGGGCGACGCTGCGAGCCTCGGCGACAGCCTGCTCCATTAGAGCCTGCTCACCCTCAGCACCGGCTCCGCCGGACTCCCCTGCCACCACCAGCCTGCGCTCTCGCATCTCCTCCTCGGCTGCCTGCAGCTGCTGCTCCAGCCCCCGCACCGCCCTTGAAACGGCCGCGTCGGTTCTCTGCTCGGTCTGCCCGAGCCTCCGCTCCACCTCCTGCAGCCGCCGCTCGATCTTGGCGATGTCGGCGCTCGCCGGTGGGGCGGGGGCGGGCGGCCGCGGCGGAGGCTGGGGCACGGCGGGCTGGGGGCGCTCCTCCGCGGGCATGGCGCCGATCCCGGATCGGAGGCGATCTATCTCCTCCCGCAGGGCCGCGCGGGCGCGGTCGGCGGCGGCGCCCACCGGATCCGCGGCGGGCGGGGCTGGGGCGGGAGGAAGAGGGGCGCGCTTGGCATCGCGAGCCTCGCGCTCGGCGAGCCGGCGCTGCCACTCGCCCGGGAGGATCTTTACGTCCTCTCGACCGCCACCCTCTGAGCCTTGGTTCTGTTCGTCTGACAATTCCGCTCGCCACCAATGCTACGGCGGCTGGGGGCGGCAACTCGAAGCGGCGGCCCGCGGGTTGCCTCAGGCCTCCAGCATGAAGAGGTGATACCGGCCGATCGCAAGCTCGTCGCCGTCGGCGAGCGTGCCCCACTCGACCGGCTCCCCGTTGAGCAAGATCCCGTTGAGGCTGCGGTCGTCGAGCACCCTCAGCGCCTCACCGGCCTCCCAGACGATCAGGGCGTGGCGCCTCGATACCGAGGGGTCGTCGAGGCGGACGTCGGCGGTGGCGCTGCGGCCGATCCTGGTCCAGCCGGGCTCGAGCTCGAAGACCTCGATCTCGGAGTCCATGCAGGCCAGGCCGCGCCCACCACGATGCAGACGCCGGCGCGCCTCCGGCAGCCACCCCGGCGGCGGCAGCTTCTCCTCCGCCGCGGCGAACTCGAGCGTCGCCCCGGGGCGGTCCTGGCCCCGCGGCCGGCCAAAGATCGAGGCGCGGCGAAACCGCGAGTCGCCGCAGCGGGGGCACTCGGGAAGTGCGTCGGACGCCTCGAGGATGACCTGGGAGTCGCAGCGAATGCAGGAGAAGGTGCCTGAACCGGGTGATGTTCCGGTCTCGTGGGAATCGGATACCGAACTGATCACAATCCCTTCTCCTCTTCGCGGTTCTACCGATCTTACCTCGCGCTCATCGAATGTACGAGGCGATCGCGACGACGGGTTGGCCTCACAGCCTTGGTAATCGGCCTGGGCCTAGGTACTCGCGGGCATCTGCGTCGCCGCCGTCCGCCTCGCCGGGGCGGGGGTAGCGGGCGCGACGGGGGTTGGGAAGACGCGAGTTACGTTGATCGCGCCCTCGGCGCTGCGAACCCGGTCCCGCCCGGCGAGGACACCGAGCGAGCGGGCGCGAGGCTTGAGCAGGCAGAGATCGCAGACGGCCGCCTCGCGGCGCCCCCTCTGCATCAGCGTCACCTCCTCGCCGACCAGCGGCGTGCGAGCGCAGACTGCACAGCGATCGGACTCTTCCATGGGATCTGGGTTCGGCGGACGCCCCGGGGTTCCTGCCCGGCTCGCCGCCTCAGGGTGCGCCGGGAACGCGGGGCGAAGCGCATAGAATCGCGGCGCAATGGGTCCCGTATACGCCGAGGTGGAGTTGGACGTGCCGCGCGATCTGGCCTACGAGTTCGTCGCCGATCTCGGCAACCGCCCGGCCTTCACCGACCACTTCATCTCCGATTTCCGCCTCTCCCGACTGGGGTCGACCGGGGTCGGGGCGGGAGCGCGGTACCGCATCTTTGCCCCGCCTCAGGCTCTCTGGGTCGACACCACGATCACCGCCCTGGATCCGGGGCGGAGGATTTCCGAGCGCGGGAGCGGCGGCCGCCACAACCGGATCCCGACCGCGACCGAGTGGGAGTTCCTCGAGGGCCCGGGGCCACTCTGCACCGCCCGGGTCACCTACTGGACCTCCCCGGCGCACCACCTCGATCGCGCCAAGGACGTCCTCGGGGGTGCATCGATCTGGTATGAGCGGGACTGGAGGACCGCGATGAGACGCCTCCGAGACCTGCTCGAATCGGGCCAGGCTGCCGCCGCGAAGGTGGGCGTTGGCGGAGGCAACCGCTACGCCACCGGCGTCCCCTAATACAATCGCCGCCGCCGTGAAAGAACGCCGCAGAATCCTGCTCCCACTGTTCGCCGCCCTGATCCTGGGCCTGGCCACGCTTGCGGTCTCCGCCTGCGGCTCCTCCTCGGATGAGAAGACCGGCCTGATCGAGGGCGAGGCGGTGACGCTCGGCGACCTCCAGTACAACGTCGTCTTCTCGCGTTTTCTCAACCCGCAGGACGTCGAGGACCGCGAGTACCTCGTCGGGCAGCCGCCGCCGCCCGCCGACGCCGCCTATTTCGGCGCCTTCGTCCAGATCATCAACAAGTCGAAAGAGGACCCGGTCCCGATTCCGAGGGAGTTCAAGATCGTCGACACCGAGGGGGAGGCCTTCACCTCGATCCCGAGCACCAGCAGCTACGCGCTGCCGCTTGGGGACTCGATCGGCCCCGAGGACCTCGCCCCGGCGCTTGACTCCTCCCCCGAGGTGGGCCCGATCGAGGCCTCAATGGTCCTCTTCCAGATCCCGGACGCGGCGTCTGAGAACCGCCCGCTGCAGTTCGTGATCCCCGGGATCGATGGCCCCGCCACCATCGATCTCGACGTCTGAGCGCGCCCTCCAGCTCGCCCTTGCGCTGGCGGCTTTGGGGACGCTGCTCGTCCTCGTCAACCTGTTCGGGCTCGGCGGGCGCCTCGCCGGCGTCGCGGCGATGATCGCCGGGACCGTTCTCGCGGCCCCCTTTTCAGAGCGTGGCGGGGCGCTCGAGCGCTGGTGGAACCTGCTGGCCGCGGGAACCCTGATGGCGTTGGCGGGGGTTGTGATCGGCCTCGCGGTCGAGAGCCTCGGCGGGCTGGTGCTCGTCGCCGGCGGCGTCTTGGCGGCAGCGGCAGTGGCGCTCAGCTTCCCGGCACCCTGAGCCCCTCCGCAGATCCGGCGGCAGCCGTGGCGCCCAGTCTCCGGCGCCCTGGCCGCGTCCGCGGATCTAGAGGCCGGCCGAGAGGATCTGGGCCGCGGCGGGGGCGGCGACCGTGCCCCCGGCGGCGCCGGCGTCGATCAGCATCACGGCGACCGCCAGCTGCGCCTTGTCGGCAGGAGCGAAGGCTGCGAACCAGGCGTCGACGATCTGCTCGGGGTTGGGCAGGCCCTCCTGCCCAGGTTGGGGCCCGAGCTCAGCGGTCCCGGTCTTGCCGGCGACCTGGGCCTCGGGTATCGCCCCCGCTACCCCGGTGCCGCTGGTGACGACGCCGATCATCAACTCGTTGAGCTCGTCGGAGATCTTTTTCGGCATCACCCGGGTCGGCTTCGCGTTGGAGCGGAGGTCCTTCTTGACGACCAGCGGGGTCGGCAGCCGGACGCCGTCGTTGGCGACCGTCTGGGCCACGCTCGCCATCTCCAGGGGCGTCGAGAGGACCTCGCCCTGGCCGATCGCGCTGACCCCGAGGTCGAGGTCGTCACCGACGTTGGTCGGGATGCTCGGCTCGGGTGGGTTGACCGCGGCGGTCGCGTCGGCGTTGTAGAGGGTCGGCTGCTGATTGAAGCCGTAGCGCTCGGCGGTGCCGACGAGGGCGTCGTTGCCGACTGCGGGCCCGAGGGGGGCGAAGACCGCGTTGCACGACTCGGCGAAGGCGGTGCGGAAGTCGCCGCCGCAGACCTCCGCGTTGGCGTTGGAGATGAAGCGCCCGCCGACATTGACCCCGCTCGTGTAGGGGAAGGTGTCGTCGAGGGAGACCGCGTCGTTCTGCAGGGCGGCGGTGGTGGTGATGATCTTGAAGGTGGAGCCGGGCGGCTGGGGGCCGGAGAATGCCTGTCCCGCGAGGGCCCTGACGGCGCCGTTTCGGGCGTCAAGGACGGCGGCGCCGCCGGAGCGTCCGGCGAGTGCCGTGACCGCCGCGGTCTGCAGGGTCGGGTCGATCGTCGTCTTCACGGCCCGGCCCCTGATCGGATCGGACTTTCCGAGTACCCGGGACTGGCCCCCGGACGCCGGGACCGCGAGCAACTCACCCCCCGGCTTGCCCGCGAGGCGGGTGTTGAATGCCTGCTCGACGCCGCTGATCCCCACCGGTGTGCCCGGTGGGAAGCCCTGCTCGGAGAGCTGGGCCTGGTTGGCCGGGTCGGCGGTGCCGACCTCGCCGGTGACGTCAATCGCGGCTGGGCCGAGCGGGTGGCTGCGCGCGGTCGCGGGTCCCTCGGCGAGGGCCGAGCCGTCGGCGGCGAAGATCGGCGCCCGCGGGGCCAGGCGGATCGAGTTCTGCAGCGAGTCGCCCTTCTCGAGCCCGGGGAAGGTCATGCTCTGATCCCAGGCGATGCCGCCGTCGGAGAAGTCGAGCACCAGATCCTGACTGACGCTGCCGAAGGCGATCGTGTTCATCACCATCGGCACCCGGACCACGGTAGTCCCGTTTTCGGAGGAGGGATCGCTCGGGCTCTCGGGGTCGATCGAGCGCAATGTCGCCGTCTGCTGGGCCTCGAGGTAGGCCTTGGCGAAATCGCTGACCGAGGTTGCCCGCTGCGACGCTGGGTTCAGCTCCGCATGCATCGCGGCGAAATCCTGAAGGGCCCAGGCCTCTGTGAATCGCTTGGCGGCGTCGCGCTCGGGGGTTGGCGGGATACCCGTCGCTGCCCCTGCGACAAAGGCGACAGCAGCGACGGCGGCTAGTGGAAGGGCGCGGGTCACCAGGCGACGGCGGCGCTCTACCTCGGGTGGGAGGCGGTTCACTGAACCGCACAAGGTAATGCCTACGACGCTGGCGTGGGACGGATCGTTCTGCGCCAGGGCCGCTGGATGGTTTCATTCGGTGGGTGACAGTTCTCGACTGGGCGATAGTCGCCTACATCCTGGCGCTTGCGCTCTGGGGCTACAAGCAGGGCCTGATCGTTGGCGCCCTCACCCTGGCCGGGTTCGGCTTGGGCGCATTTCTGGGCAGCCGGATCGGCCCATGGCTCCTGAACCAGGGCTCGGAATCGCCCTACGCACCGCTCTGCGCCGCGATCGGGGCGATGCTGGTCGGGTCCTTCGTCGCCGTCACCCTCGAGGCGCTCGCCCTCGGCCTGCGTTCGAAGCTGATCCGGGGCCAGGCGATGCACCTGGCCGATGGCGCCGCCGGCGCGATGTTGATCGCCACCGCGGCTCTCGGCCTCGCCTGGGTCTTCGGCGCCGTCGCCCTGCACGCGCCGGGGGCGACCGAGCTGCGCGGCGACGTCCAGCGCTCACTGATCCTGCGCAGCCTCAACGGCGTGTTGCCGCCGTCGGGCCCGATCCTGGAGGCGCTCAACCGTGTCGACCCGGCGCCCTCGGTCAACGGACCTTCGACCGCGGTCGGGCCACCGGACCCCCGTGTCGGCTCAACCCCGGCGATCCGCACCGCCGGTGAATCGGTGTTCAAGGTGATCGGCACCGCCTGCGGGCTCGGCGTCGAGGGCTCCGGCTGGATGGCCGCCCCTGACCTGATCGTCACCAACGCCCACGTCGTCGCTGGCGAGGACGACACCCTGGTCGTCACCCAGACTGGCGCCTCGATCGCCGCCAGCCCGGTTCTCTACGACCCCCGCAATGACCTCGCCGTTCTCGAGGTCAGCCTCGGCGCCCGGCCGCTGCCGCTTGCGGCTGAGACGCAGTCGGGCGCATCGGCGGCCGTGATCGGATATCCCGAGAACGGCCCCCTGACCTTCTCTCCGGCCCGCGCCGGCGAGACCACCGAGGTGATCAGCCAGGACGCCTACGGCCGCGGCCCGATCCAGCGCCAGATCAGCTCCCTGCGCGGAGACGTCCGCAGCGGCAACTCCGGCGGTCCCCTCGTCGACACCAGCGGCCGCGTCCTCGCCACCGTCTTCGCCGCGACCACCACCGGCACCCGGGGCGGCTTCGCGATCCCGAACGAAATCGTCCGCGAAGCCCTGCGCCAATCCCACGACGGCCCCGTCGACACCGGCGCCTGCACCGCCTGACCGCCGCCCGGGCGGCTCGGGCGGTCGGGCCGCCCCGGCCGCCGACGGCGGCCGGGCCGCCCGGCCGTGCCGGCGCCGGGCGCCCGGCCGCCGGCCGCCCCGGCCGCGCGGGCCGAACCTTACGTTTTGATTGCTATACAGAGGAAACGTCAGGTTCGGACCGCCCGAGGTGGGCTGGCTGGCGCTTACGTTCTGTAAGCTCGCGGCCTGGAGATGGGGGCAATGGCGGCAGATCCTGCACCTGAGCCTCCCGTGGGGGCGGCGGGCGTGTGCCCGGATTTCCACGCCGCGATCGAGCTGGTCGGCAGGCGCTGGACCGGGGCGATCATCTCGGCCCTGACCGAGGGGCCGATGCGCTTCGGCGAGCTGACTCGCGCCGTGCCGGGTCTCTCCGACCGCCTGCTCTCGCAGCGCCTGCGCGAGCTCGAGGAGGAGGGACTGGTCGAGCGGACGGTCGAGCCGGGTACGCCGGTGCGGGTCAGCTACGCGTTGACCGAGAAGGGGGCCGACCTGGGGCCGGCGATGGGGGAGCTGCAGGCGTGGGCACGGCGCTGGAAGGGGAGCCGGTGAGCGTCGTCACCAGCGCCGCGGGTTCCCGGGCGGCGTTTCGTCCCTGATCAGGACCGCGTCGACGACCTCGACGGGGTGTGGGTCGGTGGTCTGCAGATAGGTCTGGAGCTCCGTCTCGCCAAGGGCCGCGAATGCGGCCTCGACCGTACTCGTGTAGCGGTGAAGGATCACCGCCCCCGGCAGTGGCTCGATGCAGAAATGGTTCTCCTTCGCCGTGTAGGTGATGACCCGCTCGAACTCGTGACCGGCCTCGACAAGCCCGGTCACGTCGACCCGGTCGTAGCGCATCTCGCGAATGTCGAGGCGCTCGAGCTCGGAATCGGTGACCTCGATCAGGACTCCGTTGGGGCCGTCCCCGGACCCGGGAAGGGGCTCAATGTTGAGGCCGAGGACGTATGGCGGGACCTCACCGCCGGGCTCGATTGCGAAGGTCTTCTCCTCGCGCAGGTTGTCGCGGAAAAGTGACCAGCGCCGGCGCCAGCCCGGCAGGCGCGCGGGTAGCACGCCGCTGATCGGGCGGCCGATAGTGCGCCCGGTGCTCTCGGGGTCGACAAGGGATCCGTACCCGAATATCGCCGTGGGAGTCATCGCCTGCTGTCATTCTCTCGACGTGGAGCCCGAGAGGACACCTGAGGCCGCCCCGTTGGGTGGCGACGTGCCAGCTGAGGCCGCCCCCGTGGGCGGCGACGCGTCAACTGAGGCCGCCTCCGTGGGTGGGGTCGTGCCCGCCGACGGGCGACCCGCGGGGCAGCCGGACCTCCCCGGGCCCTACCCGGTCGGCCGCTACGCGGCGAAGCTGAAGGAGTGGCTGGGGCAGCGGGCGCGGGTCCTGCTGATCGGCGAGGTCACCGGCTTCAAGATGACCAAGGTCCAGGCCTACTTCGACCTTCGCGACGCGGACGGCGCCGTTCCCTGCTCGATCTGGCGCAACGACTTCGAGAAACTCGGGCTGCCCGAGGAGGCGATCCGCGACGGGGTCGAGGTCGTCCTCGCCGGCGGTCCCGACTACTACCCCGGCAGCGGCCAGTCGTCGCCGCGGTTCTCGATTCGCGCCACATACCTGCGGCCGGCGGGGGAGGGCGACCTTCTGGCGAGGCTCGCGGCGCTGCGCGCCCAGCTGAAGTCGGAGGGCCTGTTCGAGCCGCAGAAGCTTCTGCCCCGGCCGCAGCTGCCGCGGACGATCGGCGTCGTCACCGCCGAGGGCGGCGCCGCCCGCCAGGACCTGCTGGCGGGGCTCGAGCGCCGCGGCTGGCGGGGCACGATCGTCTGGGGGTTCGCCCCTGTCCAGGACCGAAGGGCGGCTCCGAAGATCACCGCGGCGATCCGCGACCTCGCCTCCCGCGAGGAGGTCGAGGTGATCGTCGTCTCCCGCGGCGGCGGCAGCCTCGCCGACCTCTGGGCGTTCTGCGACGAGACCCTCTGCCGCACGGTCGCGATGCTCCGGGTTCCGGTGATCAGCGCGGTCGGTCACGAGCGCGACTCGACCCTGATCGACGATGTTGCGGCGGCCTGCTGCTCGACCCCGACCCACGCTGCCGAGGAGGCGGTCCCCCTCGACTGCGCCGCGGCCCGCGGCGCCCTGCGCCGCGACGGCGCTGCCCTACGCCGGGTCGCCGAGGCAGCGATCGGAGCCAGGGCTCGCCACCTCGCGGCGCTCGCGCGCGGGCCGCAGAGGGCGCTGCGGCGGGAACGCGAGGGTTTGAACCAGTCGATCCGCGAGATCCGCGCCGCGGCCGGCCGCGGCATCGGGGACCGCACGACCTTCCAGCAGAGGATCGTGACGACGGTCCTCGGGAGGGCCCTCGGCCGCGCCCGGTCCAAGCTGACGGCCGAGCGCGCTGCCGGGCGCAGGCGCGTCGGGGCGATCCAGCGATCCGCCGCCGCCGGTCTTCGCAGCCGTCGCCAGTCTCTCGAGCGAACCCGGGTTGCGCTTCGGGCACACGACCCCGAGCGCACCCTCGAGCGCGGCTACGCCCTTGCCGAGACCACCGCAGGGGACCCGGTATCGAGCGCCGCCGAGGCGGTCGCCGCCGGGACGCTGAGGCTGAGGTTTGCCGACGGGCGCGTGGGCGCGAGAATCGAAGACCGAACGATCGAAGAGGGGGAAGGCGAGTGAGCGAGACACCGGAGAGCTACGAGGCCGCGGTGGCGCGGCTGGAGGAGATCATCGAGCGCCTCGACTCCGGCCAGGCGGGCCTGCGGGAGACGCTCGACCTCTGCCACGAGGGCCAGGAACTGGTCACCTACTGCGCCGGCGAGCTTGACGCGGTGGGGGAGGGGTTGAAGGAGCTGCGGCTCGACGAGCTGGCAGAGCGCCTCGAGGACGCGCCAGCGGAGGCGGAGGCGGAGGGCTTGACGTAGGCCGTCACCGCAGCGCCGGGCTCGACACCCGAACACCCCGGCGTCGAGCGCCGGGCTTGGGAAGCTAGGTCGTCTTGACGACGAAGACCGAGCAGGGTGCGTTATGTGTGACGCTGTTCGGCACGCTGCCGAGCACGCGCCGCTTCATCCCCTTGTTTCCTATGACGAGGACGTCTGCCCCGCACTCGGCGGCGAGGCGCACGAGCACGTCCGCCGGATCGCCGCCGGCGACCAGCGTCCTGCATTCGACCCCGTCGCGCCGCACGTCCTCCTCGGCCCTGGCCAGGATCTCCCGCGTGCGCGCCGCCGGGTTGTAGGCCCATTGCCTTTCATCCGAGCTGCCGCCGGCGTCCTGCGCCAGTCCCTCGGGCGAAAGAGCGCTGAGCAGCACCACCTTGGCGTCGAAGCTTCGCGCCATTCCGGCCGCCACCTTGATCGCCTCGGCGGCGGTGGCCGAGCCATCTGTTCCCACGGCGATCACGGAAATCATTGCGTCAGGAGGGTATCCGAGAGGAGGCCAACGACGGCAGCCTCTCATCTGCGGCTGCATGGGCGGCGTGGTGGCTTCGGTCGTGCCCTGTCACGGCGCTGATGAAGTGCTCGCGGTCGAGGGCCAGCAGGGTCGTTTCGGTTCGCGCCCGCACGGTCGCGGTGCGGGGTACGTCGCGCAGCAGGGCGATCTCGCCGAACGACTCCCCGGTGCCCTGAGTACGCCGGAAAGTCTCACCCTCGAAGACCTCCACCTCACCGCTGTCGATCAGATAGAAGTGATCGCCGACGTCCCCCTCGCAGATGATCTCCTCGCCGGCGTCCGCCCGAACCGTGAAGAGACCGTGGGTGAGGCGCTCGAGGGTCGCGACCGGCAAGGGTTCGAAGATCGGGTCGGCGCGAAGCAGCGCGTAGGGCCGCTCCGAGACCGGGGCGCCGATCTCGAAGCTCCGCAGGGCCCGCCAGCCGAGGGCGAGGTAGACCGGCATCATCGCTGCCAGGGCGAAGAGCGCGCCGCGGATGCCGAGAAGCGCCACCGCCGCCGGGACCAGGATCGAGCCGACCGTCATCGAAGCTATCCGAACCGTCTCGAGGGCTCCGACGACTCGCCCGAGAACCTCATCCGAGCCGAGGCGCAGGAGTAGCGTGCGCGCCGCCGTGTCGCCGAGGTTGAAACCGACTCCGATCCCGAGCCAAGCGACATAGGCAACGGCAGCGACGGCCCAGGCCCCCGGGAGCGCCGTCGCCAGTCCGACCACCAGACAACCGAGCGCCAGCGCCAGCGCCAGACGGCCGCGGTCGAGCAGAGCGACCAGCACCACACTGCTCGCGATGGCTCCGATTCCCCAGAGGGCGTTGAGGATCCCGACGCTGCCCGCCGAGAGGCCAAGGAGATCCAGCGCGACGATCACGGCGAGCACGTCGGCCGCCCCTTCGAAGACCGAGAGAAGCGCGATTGCGGCGGTCACCACGCGCAGGCCGGGATCCGAGAGGGTCGAGCGGGCGCCGGCGGCGGTCTCCGCCAGGATGCCGGCAGCTGCCGGGCCGGCGTATTCGGGCCGACGATCGGGCTGCACTCGCGCCAGGAACAAGAGCGCGCTCGCCGCGACGGCCGCGGCGAGGCCGAAGACCAGGGCGGGCCCGCTCGCGGCCAGAAGGATTCCGGTGGCGACCGCACCCAGAAGGAAGCCGACGTTGTCGGCGACGCTGTGGGCGACGTTGGCCGCCGAGAGCTCCTGGGGGGTGCGGGCGAGAAACGGGAAGAGCGCCCCCGCGGCCGGGATGTAAGGGCTTAAGACGACGGTGAAGAGACCCGCGAGGACGTAGACGACGGCGGCGGGGGCCTCGAGCGCGGCGGCGGCGGCGGAGAGACCGAGCACTGCGGCCGTGGCCCCGGTGCTGAGCAGAAGCACCGAGCGGCGTGAGTGGCGATCTCCCAGCACACCCGCAATGGGGGTGGCGAGAACGCCCGGGAGAAGGCGGATCGCGGCCGCGATCCCGACCGCGGACGGACCCGAGAGGTCGAAGGCGTAGACGCCGAGCGCGATCGCGAAGGACCACGTCGCGAACGACATCGCGGCCCAGGAGATCTGCATCCTCCCCAGGTCCGGGTTGTCGAAGGCGGACCGAGCCGCGTTGAGAAGAGCCCTGAGTCGCCCCACGGCCCAACCCTAGACGTTCGCCCAACCCTAGACGGCCGGTGAGGTGCCGGATATGGTCTGCGCATGGATTTTGGGGGGTCCCGAATCGGTTCGAGGGGGTTTGCGCGGATCGCATTGGCGCTGGCGTTTCTGGCCGCGGCGGCCGGCCTGGCCGAACTGGTCCCGGATGTCGCGCTGAGTGAGACCGCGTCGAAGCCAAGCTCCGCCTTCGCAGGAAGGATCGACGCCGGCGGCACCCACAGCTGCGCGATCCTCGCCGACAGCACGGTGCGCTGCTGGGGCCGGGGGGACAGCGGCCGTCTCGGCTACGGCAACACCACCCCGATCGGCGATAACGAGGCTCCGGCCTCGGTCGGCCCGGTCGACCTCGGCGCTGGTCGCACCGCGGTGACGATCGCGGCCGGGGGCAACCACACCTGCGCGATTCTCGACAACGGCGCCCTGCGCTGCTGGGGTGACGGCCAATACGGCCAGCTCGGCTACGGCAACACCGCCACGATCGGCGACAACGAGACGCCGGGCTCGGTCGGCCCGGTGAACCTTGGCGCGGGCCGCACGGCCGTGGCGGTCAGCGCCGCCGACTTCCACACCTGCGCGATCCTCGATAACGGCGCGGTGCGCTGCTGGGGCTCCGGATTCGCGGGCGAGCTCGGCTACGGAAACACGGCTGACATTGGCGACAACGAGACGCCGGGCTCGGTCGGCCCGGTCGACCTCGGCCCGGGCCGCACCGCGGTCGCAATCAGCGCCGCCCATTACCACACCTGCGCGATCCTCGACAACGGCACGGTGCGCTGCTGGGGCAACGGCGGGAACGGCCGGCTCGGCTACGGCAATCTCAACAACATCGGCGACGACGAGACGCCGGGCTCGGTCGGCCCGGTCGGCCTCGGGCCGGGCCGCACCGCGGTGGCGATCAGCGCCGGCGCCGCCCACAGCTGCGCGCTGCTCGACGACGACTCGGTGCGCTGCTGGGGCTACGGCGCCCTCGGCGAGCTCGGCTACGGCAACACGCAGTGGGTCGGCGACGACGAGACGCCGGGCTCGGTCGGCCCGGTCGACCTCGGCCCGGGCCGCACGGCGGTGGCGATCTCCGCCGGCGGTGACCGCAGTTGCGCGATTCTCGACAACGGCGCGGTGCGCTGCTGGGGCTACAACCTCTCGGGCCAGCTCGGCTACGGCAACACTGCCACTATCGGCGACACCGAGACGCCGGGATCGGTCGGGCCGGTGAACCTCGGGGCGGGTCGCAACGCGGTCGCGATCAGCGCGGGGGACGATCACAACTGCGCGGTCCTCGACGACAACACCGTGCAGCTGCTGGGGCCTCGGCAGCAGCGGCCAGCTCGGCTACGGCAACGTCCAGTGGATCGGCGACGACGAGACGCCCGACTCCGCCGGCACCGTCCTCAGCCTCGGCGCCGCCGCCGGCGAACCCGTATTCGAGAAGAAGGCAAACGCCAGCCCGGTCAGCGGCACCGTCAAGGTGAAGCTGCCGGGCTCGAAGAAGTTCGTCGTCCTTCGCGCCGGTCAGCTGATCCCGATCGGCTCGATCATCGACGCCACCAAGGGCCGGGTCCACATCGTCTCCGCCGACGGCACTTCGGGCAAGACGCGGGAGGCCGACTTCTTCGAGGGCCTGTTCAAGCTGCGCCAGGGCAAGGCCACCGGCGGCTACACCGACGCCCAGCTGGTCGGGCCGCTGGATTGCGCCAAGGCCCGCGCCACCGCCTCGGGACGAAGGCGCGGGCGCCACGTCTGGGGCAAGGGCACGGGTCGGCACTCCTCGACCGGCAAGAACAGCTCCGGCTCGGTTCGCGGCACCGAGTGGCTGGTCTGGGACCGCTGCGACGGCTCGACCCTGACCTTCGTCAAGAGCGGCCAGGTCCTGGTTCGTGACTTCCGCAGCGGGCGCAAGGTGCTGGTCAAGGCGGGCAAGAGCTACGTGGCCAGGCCGAAGCGGGGGCGCTAGGAATGGCCCGACGGAGATCACGCCGAGTGGCCGGGATCAGCAGGATCGCGCTCGCCTCCACCCTGGTGGTCGTCGCGCTGGGCGCGGCGGAGTTGGTGCCGATGGGAGCCTCCGGGGAGAGCGCCTCCCAACCGGGGTCGGCCAGCTCGGGGAAGCTCGATACCGATGCGGCTCGAAGCTGCGCCATCCTCGCGGCCGGAGACCTTCGCTGCTGGGGCCCAGGCACCAACGGTCGCCTCGGCTATGGCAACACGACCACGATCGGCGACGACGAGACTCCGGGTTCGGTGGGCCCGGTGAACCTCGGCGTCGGCCGCACCGCGTCGGCGGTCGCCGCCGGTGGCACCCACACCTGCGCGATCCTCGATAACGCCACGGTCCGCTGCTGGGGCCTGGGCCTTTTCGGCCGGCTCGGCTATGGCGACCAGGTCGACATCGGCGACAACGAGACTCCCGGCTCAGTGGGTCCCGTGAACCTCGGCGCCGGCCGAACCGCATCTGCTATCAGCGCCGGCAACTTCCACACCTGCGCACTGCTCGACAACAGCACCGTGCGCTGCTGGGGCTTCGGGTCCAGTGGACTGCTCGGCTACGGAGACACCAACGACATCGGGGATAACGAGGTGCCCGGCTCCGTGGGTCCGGTGAACCTCGGCGTCGGCCGCACCGCGACCGCGATCAGCCTCGGCGCCTCCCACGCTTGCGCGATCCTGGACGACGGGTCGGTCCGTTGCTGGGGCATCGGCGCCAACGGCCGGCTCGGTTACGCGGGCACGGCGAACATCGGAGACGACGAGACGCCCGGCTCAGTCGGACCGGTCGACCTTGGCGTTGGCCGCACCGCGACCGCGATCGTCGCCGGTGGCACCCACACCTGCGCGATCCTCGACAACGGGTCGGTCCGCTGCTGGGGCTTCGGGGCAAACGGCTCGCTCGGCTACGCCAGCACCGCCGACATCGGCGACAACGAGACACCCGGCTCGGTGGGTCCGGTGAATCTCGGTGCTGGCCGCACCGCCGTTGCGATCAGCGCGGGCCTCGAGCACACCTGCGCGATTCTCGACAACGGATCGGTTCGCTGCTGGGGCAGCGGCGCCAACGGCCGGCTCGGCTACGGCAACACGACGCAGATCGGCGACAACGAGACACCCGGCTCGGTGGGGCCGGTGAACCTCGGTGCGGGCCGCACCGCACTCGCTATCAGCGCCGGGGACTTCCACACCTGCGCCCGCCTCGACAACGGCACCGTGCGCTGCTGGGGCAACGGCATCGCCGGCGCCCTCGGCTACGCCAACACCGACGACATCGGCGACAACGAGACGCCGGGATCGGTGGGTCCGGTGGACCTCGGCGGCGGCGCCGCCGCCGCCGGCGAACCCGTATTCGAGAAGAAGGCCAACGCCAGCCCGGTCAGCGGCACCGTCAAGGTGAAGCTGCCGGGCTCGAAGAAGTTCGTCGTCCTTCGCGCCGGTCAGCTGATCCCGATCGGCTCGATCATCGACGCCACCAAGGGCCGGGTCCACATCGTCTCCGCCGACGGGCGGTCGGGCAAGACGCGGGAGGCCGACTTCTTCGAGGGCCTGTTCAAGCTGCGCCAGGGCAAGGCCACCGGCGGCTACACCGACGCCCAGCTGGTCGGGCCGCTGGATTGCGCCAAGGCCCGCGCCACCGCCTCGGGACGAAGGCGCGGGCGCCACGTCTGGGGCAAGGGCACGGGTCGGCACTCCTCGACCGGCAAGAACAGCTCCGGCTCGGTTCGCGGCACCGAGTGGCTGGTCTGGGACCGCTGCGACGGCTCGACCCTGACCTTCGTCAAGAGCGGCCAGGTCCTGGTTCGTGACTTCCGCAGCGGGCGCAAGGTGCTGGTCAAGGCGGGCAAGAGCTACGTGGCCAGGCCGAAGCGGGGGCGCTCGGGCAAGAGCCGATGAGCAAGCGGCGGCTCTGCTTCGCCGTGGCGGTGATCGCGGCGGGCGTCGGCATTCTCACCTATGGGTTCGGATTGCTGCGCGCGTCCGAGTTCGACAGCGTCGACGCCCGATTCGCCATCCGTGGCGAGGAGAAGCCGCCGGCCGGGATCGTCCTCGTCCTCGTCGACGACCTGACCTTCGACCAGCTTGATGAGCAGTGGCCGTTCCCCCGCTCGATGCACGCCAGGGTGATCGACCAGTTGCGCAAAGACGGGGCCCGCGCGATCGCCTACGACGTCCAGTTCACCGAGCCGACGATCCCACGCGAGGACAATGCCCTGATCAACTCGGTGGCGAGGATGGGCGGGGTGACGCTGGCGACCTCAGAGGTTGACCGGCAGGGCCGCTCCAATGTCTTCGGCGGCGAGGCGGTGCTGCGCGACGTCAACGCCCGTGCCGGCCACACCGACTTCGAGCCCGACCCCGGCGCCACCCTGCGAACGCTTCCGTTTGCCACCGGCGGCCTCAAGAGCTTCGCGATCGTCACTGCCGAATCTGTGACCGGCGAGCCGATCACGCGCGCGCAGGTCGGCGGGGACGATGCATGGATCGACTTCCGCGGCGGGCCGCAGACCTTCCCGGCGGTCTCCTTCTCGAAGGTCCTGCGCGGTCGCTTCCCGCCGGGCACGTTCCGCAACAAGATCGTTGTCGTCGGGGCAGGCACTCCGACCTTGCAGGACATCCACCCGACCTCGACCGCGGGCGACACCCTGATGTTGGGACCCGAGCTTCAGGCGAACGCGATCGCGACCGCCCTCGACGGCTTCCCCCTGCAGTCCTCGCCGCTCGGCGTCGACCTCTACCTGATCGCCGCCCTGGGAGTCGTCATCCCTCTCGGGAGCCTGCGGCTGCGACCGCTGGTTGCCCTTGCGGGAGCCCTCGCCCTGGCCGCCGCCTACCTGGTGGCGGTGCAGATCGCCTTCGATGGCGGCGTCATACTCCCCGTCGTCTATCCGCTGCTGGCGCTCTCCGTCGGGACGATCGGCACCCTGGCGGTCCACTACGCCGCCGACGCTGTGGAGCGGGTCCGTACCCGGGACACATTCGCCCGCTTCGTCCCCGCAGCTGTCGTCGACGAGGTCCTCGAGCAGGCGGGGGGCGATGTCCGCCTCGGCGGCGTCAAGCGCGAGGCGACGGTCCTGTTCAGCGACATCCGCGGCTTCACCGCGCTCTCCGAGGGACTCGATGCCGACGTTGTGGTCGAGATCCTCAATCGCTACCTGACCGAGATGACCGAGGCGATCATGGCGGAGGGGGGAACCCTAGTCGCCTACATGGGCGACGGGATCATGGCCGTCTTCGGTGCGCCGCTGGACCAGCCCGACCACGCGACCCGGGCGCTGACGGCAGCGAGGCAGATGGTCGGCCCGCGGCTCGAAGCCTTCAACGAGTGGCTCGAGCGGAGCGGCCGCGAGCAGATCCGGATGGGCGTAGGGATCAACAGCGGCCAGGTGATGTCGGGCAACGTCGGCTCCCCCCAGCGGCTCGAGTACACGGCGCTCGGCGACACCACCAACGTCGCGGCGCGTCTTGAAGCGATGACGAAGGACAGCGGATACCAGGTCTTCGTCGGGGAGACCACCAAGGGGATGCTCGACGAGGCGGAGTGGGCCGATCTCGAGCCGCAGGGCGAGATGGCGGTGCGCGGCCGCGGCCGCGGTATCTCCGTTTGGGGATTGCGCTAGATGGGCGAGCGCCCTACAACCGGGGCTCGTCCATACCCGTCTCGCTGCGGAGGATCTTCGCGAGCTCGGCCGGCGAGTCGAGATCCAGCTTGATCACGGCCGAGGCCAGATGCAGCTCGACAGTCCGTGGCCCCAGGAACAACCGTTCGGCGATCTCGCGCGAGGAGCCGCCCTGGGCCGCGGCGAGGGCGACCTCGAGCTCGCGCGGCGCCAGTCGCTCGGTCACCCTGACCCCGGGCGTCGGTGGAGTGCCCCCCGCCATGAGGATGCCATGCCGGGCGCGCTCGGCCCACGGCTCCGCTCCCAGGTGCTCGAACGTCACCAGCGCGCTTTCCAGGATTCCAAGGGCGTCTTGATGGCGGCCGGCTTGCGCCAGCCGGGTGCCGTACAGAAGTTCGGTACGCGCCCGTTCGAATGGTCCAACTTCCTCTTTGCCCAGCGCCAGCGCCTGGGAGAAGGCGGCGTCGAGGTCGCGGTCCTCGCCGAGGAATGCCCGGCAGCGCGCCTCGGCCGCGAGCGCCGAGGGCCGCCCCGTGCGCTCAGCGTCGCGCCGGAAGCGTTCGAGTGCCTCGTGCGCATCCTCGGTGCGCCCGGCTAGCGCGTAGGCCTCGACCAGGTCGGGGCGGCGATGCGGCGTCCGGGCCGCGTCGGACCATCCCTGCTCGTCCTGCAAGCGGCACGCATCGTCGAGGTACGGAATTGCCGACTCCGGGCATCCGCGCCCCAGCTCGAGCAGGCCGAGCGCGATCGCCGCCCGATCGAGCCGCGAGCCGCTCCCCAGCCGCCCGGCAAGCTCGAGCGCCTCCTCCACGTGTGCGCGGCAGGCCTCGTCGCGGCCCTGGGCGGCTTCCATCCACGCGAGCGCGCCGAGCGCGAGTCCGTGATCGGATGCCAGCCCGCTCTCCTGGGCGAGTTGCCCCGCCTCATTCAGTGCGGCCGCGGCAGACGCCCAGCCGCCGATCTCCAATTGGACATCTGCGAGCCGGATGAGCGCGTACGGGAGGACGCTGACCGCACCCTCGGCGCGCGCCTCGTCGACCAGCTCGGTGAGTACCCCCAGGGCGGCGTCGTGCCGGCCGGCGAGCACGAGAGCCGCACCCAGATAGGTCCGGAGCTGGGAGTCGCCGTCTCGCTGCCCGCGCTCGAAGGCATCGTCGATGAGCGCTGCGCCCTCGGCGTACTCGCCGGCGAAAACAAGCGCCATTCCGAGCGCCACCGTCGCCGCGGGCTCGGCACGGCCGTTGCCATCCTGCGAGAGCCGAGTCGCCCGGCGAGCGATGCGAACTGCCTCCGCCGGCTCACCGGCGCGTAGCGCTGGTAGGACCGCGTCCGCGAGTACCGCCGACGCAGCGGCCGGCTCGGTGCTCTCCCACCGCGTCGCGAGCGCGACCAGCTGATCGCGTGCCGCCTCCGCAGATCCACTGCGCGCAACGATCCGGCCCCGCAGGTGCTCGGCATCGCGTCGTACGGGATCGGCCGGAGCGCCGGCGAGGGCGGCGTCGAGGTGGCCGAGGGCAGCGTTCACATGGCCGGCGAGGTGAGCTGCCTGTGCCGCCGCGAGCAGCCGCCCGGACCGCAGCTCCCCGTCTGGCGTCAGCCGGGCGGCCCGTTCCAGCCCGAGCGCGGCGGCCGCGAATGCCCCGTGGTCGCGCGCTCTGGCGGCGATCCGCTCGAGGTCGGCGGCGATCGACTCATCCGGAGCGGCGGCGGCGTGGGCAAGGTGCCAGGTACGCGCGTCGTCCTCGAGGACGGCGGCGAGGGCGGCGTGGGCGGCGCGCCGGTCCGCGAGCAGCGCCGAGTATGCGACCGCCGTTCGCGCGAGCGGGTGACGGAAGGACAGGCGTTCCCCGTCGTGGCGCATGAGCCCGCCCGCTTCGGCGGATTCGAGCGCCGAGGCTTCCAGCCCGAGCGACCGGCACGCTTCCCCGATCGCCTCCTGTTCGTCCCGACCCGCGACCGCCGCGACGAGGAGCGCCTGGCGCTCCGGGGCCGCGAGGTTTGAGACCCGCCCCAGGAACGACCACTCGGCCGAGGCTGTGAGCGGTTCCTCGATCGCCGCCGTGCCTGCCCGCTGCTCGGCGGTGAGGTCGAACGGAAGCTCGAGCAGAGCCAGCGGGTTGCCGGCCGCTGCGGCGACCACCAGGTCGGCCACCGCGGGATCGAGATCGTCTGCCCAGCGCGCCTCCAGCACCGCTCTGGCATCCGGCGGCGCGAGCGCCCCGAGCCGGAGATCCTCAGCTCCGGAGAGGTCGTCATCGGCCTCCGTCGCCACCAGGAGGGCGATGCCGTCGGCACCCAGGCGGCGCGCGATGAATCCCAGCGCCTCCCGCGTAGCGTCATCGAACAGGTGCGCGTCGTCGACGAGCACGAGCAGCGGCGTCTCCACGGCGGTCGCGAACAGCAGATCGAGCGTGCCGGCGTACGCGGCGAAGCGGTCGCGCAGGCGAGCGCCGGA
The DNA here is from genome assembly GCA_963781345.1 of uncultured Actinomycetes bacterium. Taxonomy (GTDB): domain Bacteria; phylum Actinomycetota; class Thermoleophilia; order Solirubrobacterales; family 70-9; genus JBBRHQ01. Next base: position 78,960 of record CAWAFQ010000014.1, read on the forward strand.
CCCCGTGTCGAGAATCGCGGCGACCGCCTCGGCGCGCGGTGGCGACAGACGCTCGGCCCGCTCCGCCAGCGGTCGGCAGAGATCGGCGAGCCCTGCGAACGGCCGCTCCGCCGCTGCGTCCTCCGCGCTCGCACGCATGACCCGCAGTCCGCGGGCGCGCGCACTCGCGGCGTCCAGCAACGCGGTCTTGCCGATCCCGCTGTCGCCGCGGAGCACCAGCATCGCGCTGTCGCCGCGGCGCGCTGACCCCAGAGCGGCGTCGATGCGCGCAAGCTCGGCGTCGCGGCCGACCAGTCTGCCGGAGGCCCCTGGGCCGACTCGTCCGTTGCCCCCGTGCGCGGCGCGGGCGGCCCCACCCAGTCTGCCGAGTGTGAGCGCGTTCTCGAGCCAGCGCCCGAAGACCTGTCGAGCCGTCTCCCGCAGGTAGGGGACGTACTCCGCATAGTCCTCGAGGAGACGCTCCACCGATCCCGGCCCGTGCCGCTCCTCCAGGGTCAGGGAGGAATCGGGAAATTCCGTCAGCCACGCCCGGATGTCCTCGAGCGGGGGCTCGAGGTGGCACTGGAGGCCGTAGGCCACACGGCCATAGCGGATCGCCTGGTTCTCATAGCGCGGGGATCGCGCCAGCCGGACAGCGCCCGGAGGAAGTGAGAAGTGGTTTGAGTGCCACTGGCAGACCTCGAGGTCAGGGGGGAAGCCGCGGAAGACGGGGTCCCGTTGCGCCGCTGCGGTCAGGAACACCTGGTTGAGGCCCACCTCGAGCTCGGGCCCGGGGAAGCTGCGCGCACCGAAGACGTCGGCGAGGAGTTGCGCGCCGAAGCAGATGCCAAAGTAGGGCACGCCGGCGAGCACGGCCTCGCGAACGGTGCGCTTCTCCGCCGCGATCCACGGAAACTCGTCGTCCTGCCAGACGCTGTGCCCGGCGCCCATCGCAACGATCAAGTCGTAGCGGCGCCAGTCGGGCAACGAATCGCCTTCGTAGAGCAGGACGCGGTCCACGCCGATCCCCCGCTCCGCGAGAATTTCACCGTAGATGCCGACCGGATTCTGCCGCAAATGCTCGAGCGCGAGAGCTCGCATGGCACTACGCTATCCGAGCCGGGGGCCGGGTGTGGCGTTGGCGGCCCCTGCGCATGGCGGCTCGAGGGCTATGCCGAGTTGACGCTAGACCGCGGCCCCTGCGGGTTTCGGCTCCGCCGCCGGTCCGCTGCAGAGCCGCCGCCGCGCCGGGCAGTCATGGCAGAGTGGCCAGTCCGGCTCGGGCGTGACCTCGAAGCTCCCCGCGGCGATCGCCGCGACCCGGTGCTCCAGCGTCTCACGTGCCTCGGCCATATCGGCCGGCCCGAGCTCGAAGACGACCGGGTGCTGCGCGGCCTCGAGGAAGACGTAGGCGACGCGGACGGTATCGGCGCCGCTCGCCTGCGAGGCGGCGAGGCCGTAGAGCATCCGCTGGATCTCGTAGAACTCCGCGCGCTCGGCGGGGGTTCTATCGCCGAGGCGGTCGGTCTTGTAGTCGACGACGAGCGGCGGCGATGAGGCGGGCTCGGCTATCAGGTCGATCGAGCCGCGAAAGACGGCGCCGCCGAGTTCGAGCAGGAACGGCAGCTCGGGCCGCACCGCGGTCCCGCGGGCGCCGATCTCGGCGCACAGCTCCGACCCGACCCATCCGCTAAGCAGCGCGGCGGCGGCCTCCACGCGCTCGGGCGTCGGCTCCAGCTCCTCGGCCTCGAGGATGCGCCCGATCAGCTCCGGCGGGGGCTCGATCCAGCGCCGCCGCGCCGAGAACTCGAGCAGCGAGTGGATGGCGCTGCCGAAGCCGAAGCGCTCGGCGCGGCTCGCGGCGCCCTCGCCCTCGCCCTCGCCCTCGCGCGCCGGGGGCTGCGCCAGGCCGAGCACCTTCTCGGCATAGAAGCGGAAACCGCAACGCTCGTGGTCGGCGAGCGCTGAGTAAGAGAGCGGGCGCAGGGGGGTCGCCGGAGCGTCTGGGGGAGGATCGGCGGCCTGCCTCCGGTCGGGGCAGCCGCCTGGGCCGGCGCGGGCGCGGACGGAACCAGCGCCGCCGCCTGCTCGGGGCTCGGCGCGCTGACCCGGACCGCGATCCGGGCCCCCTCGAAGCTCGCGGACAGGCCCTCGCGGGGCTCGGGCGCCGGCAGGGTGACGGTGTCGCCGTCGCCGAGACCGGCGAAGCCGGGGCTCTCGAGCAGCCGGTCGAGGATCGGCGTGCCGGCCTTCGGCGCCGACGGCTTCTCCGGGCGGATGCCGCTGAGGATCAGCCGTCGCCGCGCCCGGGTGACGGCGACGTAGAAGAGGCGGCGCTCCTCCTCGGAGTCGAGCCTGTCGCGCTCCTCGGCTATCTCGGCGAGGTCGAAGAGCTTCAGCGAGCGCCCGCCAAGCCGGGTCAGCCTCATCCCGACCCGCCTAGGCCCCTCGCCGGGCGGGCCGAGCCGCACCGCCGGCGGTGCGCCGGCGAGCAGGCGCCGGTCGAGCGAGGGGACGGCGACGACCTCAAACTCGAGCCCCTTGGCGGCGTGGATCGTCATCACACGGACGCCGTCGTGGTCCTCCGCGGCGGTCGCCGCGGCCGACTCGTCGTCGAGCCCGGCGCGGAACTCGGCGAACTCGAGGAATCCCCTGAGGTCGCGGCCCTCGGCGGCCTCGAACTCGCGCGCCATCCGCAGCAGCTTGCGGATGTTGGCGGTCCGCATCCGGCCGGGACTTCTCATCAGCACCGCGAGGTCGTAGCCGCTCGCGCTCAGCGCCCGCTCGAGCAGCCGCTCGAGCGGCAGCCGGGTTCCCGCCTCGCGCAGCTCGGCGACGATCGCGTGCAGGGCGCCGAGTGCCTCGCGGTCAGCGGGCGGGATGTGCTCGAGCCAGACCGACTCCTCGAGCGCCGGCTCGCCGGCGCCGATCGCCGCCTCGAGCGCGCCCCAGAGGTGGCGGGTCCCGCCCGCGGCGCGCCGCAGCAGCCACAGAGCGTCGGGCGAGACGCCGAAGGCCGGCGAGGAGAGGGCGCCGAGAAGCGCCTCGTCGTCGAGGCGGTTGGCGATCACCCGCGCCAGCGCGAGGACGTCGCCGACCTGCTGCGCGGACCAGTAGCCGCGCCCGCCGACGACGTAGGGGCGCAGGCCGGCCCGCTCGAGCGCCTCCCCGTAGGCGTCGACGTGGGTGAAGGCGCGCAGCAGGACGACGATCTCCCCGCGCGGCACCCCGGAGTCGACCAGCTCGCGCAGCCGCCACGCCAGGAAGCGCGCCTCTGCGATCCGGTCGACGGGGGTCTGGTCGTCGACCGCCGGGCGCAGGTCGAGCCCGTCCCAGCCCTTCTCTGTCAGCAGCAGCTCGACCGCCGTCCCGCCACCGGGCGGCTCCCCCTCGGCCTGCTCGGCGGTGCCGACGCTGAGCGCCCGGAATCCGGGCAGCATCAGCTCGCCGACCCGGTTCGCGGTCGCGATCACCTCCGGGCGCGAGCGGAAGTTGCCACTCAGCGGCATCACCGCGCCGCCGCCGCCGGAGAGCAGCTTCTCGCGCTCGCGGCGGAAGACCTCGACGTCGGCGTGGCGGAAGCCGTAGATCGACTGGAACTCGTCTCCGACGAAGAAGACGCTGCCATCGGGGTTGCGGAGAAGCTCGACCAGCCGCAGCTGGAGCACGTTGGTGTCCTGGAACTCGTCGACGAGGATGTGGCGGAAGCGGCGCGAGTAGGACTCGCGCACCCCTGTGCGCGATCCCAGCAGCCGCACCGCGAGCAGCTGGAGGTCCTCGAAGTCGAGGCCCGAGCGCTCCGCCTTGGCCTCGGCGAAGCGGCGCCCGAAGATCCGCACCAGCTCGGCGACGTGGCCGTAGGCGACCCGCCCGCCCTCGTGCTCGGCGACCGCCCGCGTCGCCCCCTCGAGCGCCGCGTCGTAGCCGTCGAACTCGCTCTTCGACGAGTTGAAGCAGAGCGCCAGCAGCTCGTCGGCCGAGGGGATCCGCTCGGCGCGGGCCGAGGCCAGCTCGAACGCCGCGGCGAGCTTCGCCTTCTGGTTCGGGCTGCCGGTTTCCCTGAGCGGCCCCGCCTCGCGCTCGAGCCGCTCGAGCGCCCCGAGCAGGTCCGACTCCGCTGGATCCGGCAGCTCCGGCTCGGCCTCGCCTGAGCTTCGCAGCTCCTCGTGGGCCCCGACGACGGCGCTTCGCAGCCCCTCGATCGTGTAGGCGGCGACGGTCGTTTCGCGCTCCTCCTCGCCGCCGGCCAGGAACTCCTCGAGGGCCGTGTCGAAGGCGGCGCGGGCCGCGCGAAGCGACCGGGACCGGTCGAGGACCCGGAACGAGGGATCGATCCCGGCGGCGACGGGGTGTGAGGCGAGCAGGCGGCGGCAGAAGCCGTGAATCGTCGTGATCCAGGCGCCGCCGAGCCCGTCGACGATGGCGCTCAGCCGCGCCGCGGCCTCGGCGTCGGCGGCCGCCAGGCGTCGCCGGCGCAGCTCGGACCTGATCCGGTCGCGGAGCTGGGCGCCGGCGCGGTCGGTGAAGGTGAAGGCGAGGATCTCCTCGGGGCCGAGGCCCTCGAGCTCGATCAGGTCGCAGTAGCGCTCGACCAGGACTCCGGTCTTGCCGGTGCCGGCGCCCGCCTCCAGCAGGACCTCGGGCGCCCTGGTGGTGATCGCCTCGCGCTGCTCGGGGGCCGGCTCGCGCTTCACGCCGGCGCCTCGGCCTTCTCGTCGGGGTCGAGCAGGTCGGCGACCGCGCCGCGCTCGCGGCGGCAGATCGGGGCAAAGCCGCAGTGGCGCGGGCACTCGCCGCCGATCGGCTCGCGGTCGATGTCGCCCTCGCGCATCCTCCCGACGGCGTCCGAGGCGGTGCTCCTCGCCTTCTCGAGCACCTCCTCGAACTCGGGGTCCCCGATCCGGTCGGTGCCGACCAGCTCATACCCGGCCAGCTCGGCGCCGGCCTCGGCGCGCAGCAGCCCGCGCGGCCTCGGGTCATCGGTCGCTCGAAGCGGCTGGTAGACGGCCCCCGCCGCTTCGATGCCCCAGAGGTCGCGCAGCGCCAGGAGGTAGAGGGGGAGCTGGAGCTTGCCGTCGTCGCCGAACTTCTTCCACGGGGTGGCGATGCGCGAGACCTTGTAATCCTGGAGCAGCCCCGAGGCGCCGACGGCGTCGACGTCGACGCGGTCGATCCGGCCATGAAGCAGGAAGCCGCCGAGGTCGAGCGGGGGCTTCTCGTACTCCTCCTCGCTGCCGAAGCCCGCCTCGAGCAGGCGCGGCTCGAGCAGCGCCGGGTCGCGGCCGGCCTCGCGGCGAAGGAAGGCGGCGAGCAGCCGGTCGATCCGGCGCCGGATCGCGCGCTCGGCCGGCGTCGTGCCGTCGAGCTCCTCGGCGGCCGCGACCTCGGCGAGGAGCGCCCCGGCGCGCTCGAGCCAGACGTCCAGGGAGCCCGGCCGGGGGATCGCGTCGCCGCCGGGGCGCTCGGAGTAGAGCGCCTCGAGCACCGAGTGCATCAGGTTGCCCTGCTCGATCGGCTCGGCGAGCGGGCCGAGCGGCTGCGGGCGCAGCTCGCGATCGACGAACCAGCGGTAGGGGCAGACCGCGAAGGACTCCAGGGTCGTCCCCCCGTACTCCTGGCGCGAGGCGAGCTCGGCGATTACCTCGGGAAGGCGCAGCGGTCCGGGCGCGCGGGTGCGCGCCTCGCGCCCCGAGGCCCGCGCGAGGCGCTCGCCGATCCGCCCGGCGACCCCGTCCCCGAGGTCGAGGCCGGCGAGCACGCCGTCGCGCTCGGCGGCGGGTGCCAGCGCCAGCGAGCGCGCCAACTCGTCTTCGCTCGGAGCGGCGGCGGGGGCGAAGGCGACCTCGTCGAGGCCGCGGCCGCGGACGAGGACGGTGTCGAGCGGATCGGGCTCGCCGGGGTCCTCGGGGGGCGGCGGGTCGAGGAGGCGGCGAACTTCGCCGATCAGCGGCGAGGGCTGCTCGGCTCCGCCGTTCTCGTCGCTGATCCGGCACGAGAGCCAGAGCCCGTCGATCGGAAGCGAGAGGCAGGCGTAGAAGAGGTAGCGCTCCTCGGCCTCGGTCTCGACCCGGGCGGGCAGCCCGAGCTGGGCGCGCTGCTCGTCGGAGAGGAAGGGGCTGCCGCCGCCGAAGCTGGGGAACTCCCCGTCCTGCAGCGAGGCGACGAATAGGTGGCTGAAGCGCCCGGCCCGCAGCCCGTAGGGGTTGGCGATCCGCACCCGGCCTTCGGCCGGACCTCGCCACAGCGGCATCGCCAGCCCGCGGATCGAGTCGATCAGCTCGTGCGGTCCCGGCTCGAGGCCGCGCAGCTCGCCGAGCCCCTCGAGCGCCGTCGCGACCGCCGCCCCCGCCCGCAGCTCCTCGGCCTCGGCCACGCCCGGGATGCGACCGCGGGTCTCCTCCCGCGCCAGCGGCCACTCGGCAATGTCACGGGCGATGTCGGCGACCAGCGCCAGTAGCCGCGCCCGGTCCTCCTCGGCGCTGCGCAGCATTCCCAGCTCACGCAGCTCCCTGCCGCCCAGCTCCTCCCAGGCCTCGGCGGCCTCCTCGGCGCTTCGCAGCCGCTGGCGGAGGATCGTTCGCTCGAGCCAGTCGACGTCGGCGGGCCGCCCCCGCCGGGGCCCGCGCAGATAGGCGAGGACGTCGGCGGCGGAGCGGGTGGTGAAGGCGGCGGCGAGGAGCGCCAGGAGGGCACCGCCGGTCGCGGTGGCGGCAAGCGGGATCTCGGCCTCGAGCGCGACCGGGACGCCGTAGGACTCGAGCACCCCCGCCAGCAGCCGGCCGCGGCCGGCGGGGTCGCGGACGGCGATCGCGATCCCCTCGGCGGGCGTCCCCTCGGCGAGCAGCCGCGCGACCTCGCCGCCGATCGCCTCGGCCTCGGAGCGCTCGCCGGCCGAGCGCAGCACGACGAGGCTGCCGTCGGGGGTGACCGGCTCCGGATCGGCCTCGCCGAAGCCGCGCTCGACGGCGAATAGGACGGCGCTCGCCGTGTTTGCCGGATCCGGCGCGGTCGTCTCCTCCTCGACGGGACCGAGATCGCGGAGCTGCTCGAGCAGGGTCGCGCGGGCCGCCAGCGCCGGGCGGTCCTCGTAGGTGAGGGCGACCGTGACCGGCGCCGCCGCCGAGAGCGCACCGACCAGCTCGAGCTGCTCGCGGGTGAGGTCGTCGAAGCCGTAGAGGAGGACGGGCCGCCCGCCCCAGGCGTCGGGGTCGGTCCGCAGCGCTGCGATCGCCGCGGCGGCGAGCCGGTGGCGGTCGCCGAGGCCCTGCTCCTCGCGCAGCTCGACGTAGGCGCGGTAGATCTCGGCCAGCTCGCCGAGGTAGGCGGAGTCCTCGAGGCCCGAGGCGGCCGCCTCGACCGAGGAGGGGTCGAGCATTGCCGCCTGAAGCTCGACCACCAGCTCCGCCGCGGCCGTCGCGAAGCCGGGCCGCGCCGCCGAGTGCGCCAGGATCCGCGGCCTCCCCCGCACGGTGGCGACGGCGAGGAGGCGCTCGCGCTGGGGGCGGGAGAGCCACTGCGGCGAAGTCGTCCCGGTAGCGTCGGCGACGCGGCCGAAGAGGCCGTCGAAGTTGAGCACCGCGCCACCTAGCAGCGCCCCCTCCTCGTTGCAGAGCTCGCGCTCGAAGGTGAAGACGTCGTCGAGGGTGGGCAGGACGAGCACCGGCGAGTGCGCCAACTCGTCGGTGAAGCGCCGGCGAATGAGGCCGGCGCGGCCCGAATTGGGCGGTCCGTGGATCAGTGTCAGTGACATTGCGGGGTGGCCTGCTGAGCTTATGGTCGCCCCCGGCGCCCGCCGGCTGACAGGCGCCGTCGCGATCGCCTCCTCGAAGAGCCCGCAAACTGGGTCCAACGGACGCAGGTTTGTCGTCGTATGGCGGCTCTATCTTGGCCACGAACCAAACGACCAGGAGAGGACGACCCGCACAGAGATGGCCCTTTGCTTCGTGGACCCAGCTGACGCGATCCGCGCGATCGCCGACTCGGTCGGCCGCGAGGCACGACGACAACTCCTCGGCGAGGCCGTGCGCGCCTGGGTTGACGAGATCCCCGACGACGAGCTGGAGACGCACTACGCCAAGGCTCTGGCCGAGCTCGACGAGCATGACCTCTCGATGCTGGCCGCATGGCACGGGTCGCTCGACGTCGGCCACCCGCTGCCGAACCGCGACTTTCTCATGGGCGCCTTCCCCTCTCTAGGCAGCAACCGCCGTGAGGCGCTGAAGCTCGCCGCCGGCTTCCGCGGGGAAGACGCCGTCGACGCCGGGGTCACCGAGGAGTGCGCCCTCGAGACGGTCCTCGAATGGCTCTCGTCCCCGCGGCTGATGGAGCTCGCCGTCGAGGCGCTCGATCTCTACATCTGGGACCGCGCCGGCTCCGACAACTAGCGGCGCTCAACTCGGGTAGCGGCGCTCAACTCGAGCGTGAGCGCTGAGGTGCGCTGCCCCGGGGCACGGAGGCGCTGGCCCAGACCCGTCGCGGCGCGGGCCTGGAGTTCCCGGCGCGGGCCGAGACTTACGTTACCCCTGAAATACGCCAGTTTCGTACGGCTCGGCGCTCGATCGCCGCGGCTAACCGCGACCCGCCACCGCCTCGCGGATCTCGTCGATCGCCTGGTCGTTGTGCTGGAAGTGCACCGCCGCCATGCCGAGGTCGCGGGCCGTGGCGACGTTGTCGGCGATGTCGTCGACGAAGAGGCAGTCGGCGGCGTCAAGACCGATCCGCTCGAGGGTGATGCCGTAGATCTCGGGGTCGGGCTTGCGGCAGCCGACGAAGGCCGAGTCGACGACGGTCTCGAAGATCTCGTCGACCGGGAGCATCGAGCGCCAGAGCGGTTCCCATTCGCGGACGTTGTTGGTCAGCATCGCCATCCGCTGTCCGGAGGCCCTCAGCTCGCGCATCAGCTCGATCATCGGCGGGTTGGGTTCAAGCGCCTCGAAGTAGATCTCGCTGAAGCGGTGCATCTCGGGCCGGTGGCCGATCGCCGGCTCGAGCTCGTCGGCGAGCTGCTCGAGGAAGTCGACTTCCCTGACACGGCCGGTCTCGAGCTCGTAGAGAGGGTGGCGGCCGTCGCGCTCGGCGATCGCGCCCATCGCCGTCGCCAGCTCCTGCATCGGAACCCCGGTGCGGTCCTGGACGGCGGCAAACGACTCGACCAGCGGCGTCGTCAGCACCCCGCCGAAGTCCGAGATGACCGCGATCACGCTCAAAGCGCGCTGACGATCTCGTAGCGCCCGAAGCCGGGCCGGCCATCGATCGACCAGCGGAAGAAGGCGATGTCGATGCGGCATCCGGCGGCCTCGAGGGTGGTTCCGCAGAGAATCGTTCCCGCGCCCCGCACGGGTGGCTCGCCGGAATCCTCCGGGGGCCAGAGCTCCAGCGTCGCCCGGCGCTGCATGCCGTCGGAGCCGTACTCGGTCGAGAGCAGGACCTCGTCGAAGTGGTGCTCACGCGCGGTCTCCGGCTCGTCCTCATCTCCGTTCTCTCCGGGCCGCGCCGGCTCGGCGAGGACACCGGCCGTGATCTCCTCGCCGTGGCCGCGGGCCGCGGGCGGCCTCTTGGCCGCGACCGCGAGCAGGCCCCCGTCGGAGAGCACCACTGCGATCGAGCGTCGCGACCCCTCGGAGGGCGCCTCGGCGTCGGAGGCGACCCCGATCGCCGGACAGGCGATCTCGGTCTCGCTCGAGCCCCGTTCGAGCTTGGCGGCGGCGGGGCAGACGGTCAGCCGCTCCTCGCAGATGCCGGCACCCCCGAGCAGAACCGAGACATCGCCCTGCCCGATCTCAACGCTGAGCGAGGCGCCATCGAGGGTGAGAGTGCGGAATTCCGCGCCGAGTGAATCGGTCGCCGCCCCGGCTGCGAGGACCGCCCCGTGCTCGAATACCACCGCTCCCCGGCCCGCGTGGGCGCTCGCGAAGATCCCCTGCTCGGGATCGAGGAGGTCGAAGCCGCTCACCGCGGGGGGAGGGTCGGGCGCCCTGGGTCGTCTTCGGGGTTGGCGGGCTCGGCGTCGGAGGGCGTCAGGACGGCCCCGTCCGAGGGCATCTCCTGGGCGGTGCCGTCGACGTCGTAGGTCGTTGCCGCCCGCCCACCTGCGGTGCTCGGGTCGGCGGAGCTTGCCGCCCCCGGCTTGCGCATCCGCTCATAACCCCAGCCCGCCGTAGAACCGACGACCTTGACCCGCCACCCCGTCAGCGACCAGACGATCTTGCGGATGATCGCGCGGGTGGGCGGTATCAGCAGGAGCAAGCCGAAGATGTCGGTGATGAACCCCGGGGTCAGCAGCAGGGTTCCGCCGACCGTGATCGCGACACCGTCGGCGACCTCGCGGCCGGGGAAGCGGCGCTCCTCGAGGGCGGTGACGAACCGGCGCCAGGCGGCCCGGCCCTGATGGCCAAGCAGCAGCGCGCCGAGGACGGCGTCGGCCAGAAGGATCCCCAGCGTCAGCGGCACGCCGATCAACCCGCCGACCTGAATGATCACGTAGAGCTCGGCGATCGGCACCACTATGAAAAGGACGACGAGGTAGGCCACGTTGGAAAGCCTAGAGAAGCGGGAATCGCTCCATGGCTACCATGTCGGCATGGCTGAGAGCGATACAGCGGTGGTGACCGAGGACGACGTGCTCGAGGCGCTCGAGGAGGTCATCGACCCCGAGCTGGGGCTCGATTTCGTCTCCCTCGGCCTCGTCTACGACGTCGAGGTTGAGAACACGGACGTATACGTCACCTTCACCCTGACGACGCCGGCGTGCCCGATCGGCCCCCAGGTCTCCGAGCAGATGAAGGAGTTCGTCGGCGACCTCGAGGGAGTCACGGCCGTGCACCCGAAGATGATCTTCGACCCACCCTGGTCCCCGGAGATGATGACCGAGGACGCCAAGTTCGCGCTCGGTTTCTAGCGCTGCAATTCAGCGGTTTTTGGAAATCGGGATTCGGCTGAGAGGCCGAAGAGCTAAGAATTAGCTAACCGGGGTCAGAAGTCGAGGCCTTGGATCCTGGCTGTTGAGATCGAGCAAAGATTCCCAGAAGAAGTGCCACAAGGGGTTCGACCGCCTCGTCCACGAGGTTGACGGCCATGGAGTGAGTAGATGACCGCTCACCCTCGTGGTCGAATGCGGTTAGTGAACCCGTGCTCGGCAGATAGCTTGACCACAGCCTTGATCCCGAGGTGCGCTTTCCGCCTGTCGGCGCCGCCTGAATACTGACCCCCTCCCGCCGGTCCAAAACTGACCCCCCTCGGGCGGCGGCGGGAGCGTCCGAGGCCAACCTGAGCCTGACCCGGTCAAGCGACCGAGGTCAGGAGGAAGAGGGTGGTTTCAGTGCAGGAGTGGGCCGAGATCAGGGCGATGAGGACGGTCGAGAAGCGCTCGATCAAGGAGATCACCCGCCGCACCGGGCACTCCCGCAACACGGTCCGAGCCGCTCTGCGCAGTCCCGACCCCCGTGCTACGGACCGCGGGCCCCACGGCCCTCGAAGCTCGACCCGTTCAAGGCGAAGATCCACGAGCTGCTGCGAGACGACGGCGCGATCCCCTCGCAGGTGATCCGCGAGCGGATCACCGACGCCGGCTACAGCGGTGGCAAGACGATCCTCGGCGACTACGTCCGCGAGCTGCGCCCGGTCTTTGAACCGCCCCGCACCTACCAGCGCACCCAATACGACCCTGGCGAGCTCTTCCAGTTCGACCTCTGGGAGCCGAAAGCCCCGATCCCGGTCGGCCACGGCCAGACCCGTCGCGCCTGGGTCGTGACCTCCTGCTCGGGCTACTCGCGAGCCGGCACCGGCGCCCTGATCTTCTCCAAGGCCGCGCCCGACGTCCTCTGGGGGATGAGCCGCTGCATCGCGCGGCCTGGGGCCCTGCCCACCAAGGCGGTCTGGGACCGCGAGGGAGCGGTCCACCGCGGCGGCGGCCAGCCGACCGAGGACTTCGTGGCGCTCTGCGGGGCGCTTCGGATCGGCTGAGTGATCCTCGAGGCGCGCGACTGCCAGGCGAAGGGGATGCTCGAGCGCCTGCACGACTTCATCGAGCGAAGCTTCGAGCCGGCCCGGCGCTTCGCCAACGAGACCGACTACCAGGACCAGCTCGACCGCTGGTTCCAAGAACGCGCCAACGCCCGCCTGCACCGCACCCTGCGCGCGGTCCCGGCCGAGCGCCTGGCGAAGGAGCGCGGCCCGAGCCGATCGAATCCGATAGCGATCGGAACCGTTCACACCGTAATCACAGGTCGCGCAGAACCGTTCCCTATGCTCGAACCCTGGCTCTTGAGATCGAGCGAAAGTTCCTCGTCCCGCGTGCTCCCGATTGGCTCGCGGATTGCCGGGTTGAGGAGATCGACCAGGGGTATCTGGCGATTGAAAGCGAGGACGTCGAGGTGCGCTTGCGAAGACTCGGCGATCAGTCTTACCTGACGATCAAGCATGGTCGCGGACAGCGACGAATCGAGGCTGAGGTCGAGATTGGCGACGAGCAGTTCGCCGCTCTGTGGCCGCTGACGGCGGGGCGGCGGCTTCGCAAGTCGCGCCACTACTCTCAGATTGACGCGGGGGAGGCCGAGATCGACGTCTACCAGGGACCCTTGGAGGGCCTGATCACCGTAGAGGTCGAGTTCAGCTCGGATCAGCTCAGCGAGTCGTTTATCCCGCCGGAATGGATGGGCCCGGAGTTGACTGGCGAGCCTGGCTATGCCAACAGGAACCTGGCGACGCGGGGAATGCCCGCCCCGGTTCGGCCTACCTCATGATTCAGGAGCAAGCCCTCTCGGAGATGTTCGAGCGGAGCACGGCCCTCGACAGCGCTCTGGGCAGCGACCCCTCGCCTCGAGTTCGCGTGGAGGAGGCCGGAGTAAGACTCGTCACAGCGCTGGAGGCCCTGGGGGAGCGGCCCGATGCGAGCCGAAGGGCCGAGTTGAGCCGGCGCTGCATCGAATACGGAGCCGCGGCCCTGGCGGCGGCAAGGGGGTTGTTCGAGGGCGAGGAGCTGCTGGCTCAGGTCCGCCCGAGCCAAGACCGCTTGGCCCAACTGATCGCCGAGGAGGAGCCAGACCGTGATTGGCTGCGCTCCCCCTCACCGGCCGCCGGTTGGAAAGAGGCTTTCAGAGCGAACCAGACGGCGATCAGCACCCCCGACGTGCCGACAGCGGCCTTGTTCGATCGGCTGACCGTCGGGGTTGGGCTGGCTGCTGATCTCTGCGCCTGGTTCGACGATCCGATCGTCGCCGCGAGCGAGGCGCTGTGAGCGCGGGCGCCGCAGGCGCCCGATGGCGGTCCGGCGGCCGGTGACCATGGCCAACGCAGCGGTGGCGCAGGAACAACCGGTTGGCGGGCAGAGAAGCGCGGCGCAGCTCCTTGAGGCGTTGAGAGCCCTGCGGGCGGACGTTGCTCGCGAGGGTGATGAGATCCTCGGGCGCTGGCGACCCCGCATGCGCCGATCCTCGTTTCTGCCGAGCGCGCGGAACCTCGCTTACTACATCGCGCTGCGACACCACGAGTTGCGCGAGCTCCAACTGGAGCTGATGGCATGGGGGCTCTCCTCACTCGGCCGATGCGAGGCTCGAGTGCTCGAAAACATCGACGCGGTGATCTCAATCCTGGAGCGTCTCGAATCCTCGACAGGCGGGTCGCCGTTTCCGCGCAGCACCGCCGATTTCTTCCGCGGGCACGATCTGCTGCGCGCGCAAAGCGAGGCAGCGCTCGGGCCGGCGCCGCGAAACCGGGGGGTGCGGATAATGGTGACGCTTCCCTCCGAGGCAGCGTGCGACCAGGAACTGGTCTCGGATCTTGTGCGAAGCGGAATGGACGTGGCACGGATCAACTGCGCCCACGACGACTCCCAGGCCTGGACGGCGATGGCCGCGCAGGTGCGTCGCGCCGCGGCGGAGACGGGAAAGCCCTGCGGCGTGTGCATGGACATCTGCGGTCCTCGCGCCCGCACCGCTGCGGTGGAGGCGCCCGTCGATCTGCGCCTCCACAACGGCGATCGGCTGCTGATGCGGGCTGCCGCGGCGCCGCCCGTCCAAGGGGAGTTCTCAGGCCGATTCGAGGTTTCCCTCCCGGAGGTGCTCGGTCAGCTCAAGCCCGGAGACTCGGTGTGGATCGACGAAGGCAAGCTCGGGACCGTCGTCGAGCGCCGCGACGCCGGCGGCGCGGTCCTTCGAGTGACCCGCACCAAGCCCAAGGGCGGGCGCCTGCGGGCCGACAAGGGGCTGAACTTCCCCGACACCGAACTCCGCCTCAACCCTTTGACCGCGAAGGACCTGCGCGATCTCGATCTGATCGCTTTGACGGCCGACATGGTCGGGTACTCGTTCGCACAGCGCGTCGGCGACATCGAGCTGCTCCAGGGGGAGCTGGCCGAGCGCCTCGAACGCCCCGATTCGATCGCAATTGTGGCGAAGATCGAGACCAAGCTTGCAATCCGCAACCTGCCTGAGCTGATCGTGCAGGCGGCGGGCCGACAGCCGCTGGCGGTGATGATCGCGCGGGGCGATCTGGCGGTTGAACTGGGTTACCGTCGCCTGGCGGAGCTCCAGGAGGAGTTGCTGTGGCTCTGCGAGGCTGCGCACGTTCCGGTCATCTGGGCGACCCAGGTCCTGGACACCTTCGTCCACAAGGGGGTCGGGGTCCGGGCCGAGATCACCGATGCAGCGATGGCCGAGCGGGCTGAGTGCGTGATGTTGAACAAGGGCCCCTTCGTGATCGACGCGATCAAGCTCCTCGATGATCTGCTCGGCCGGATGGAGGCCCACCAGTTCAAGAAGGTCTCGCGGATGCGAGCCCTTCATACATGGTGAGCACGGGAGTCAGGCGGCCCGAGTTCGCGTGCGGCACGGGTCTCAACTACCTCCATGTAGTCGATAGGGCGACCCTACACAATCGCCTCACCCATTCGAACCGGGGAGGTCTTCGATCGCGGGTCGGTTGGTCGTGGCGAGATGCATGCGGCGGGAGGATGCGCCCTCGAGGTGCGGAAATACAGAGCCGATGATCATCGACTGCGCCCACTACAAGGAAGGGCAGCGCCAGCACGAGGGGCCGATCTCGCTGCAGGAGGCATCGACGTGTGTCGAGAGAGGGGAGGGCGAGTTCGTCTGGGTCGGCCTCAAGGACCCGAGCGAGGAGGAGATGGCTGAGGTCTCGAAGCTGTTCTCCCTGCACGAGCTGGCGGTCGAGGACGTTCAGCAGGCACATCAGCGCCCCAAGATCGAGGAATACGACGACGACTCGGTGTTCATCGTCCTCAAGACGGCCCGCTACCACGACGAATCGGAGACCGTCCATTTCGGCGAGATCGATGTCTTCGCCGGCCGCAGCTACGTTGTCCATGTCCGCCACGGCGAGGGCAGCGAGCTGCGCTCAGCCCGGCGCCGCCTGCAGGAGCGCCCCGACCTGCTGGCGCTCGGTCCCGTTTCGGTGGTCTGGGCGATCCTCGACCAGGTCGTCGACGACTACCTGCCGGTCATCGAGGGAATCGACGACGACATCGAGGAGGTCGAGGCGGCCGTGTTCGACCCCGACGGGGCTGCGCCGACCGAGCGCATCTACTTCCTCAAACGCGAGGTGATCGAGTTCCACCGGGCGGTCTGGCCGCTGCTGGCGCCGCTCGAAATGATCGAGCGAGGCGGCTTTCCCAACCTGGACGAGCAGATGCAGCGCTTCTACCGCGACGTCGCCGACCACGCCCGGCGGGTCGACGAGACTGTGACCTCGCAGCGGGAGCTGCTGACCAGCGTCCTCGAGGCGAACCTGGCGCTGGTCAACGTCAGCCAGAACGAGGTGGTCAAGAAGATCTCCGGCTACGCGGCGCTGATCGCGGTCCCGACCTTCATCGCCAGCGTCTACGGTATGAACTTCGAGCACATGCCGGAGCTAAAGTCCGAGTTGGGCTATCCACTCTCGCTGCTGGTGATGGCTGCCTCCGTCATGGTCATATATCGGATCCTGCGCCGCGCCCACTGGCTCTGAGCGATCCCGAGGCCGCGCTCCCTTGGCGCTGGCGCAGCCAGGTACCTGAGCGGTTAGACGCGCACGCGCGTTGTCGCGGTGCGTGGCGGCGGAATGCCTCGTGGATACCGGGCATCTTTAACCCCGTCGGTCGTCAACAACTTGGCCCTGCGATCCCGGTCGCCCGGTGCGGAGCAGCTCTTCGTTCATCATTGAGCGGCTTTGGGAACCGACGAGGCACCGACAACTCCCATCCGCGCGACGATCGATCCCGAGGAGCGCCTCGAGCTCTTGCTACGGGACCTGCGCACCTCGAGGAATGGGCTCACGGAAAGGGAGGCGCAGCGTCGCCTCGTCCAGTTCGGCCCCAACCTCCTCGAGCGCCGGCGTGGCAGGCAGTGGCCCCACGAGCTCACGCACCAGCTCACGCACCCCCTCGCGCTGCTGCTGTGGGCGGCGGCGGGGCTCGCATGGGTTGCGGGAATCCTGGCCGTCGCGGTGGCGATCGTGATCGTGATCATCGTCAACGCGGCCTTTGCGTTTATCCAGGAGATGCAGGCCGAGCGCGCCGTAGAGGCGCTCGCTCGCTACTTGCCTGAGCGCGCCCGTGCGCTCAGGGACGGCGTCCCACGCGAGCTGGCGGCGGGTGAGCTCGTGCCCGGCGACGTCGTCCTCCTCGGTGAGGGCGACCGCATCTCTGCCGACGCCCGCCTACTCGAGGGGGCGCTTGAGGTGGACATCTCGACGCTGACCGGGGAATCGATGCCGGTGTTCCGCTCGGCGGACTACATGGACACGAGCGTTCCGCCGCTCCTGGCTCGCGACCTGGTGTTCAGCGGCACGACTTGCAGCGAGGGAGAGGCTCGGGCGGTCGTATTCGCCACCGGAATGCGCACCGAGCTGGGCCGGATAGCGGCCCTGACGCAGCGCGTCGAGCGCGAGGAGAGTCCCTTGGAGCGTCAGGTCCGCCGCGTCGCATGGCTGATCGCGGCGATCGCCGTGGCGACCGCGATCGCCTTCGTCCCGCTCGCGCTCTTCGCCGCCGGGCTCTCGCTGGCCGACTCGGTGCTGTTCGCGGTTGGCCTCTTGGTCGGCAACGTCCCGGAAGGACTGCTGCCGGTGATCACGTTGGCCCTCGCCGTCGGGGTGCGAGATCTGGTGCGAAGGGGGGCGGTGGTGAAGCGCCTCAGCGCCGTCGAGACGCTGGGCTCGACCGACGTGATTTGCACCGACAAGACCGGCACGCTGACCGAGAACCGGATGGAGGTGACCGCCCTATGGACCGCGGCGGGCAGCGTGGCCCTCGAGGCGCTCGCACCGCACGAGGTGTCCGTGGTTGTCGCACAGCTCGCGGAGACGATGGCCGACTGCAACAACGCGCGGATTCAAGGCGACGAATCGAGCGGCGATCCGACTGAGGTGGGCATGCTCGAGGCGGCGGCCGCGCTCGGTGCGAGCATCGACGCCGAATCGCGCGAGCGGCGCCGAGTCCGCCACTTCCATTTCGACCCGGTACTGAAGCGGATGTCGACGGTCGACCACCGGGACGGCGCTCAGTGGATCGACACCAAGGGCGCGCCCGAGACGCTACTCCCGTGCTGCACGAGCTTCGCCTCGGAGGATGGCGAGCGCCCGCTTGACGATAAGCAGCGAGCCGCTGTCGAGCGTCAGGTCGACTCCTATGCGCGTGGCGGCCTGCGGGTGCTCGCCGTCGCCCGGCGCCGGATCGGCGATATGCCCTTGCCCGAGCTGCGCGAGCAGGCGGAGCGAGGGCTCACGTTCCTCGGGCTGGTGGCGATGCTCGATCCACCCCGAGAGGAGGTGGCGGAAGCCGTCGAGCAATGCCATGCCGCGGGCATCCGGGTGATCGTCGTCACCGGCGATCACGGGATGACCGCGGCCGCGATCGCTCGCCAGGTCGGGATCGGGGGCGGGGAAACGCCGCAGGTGATCACCGGCGACGAGCTCGACCGCACCAGCAACGCGGAGCTCGACGCGATCCTGCACAGCGATCGGGAGTTGATCTTCGCGCGCAGCTCGCCGGAGGCAAAGCTGCGGATCGCCGACGCCCTCCAGGAAGAGGGTCACGTGGTCGCGATGACGGGCGACGGGGTGAACGATGCACCGGCGCTGCGGGCGGCCGACATCGGAATCGCGATGGGGCGATCGGGTACGGACGTCGCCCGCGAGGCGGCGACCATGGTGCTCACCGACGACAACTTCTCGACGATCGTTGCCGCAGTCGAGGCGGGCCGACGCGTCTACGCCAACATCCGCAAGTTCCTCCTCTACATCTTCGCCCACACGACGCCGGAGGTGACGCCGTTTCTCGTTTTCGCGCTCGGGGGCGGTGCGATCCCGCTGCCCCTGACGGTCCCTCAACTGCTCGCGTTCGACGTCGGCACCGAGACCCTGCCGGCGCTGGCGCTCGGGCGCGAACGGGCCGAGGCGGGGCTAATGACGCGGCCGCCGCGTCCGCGGGGCGAGTCCGTGGTCCAGCGCTCGATGCTGCTCCGGGCCTGGCTCTTCCTCGGCCTGATCTCGGCCTGCCTTGAGATGGCGGGCTTCTTCTACGTCCTCACCAAGGCGGGCTGGAGCCCGGGGGACCCAACGGGAGAGGGCACGGCCCTTCACGGCGCCTACCTCGAAGCGACGACGATGACCTTCTTCTCGATGGTCGTCTGCCAGATCGGGACGGCGTTCGCGGCGCGGACCGATCGCGGCTCGCTGCGATCGGTCGGCGTGCTCTCCAACCCCCTGTTGCTCTGGGGGATCGCCTTCGAGTTGGTGCTCGCGGCGGTGTTCATCTACACACCGCCGTTCCAGTCGATCCTCGGCACGGCGGCGCTCGGCCCCGACGCGTTGCTGTTCGCAGCGCCCTTCCCCTTTATCGTCTGGGGCGCCGATGAGTTCCGGCGCTACCTGCTTCGGCACCGCGACGCGCGAGCAGCCGGCTAGCGCGTGACCGCCGATCCTGGCGGCCTTCGGCCCGCCGGCGGGTGGGAAACTGTGTGCACGGTTGTTGCTGCCTGGTCTGAGCCAGGCCGGCGGACGCTGGCCAGGCGCTGTCGCTGGCGCGAGCGCTCAGCCCGTTCGGCAGCCAAGCCACGCTCTTCGGGCGCCGATGACGGCTTGTGGTTCGCGGGGTCGGTTGCGTAGGGTCTGGCCGCGATGGCCGCGACATCCG
Organism: uncultured Actinomycetes bacterium; assembly: GCA_963781345.1. Lineage (GTDB taxonomy): Bacteria > Actinomycetota > Thermoleophilia > Solirubrobacterales > 70-9 > JBBRHQ01. The sequence goes on from CAWAFQ010000014.1 coordinate 98,065, forward strand.
CCCCGAGGGCCTCGCATTCCGCCGGTATGGCCGCCCTGACGCTGGGCGCGCTGGGCGTCGTCTTCGGCGACATCGGCACGAGTCCGCTGTACGCGCTGCAGGCCGTCTTCGCGGCCGACGACGGCGCGGTGAAGCCGACGACGGGCGACGTCTACGGGATCATCTCGCTGGTCGTCTGGTCGGTGACGCTGATCGTCTCGATCAAGTTCGTGACGTTCATCATGCGCGCCGACAACGACGGCGAGGGCGGCGTGATGGCGCTCGTGGGGCTGGTCCGCGGATCTCGATGACGCGGGTCGAGGCTCAAGCCGGCACTCATCCTGATCGGCCTGGCCGGGGTCGCGCTGTTCTACGGCGACGGCATGATCACGCCCGCGATCTCGGTCCTGTCCGCGGTGGAGGGCGTGAAGGTCGCGGCCCCAGACCTGACGTCGATCGTGCTGCCGATCGCGCTCGTCGTGCTCACGGGTCTGTTCGCGATCCAGCGATTCGGCACCCATGTCGTCGGCCGGCTGTTCGGTCCGGTGATGGTCGTCTGGTTCCTCGCGCTCGCGGCCGCGGGCGCGAGCCGCCTGGTCCATCACCCGCAGATCCTCCGGGCGGTGTCGCCGAAGTACGCGGTGGACTTCTTCGCTGAGCATCCGGGCGATCGCGTTCATCTCGCTCGGCTCGGTCGTCCTGACCGTCACCGGCGCCGAGGCCCTGTACGCCGACATGGGCCACTTCGGCCGACGCCCGATCAGCCGCGCCTGGTTCCTGATCGTCTTCCCGGCGCTGATGATCAACTACATGGGCCAGGGATCGCTGATCCTCGACGCACCCCGCCGCGATCTCCAACCCGTTCTACCTGCTGATGCCCGAGTGGGCGCAGGTGCCGATGATCTTGCTGGCCACGATCGCGACGCTGATCGCCTCGCAGGCGGTGATCTCCGGCGCGTTCTCGGTGACCCGGCAGGCCGATCCAGCTGGGCTTCCTGCCGCGTCTGACGCATCCGCCACACCTCCGGCGAGGCGATCGGCCAGGTGTACGTGCCCGCGGTCAACTGGGGGCTGTTCGCCGCGGTCGTCGCGCTGGTCGTCGGCTTCGGGTCGTCGGCCAAGCTGGCGACCGCGTACGGGATCGCGGTGACCGGCACGCTGCTGGTGGACTCCGTGCTGTTCCTGTTCGTCGTGCGGCTGCTGTGGCGCAAGCCGCTGTGGATGGTCGTCGCCGGGATCCTCGGGCTTCGTGACCGTCGATCTGCTGTTCCTGGCCGCCAACGTCACGAAGATCCTCCACGGCGGCTGGTTCCCGCTCCTCGTCGGCGCGAGTGGTCCTGGTGGTCATGACCACGTGGGACCGGGGCCGCGCCGACGTGACCGCGGCCCGCATGAAGGCCGAGGGGCCGCTCGGCGAGTTCGTCGACGCGGATGCACGCAAGGGTCCCCCCGCTGCGCCGCCTGCCCGGCGCGGCGATCTACCTGAACCCCAGCCCGGACACCGACCCCGCTGGCCCTGCGGGTCGGCGTCGACCGCATCCACGCGATCCCCGATGAGGTCGTGATCGTCACCGTCGAGACGGCCGACGTCCCGCACGTCCCGCCCGCCGAGCGCACGACGTTCGACCACCTCGGAGACGACCAGGATGGCTACAGCCACATCACGCTGCGCTTCGGCTACCTCGACGAACCCGCGGTCACGTCCACGCTCGCACTGGCTCGCAGCACGCCGGGCCTCGGCGTGGACTTCAACCCCTACCACGCCACCTACTTCCTCTCGCAGATCACCATCGTGCCCGAGCGCGGGCGCGGGCATGGCGTGGTGGCGCAAGAAGCTGTTCGTCGCGATGGCCCGCAACGCCGCCAGCCCCACGGAGTACTTCAAGCTGCCAGCCGAACGCGTCGTGACGCTCGGCTCACGGATCAGCTTCTGAGCCCGATGCCAAAGCCCGACTCGGGCCACTCCCGTTTGCATACAGGGCAGCGGCCTTGCGCGCCGTTCGGCGACGTTGCCGAGAGCGAGCGTCTCGATCGTGAAGCTGCTTTCCTAGGCCGATGAAGCCGGCCCGGCATGCTCGTCGCGTACGACGGTTCCGAACCGGCCAAGCGGGCGCTCGCCCGCACCGCCGAGCTCGTCACTTCCGGGGACAGGGTGAGCGTCGTGAACGTCATGCCCGAGCCGGGCGTGAGTGCCCAGATCAGACCCCCCAAGGAACTCAAGCGGCAGGCCGAGCTGCTCGGAGAGGCCGCGAGGATCCTGGCCAACCAGAAGATTCACGCGCGGCTGATCACCGCGATCGGCAACGCCGCACATGAGATCCTCGTGGTCGCCCAGCAGGAAGACGCGGACGTGATCATCCTCGCCCGGCATAGCGGCCACCAAGTCCCGCGCCCCTTGGGCTCGACCAGCATCCGCGTCGTACGCCACGCGCCGTGCGACGTGCTCGTCGTGCACGACACAGATTGACGCCGCGCAAGCTCGCCCCAGCGCATCGAACGCGGCACAACGGTCGCGGACCCTCGCTGTGCAACGTAATCGACACCGCCGGGCGCTCCTGCTTGGGGAAGCGACTTAGAAGGCTCAGGCGGCCATCCGCTCGACGATCCGCGGGTGGTCGCGAGGGACGAATCGGGCCCCCGCTATTGGTCGGAAAGCCCGCTACGGCGGGCTTCCCGCTGTTGGGAGTCGCAGGTCGGCGGCTGATCCTGAAGGTGGCCGGGACGCTCAGGCTCCCGCTCGCGGAGAAGGCCCCCGGTCGCTCGGCCGAGACACCGAAGTCTTACGAGTTCGACCATCGGTTCTTCGGATACCTCACCATCTGGCGTTCACGGCCGGGCTATCTGTCGTGGCACCTGTTTGAGACAACGCCGGACTAAGGTTGGGGCCCCCCAGACGAAAGGGTTACCCGGTGACTTTCAAGAAGATCCTCGTTGCGATTGACGGGTCGAAAGGGTCGGAGCGAGCGACCTCCATGGCGATCGAGCTCGCAAAGCGTGATCGCGCCAAGCTCGTCCTCGCCCATATCGACGAGCGGGTTGTCGCCAAGGGCGGCGGCGATATCCGCGCGGACGAGAAGGAGGTCCAGGCGGCTGTCCGCAAGCAGGCCGAGGAGCTCTCTGCGGAGGGGATCGAGACCAGCGTCGAGATGGCTGACGTGATGGCCGGGGGAGCCGGGCACGTCCTCGCGAAGATGGCCGAGCGGGTGTCGGCCGACCTCATCGTCACCGGCACCCGGGGGCATTCTCCGCTGGGAGGGCTGCTGCTGGGCAGCGTCACCCAGAGGCTGCTTCACTTCGCAAAGCAGCCGGTCCTCGTGATTCCCTCAGAGTAGGGCTGCGCTGCCGGGCCGCTGACCGGGTCGTGGGGTGGCCGCGGCGGCGGCGCTCAGTTCGGCGTGAGACGCTGATCGCCGCTGTATATGTTGATACGGCCCTCGCGAGCGAAGCCGCCGAGGGTGATGTTGCGATCGGAAGCGAGCTCGATCGCCAGAGAGCTCGGCGCTCCCACACCGACCAGGATCGGCGCCCCGGCCAGGGCCGCCTTCTGGACCAGCTCGTAGGAGAGGCGGCCGCTGACGCAGAGGATCTGCCCGGAGAGGGGCATCAGCCCCATGACCAGCGCCCACCCGATCACCTTGTCGAGGGCGTTGTGGCGGCCGACGTCCTCGCGGACGATCAGAGGCTCGCCGTCGCCGTTGAAGAGGCCCGCCGCGTGGAGTCCGCCGGTGCGGGCGAAGGTCGGCTGCTGGAGGCGCTCGGGCAGGTCGGCGAGCAGCCCGCGGCGATACCTGCGGCCCCTCCGGACGCAACGGGAGCGAGGACGGCAACCTCCTCCAGGGCGCCCCGCCCGCAGATCCCGCAAGAGGAGGTCGTGTAGAAGCGGCGCCGGCCAGGATCTCGGAGCAGGGGCCCTGAGACGTCGACGATGTTCGCTGCGAAGTCCGCGGTCGGCCCCGCCTCGTGGGCGCGGTCGATCAGGCCCTCTCCGCGAAGGAAGCCGAGCGCGAGCTCCTCGTCGTGGCCCGGCGTGCGCATCGTCACCGCGATCGGCTCACCGTCGACGCGGATCTCGAGCGGGTCCTCGACCGCGACCTCGTCGGTGCGGCCGTCGCACTCGACCGTCGCGACCATGCCGGGGCTGACGTCGTCAGCCCGCGGCATCAGGCTCTCACGACCACGTTGTCGCTCGGCTCGTCAGCCCGCGGCGTCGGGCCCTCGCGGCCGTTACGCAGCCGCTCACGTCGCCACGCCGATCGCGGGGCGCTCCGAGGGCTCCTCGGCGACCGGGCGCACGTCGACGGCGACGACCTTGTACTCGGGGCAGGAGGTGTTGACGTCGGCCGAGCTGCCCACCAGCAGGTTGGTCCGCGCCTCGGGGAAGTGGAAGCTGGTGAAGACGTGGCCCGGCTCGATCCGCTCGGTGACCTGAGCGCAGAGCTCGATCCGGCCGACGCGGCTGCGGATCGAGACCCGGTCGCCGTCGCTGATCCAGAGCCGCTCGGCGTCGTCGGGGTGGATCTCGAGCCAGTCGCGGTCGACCAGCTCGACGTTGCCGGTGCGGCGGGTCATCGTCCCGGCGTTGTAGTGCTGGAGGACGCGCCCGGTGACGAGGATCAGCGGGAACTCGTCGTCGGCCTCGTCGCCCGGCGGCTTGTACGGCAGCGCCGCGAAGTGCCCGAGGCCGTCCGGGCTTGTCGAAGCGCTCGCGCGTAGAGGATCGGCGAGTCGGTCCCGTCGGGCGCCACCGGCCACTGCAGGCCGCGCGCCCGAGCCGCTCGAAGCTGACACCGGCGAAGTGCGGGGTCAGGGCCGCGATCTCGTCCATCACCGCGGCGGGGTCGGGGTAGCCCATCTCGTGGCCGAGCGCGCGCGAGACCGTCGTCAGGATGTCGAAGTCGGTGCGGGCGTCGCCGGGCGGGTCGAGCGCGGGTCGCACCAATTGGATCCGGCGCTCGGCGTTGGTGAACGTCCCGCCCTTCTCGAGGAAGGAGGACGCCGGCAGGATGACGTCGGCGTAGTTGGTCGTCTCGGTCTCGAAGATGTCCTGGCAGACGACGAACTCGAGCGACTCCAGCGCGGCGACCACGTGGGCGGTGTCCGGATCGGTCTGGGCGACGTCCTCGCCGAAGATGTACATCGCCTTCAGCCGGCCGTCGACGGCGGCGTCGAACATCTGCGGGATCGTCAGGCCCTTCTCGCGGGAGAGCGGGACGCCCCAGGCCTGCCTCGAAGGAGGTCGCGACCTCCTCGTCGCCGACCGGGCGGTAGGCGGTGTAGGTGTCGGGCAGGGCGCCCATGTCGGAGGATCCCTGGACGTTGTTCTGCCCGCGCAGGGGCAGCAGGGCCGAGCCGGGCCGCCCGACCTTGCCGGTCATCATCGCCAGGTTGCAGATCAGCTGCACCACCTCGGAGCCGTACTTGTGCTCGGTCACCCCGAGGCCCCAGAGGATGCAGCCCTCGGCGGCCTCGCCGTAGACGTGGGCGGCCCGCTCGAGGTCGGCGGCGGGGATGCCGGTGATCTCCTCGACCGCCTCGGGGGCGTACTGCCCGAGCAGCTCCTCGGCGGCGTCGTAGCCCGTCGGTGCGGGCGGCGATGAAGTCCTCGTCGACCAGCCCGTCGCGGGCGACGACGTGGGCGAGGCCGAGCATGACCGCGGCGTTGGTCCCCGGCCGCGGCGCCAGGTGGAGGACGCCGTAGTCGGCCAGCTCGATCCGGCGCGGGTCGATCGTGACCAGCGTGCAGCCCCGCAGCGCGGCCTGCTTGATGCGGGCGCCGACGACCGGATGCCCGGGGTCGGGTTGACCCCGATCAGGAGCGCCACGCTCGGCGTGGTCGATGTCGTCGAAGGTGCCGGTCGCGCCGGAGAGCCCGAACGACTTGCTCAGCGCGAACGAGGTGGGCGAGTGGCAGACGCGCGAGCAGTTGTCGATGTTGTTGGTGCCGACGCGGCGCGCATCAGCCGCGCCATCACGTAGCAGTCCTCGTTGGTGGCGCGCGAGGAGGCGAGGCCGGCGATCGCGTCGGGGCCGTGCTCGGTCTTGATCCGGCCGAGCTCGGACGACGATCCGGTCGATCGCCTCGTCCCAGCTCGCCTCGCGCAGCTCGCCGCCCTCGCGGATCAGCGGCGCCGTCAGCCGGTCGCGGTGAGCGGGAGAAGTGGTGGGCGAAGCGGCCCTTGAGGCAGGTGTGGCCCTCGTTGGCGGGCCCGTCGGCGCGGGGAGATCGAGGACGATCGCGTCGCCGCTGACGTGCGCCTCGAGGCGGCAGCCGACGCCGCAGTAGCCGCAGGTCGTGGTCACATTGGAGTCGAAGCGCTCGTCGGTCATCGCCATCGCCTCGATCGAGGAGGGTGTGCTCGGTGATCGCGTCGGTCGGGCAGGTGTCGGCGCAGGCGCCGCAGGAGACGCAGGCCGAGTCCCGGAAGCCCTGCGTCGAGCCCGGCGGCGACGTTGGCGTCGAAGCCGCGCCCGGTCGCGGTCAGGGCGAAGGTCGCCCTGGACCTCGTCGCAGGCCCGCACGCAGCGCCCGCAGGAGATGCAGAGCTCGTGGCGGAAGCGCGAGGTAGGGGTGGCGTGGTCGTCGTGGCGCGGCTCGTGGGTGGGGCCGGGCCAGCGCGGGCTCGCCGGCGTCGAGGTCCCGCGGCGACCGCGGCCAGCTCGGTGTGGGGGGCGGGCGCCTCGGGAAGCTCGGAGAGGACCAGCTCGACGACCCCGCTGGCGACCCGGCGGGCCCGCTCGTCGCTCGGTCTCGACCGCCATGCCGTCGCGGCACTTCGTCGTGCAGGCCGGCGACGATCGGCGCCGTCGGCCGCCGACCAGGCAGACGCGGCAGGCGCCGAAGGGCTCCTGGCGCTCGTCGAAGCAGAGCGTCGGCACGCCGCCGCCGGCGGCGCGGACCGCCTCGAGCAGGGTCGCGCCCGGCTCGAACTCGGTCCTGCGTGCCGTCGATCGTGACCGTGCTCACGCGAGCCCCAGCTCCTCCGGGAAGTGGGTGAGGAGGCTGCGCATCGGCGCCGGGATGCCGCCGCCGTGGGCGCAGAGGCTGCCGAGACCTCGAGCGACCTCGAGCAGCTCCTCGAAGCTTCGCGCGGTCGATCGGTGCGTCGGCGGCGAACGCGTCGTGAGCGCGCCGCAGCCCGATGCGGCAGGGGAAGCACTTGCCGCAACTCTCGTCGGCGCCGAAGCGAAGCAGGTGCGTGCCACCTCTCTCATGTCGGTGCTCTCGTCGAAGGCCAGGATACTCCCGTGGCCGACCATGCACCCCTCGGCGGCCAGTTCGTCGAAGTCGAAGGGCGTGTCGAGCAGGCGAGCCGGGCAGGATTCCGCCGAGCGGGCCGCCGATCTGAAGCGCCTTGATCGTCGTGCCCGTCGACGAGGCCGCCGGCGACGTCCTCGCAGAGCTCGCGCAGCGGGGTGCCGAAGCGGACCTCGTAGACGCCGGGCCGGGCGAAGCGCTCGTTGAAGCAGACGAGCTTCGACCCCGGCGTCGCCCTCGGGGCTCAGCTCGCCGTAGGCCTCGGCGCCGCTGGGCGGCGACGAAGCGGGACGTTGCAGAGCGTCTCGATGTTGTTGACGACGGTCGGCATCCCGTAGAGGCCGCGCTCGGCCGGGAACGGCGGCCGCGCCGAGACCGTGCCGCGCAGCCCCTCCAGGCAGGCGAGCAGCGCCGTCTCCTCGCCGACGACGTAGGAGCCGGCGCCCTCGAGGACGGTGACGTCGAAGCTCGCCGAGCACGCCCGCCAGTCGCGAGCCTCGCTCGACGGCGGCCTCGATCAGCGGCTTCGAGCGCGGGTACTCCGAGCGCGTCAGGACGAAGCCGTGGGTCGGCGCCGACCGCGTAGCCGGCGAGCGCCATGCCCTCGATCAGCAGCTCGGGGTTGCGCTCCATCAGGTACTTGTCGATGTAGGAGCCGGGGTCGCCCTCGTCGCCGTTGGCGACGATGAACTTCTCCTCGCCCTCCGCCGCGGCGGCGAACTCCCACTTGGCGCCGGCGGGGAATCCGGCGCCGCCGCGGCCGCGGATCACCGCCGCCTTGACCTCGGCCAGCAGCTCGGCCGGCGCCATCTCGCTCGCGCGCCCGGCGCAGCCCCGAGTAGTCGCCGCGCCGAAGCAGGACCGGATCGTCGAGGGTGCTGACCCAGGGCGGCTCGGCCGCCTGCTCCTCCTGCTCGGAGAGAACCCGCTCGATCACCCCGGGGCCGGCGTCGACGACGTCGCCGACGCGCACCGCCGGCGAGGAGTGGCAGAAGCCGAGGCAGACCGTCTCGGCGAGCGAGACCGCGCCGTCGGCGCTGCGCTCGCCGAGGCCGAGGCCGAGCCCGTCTCCGCAGCGCCTCGACGTGGTCCTCGCCGCTGGCGGCGAAGCAGGCGGTCCCGGTGCAGACGCGGACGTGGCGGCGCCCGCGTGGCTGGAGCAGGTCGTCGTAGAAGGTCGAGACGCCGTGGACGGCGGCCTCGGGGAGGCCCGAGAGCTCGGCCGCGCGCCGCCGGTCGTCGTCGGTGATCTCGCCGCGAAGCTCCATCCCCTCCTTCAGCACCTCGAGCGCGGTCGGGGCCCGCTCGGCGTGGTGGCGGCGGACCAGCTCTACGAGGTTCTGCGACAACGCCTCAGCTCGAATCGGCCATGCCGGGTATCCAGCTCGTCCCCGCCAGCGGCACCTTCGCCATCGCCGAGGCCTCGAGGGTGAGTGCGACCATGTCCTCGGGCTCGAGGTTGTGGACGTGGGACTTGCCGCAGGCGCGGGCGAGGGTCTGGGCCTCGAGCACCATCGCCCGCAGGTAGTTGGCGAGACGGCGCCCGCCGAGCTCGGGGTCGAAGCGGGCGGCCAGCTCGTCGTCCTGGGTCGAGATCCCGACCGGGTCGCGGCCCTCGTGCCAGTCGTCGTAGTAGCCGGCGGCGGTCCCGATCTCCTCGTACTCGGACTCGTAGTGGGGCGAGTTGTCGCCGAGCGCGATCACCGCGGCGACGCCGATCGAGACGGCGTCGGCGCCGAGCGCCAGCGCCTTGGCGACGTCGGCGCCGGAGCGGATCCCGCCGGAGACGATCAGCTGCACCTTGCGGTGCATCCCCAGCTCCTGGAGCGAGCGCACCGCCTCGGGGATCGCGGCGAGGATCGGGATCCCGACGTGCTCGATGAAGACCTCCTGGCTCGCAGCCGTGCCGCCCTCCATGCCGTCGAGGACGATCACGTCGGCGCCGGCCTTGACCGCCAGCGCCACGTCGAAGAAGGTGCGGGTGGCGCCCACCTTGACGTAGATCGGCTTGCGCCAGTCGGTGATCTCGCGCAGCTCGCCGATCTTGATCTCGAGGTCGTCGGGGCCGGTCCAGTCGGGATGGCGGCAGGCGCTTCGCTGATCGACGCCCATCGGCAGGTCGCGCATCTCGGCGACGCGGTCGGAGATCTTCTGCCCCAAGAGCATGCCGCCGCCGCCGGGCTTGGCCCCCTGGCCGACGACGACCTCGACCGCGTCGGCGCGGCGCAGGTCGTCCGGGTTCATCCCGTAGCGGGAGGGCAGGATCTGGTAGACGAGCTTGCTCGAATGGTCGCGCTCCTCGGGCAGCATGCCCCCGTCGCCGGTGGTCGTCGAGGTGCCGACGGCGCTGGCGCCGCGGCCGAGCGCCTCCTTCGCCGGCGCCGAGAGCGCGCCGAAGCTCATCCCGGCGATCGTGATCGGGATCTCGAGCTCGATCGGCTCCGAGGCGAAGCGGGCGCCGAGGGTGACGTCGGTGGCGCATTTCTCGCGGTAGCCCTCGAGCGGGTAGCGCGAGACGCTCGCGCCGAGGAAGAGGAGGTCATCGAAGTGGGGGACGCGGCGCTTGGCGCCGAAGCCGCGGATGTCGTAGATGCCCTCGCGCGCCATCCGCTGGATCTCGTGGATCGTGTTGCGGTCAAACAGCGCCGACTCGCGCAGGCCCGGGCGCCAGCGCCCGCCCTGGCCCGGCTCGAAGCCCTCGCGCTTGCCGAGCGCGTCGAACTCGGTCATCAGTAGGCCCCCGCGTTGTCGACGTCGAAGGTGTAGAGGCGCCGCGCGGAGCCGTAGCGGCGGAATTCGCCGGGCTCGGCGTCGGCCTCGCGCGCGTTTCAGCAGCTCACCGAGCTGGCTCGAGGTGCTCGGCGCGCATCTCCTTCTCGATGCAGTCGGCGCCCAGCCCGGCGACCTCGCCGCGTACATAGAGCCGGGCCTCGTAGATCGAGTCGCCGAGGTCGGGTCCGGCGTCGCCGCAGACGACCAAGGTCGCCGCGCTGCGCCATGAAGGCGCCGGCGTGGCCGATCGAGCCGTGGACGACGATCTCTGCGCCCTTCATTGAGATCCCGCAGCGCGCCGATGCGCTGCCCCTGATGACGACGGTCCCGCCGCGCCCGGTCGCCGCCGCCGCCTGGCTCGCGTCGCCGGCGACGATCACCGTCCCCGACATGATGTTCTCGGCGACGCCGACGCCGCAGTTGCCGCCGATGCGAACGGTGGCGAGCTTGTTCATACCGGCGCAGTAGTAGCCGACGTGGCCGTCGATCTCGACCTCGACCTCGTCGTCGAGCCCGACGGCGATCGCGTGGGCACCGCCGGGGTTGGCGACAGTGCCAGCGCCCCGGCCCGGAGCCGTCGAGGTCGTGGAGGCGCTGGTTGAGCTCGCGCACCGTCGCGGTGGCGAGGTCGACGGTCTCGGCCGCGCCGTCGCCGGCGCGTTCACGCGACCTTCGCCCGGGTCCAGTGGTAGACCCGGCCGGGCTCGGGCTCCCAGAGCTCGGCGTCCTCGGCCCCCGGGAGGGCGGCGATCGCCCGGTACTCCGAGGCCATCGCCACCCAGTCGTCGGTCTCGGCCATCACCGCCGGCTTGCAGGCGATCGGGTCGCGCAGCACGGCGAAGCCGTCGGCGGTGCCGACGGCGAAGGTGTAGAAGCCGTCGAGGTCGGTGAGGCAGCGCTCGAGGGCGACGTCGAGCCCGTCGCCCTCGCGCAGACGCCAGGTCAGGTAGCCGGCGGCGACCTCGGAGTCGTTGTCGGTCTGGAACTCGATCCCCTCGCGCCGCAGCGCCCGGCGAAGCCGGTTGTGGTTGGAGAGCGAGCCGTTGTGGACGAGGCAGAGGTCGAGGCCGGTCGAGAACGGGTGGGAGTGCTCGGTCGTGACCCGGCTCTCGGTCGCCATCCGCGTGTGCCCGAGGGCGTGGGTCGCGGAGACCTCGGCAAGGCGGAAGCGCTCGATGAACTCACGCGGGTCGCCGGCCTCCTTGTAGATCTCGATCCGCTCGCCGATGCTCATCACCCGCAGCTCGGGATGGCGCTCGGCCAGCCAGTCGCTGGACCTCGATCGCGTCCCCCTGAACGATCAGCAGTGCGTGGGAGGCGACGATCTCGGCTTCGCCGACAGCGCCGAAGCTCCCGGCCATCTCCATCGCCAGCTCCGGCCACGGGTAGTCGGACTGCGGTGAGAAGAGCGAGACCTTGCAGGTCCCGGCGGGCGCCGGGTCCCGGTAGAGGGCGACGCCGGCGCTGTCGGGCCCGCGCTCGGCGAGCTGGGTGAGCATTGCGCCGAGGTGGGCGCCGAGGGATTCCTCGATGCTTCCGGATTTAGAGAAGAGGCCGGCGATACCGCACATCGTCGAGGCCCGTCCTCAGGAGAGCTGCAGGTAGCGGTCGATTTCCCACTTGGTGATCTGCTCGTGCGCCATCTGCCACTCGCGGCGCTTGCACTTGATGAAGTAATCGACGTAGTCGCCGTCGCGGACCTTGCCGAGGGCCTTTCGCAGCACCTCATCGGACTCGAGCTCGCGGGTCGCGTCGAGCAGGTTGGCGGGAAGCGTCTCGATCCCCATCTTCGCGCGGTCCTCTACGCCGGTCTGGTACATGTTGCCGGTCGTCGGGTCGCCCGGGTCGATCCCGTTCTCGATCCCGTCGAGCCCCGCCGCCAGCACCGCCGTCGCCGCAAGGTAGGGGTTGCAGGCGCCGTCGACTGTGCGGTCCTCGATCCGCCCGTGAGCGGGGACGCGGAGCATCACCGTCCGGTTGTTCCAGCCGTAGGTGACGTAGGCCGGCGCCCAGGTGGCGCCGCTCGTCGGCGCCCCGATGACCAGCCGCTTGTAGGAGCCGACCGTGGGAGCGGTGAGGGCGATGTAGGCCTTGGCGTGCTTCTTCAGCCCGCCGATGAAGTGATAGCCCTTCTCGCTGATGCCGAGGCCGTGCTTGTCGTCCTTGGGGTCGGCGAGCAGGACGTTGGTCTCGCCGTCCCAGAGGCTCATGTGCATGTGGCAGCCGTTGCCGGTCAGGTGTGCGAATGGCTTCGGCATGAAGGTGGCGATCAGGCCGCGCTCCTGAGCCATCGCCTCGACCATGTAGCGGTAGAAGACCGCGCGGTCGCTCGAGGTCAGCGGGTCGGCGGGAGCCCAGTTCTGCTCGAACTGGCCGTTGGCGTCCTCGTGATCGGTCGCGTACATGCCCCAGCCGAGCGAGTTGACATTGCGCATCACCTCGGTGACGAAGTCGAAGGAGCGGGTCAGGGCGCGGATGTCGTAGCAGGGCTGCTCGAGGTCGTCGAGCTGATCGGCAATCTCGATCCCGCCGTCCTCGGTCTTGCGGACCAGGAAGTACTCGAGCTCGTAGCCGATCATGAACTGGTAGCCGGCGTCCTCGCAGCGCTCCATCTGGTGGCGCAGGATGGTCCGCGGGCAGTAGGGCCACTCCTCGCCCTCGACCGTGACGTCGGAGGCGAACCAGCCGACGTTCGGCTTCCACGGGAGCCTCGTAAAGGAGCCGGCGTCGGGCATCGCGATCATGTCCGGGTCGTCGGGCTGCTGGCCGATGTCGCCGGCGGCGTAGCCGGCGAACCCGGCGCCGTCGCTGAAGAGGTCGTCGATCTTCTCGGACGGGATCAGCTTGGCGCTCGGCCTGGCGTGCATGTCGACGAAGTTGGCGAAGAGGAACTCGATCCCCTCGTCGGCAACCGTCTTGCGAACATCGTCTTCTGTGGGGCGGTTTTCTGCGCTCATACCTGGATGTATCTCACATAGGGGCCTGCGTGGCAATGGACTGCAAAGCCAGAATTTGGGGGGAACATATGTGGGGTCGGCACATGAAGGTGCCCCCGCGCGATTGCGCCACGCATCCGCTGTGCGCGCGCCGGATCGGCCACCTCTTGCGTCGTTGTACCAATTTGTCTAGTGTTGTGGCTGAGACCGAACTGATGTCGTTCCTGCTGACCTGTCCGAACTGCGGCGTGCGCGAGGTGACCGACTTCGCCTACGGCGGCGAGGTCGTGCCCCGGCCGAAGAGCAAGCCGAGCGAGCGCGAGCTCAACACCTACAACTACTTCCGCCGAAACGTCGCCGGGGTGCAGCGGGAGTGGTGGTATCACCGCTCCGGCTGCCGCGCCTGGTTCCTCGCCGAGCGCGACACGACGACGAACGAGGTCAGCTGGGTCGGCCTGCCGGGGAGCGAGGAGCGGTGAGCCGGCTGCCGCAGCGCCCCGGCGAGCGGATCAACCGGGGCCGCGAGATCGAGTTCAGCTTCGACGGCAAGCCGGTGAGCGCCTTCGAGGGCGACACGATCGGCTCGGCCCTGCACGCCTCGGGCCGCAAGGTGATCTCCCGAAGCTTCAAGTACCACCGGCCGCGCGGGCTGCTCTGCTGCGCGGGTCAGTGCCCGAACTGCATGGTCGAGGTGGATGGATGGCCGGGGGTGCGGGCCTGCACCGAGCAGGTGCGGGAGGGGATGGAGGTCTCGCACATGAACGCGAGGCCTTCGCTCGAGTTCGACGTCATGCGTGCCACCGACATCTTCGGCACCCGCCTGACCCCACCCGGCTTCTACTACAAGACCTTCATCAGGCCGCGGCGGCTGTGGCCGCTCTATGAGAAGTTCCTGCGCAACGCAGCCGGGCTCGGAAAGCTGCGGCGCCGCCAGGCTGATCGCGAGTGGCGCACCGAGTACCGGCGCCGACATGCCGACGTGCTGGTGATCGGCGGTGGGGTCTGTGGCGTGGCCGCCGCCCTGCGCGCCGCCGAGATCGGTGCCGACGTCGTCCTCGCCGACGACGGCCCCGAGCTTGGCGGGTCGGGACTCGCCTCGGGAACCTCGCCGGCGGCCGGCGAGCTCGCGCAGGGACTCGCCGCGGCCGGGGTCGAGGTCCTGGCTCCGGCGGCAGCGCTCGGGTTCTTCGACGGGATCGTCCCGGTCTGGTCCGGAAGCACGCTGCACCAGGTCCGCGCCGAGCGACACATCGCCGCCACCGGCTCGATCGAGCAGCCGATGATCTTCGAGGGCAACGACCTTCCCGGCGTGATGCTCTGCTCGGGGGCCGAGCGGCTCGCCGCCCTCTACGGAGTCCGCCCGGGCCGCTCGGCCGTGATCGCGACGACCGGCGATCGCGGCCTCGAGGCCGCCCTCTCGCTCGACCGCCTCGGGGTCGAGATCGTCGCCGTCGCCGACGCCCGGCCAGAGGGCGCCCGCTTAGAGCTGACCGAGGGCCTCGCCGCGGCGGGGATTCCGCATCTGCGGGGCGCGACGGTGGTCAGGGCGATCGGCCGCAAGCAGGTCAAGGGTGTCGTCGTCGCCGATCTCGACGGCGAAGGCCACATGGTCGCGGGTACCGAACGCGGCCTCAATTGCGACCTGGTCGCCGTCTCCGGCGGCTTCGTCCCGGCGACGTCCCTGCTGCTTCAGGCCGGCGCCAAGGCGCGCTGGGACGATCAGACCGGCGCCTACCTTCCCGAGGATCCGCCCGCGGGAATCATCGCCGCCGGAGCGGTGGCCGGGCACGGGTCCCCGGGCGAGGCGGCGCTCTCGGGCTCGGTCACCGGCGCTGAGGCGGCGCTCTCGATCGGGCTCGGAGAGGAGGCAGATCGCGAACGCCTCGAGACCGAGCGCGCGGAGCTGGCGCGGGCCGGCGAGCCGTCCGAGGTGAGGATGCCTGCTGCGGCGAGCGGAGCTCCGGGCCGCCGCGACAAGTGCTTCGCCTGCATCTGCGAGGACGTCACCACCAAGGACATCGACTACGCGATCGACGAGGGCTTCGACTCGATCGAGCTTCTGAAGCGCTACACGACCGTGACCATGGGTCCGTGCCAGGGGCGGATGTGCCAGCTCGCCTCAATCCGCCGGATGGCCGAGCACACCGGCTCTTCGGTGGCCGATGTCGGCCTGACCACGGCCCGCCCGCCGTGGTCGACGGTCCCGCTCGGCGTCCTCGCCGGGCGCCCGTTCGAGCCCGCCAAGCGCTCCGCCGTCCACGGCCGGCATCGCGAGCTCGGCGGCAACGTCCTCTGGGCTGGCGACTGGCGCCGTCCCTACGACTACGGGGATCCCGAGGGCGAGACGATGGCCGTCCACGACGGTGCGGGGCTGATCGACGTCTCCACCCTCGGCAAGCTGATCGTCAGCGGGCCCGAGGCCGGGGCCTTCCTCAACCGCCTCTACCCGAACCGCTTCGACAACCTCAAGCCCGGCCGGATCCGCTACGGGGTCCTCGGCGACGACGCCGGCAGGATCACCGACGACGGCACCATCTGCCGCCTCGACGACGACTCCTTCTACGTCACCACGACCTCCAGCGGCGCCGACGCCGTCGAGAGCTGGTTCTCCTGGTGGCTGGCGGAGTGGAAGATGGAGGTAAAGCTCACCGACGTCAGCCAGGGGCTTTCAGCATTTAACCTCGCCGGCCCAGGGTCGCGGGAGATCATCTCCGGGCTCACCGACCTCGACTGCTCCAACGACTCGTTCGCCTACCTCGACGGCAAGCGGGCGCACGTCGCCGGGGTGCCGTGCCTGATGCTGCGGATCGGCTTCGTCGGCGAGCTCGGCTACGAGCTGCACTGTCCCGGCCCCCTGGCGGAGGGCCTCTGGGACGCGCTCCTCGCGGCCGGCGCAGAGCACGGGATCAGGCCGTTCGGGCTCGAGCCACAGAGGATTCTGCGGCTGCAGAAGCTCCACATCCTCGTCGGCCAGGACACCGACGCCGAGTCGAACCCGCTCGAGGCGGCGATGCCCTGGATCGTCAAGTTCGACAAGGAGGAGGACTTCATCGGCCGCTGGGCGCTGGAGGCGGTCGCCGAGCGCGGCGACGAGAACAAGCTGGTCGGCTTCAGCGTCGCCGGCGGCGCGGTGCCGACCGAGGGAGCCGCCGTCGTCGTCGAAGGGCGCCCGGTGGGACGGGTGACCTCATCGCGGTTCTCGCCCAAGCTCGAGCGCTCGATCGGGATGGCCTGGGTCCCGGCTGAGCTCGCCGAGGACGGAGCCTCGATAACCGTCGCCGACCGCGGCTCGAGGATCACGGCCGAGGTCCAGACCGCGCCCTTCTACGACCCCGACCAGGAGCTGTTGCGGGGATGAGCCTCGAGTTCCTCGCACCGGACCGCGCCGAGCCGTTCGAAGGTGGGCGCCCGCTCCTGCGAAGCCCGATCGAGTGGGTGCACCGCGACGCCGGCGCACGCTTCGAACAGGCAGCCGGCTGGAACGTCGTCGCCGGCTACGGGGCGAGCGGCCGCGAGCGAGCGGCCTGCCGTGAGACCGTCGGCATCGCCGACGCATCCCAGGTTGGCAAGATCGAGCTGCAGGGCGAGCGGGCGGCGGTCGAGTCGATCGTCGCCGGGCTTGCCGGCGGCACCCGGCTCGAGCCCGGCTCCGCGGCCCTGCGCGACGGCGTCTGGTGGTGCCCGGTCACCGCCGATCGGGTGCTGGCGCTGAGCGAGCCGGCGGCGACGGCGGATCTGCGCGGGAGGCTCGAGTCGGCCTCGGCCTCAGCCGCCACGTTCGTCTCCGTCACCGAGCTGACTGCGGCACTCGGCTCCAACGCCGTGGTCGGCCCGCTTGCACGTGAGGCCTTTTCCCGGACCACGGCACTCGACATGCGCCCCGACCGCTTCGAAGAGAGCGCCTTCGCTCCGGTCTCTGTGGCGCGCACGCCGGCGATGGTCCTGCGCCAAGGGCGCGAGCGCTACCTGCACCTCTTCGGCGCCGGCTACGCCTCCTACGTGTGGACCGTCTTCATCGACGCCGTCGAGTCCCTCGGTGGCGCTGCGGTCGGTGCCGAGGCGCTGCGCGCCGCGGGGGGCGGGGAGGTGGGCACCGGTGCGTGACATCTTCCGAAAGCGACGGATGTGGCGGCCGAAGGGAGAGCTCCGCGACCACTACGACGTGGTCATCATAGGCGGCGGCTCGCACGGTCTCGCGATCGCCTATTACCTCGCCCGCGACCATGGCATCACCGACGTCTGCATACTCGAGAAGGCCTACATCGGCTCCGGCGCGGCCGGTCGCAACACGACCATCCTCCGCTCCAACTACAAGACCCCGGAGGGAGCGCGCTTCTACGACGCATCGGTGAAGCTCTACGAGGGTCTGTCGGCGCAGCTCAACTTCAACCTTCTCTTCTCCCAGGAGGGTCACCTGACCCTCGCCCACACCGACCGGGCGATGTTCGTGATGACCGAGCGCGCCGAGGTCAACCGGCTGGCCGGGATCGACTCGCGCGTGATCGGCCGCGAGGAGATCGCGAAGCTGGCGCCGACGATGTCGATGGATGCCGACGCGATCCACCCGGTGATGGGCGCGCTCTACCACCCGCCGGGCGGGATCATCCGCCACGACGCCGTCGTCTGGGGCCTCGCTCGCTCGGTGGACGCCGCCGGGGTGGAGATCCACCCCTACACGGAGGTGGTCGAGGTCGAGCGCGGTGAGAACGGAGACGGCCGCCGCGCAACCGGCGTGCGGATCGCCGATGGGCGGCGGATCGGCGCCGGAACCGTGATCAGCGCCACCGCCGGCTGGAGCTCGACGACGACGGCTATGGCCGGGATCGAGCTGCCGATCACGACCCACATCCTGCAGGCGTTCGTGACCGAGCCGCTGAAGCCGCTGCTCGACGTGGTCATCGTCTCCTCGCAGATGCACGTCTACATCTCCCAGACCGACCGCGGCGAGTTCCTGATCGGCGCCGAGATCGAGCCCTGGACGACCTACCGCCAGCTCGGCACCCTCAACTTCCTCCAGGAGGCCTCGCGCCACGCGCTCGAGCTCTTCCCCCAGCTCGAGCGGGCCCGGATGCTCCGCAGCTGGGCCGGCCTCTGTGACATCAGCCCCGACTTCAGCCCGATCCTCGGCGCCACCGAGCTCGACGGGTTCCTGGTCAGCGCCGGCTGGGGAACCTACGGCTTCAAGGCTGCGCCGATTGTCGGCAAGACGCTCGCCGAGCAGGTCGCGACCGGGCGGACGCCGGACCTGATCGAGCCGTTTGCGCTCGAGCGCTTCTACCGCGACCGCCTCGTCTCCGAGCTCGGTGCCGCGGCCGTCTCACACTGACCCCAAGGACGAGGAGACCGAATCTTGAAGAGCAGCCTGGAAATCGCGCAAGAGGCGCAGCTTCAGCCGATCGACGCGATCGGCGAGCAGGTCGGCCTCGAGCCGGAGGAGATCGAGCCCTACGGCCGCTACAAGGCCAAGATCTCCCTCGACGCGATCGAGCGCCTCTCGGGGCGGCCCGACGCGAAGCTGATCTGCGTCGCCGGGATGACGCCGACGAAGGCCGGGGAGGGCAAGACGACGACCTCGGTGGCCTTGACCGAGGGCATGGGCCACATCGGCCGCAGCCCGGTGCTGTGCCTGCGCGAGCCCTCGCTCGGCCCGGTCTTCGGGATCAAGGGGGGCGCCGCCGGCGGCGGCTTCGCCCAGGTCGTGCCGATGGAGGACCTGAACCTCCATTTCACCGGTGACATCCACGCGATCGGCGCCGCCAACAACCTGCTGGCGGCGCTGCTCGACGCCTCGATGCTGCACGGGAACCCCCACAAGATCGACGCGCTGCGGGTCACCTGGAAGCGTGCGGTGGACATGAACGACAGGGCGCTGAGACAGGTCGCGCTCGGCCTCGGCGGACCGGCGAACGGCTATCCGCGCGAGTCCGGGTTCGACATCACGGCGGCCTCGGAGGTGATGGCGGTGCTCGCCGTCGCCCGCGACCTCCAGGATCTCCGGGCCCGGCTCGGGCGGATCACCGCCGGCTACTCGCGTGAGGGTGAGCCGGTGACCGCCGAGGACCTCGGTGCCGCGGGGGCGATGACGGTGCTGCTCAAGGACGCGATCAAGCCGAACCTGATCCAGACACTCGAGGGGCAGCCGTGCCTGATGCACGCCGGGCCATTCGCCAACATCGCCCACGGCAACTCATCCCTGATCGCCGACCTGCTCGGCCTCAAGCTCGGCGACTACGTGATCACGGAGTCGGGGTTTGGCTCAGACATGGGGATGGAGAAGTTCTTCGACATCGTCTGCCGCGCGGGCGGGATCAAGCCCGACGCCGTGGTCCTCGTCGCCACCGTCCGCGCCCTCAAGCACCACGGCGGTCTCGACGATCCTGCGAGCGCGAGCGCGGCGGAGGGCATGGGGGCGATCGAGTCGGGGATCGCCAACCTCCGCCGCCACCTCGGGATCGTCGCCGAATTCGGGGTGCCGGCGGTGGTCGCGGTCAACCGCCGGCCCGAGGACAGCGACGAGGAGGTCGAGCTCGTGAAGCGGCTCGCGACCGAGGCCGGAGCATTCGCGGCAGCGGTCAGCGACGGCTTCGCCCGAGGCGGCGAGGGCTCCGCCGAGCTGGCCGAGGCGGTCGTCGCCGCGGCCGATGAGCCCAACGACTTCCACCTGCTCTACGAGGACGGAGCCTCGATCAAGGAGAAGATCGAGGCCGTCGCCACCCGCGTTTACGGCGCCGCCGAGGTCGTCTACTACCTGGAGGCTGAGAAGAAGATCGAGCAGTTCAACCAGGAGGGCCTGGCCGGGCTCCCGGTCTGCATGGCGAAGACGCCGCTCTCGCTCACCTCCGACCCGGAGATGCTCGGAGCGCCGACCGGCTTCAAGCTTCCGGTCCGCGACGTTCGCGCCTACACCGGCGCCGGCTGGCTGGTGCCGCTGTGCGGCGCGATCCAGCA
This sequence comes from uncultured Actinomycetes bacterium, assembly GCA_963781345.1. Taxonomy (GTDB): domain Bacteria; phylum Actinomycetota; class Thermoleophilia; order Solirubrobacterales; family 70-9; genus JBBRHQ01. Next base: position 117,955 of record CAWAFQ010000014.1, read on the forward strand.
GATGCCCGGCCTCGGCAGGACTCCGGCGGCCTTCGACGTCGACGTCGACGCCGAGGGGCGCACCGTCGGGTTGTTCTGAGGCCGTGGGCGGGCTCTCCGACAGCCGAGTCGGCGATGCCCTGGCCGGACTGGCATCCGCCGCCGATCCGGCCGCCGCCGGGGCCGCGTCCGCCCTCGCGTGCGCGACGGCCGCGGCACTGGTCGAGCTGACCGCCGGACTGGCGGCGCAGCGCCTCGGGGCCGAGGGGGGTGGGGTGGGGGCCGCCGAGGCGGAGCGGCTGCGCGGCCTCGCTGCCCGGGCGGCAGAGCTGCGGGCGCGGATGCCGGCGATCGCCGACGCCGACGCCGGCCTCTACGCCGAGGTCGCCCGCGCACCCGACGCGGAGGCCCGCGCCGGCGCGCTGTCGCGAGCGAGCGAGACGCCGCTGGAGATCGCCGCGGCCGCCGCCGAGATCGCCGAGGCCGCATCGGAGGTGGTCAGCGCCGGGAGGTGGCCGTTCACGCCAGACGCCATCGTCGCCGCCGAGCTCGCCCTCGCGGCCGCGCGAGCCGGTTCGGAGTTGGTCGCCGCAAACCTCGCCGGGTCGGCCGGGGATCCCCGGGTGGCCGGTGCACGGGCGGCGGCGATGCGCGCCGAGGCGGCGGCCATCAGCGCGCGGGGCGAGTCTGCTTCGCATGGCGAAGAAGACCGGCCCAGTGGGCGGGAATAGGCTCGCGTCGTGCTTCAGCCATCCCTCGTTGACACCGCCGAGGCCGCCCTTCGTGAGCGGCTCGCCCCCGGAAGGGCCAGGCCCGGGGACCGGTTGCCGCCCGAGAAGGAGCTGGCGCAGACGCTGGGGGTCTCGAGGGGGACGCTGAGGCTCGCACTCGAGCGCCTCGAGGCGAACGGCGAGATCCTCCGCAGGCAGGGCAGCGGCACCTTCGTCGGCCGGGTCGCCCTGCCGGCGGCATTCAGCGAGGGCCTGGAGGTGCTCGAGTCCTATGCCTCGCTGGCACGGCGGCAGGGGAAGCGGCTGACCGTGCGCAACCTCCAGATCGAGCAGACGCCGGTCCCCGGGTACGTGGCCGAGGCGCTGGGGATCGCCGAGGAAGGCGCGAGCGCCGCTGATCCACCGAACCCTGCTCGCCGACGGGGCCGTCGCCGCCTACATGCGCGACATCGTCCACCCGGAGATCGACCTTCCTTCGGCCGAGGAGCTGCGCGAGGCGATCGAGGCGGGGAGGATGGTCCTCGACGTCCTCGTCGAGCGCGGCGTCCCGATCAGCTTCGCCCGCACCAGCGTCAGGCCGCGCCTGGTCGAGCCGGGGGGCCGGCTCGGCGAGGCGATGGGCGCGACCCGCGTCACCGCCACGCTGGAGCTGATCGAGCTGATCCACGAGACCGGGGGAGAGACGATCCAGTACTCGAGCAGCGTCTTCGCCCCCGGCTCGATCGACCTGCACGTGATCCGAAGCCTGACCCAGCGGTGAGCCACGCCGACGTCCAGGTCCGTCTGCGAGCCCGTGCCGGCAGCGATCAGCTCGGGGGATTTCGCGACGGGCGGCTGATCGCGAGGGTCTCGGCGCCCCCCGTGGACGGACGCGCGAACAAGGCCCTGCGCAGCCTCATCGCCCGGCGCGTCGGTGTCGCCCCATCGAGGGTGGAGATCGTGCGCGGCGAGCGCTCGCGCGACAAGCTGGTTCGGGTCGAGGGCATCGATCCCGTCCGGCTCCGCGAGGCCCTGGGCGGGGAGGATCGCCTCCGCGGGTAGTTCCCTGCCCGGGGGCGACGCCGATTTGCGCGATCGGCCTGACCTGCCGGGTCTACCGGCGTCGCGACGGCACGGTCTCGCCCTCCCCGACCCCGACGACCTCCGCGACGCGCTTGCAAAGATAGGCAGGTGACCTCGGACCGCATAGCGAAACGCCGTGCTCGACGGCCCCCCCGGACCCGGCCGAGACCGCGCCGATGGGGTGCACCGTCAAGTGGAATAGGAGACCGGTTCCGGGACATTCAACGGAAAGGACCCAGCAATGCCTGAACCAACGCCCAGCCCCACGATGGCCGAGCACACCCTCACGATCACGCGCGTTCTCGACGCACCGCGCGAGCTCGTCTGGAAGGCCTGGACCGATCCCACCGAGTTCGCCAAGTGGTTCGGACCCGAGGGCTTCCGCACGCCCGAGGACTCGGTGACGATCGACCCTCGCCCCGGCGGCGTCTTCCGGTCGACGATGGTCGGCCCGGACGGGACCGAATACCCCTCGGACGGCACCTTCCGCGAGGTCGACGAGCCCGAGCGGCTGGTCGCCGGCGAGGATGAGATCGACAGCCCGATGATGGAGCGCACCGAGAACGTCCTGACCTTCACCGATCTCGGTGACGGCCGGACCGAGCTGAAGATCGAGGCAACGATGGTCTGCACGGAGGAGTTGCCCGCGATGGCCGAGCTCGGCTGGGGCACCACCCTCGACAAGCTTGCCGCGCTCCTGGCCGACCGCTGAGGAAAGGACACATGGCCATGAAGCAGAGGATCACCCCGAGTCTGTGGTTCGACACCGAGGCCGAGGAGGCCGCGGGCTTCTACATCTCCGTCTTCGAGAACTCGCGCATCGTCAACGTGGCCCACTACACCGAGGCCGGCCCGCGGCCGGCCGGGACGGTGATGACGGTGGAGTTCGAGCTCGACGGCCAACGGTTCGTCGGCATCAACGGCGGCCCACAGTTCACCTTCGACGAGGCCGTCTCCTTCCAGATCACCTGCGAGAACCAGGACGAGGTCGACTACTTCTGGGGACGGCTCTCCGAGGGCGGGGAGGAGGGGCGCTGTGGTTGGCTGAAGGACCGCTTCGGCCTTTCCTGGCAGGTCGTGCCGACCGGGATGGAGGAGGTCTTCGGCGATCCGGACCCGGAGCGGGCCCGGCGCGCGATGGAGGCGATGCTCGGGATGGGCAAGCTCGATATCGCCGCGCTGCGCCGAGCGGCCGCTGGTGAGCAAGGAAGCTGAACTTGGTTGGGTGGTGCCTTTGCGACGAGCACTGCTGCGCGCCTCGGTCACCTCTTCGAAGGTCTCGCGCTCATGGCTCGCGTAGCCCTTGACCGCCTCCACCAGGTTGGGGATCAGGTCGTGGCGGCGTTGAAGCGCAGTCTCGATCTGCGCCCAGTTGTTGTCGACCGCGTTGCGCCGGGAAACCATTCGGTTGCAGGTGAACCAGACGCCGACCGCGACCGCGACGATGAACCCGGCGAGAATTAGAACGACGATCAAGGCATGGGGAATCTGCCCTGCTTTGGTGTCTTCCCCGGCCCAAGGACGACGATTTCTCCCCTCGCATTTCGAGTACCCGCACGCCGAGCCCTGACCTCACCCTGCACAACCCCACAGGTCCCCCGGCGGGAGGGTCAGCCGCGACTTGCCTCGCGGGCAAACCGCTGGCGCCACCTTTACGAGATCTTGATGCCAGTGCCCGGAATCCCCATGCGGGCTTGACGCAGCCCCGCGAATACTGGTTCTGCATGTACACGCCCGCTGACATATTCCCCGGCGGAGGCGGTCTTCCGGCCGACGTCTTCGCGATCGCGGTCGCCCTGGCCGTCTTCGCGCTGCTGTACTGGGCGATCTCCCTGGTCGACCGGATATGACGCTGGCGGCCCTCACAGGCGCGGACGTGCTCGGTCTGATCGTCTCGGCGCTGGTCTGCGTCTACCTGGTCTACGCGCTCCTTCGCGGGGAGAGGTTCTAGATGCTCCAGGGCTGGGTTCAGATCGCCGTCTTCTTCGCGGTCCTGGTCGCGCTGACGCCGCTGATCGGCGCCTACATGGCGCGGGTCTTCACCGGCGAGCGCGTCTTCCTCAGCCCCGTCCTCGGGCCGATCGAGCGCCTCACCTACAGGGTGTTGCGCGTGCGGCCCGACGAGGGCCAGGACTGGAAGGGCTACGCGCGGAGCCTGATCGCTTTCTCGCTTCTCTTCTGGATCGCCCTCTACCTGATCCTCCGCACCCAGGGGATCCAGCCGTTCAACCCGGAGGGCTTCCATTCCGGACCCTGGGACCTCAGCTTCAACACGACCTCGTCGTTCATCACCAACACCAACTGGCAGTACTACGGCGGCGAGACCACCCTCACCTACTTCGCCCAGATGGCAGGACTCGCGGTCCAGAACTTCGTCTCGGCGGCGGTCGGGATCGCCGTCGTCGTCGCCCTGATCCGCGGAATCGTCTCCCGCAGCGGCAAGCAGATCGGCAACTTCTGGGAGGACCTGGTCCGCACCCTGCTCTACATCCTGGTGCCGATCTCGGTGATCGGCGCCCTCTTCCTCGTCTCCCAGGGCGTCATCCAGAACATTGGCGACTACGCCCTCGTCCACACGCTCACGGGCGGCACCCAGACCCTGGCCCAGGGCCCCGTCGCCTCGCAGGAGGTGATCAAGGAGCTCGGGACCAACGGTGGCGGCTTCTTCAACGTCAACTCGTCGATGCCGTTCGAGAACCCGACCGGGCTCACGAACTTCTTCGAGATGCTGCTGATCCTTGTGATCCCGGCCGGCGCTCACCTACACCTACGGCACGCATGGTCGGCAGTCGCCGCCAGGGCTGGGCGATCTTCTCGGCGATGCTCGGTCCTCTTCGTCGCCGGGGTCGCGGTCGTCTATCATCGCCGAGCAGCACGGCACCCCGGCCCAGCACGCCGCCGGCCTCCACACCCACGCTTTCGATGGCTCGACCGGCGGCAACATGGAGGGCAAGGAGCAGCGCTTCGGGATCGCCGACTCGTCGCTGTGGGCGGCGGTGACCACGGTCACGTCCTGCGGCGCGGTCAACGCCGCCTTCGAGTCGCTGACCGGGCTCGGCGGCGCGGTGCCGATTCGCCAACCTCGGCTTCAGCGAGGTGGTCTTCGGCGGAGTCGGCAGCCGGCCTCTACTCGATGCTCCTCTACGTCCTGCTCGCCGTCTTCATCGGCGGCCTGATGGTCGGGCGCACGCCGGAGTACCTGGGCAAGAAGATCCAGGCGCGGGAGATCAAGCTGGTCTCGCTCGGGGTCCTGTTCACGCCGCTGGCGGTGCTGATGTCTGCGGGCCTGGCTTCGGCGACGCGGGCCGGCACCCGCTCGATCTTCGCCGGGATCAATCCGCAGGGGTTCTCGGAGACCCTCTACGCCTACCTCTCGCAGGCCAACAACAACGGCTCGGCCTTCGCCGGCTACACCGGCTTCGTCCAGCCGAACGCACCCGGGAACGCCGGCGCCTACGGGATCAGCTTCGCCGACCTGCTCGGCGGCGCGACGATGACTCGGCGCCCGCTTCGTCCCGATCATCTTCGTCCTCGCCGTCGCCGGCTCGCTTGCCGGCAAGAAGGTCTCGCCGGTCGGCCTCGGGACGATGCGGACCGACAACCCGACCTTCGTCGTCCTGCTGATCGGCGTCGTCATCCTGGTCGGCGCCCTCACCTTCTTCCCCGCCCTCCTGCTCGGACCGATCGTCCAGAGCCTGACCACGAGGCTGTTCTGATGATGCGCCGCACCTGCTCACCTCGCTGATCGCGGTGTCGCTGCTTCACGCGTGGTCCTCGGCCTCGCTCTACCCGCTGGCGATCACCGGCATCTCCCAGGTCGTCTTCCCGGGCAAGGCCAACGGCTCGAAGCTGACGGTCGACGGCAGGGTCGTCGGCTCGAGCCTGATCGGCCAGTCCTTCTCGAGGCCGGTGATCGGCAAGAACGGCAAGCCGAAGGTCGACGCAGACGGCGAACGGTGCTCGCCCCCGACCCGGCCTACTTCCAGCCGCGGCCCTCGGCGACCGGCTACGCGCCCGACGTCACCTTCTTCGGCAACCTCGGCCCGAACAGCATCGAAGCGCGCGACGTGGTGCAGGCGAACCTCGCCGCCTACCTCAAGCCTCGAGAAGCCCTACGACACACTCGCTGACCAAGGACGAGGTCCCGGTCGACGCGATCACCCAGTCGGCGCTCCGGGGTCGACCCGCAAATCTCCGAGGCCAACGCCCGGATCCAGGCGCATCGGATCGCCGCCGTCCGCAAGCTGCCGCTCTCCAAGGTCGAAGACCTGATCTCCGACCACACCGACGGCCGCTTCGCTCGGCCTGCTTCGGCGAGCCCGGCGTCAACGTCCTCGAGCTCAACATCGCCCTCGACAAGGAGGCGCCGCTCAAATGACCACCGAGAACCAAGCCCCGCTCCCTCTTCGACCCCGAGATCATGCGCCCGGCGCTGCTCGAGTCGCTGCGCAAGCTCGACCCCCGGGTCCAGGTCCGCAACCCGGTGATGTTCGTGGTCGAGATCGGCGCCGTGATCACCACCGTCGCCTGGCTGATCCAGCTCTTCGGCGGCAGCCCCCTGGGCGGCGGCCACGAGCCCTCCTGGTTCACCTTCAGCGTCACCGTCTGGCTCTGGCTCACGGTCGTCTTCGCCAACCTCGCCGAGGCCCTGGCGGAGGGCCGCGGCCGCGCCCAGGCGGCGAGCCTGCGGGCGATGCGGACCGAGACCACCGCCCATCTGCGCGACGGCGGCGAGAAGCCCGCCTCCGAGCTGGTGCGCGGCGACGTCGTCGTCGTCGAGGCGGGAGAGCCGATCCCCGGCGACGGCACCGTGATCGAGGGGATCGCCTCGGTCGACGAGTCGGCGATCACGGGCGAGTCGGCGCCGGTGATCCGCGAGGCCGGCGGCGACCGCAGCGCCGTCACCGGCGGCACCAAGGTGCTCTCGGACCGGATCGTCGTCGAGATCACCCAGGAGCCGGGCAACTCGTTCCTCGACCGGATGATCGCCCTGGTCGAGGGGGCGGAGCGGCGCAAGACCCCGAACGAGATCGCCCTCGGAATCCTGCTCGCCGCCCTGACTCTGATCTTCGTCGTCGTCGTCGTCTCGCTGCGCCCCTTCGCCCTCTTCGCCGGCACGCGAACTCTCCGAGACGACCCTGATCGCCCTGCTCGTCGCGCTGATCCCGACCACGATCGGGGCGCTGCTCTCGGCGATCGGTATCGCCGGCATGGACCGGCTCGTCCGCCGCAACGTGCTCGCGCTCTCCGGGCGCGCGGTCGAGGCCTCCGGCGACTGCGACGTCCTGCTGCTCGACAAGACCGGGACGATCACCCTCGGCAACCGCGAGGCGACCGAGTTCATCCCGATGCCGGGGGTCGGCGAGAGCGAGCTGGCCGAGGCCGCCCAGATGTCCTCGCTCGCCGACGAGACCCCCGAGGGCCGCTCGATCGTCGTCCTCGCCAAGAGCTTCGGCATCCGCGAGCACGACTTCGCCGGGCACGAGCCGACCTTCGTCCCGTTCAGCGCCGAGACCCGGATGAGCGGCGTCGACTTCAACGGCACCCAGCTGCGCAAGGGCGCCGGCGACGCGATCGAAGTCGTGGGTCGCCGGGGAGGGCGGACAGGCCCCGCCTCGAGCTCGACGCGGAGCTCGACCGGATCGGCCGCGAGGGCGGAACCCCGCTCGCGGTCGCCCGCGACGAGCGTCGTGCTCGGCGTCATCTACCTCAAGGACGTCGTCAAGGAGGGGATGAGCCACCGCTTCGACCAGCTGCGGGCGATGGGGATCCGCACGATCATGGTCACCGGCGACAACCGACTCACCGCGGCCAAGATCGCCGAGGAGGCCGGCGTCGACGACTTCCTCGCCGAGGCGACGCCCGAGCGCAAGCTCGAGCTGATCACCGAGCAGCAGGCCGACGGCCGGCTGATCGCGATGACCGGCGACGGCACCAACGACGCCCCCGCGCTCGCTCAGGCCGACGTCGGGGTCGCGATGAACACCGGCACCCAGGCTGCCCGCGAGGCCGGCAACATGGTCGACCTCGACTCCAATCCGACGAAGCTGATCGAGATCGTCGAGGTCGGCAAGCAGCTGCTGATCACCCGCGGCGCCCTGACGACCTTCTCGATCGCCAACGACGTCGCCAAGTACTTCGCGATCCTGCCGGCGATGTTCGCGGTGACCTACGCCACGGCGGGCTCGCGCGGACCGCTCGACGCGCTCAACATCATGTCGCTGGGCTCACCGCAGTCGGCGATCCTCTCGGCGGTGATCTTCAACGCGCTGATCATCCCGCTGCTGATCCCGCTCTCGCTGCGGGGAGTGCGGTACAGGCCGATCGGCGCGACCGCTCTGCTGCGGCGGAACATGCTGATCTACGGGCTCGGCGGCCTGATCGTCCCCTTCATCGGGATCAAGCTGATCGACCTGATCATCCACAACCTGCTGGGGGCGTGAGATGGCCGGCGCGGGACAGCTCTCCCTTCGCCACCGGCATCGGGCCGGATTCGGCTGGCCGACGGCGGGTCGCCTCTCGGCGCGCCTTCAGTCCCTGCTCCGCCGCTCCTCCCTCGACCGTGCGATAGCTGCCGGTGCCGACCCCCGCAGGTCGGCGGCGCTCACGGAGCGGGCCGCTCGGCTGGTCGGCGCCCGCAACCGCGACCAGCTGAGAAGGGCGCTTGTGGCCGTCCGCGAGGCGGCTGAGTCCCCCGGGGGCCCACTCAGCTCAGCGGTCCCCCCGAACCGCCGAGAGCTGGCGATGGCCGAAGACGAGATGACGATCATCGACGAGATGCTCTGCAGCGACCGGCCGATCGCCCCGCGTGGAGCCGCCCTCTTGCGGATCATGCTCACCGATCCGGCCGGTCCGATGTACGCGCCGCCGACCAGGGGCGCTCTCAAGCATCATCTATGTGCCGTGATCGACGCCCTCGACGGCGTCCGCTCAGCGGCATGAGATGGCCGAGCTTCAATCAACCAGCAATTCCGAGCCGGCGGTCAGCCGTGGGCCGCTACAAGATCTTCCTCGGGATGGCGGCGGGGGTCGGGAAGACATACCGGATGCTGCAGGAGGGCCAGGCCGAGGCCGAGGCGGGGCGCGATGTCGTCATCGGCTACCTCGAGCCGCATGACCGGCGGGAGACGATCTCGCAGGCCGAGGGCCTGGAGACGGTGCCCGAGCGCCGGGTGAGGTATCGGGACACGGTGCTGCGGGAGATGGACCTGCCGGCCGTGATCGAACGCGCCCCCGAGCTGGCGCTGATCGACGAGCTCGCCCACACCAACGCCCCCGGGCTCGAGCACGAGAAGCGCTATGAGGACATCGCCGACGTCCTCGACGCCGGCATCGACGTCTTCTCGACCGTCAACGTCCAGCACCTCGAGTCGCTCAACGACCAGGTCGCCGAGTTGACCGGGGTTCGGGTGCGGGAGACAGTGCCGGACTCGATTCTCGGCACTGCCGACGAGGTGGTGCTGATGGACGTCACGCCCGAGAACCTGCTCGAGCGACTGCGCGCCGGAAAGGTCTACCCGGCCGAGCGAGTTGAGGCGGCGCTCGGAGGCTTCTTCAAGATCGAGAATCTCGCGGCGCTTCGCGAGGTCGCACTGCGCCAGGTCGCCGAGGAGGTCGAGGCCAAGAGGCTTGTCGCGCCGGAACTTCTCGGCAGGCGCGACGACAGGCTGCGCGAATCCGCCGCCACCCAGGCGGTGGGTGAGCGCCTGATGGCCCTGGTAACCCCGCGGGCCAGCTCCCAGCGGCTTGTCCGCCGTGCCTGGCGGTCGGCGCAGCGGCTGGGAGCGGAGTTGGATCTTCTCTACGTCAAATCCTCCGAGCCAAACGAGGAGGAGGCCGATCAGCTGCGTGCCCTGCGCAAGCTCGCCTCGGTCCTCGGCGCTCATCTGCTGGTCGAGAGCGGGCGCGACGTCGCCGAGACGACGGCGAGGGTGGCGAAGGATCGAGGCACCACCTACGTCCTGGTCGGGCGCCCCGAGTACAGGTCGGGTCTGAAGCGTCTCTCCGAGTCGCTTCCGAACCAGCTGATGCGGCTGCTTCCGGGCGTCGATCTGAGAATCGTCGCCGACCCAACTGAACGGACCACAAACGAGGAGAAATGATGGGATCCAGCAAGTCCAACGGCTCGGAGAGGATCCTCTTCCCGTTCCTCGGGAATTCGATCTCCGAACGCACCCTTGGGGCGGCGATGCGCCTGGCAAGGGCAGAGGAGGCGACGCTGGTTCCCGCCTACATCGCCGAGATCCCGCTGTACCTCCCGCCGGACGCGCCTCTGCCCGCCCGTTGCGAATCGGCGATGCCGCTTCTCGACGTGATCGAGCAGCGCGCCAAGGAGGAGGGGGTGGAGGTGGATTCTCGGATCGAGACCGGGCGCACCGCCCGTCACGCATTGGGCAAGCTGCTCGAGTCCGAGCGGTTCGACCGGGTGGTCGTCTCGGCGGCGAGCTCGGTCAGCGAAGGACTGAGCCCGGATGACGTCTCCTGGCTCCTGGAAACGGCGCCGGGTGAGGTGCTCGTGCTCCGCCCGCGGCGTTGAGCCGCGTTTGAGCGCAGTCTGCCGGCCACGCCCGGCTCGGCCCCCACGCGCCCCCGCGCACGCGTGGTCGTGGAATCACTCATCTAGACGGCGAAGCGGTAGCCGATCCCGGATTCGGTCAGGATGTAGCGGGGCCCCTCATCGGGCTCGATCTTCCGCCTCAGGTTGGCGATGTGGGTTCGCAGGACGGGCGTATCGTCGCCGTAGCCTGGTCCCCAGACGTCGTGCAGGAGCGCACGGTGGGTCATCAGCCTGCCCCTGTTTCGGGCGAGGGTCCTCAGGAGGTCGAATTCGATCGGGGTGAGGTGGACCTCCGCTCCGGCTTGCCGCACCAGGCGGGCCGCCAGATCGATGCTCAGCTCGCCGACCTCGATCGTCGGATCGTCGGCCTCGCCGCCGGAGCGACGCAGCACTGCGCCGAGGCGCGCCACCAGCTCGCGGGGGCTGAACGGCTTGGTCACGTAGTCGTCGGCGCCGGCCTCGAGCGCCCGCACCTTTTCGGTCTCCTCGCCGACCGCGGAGAGCACCAGGATCGGCATCTTGCTCCAGGAGCGAATCTCCGAGCAGACCTCGACGCCGTCGCCGTCGGGGAGGACGAGGTCGATGATCGCCGCGTCGACGCCCTTGACGGCAGCCTCGTCGAGAGCCTCCTTCGCGGTCGCCGTGGCGATCACCTCGAAGCCCGCGTCGCGGAGGATCACTTTCAGCGCCCGGATGATCTGCAGCTCGTCATCGCAGACCAGAACCCGGCCCGCGGCGCTGCCGTTCATCCCGGGCCCCCGGAATCGGCTCCCGCTGCCGTAAGGTCCGGCGCCGGAAGAGGCAGTTCGATGACGAAGGTCGTTCCCTGCCCCGGCAGCGATTCCGCCGCGAGGCCGCCGCCGTTCGCCTCGACGAAGCCCCGGGCGATCGCCAGGCCGAGGCCGGCCCCCGAGTGTGCCTCGGCGCCTCGCCCGCGGTAGAAGGGCTCGAAGATTCGCGGCAGCTCCTGCCAGCTGATGCCCGGGCCGCGATCGACGATCCGGATCATCAGGCGCCTGCCGACGACGCCGGCCCGCACCTTCACCTGATGCTCGCCGGAGTAGCGGCGGGCATTCTCGAGGAGATTCACCAGGGCGCGTTCGAGCTGCGCGGCGTCGACTTCGATCAGCGGAAGGTCGGGGCTGATCGAGAGGGCGAAGGCGTTGCCGCCATCGCCATCGACCTCGGCGCTTGCCGTGCGGATCAGCTCTTCGACCGAGCACCAATCGCGATTGGGTTCGGCCGCGCCGGCCTCGAGGCGGGACAGATCGAGCAGCTGGTCCACCATCCGAGAGAGCCGGCCGGCCTGCTGGCCGATGTTCTCACCAAGCTCTCGACGCTCCTGGTCGCTGACGCTCGGAGACTGGACGGCGGCGGCGCTGGCAAGGATCGTCGTCAACGGCGTCCGCAGGTCGTGCGAGACCGCTCGCAGCAGCGCGGTCTTGATCGAGTCCGAGTAGCGCAGGGCCTGGGTCTCGATGACCTCCGCCTGGAGAGCGTCACGGTCGAGCGCCGCCCTCAGGAGGGCCTCCAACGACGGCAGGATGCGCGCCTGCAGACGGTTCAGGGTCGAGGCTTCGATCGACGCGGGCACGACCAGCGTCGCCTCGCGGCCGTCGCCAATCGCCAGGGGAAGGGCCTGCCTGCGCTCGTCGCTGGCGATTTCCTCCAACTCGATCGCAACAGAAGGCAGCTCGAGCGCTTCCGCCAGCCGATGCGCCACGACCCCCAGCGCGTCGCTCAGGTCGGTTCCGCCGAGCAGCACCCGGGCCAGTTCGGCGGCCAGGTCGGCCTCCTCCCGGCGTCTCTCGGCGTCGCGGGCGCGGGCGCGGGCCAGGTCGGCGACCGCCGAGGCGATCACGGCGGCGATCAGGAAGACGCCGAGCGCGACGTAGTCCTGCGGGTCGGAGATGACGATGTGCCCGGTCGGCGGAATGTGGAAGAAGTTGAATGCCAGGGCGCTGGCGAACGCGGTCAGCACGCCCGGCCACAGGCCCAGGGAGGTGGAGACCACCAGCACGGTGAGCATGTAGACGACGCCGTTGGAGACGGCGGGGGTGATCTCGCGGAGCGGAAAGACGAGCAACGTCGTCAGGGCCACGGCCCCGAGGCTGACCGCGACCACCACGAGGCGGGAGGGGCGCGCTCCGTCGAGCAGCAGCGACGCTCGCCGCGGCAGGCCGCCCGATCGCGGTTCCAGTGAATCGGTCACGACACTGACGGTACTCCCGGCACCCCCAGAAACGGCGGTTGGGCTAGCTCCAGGGGTAGGGGCTGTTGGAGACCGGGTGCAGGTCGCCGGTCTCGAAGCGCTCGAAGCGGAACGGGTGGAGCAGCGTTGAGTGCTCTCCGCCGAGGACGCGGGCGATCTCGCGGCCGACGGCGATCATCTTGTAGCCGTGGTTGGAGTCGGCGGCGACGTAGACGTTGTCGAGCATCCGGTCGAAGACGGGAAAGTTGTCGGCGGTGAAGGCCCCGGCGCCACCGGAGCGGACATCGACGTAGAGAGGGCGGCAGCCCTCGAAGCGCTCCATGCAGTGCGAGAGGGCCGCGCACCAGAGGTCGGGGAAGCCCGGCTCGACCGTGCCGGTGGGGTAGGGGTCGACCTCGAAGTCCTCGCCGACCGCCAGCGGCTGGGCGCCGCCCTGGACCGACTCGCGGTCCGGTTTGACGTAGATCCCCCAGGGCTCCTCGGTGACGAGGCTGCCCTCGTCGTCGCGCAGGGGGCGGTCGGAGTCGACGTGGATGACCGGAGCCGGGCGGCCGGCGGCCGTGTCGAGGGTGGAGGGGGGCAAGGTCACCTCGCCCTCCTGCAGGTACCAGTAGGTCCACATCGGCCTGTCGCGCTCGACGTGGCCGTCGGGGTGGCGGACGTCGAGGCGGTCCGGTAGCCCGAGCATCTCCCAGAGCCCCGCGATCCAGGGGCCGACGGCGACCACGACCTGCTCGGCCTCGATCGGTCCGGCGCTGGTCTGCACCCGGGTGACGGCGCCGGACCCGTCGAACTCGAAGCCGCTGACCTCGACCCCCTCGGCGATCCGCGCGCCCGCCGCCCGCCCCTTCTCCGCCAGCCCTCGCATCGACTCGATGTTGAAGGCGAAGCCGCCGACGTGCTCGTGCAGGCACACGGCCAGGCCCTGCGCCCGCCAGTCGGGGAAGAGAGTGCGCATGTGCTCGCGGACCGCGTCTTCTCCGCGGTGGAGCTCCGACGGGTAGCCGATCCGTTGCTGGCGCTCGAAGACCTCGGCCAGCTCGGGCTCCTGGGCCTCGGAGCCGAGCGCGATGTAGCCGGACCCGTGGTAGTGGAGCGCCTCGGGGTCGGACTCCCAGATCTCGACGCACTCGGCCATCAGCTCCGCCATCGCCGGCTGGAAGTAGTTGTTGCGGATGACGCCGCAGGCGATACCCGAGGCGCCCGCTCCGACCGCGGCCTTGTCGATCACCAGCGGCTCCTCGCCGGCCTCGGCCAGGTGCAGGGCGGTCGAGAGCCCGTGGACGCCGGCGCCGATGATGACGTGGCGAGCCGAGTCCGGGACCGCGTCCATCGGCCTCAGTGCTCCGGGGGCTCCCAGCCCTCGAGCACGGGGGGCTTCCAGTCCTCGCCGACGGTCGGCGAGTCCTTCACCCAGGGACCGAGCTCGGGCTGGGGGAACTTCGCGTGAGCCGCCTTCAGCCGGATCCCGTAGGAGTTGCCGCCGCTAAGGTGGGCGATCAGGACCTTGCGGGCGATCTCGTTCTCGCGGCCCTCCGGGATCGGGAAGTAGATTCGCAGGAACGAGTTCGAGTAGCGGTCGAAGACGGCCGGCGTCCCCTCCTCCTCGAGCAGCTCGACGTCCTCGAGCCAGTTGAGGTCGGCGCCCGGGGTCGCCGCCTCGAGGTCGATGTCCTCGACCAGCGAGATGTCCTCCTGGTAGGGGAAGCGCTCGCCGGAGAGGTACTCGGCGTCGATCGAGGTGACCTTCTCGGGCTCGCGGACGTCGCCGACCCCGGTCACTTGCCCTCCTCGGCGGTGGCGGTGGTGGGCGCGGGCAGGTAGTCCACCGGGTTGTCGAGGTAGTTGTCGAGCATCGTCCGGATCTCCTCGATCGCCCGCTCCTCGCTGACCCCGGGCGTGTAGCTGGTGCCGGCCAGCGGCACCCGGGCCATCGCCGAGGCCTCGACCGTGAGTGCCGCCAGGTCCTCGGGCTCGAGGTTGTGGACGTTGGTCTTGCCGCAGGCGCGCGCCAGCATCTGCACCTCGAGCGTCAGGGTGTGGAGGAAGTTGAAGACCCGGTTGGCGGCATCGTCGACGTCGAGGCGCTTGCGCAGCTCGGCGTCCTGGGTCGCGATCCCGACCGGGCAGCGGCCGGTGTGGCAGTGGTAGCACTGGCCCGCGGGCACCCCGACGGTGCCCTCGTAGTCGGTCACCCCGGGAATCTCCTTGTTGCAGTTGAGCGCCATCAGCGAGGAGTGGCCGATCGCGATCGCGTCGGCGCCGAGCGCCAGGCACTTGGCGACGTCGCCGCCGTTGCGGATGCCGCCGGCGACGACGAGGTCGACCTCGTCGGCAAGCCCGACGTCCTCGAGCGCGCGGCGCGCCTCGGGGATCGCCGCCATCAGCGGGATCCCGGTCTCCTCGGCGGCGATGTGGGGGCCGGCGCCGGTGCCGCCCTCGGCGCCGTCGAGGTAGATGATGTCGGGGCCGCACTTGGCCGCCATGCGGACGTCGTCGTAGACGCGCGCGGCGCCGAGCTTGAGCTGGATCGGGACTTCGTAGTTGGTCGCCTCGCGGGTCTCCTGGACCTTCAGCGAGAGGTCGTCGGGCCCGAGCCAGTCCGGATGGCGGGCCGGCGAGCGCTGGTCGATGCCGGCCGGCAGCGAGCGCATCTCCGCCACCTGCTCGGTCACCTTCTGGCCCATCAGGTGGCCGCCGAGGCCGACCTTGCAGCCCTGCCCGATGAAGAACTCGACCCCGTCGGCCAGCATCAGGTGGTGGGGGTTGAAGCCGTAGCGGCTCTGGATCACCTGGTAGTACCACTTGGTCGAGAGGTCGCGCTCGGGCGGGATCATCCCGCCCTCTCCCGAGCAGGTCGCCGTGCCGGCCATCGACGCCCCCTTGGCGAGGGCCATCTTCGCCTCGAGCGAGAGCGCGCCGAAGCTCATGCCGGTGATGTAGACGGGAATGTCGAGCTCGAGCGGCTTCTTCGCGAAGCGGCTGCCGAGCACGGTCTTGGTCTCGCACTTCTCGCGGTAGCCCTCGATCACGAACCGCGTCAGCGTGCCCGGAAGGAAGATCAGCTCGTCCCAGTGGGGGATCTTCTTGAACATCGAGAACCCGCGCATCCGGTAACGGCCCAGCTCCGCCTTCATGTGGATGTCGTTGATTACGTCCGGGGTGAAGATCCGGCTGTGGCCCAGGGTGGCGCGGCTATCGGGTGCGTTCTCGTCGGCCATTGTGCTCCCCTGTTCAGAGCACCAGCTTGCGTTCGCTGGGCTCGAGGTGGTCGTAGTTGTAGAGCTTCTTTCCGCAGACGAACTTACGCAGCGCCGGCGGCGCCCCGAGCTCGTAGATCCCGAACTTTCGCTCGACCAGCTCGGTGTCGGCGTCGGTCCAGTCGGCCTCGACGCAGTCGATCCCCAGGGAGGCGATCTCGCCGCCGACGTAGATCGTCCCGTCGTACATCGAGTCGCCGAGGCCGTGTCCGGCGTCGCCGCAGATGATCTGGCGGCCCCGCTGCATCATGAACCCGGTCATCGAGGCGGCGTTTCCGAGTGTGATGATCGTGCCGCCCTTCTGGTCGATCCCGGTGCGGGCGCCGACGTCGCCCTTGACGACGAGGTCGCCGCCGCGCAGGGCGGCTCCGGCGAGCGAGCCGGCGTTGCCCTCGATCACGACCGTACCCGACATCATGTTCTCGGCGACCGACCAGCCGACCCGGCCGGTGATCTCGACCTCGGGGCCGTCGATCAGCCCGCAGCCGAAGTAGCCGAGGCTGCCCTCGAAGCGGATCCGGCAACGGGCGAGGATCGCGACGCCGAGCGAGTGCCGGGCGCTCGGGTTGCGAACGGTCACCTCGCTGACGCCCTGCTCGTAGATCAGCCAGCGCAGCTCGGCGTTGATCTTGCGGGTCGTCAGGTCGCGCGCGTCCAGCTCCGCCCTCGAGCCGTCGATCTCCGATGTCTTCGGGATCGACTCGTCGAGCTCGACCAGCCCCCGCTCGTCCATCCTCGCTGTCGATTCCGCGCTCACCTGGTCCATACCCGAACCTCCCCCTCGTAGGGATCGTGGGTCTCGATCTCGCGGTCGAGCACCTGGCGGATCGCGATCTCCTCGGAGGCCAGCGCCACCAGGTCATCGTCCTCGTAGAGCACCAGCGGCTTGGCGCCGAGCTGGTCCTTGCAGACCCCGAGGGCGTCCTCTGTCACGCAGATGTAGGTGAAGACCCCGTCGAGGTCGGAGAGGCTCTGGCGCATCGCCTCCTCGAGTGAGCGACCCTTGCTCATCTGCTCGGCGATGTAGACCGCGACGATCTCCGAGTCGCACTCGGACTGGAAGCGGTGGCCGGAGCGCTGAAGGCGCCGGCGCCAATCGTGGAAGTTGGTGAGCTGGCCGTTGTGGACGACGGCGACGTCGGGGAACGGGTAGGCCCAGTAGGGGTGGGCGTTTGCGATGTCGACGTCGGACTCCGTCGCCATTCGCGCGTGGCCGATCGCGTGTGTCCCGAGCTGCTCGGAGAGCCCGTACTCGGCGGAGACGGTGTCGGCGTCGCCGAGGTCCTTGACGATCTCCAGCGAGTGCCCGAGGGATAGAACCTCGGTGTGGCGGACGCGCTCGACCGCGTCGACCAGCGGCTTGAGATCACCGTCGAGGCGGAATGTCACGGTAAGCGTCCGCGGGGTCCCGTCGATCTCGACTATCTCGGCCCCGGTGGCGCGCACCCGCGCCTCGACCTGCTCGCGCTGGCGCTCGATCCGCCGCAGGAGATCGGGGTCGTCTGCGGCCGCCTCACTGAGCTTGACGTGCATGACGCTGGTGTCGGCGTCGCCGCGGTAGAGCGCGAAACCGGTCGAATCGGGCCCGCGATGCTTCATCGCCTGAAGCATCCGGGTCATGTCACGCCCGACCTCGTGCTCGGCCCCGCCGTTGCGGTAGATGATCCCAGCGATTCCGCACACGATGGGATTCCCGCCGCTAGGGCAGGACCTCCAGGTACTGCTCGCGCTCCCAGTCGGTCACCGCGGCCAGGTAGCGCTCCCACTCGTCTCGCTTGTAGTGCTCGAAGACCTTGTAGAGGCGCCCGGGCATCCCGCTGCGCACGACCTCGTCGGCGGCGAGCGCATCGAGCGCCGCCCCGAGGCTGTCCGGCACCTTCTCGATCTCCGCACCCTCTGTGAGCAGGTCGTAGGTGTTCTCCTGCTGGGGCGGGCCCGGATCGGACTTCCGCTGCAATCCGTCCAGCCCGGCGCGCAGCAACGTGGCCACGGTCAGGTAGGGGTTGCAGGAGGAGTCCACGCCTCTGTACTCGAAGCGCCCGCCCGAGGCGACGCGAACCGTGCAGGTCCGGTTCTGCCAGCCCCAGTTCTTGTAGATCGGGGCCCAGAAGCCGGTGTCCCACATCCGGCAGTACGAGTTGACGGTCGGGTTGCCGACGCACATCAGGGCGCCGAAGTGGTCGAGCATCCCGCCGAGGAAATGCCGGGCGGTCTCGGAGAGCTGCGCGGGTCCCTCGGGGTCGTGGAAGACGTTATGGCCATCGTCATCGACCAGCGTGAAGTGGTGGTGGTGACCGTTGGCGGAGACGCCGGTGAACGGCTTCGGCATGAAGGTGCCGAGGAGGCCGTGCTTGCGCCCTACCGCGGCGACGATCTGGCGGTAGGTGGTGATGTTGTCGGCCGTCTGCACCGGGCGGTCGAAGCGGAAGTTCAGCTCGAGCTGGCCCGGGGCGTCCTCGTGGTCGCCGTAGCTCATGTCGAGGCCGAGCTTGCGACCGTACTCGACGACGTCGAGCAGCACCGGCCTCAGTTCCTCGAACTGGTGGATGTGGTAGCAGTAGGGCTTGGTCACTCCTTCCGCTCCACCATCCTCGGTGCGGCGCAGCCACATCATCTCGGGCTCGATCCCGATCAGGAAGTTGAGGCCGAGCTCGGCCTCGAAGTCGGAGACGATCCGCTTCAGGTTCTGGCGCGGGTCGGCGTCGAGCAGCTCACCCGTCTCGGTGTCGTAACAGTCGCAGTAGACGCGGGCCACCCGCTCGTCCCAGGGCAGGACGGCGAAGGTGTCGAGGTCGGCCATCGCGGCCAGCTCCGACTCCTCTGGGCCGAAGCCGATGTAGTTCCCCAGCCGGTCGGTGAACAGGTTCGCGGTGGCGCCGTAAACGAGCTGGTATCCCCTCTGGGCAACCTGGGGGAAGAAGGAGGCGACGACCCCCTTGCCCATGACGCGGCCGGTGACCGAGACCTGCTGGAAGTAGACGTACTCGATCCCCTCGCGTTCGATCCGCTCTGCGATCTCGGCGATCCGCTCGGCCCGGCCGGGGGCCGAGCGCGCCTCCTCGAGCGTCTTCGGCGGCGGCTCGACTCGAGCTATCTCCAGCACTCGCTCCACCTCGCTCGCCGGGCCCACCTTCCTCGAATCAGCCACTGCTGCGCTCCCTTCTCATCGGCTTTTGTTCACGACCACCCCGAGGGGCACCTGGCCGCAGGCCACTTCGAGGATGCGAGATTCGGCGCCTCCGCGGCGCTCGCGCGAAAGGCTCTGGATTCCATCGCACGTCAACTCTCCTCCGTCCTCGGCAGCGGTTCCAAACGCACTATATGCCAGCGCTGGACAAAAAGGTACAAAAGCGCCTTCGAGTTCATCCTGGCGCCCCTGCGAGGTCGAGCCAATTCGAGATCAGCCGGCGCGCGGCCGGATGCAGCTCATCTGCCCGCCGCTCAACTTCAGCCAGGAAGGACGCTCCCTCCTCCTGGCCGAGCGAAGCGGCGAGCGATTCGCGGTAGGCGGGCACCAGCGCCCACTGCCCCGCCATCTCGCTCGTGACCTCGAGATGGAACTGGACGCCGTAGGCGCGTTCGCCGAAGCGAAAGGCCTGGTTCGGGGCGGCCGGTGAGGAGGCCAGTCGGACGGCTCTCTCGGGCAGCTCGAAGGTGTCGCCGTGCCACTGCAGCGAGACCAGCGGTTCCTCGATCCTGGCGAAGATCGGGTCCCGCCGCCCCTCCGGGGTGAGCTCGACAGCCAGCAGCCCGACTTCGGCGCGGTCGAGCGGATCGACGCGGGCACCGAGGGCGGCGGCCAGGAGTTGGACTCCGAGGCAGACTCCCAAGAACGGGAGGCCGCCGGAGACCGCTTCGCGCACCAGCCGCCGCTCCTCCTCGAGCCAGGGGTGCTCGGAGTCGTCCTCGGCGCCCATCGGCCCGCCCATCGCGAGGACCGCGTCGAACTCGCGCCAGTCGGGGACCGCGCTCGCCCTCGTCGAGCTCTACGGCCGTGAACTCTACGCCACGCTCGCGCATCACCTCGGAGAAGACACCCGGGTGCTCGCAGGCGATGTGCTGGAGGACGAGGACCCGCATTTCCTCAGCCCAGCGGACGTTCCCAGCACGGGCGGATCAAGGCTCGGGCACCTTCTTGCCGGCGCCCCTGGCGGCCTTGTTCTGCTTCACCTCGGTGATCTCGCCGCTCTTGGCGTCGATGTGGACCTGGGCGATCCGCAGGACCTTGTTGCCCTTTGTGATCGTCATGACGACGATCCAGAAGGGCTGGGTATCCAGCCCCTGGCGGAGCAGGCGCACGGTCGTGCTGGTCGGCTTGAAGTCGATCAGCCCCCTGGCCGCCGCGACCGCCTCGCTCTGGCTGACCTTGATCTGCGACTGCTGGCAGCTCCTGGAGACGATGAAGGTCAGCCCTATCAGGGCCACGACCAGCGCGAACCGCGGCCACGTCGGAGCCCTCCGCGAACGGCGGTTCTCCTCCCGGACGCGCTGGGCGTCCAGGGCCTCCACGCCAGGGCGGGCCGCGCCTCGCTCAGGCGGTGGGACGGAACTCGACCCCGATGTTGGTGCCGAAGACGACAATCAGGACGATTATCACGCAAATGATCGAGATCGCGAGCATCGCGTACTCGAACGCCTTGACATGCGTCTGCTTCGGGGGGAACTCGATCTGCTTTCCGTTCATGGTGTTAGCTCGGCCTCCTCGGCCGCCGCGGCGGCCGCGTCGGGTGTGCCGCCGCGGGCGCGGGTTGCGGCGTATGCGATCAGGCGCCGGTTCTCGTAGACGATCCAGCCGACCAGGATGAGCACCATGACCACGATCCCAATCCAGGTGAGGACGTAGTACGCGGTGTTCGCCGCCTGGCCGTCGGGCCCGTAGGTCGAGCCCGGGCCGAAGGTCATGAATCCCGCGCACTGCTCGTAGCGGGCACCGACGACGAAGTCGGCGACGTCGTCCGCCGGAGTCGCACCCTGCAGGTGCTGAATGCAGTCCGGGGCGCTGTCGATTATCGCTGGCATACAGCCACCTTACCTTTCGGTGTCGCGCTCTCGGCGGGCATCATCTGACCAGCTCCTTCAGGGCTTCGGCCTGGACCCTGTCGGCAGGCACCCGAGTGCCGTCGGGCTCGATCATCAGATCCTCCGCGTGGGCGAACTCGGGAACGTGGATGTCCGGTTCGTACTCGGCGATGTCGAGACCGTCCATCTCGACCTCGGGCGGCACTCGCAGCAGGTTCAGCTTCTTCAGGATCAGGGCTGCGACCCATCCCGAGAGGAAGCCCAGCGGGAGGAAGGTCGCGAGGCCGATCAGCTGGCCCCAGATCGAGCTGTCGACGTTGTTTAGCCCTGTCGGGTAGCCGGCTGCGAAGACCCCGACCCAGATGATTCCCAGGAAGCCCGAGAAGCCGTGGACGGCGACCGCGCCGACGACGTCGTCGACCCGCATCTTCTGCTCGATCCAGTTGCCGACCCAGACGACGAGGACGGCGGAGACCATGGCGATCAGGTAGCCCAGCGTCGGCGCGTAGACGTCGGCGCCCGCCGAGACGCTGATCACTCCCGCTAGCCCGCCGGAAACCGTCCAGAACGGGTCCCCGCGGGCGGCGAAGTAGCCGCCAGTGAATCCGCCCGCGAACCCCATCGTGATGATCATCGCGATCGAGCCCAGGGTGGTCGGGCTGAGGTAGATGTTGGCCCAGCCCGGAACGGTGGTCGAGACGATCACGAGGCAGGCTGCGTAGAAGGCGTAGAACCCGGTGAAGATCAGCATCAACCCCATCAGGGTCATGTGGATGTTGTGGGGTCTGAAGGTTCGCGCGAGGCCGTCCTTCGTGTACTTGCCTATGCGCGGCCCGAGCTGGAAGAGGACGCCGAGCGTGAAGGCGCCGGAGACGCCGTGGACGACGGCCGAGGCGATCGAGTCGTGGAATCCGAAGCGCAGCGTCAGCCAGCCCCCGGCGCTCCAGCCCCAGGCGGCGTCGAGGATCCAGACGGCCGAGCCGAGCAGCACGGCGAGGACCAAGTAGGCGGAGAGCCGCACCCGCTCCAGCAGGGCGCCGGACATGATCGACGCGGTCGTCCAGGAGAAGAGCAGGAAGGCGAGGAAGAAGACGAGGTTGATGTTGTTGCCCAGGTTCGGGCCGAACGAATCGGACCAGGGAATACCGCCCTGGCAGGCGATCGAGGTGAAGTCGCTGCTGTTGGGCCCGATCGGCAGGCCGGGCTGGTTGCAGTTGTAGATCCACCAGCCGAAGTAGTAGAAGCTCGGGGTGACGACGGCGATCGTGAGGATGTTCTTCATCGCCGTTGCGAGGGCGTTCTTGCGACGGGCGACGCCGGTCTCATACGTCATGAAGCCGACGTGAATCAGCCACATGATCACGACCGTGAAGAAGTAGAACTGCTCGCCGAGGATGAGGCTGTCGAGCGAAAGGCTCTCGAGTGGCGCCGCGTCCTTGAGGGCCTCGACCTGGGCGAACATAAAGGCGAAAACGATCATCCTCGCTCCATCCCTTCTCGCCCCCCGTCAAGGGAGGGGGCCTCTACGTGACTGGTTTCACGGGCCACCAACGATCGGCAACATATCCGTAGCCGCTACGCCCAAACAATGGGCAATACGCACACATTTCCAGCTCCGTTGCAGTTGGGTTCGTACACATGGCTTTTCTGTGCCGGGGGGGATACGATGGGCCTCCGGTCCCTAGGAAACGGAGGCATTTTTGGCGGTGCAGCCGGTCGAGTCACTGCATCCGGTGGTCGATGAGGGGGATGCTCTGCGCCGAGCTCGGCGCGAGAACGAGACCCTCTACCGGGTCATCAAGACTGTCTCGTCTTCGCTCGACCTCGACCGCGTCCTCGGGGGCATCGTCGACATCGCAACCGATGCAACCGGGTGCCACGCCTGCTTCATCTACTTCCTCGAGGGTGAGCGCCTGGTGCTGAGGGCTGCGTCGAAGCGCTACTCGCGCTTCGTCGGCGAGCTCGGGCTCGGCGTCGATGAGGGCCTCGCCGGCTGGGTCGCGCGGACCAAGACACCGGAGTTCATTCCCGAGAACGCGATGGACGACCGGCGGATGAAGTACCTGCCCGAGCTCGAGGAGGAGCGCTTCCAGTCGATGGTCGCGGTCCCGATCCTGGCCAAGTCGGGCGACGTAATCGGGGTCGCCGTCCTCCACACCGCCGCGCCGCGCGAGTTCGAGGAAGACATCCTCAACTTCCTCATCCACACCGCCTCCCTGGTCGCTGGGGCGATCGAGAACGCTCAGCTCTACGAGGAAACCCGGCGCCGGGTGCAGGCGCTGACGACGCTGACCGGGCTGAGCCAGGCGCTGGCGACGGTGACGGTGCGCGAGGACCTCTACGACGCCGTCACCCGCGGCGCCCGCGAGCTGCTCGAGGCCGACGCCTGCCAGATCTACCGTCTCGACGTCGAAGCCGACGAGCTGGCGCTGGTCGGCTCCGACCCGGTCGGCGCGCCGGCGCCGAGTCCGCGGCCCGGGGGCGCCGGACTGGTTCTTGAACTGATGCGCAGGGCAAACGGTCGCGGCCGGGCCGCCCGCGGCCGGGTCGCCCGCGAGCTCTGGCCCGATGTCGACGAGAACGCCCTGCTGGTGGCCCCGCTCGTCGCCGGGGACGAGCAGCTCGGGATTCTCTGCTGCCTCGCCCACGATCGCCAGTTCGCCGTCGAGGACGCCGAGCTGCTCGGCGCCGTCGCCGACCAGACTGCCGTCGGCCTGAAGAAGGCAGAGCTGATCGAGCGCCTGACCGCCGAGAACATCGTCAAGGACATGTTCGACGCGCTCGCCGCGGGCTCGGTCGAGGCAGCCGAGGCAAAGGCGAGCGAGGCGGACTGCGATCTCAGCCGGCCGCATCTCTTTCTCCATGTCGAGTCGGCCCCGAAGACTCCCGGCAGCACCCCCGCCTGGCCGGATCTGGTCGCGCGGCTGGAGGCGAAGCTGCGCCGACTCAATCTGCGCGCCTTCTTCGATACCCGTCACGACCGTGTCCGGGCTCTGGCGACGCTGCCGGGGGAGCAGGGCCTCAGCGTCGAGGAGCTGCGCTTGGCCTGCGAGCCGCTGGTTCGCGACGAGGGGCTTGTCGTCGGGCTCAGTGATGTCGACCGTGGCGCCGCCAGCGCCCGGCGGAGAATGCGGGAGGCCGGTGACGCGGCCCGGATCGGCCGTTCGCTGGCGGTCGAGGGTGGTGCCGTCTCCTACGAGCAGCTCGGCGCCTACCGCTATCTCGTCCACCTCGAGCTCGACGACGCCCCGCGGGATCGCTACCGGCAGTCGGTCGGGGAGCTGATCGCGTACGACAAGCGCCGGGGCGCGCGACTGGTCGAGACGCTCGAGCAGTACCTCGCCGATCGCGGCAGCGTCACCGCGAGCGCCCGCGCCCTCTACGTCCATCCCAACACCGTGCGGCAGCGCCTCGAGCGGATCGAGCGGGTCGCCGACCTCAACCTCGACCGCGAGGACCTGCTCTCACTCGAGCTCGCTCTGAAACTCGTCCGCCTGCACGAACTGCGGGCCGGGGAGGAGTAGGCCGTTGATGGCGCTAGGCGTGGCTGCGACGGCGCTTGACCGCCAGCCAGATCCAGAAGACCCCGAACCCGACGACGTTGAACATGAACACGAACAGCACCCACCAGGCCTTGATCAGAAACGGCAGGTCCTTCTCCTTCGAGAGCTCGTAGCCCGTCAGATAGGCCATCACCAGCAGGGTCACCATGAGGATTGGGGGGGTGTGCTTGGTGAGGATGAAGAGGACCATCTTCGCTGCCATCCTAGTCCGACGACGAACACCCGGCGCTATCGGCCACGCGGCGGCCGGTGGAGTGGGCCAAGCGGCCGGGCGATCAGGCCGGGCAGCGGGAGGGCCTGCCCGTGAGCATCAGGGCGAAGCTCTACGCGGCGATCGTGCTGACGATCCTCGGGCCGCTGGCGACGGCGGCGGTGGCTCTGAACGGGATGTCGGAGATGGGGGACCGCTTTGACGAGGCCAGCCAGCGGGCCGCCAACGAGTCGATCGCTCGCGAGCTCAAGTTCGGGGTCACCGACGTCAACGGCTGGCAGACCGCCTATGGCTACGACAACGGCCGCTCGCGCCCGATCTTCGTCCGCTCGGTGGCCGGGCTGAGACGTGACCTGCGAACCGCGGAGCGCACACTCACCGACCCGGGTGAGCTTGCTCTGCTGCGCCGCCTCGAGGGCGAGTTCGACAGCTTCATGCGGCTCGACGCTGTTGCCTGGGACCGGCTGCAGTCGGGGCACCGCGAGGAGACGAGGAGGATCTTTCTGGGACCGGAGATCGTGCGCTTCCGTGCGATGGCGACGAGCGCAGAGCGTCTGGCCGCGCTCGAGACGCGCCGGGCGGAGGCTGCCCGCGAGTCCGCCGACAACGCCCGTGACGACGCGAGAAAGCGCTTGATAGCGGTCGCGCTCGGGGCCGCGCTGGTGATCGTCCTGCTGCTGGTGACCGCTAACGACGTCGCTCGCATGGCCCTCGAGGGAGAGCGCGCAAGGGAGCGATCGCCTGGCACGCAGAGCACCGACGAGACCACGTGACCCGCGACGTCCTCCTGACGCTGAGCCTGCTGCTCAGCGCGGCGCTGGCGGCGCGCTTCGTCGCCAGCCTCATGCGGGTGCCCGAGATGCTCGTCCTCGTCGCCTTCGGCGCGCTGCTTGGACCCTCGCTCCTCGACGTGGTCGACGTTCCGCTGGATTCGATCGGCGCCCAGCTGTTGTTCACCCTCGGGGTCTCGCTGATCCTCTTCTACGGCGGGCTCAATCTCTCGCTCCGGGTTCTCCGCCGCGTCTGGGTGGGTCTCGGGATGCTGGTTATCCCGGGAGTCCTTCTGACGACGGCTGTCACCGGGACGGTCGCTCATTTCGCCTTCGATCTGCCGTGGACCGCCGCGCTGCTGATGGGAGCGGTGCTCTCGCCGACGGATCCAGCGATCCTGATCCCCCTGTTCGTCCGTTCCCGCCTGCGGCCGAAGGTGGCGCAGACGGTGGTCGCCGAATCGGCCTTCAACGACCCCACCGGAGCGGTGCTCGCGCTCACCTTCGCCGGGGTTCTGCTCAGCGGCGACGGCTCGATCGCCAAGCCCGCCGAGGAGTTCGTTCGCGACCTCGTGATCAGCACCGTGATCGGCATCGTCGCCGGGGTGCTGCTCGTGGCGACGATCTCGAGCCGGCGCACGGGGATCTGGCGCGAGTCCTCGGCGGCCGCGGTTCTGACCGTGGTCACGATCAGTTACTTCTCCCTTGATTCGGCCGGGGGCAGCGGCTACCTCGGCTCCTTCCTCGCCGGGCTGATCGTCGGCAACATGGAGGAGCTCGGCCTGGCGACGATGCACTCCTCGCACGAGCAGGAGATGCGCCAGTTCGCCTTCAACCTCGCCGATCTCGTCACCTTCTTCGTCTTCATCGTCCTCGGCGCCAACATTCCCTTCGAGGAGCTCGGCCGCAACCTGCTGCCGGCGCTTGCGGTCGTCGCTGCCCTGATGCTGCTGGCGCGGCCGCTGACAGTCTTCGCGTGCATCCTGCCGGACCGGGGAGGGGGGTGGACCCGGCGTGAGGTGGCGTTTCTCTGTTGGACAAGGGAGACCGGCGTCGTACCCGCTGCCCTCGTCGGCGTCCTCGCCGGCCTCGGCGTCCCCCACATCAATCTCTACGCCAGCGTCGTCGGCCTGGCGATCATCCTCACCCTGTTGTTGCAGGCGCTGCCGGCGGCCAGGCTGGCAGGGAGGCTCGGTCTGCTCGAAGCGGAGCCCGAGCCCGCCGCCGCTTCGGCGGAGCTGGGGTAGGGCGAGCGGCGTCGCCGCGCGGAGGCCGCGCCCGGCCCGCGGGGCGGCCCGCCACTCGATGCGCCAACATGTGTGGCGTGCCAGCAGAGCCCCTGACCGACGGCCATGGGCGCCGCATCTCAGACCTCAGGGTCTCGGTGACCGACCGCTGCAATTTCCGCTGCCAGTACTGCATGCCGGCCGACGGTCTCCCCTGGCTCGAGCGCTCGGAGATACTCAGCTTCGAGGAGATCGAGCGATTGGTCCGTCTCTTCGCCGATCTCGGGATCACCGACGTCCGCCTGACCGGTGGCGAGCCGCTGGTGCGCCGCGACTTCCCGCGCCTGGTCGCGATGCTGGCGCCGATCGAGGGGCTCGAGGATCTTGCGCTGACCACCAACGGCTACCTGCTCGAGCGCGACGCCGCGGCCCTGGTCGACGCCGGCATCGGCCGGGTCAACGTCTCGATCGACTCGCTCGCGCGCGACCGCTTCTTCCAGATCACCCGCCGCGACTCCCTCGATCAGGTGATGCGCGGCCTCGACGCGATCGCCGCCTTCCCCGAGGTGGGCCCGGTCAAGGTCAACGCCGTGGCGATGCGCGGATTCACCGAGGACGAGGCGATCCGCTTCGCCGAGTTCGCCCGCTCGAGCACCTTCCAGGTCCGCTTCATCGAGTTCATGCCGCTCGACGGCGACCACGCCTGGACCCCGGACTCGGTCCTCACCGGTGAGGAGTTGCGGGCGATCATCGAGGCGGTCCACCCGCTCGAGGAGCGCCCGCGCGAGCCCTCGGCGACCGCCCGCGTCTTCCGCTTCGCCGACGGGCGAGGGGGAGATCGGCTTCATCAACCCGGTCTCGGAGCCCTTCTGCGCAGACTGCAACCGGATCCGGCTGACCGCCGAGGGAAAGCTCCGCACCTGCCTCTTCTCACTGCACGAGACCGACCTGCGCGGCCCCCTGCGCGAGGGCGCGGGCGACGCCGAGCTCGAGCAACTGATCCGCGACGCCGTCTGGCGCAAGGAGCTAAAGCACCACGTCGGCGAGCCCGGCTTCCGCCAGCCGCCGCGGACGATGAGCGCGATCGGCGGTTAGCTGTCCCGCCCCAGCACGTTGTAAGCGCCTGAGAAGCCATCCGCGGACGCTCCCAGAGGCCTTGGGGGCCTGGTGGCAGCGCCTCGGTCCCGCTACGGAGGCGGAGTGCGCAAGCACCGAGTGCCTGCGCACTCCCCACCACCAACCCCCGCCGAGCCTTACGAAACGGCCGTATTTGAGCCAAAACGTCAGTCTCGGCCCGCGCCGTGGGGGTTAGCCGGAGATCACCGTCCCGACGACGGCGCACTCGTTCGTGCCGTGTCGGTTGGCGAGGAAGTTCGCCGTGACGACGGGGGTGCCGCTCGCGCCTCGCCCGTAGCTGATCGTTCCCTCGTAGTCATCGAGCGGCGCGATCAGGTGCTCGCCCGCATCGAAGACGTCATCGACGCCCTCGACGACGCTGATGCCGATGATGCTGCCGTCCGTATCCGTCGTTGCGTCGAGGGTGACCTCGGTCTGCGCGGCCGGGCAGCTGGCCGTGACTGTCAGGCCCCCGAGCGAGAAGAGCGTCTGCGTCGGCGTTCCCGAGGCGACGCGATAGTGGATCTGCTTGACCGCGTTGCCGCCGACCGTCTTGGAGTTCGGGACGATCCCCAGGCTCGACTCCTTGATCTGGGCGCCCGTCAGCGAGTCCCCCTTGACCTTGGCCGCGGTGACGGCCCCATTGGCCAGCTGCTTCGTCTTGACCGCGCCCTTCTTGATGTTCTTCGGGCCGACGCTGTTCTTCGCCAAGTGCACGCCGGCATAGGCTCCCCCGGCGAGCGCGAAGAAGACCGCGATCGTCGCGATCACGTTTGCGTAGCTGAGCCTGCTGGTCATTCGAGCGAACATCTCCCTGCCTCCTTGCAGTCGGGATCGATTTGGCGCCGAGGAGAGTCTCCTCGCCCCGGACGCAGCCTAACCGCGGGACGCAACACTTGTTCTCAGCCTCAGACCGAATGGGCATCCAGGCGGGGAACGATTCGCATCTGCCTATCCCGCCGCGGACGTGGGACCTTTTCGCCAGGATTGTCCTGGCAGAAAGGTCCCACGTCGCGGGGGCCGGGTGGGGTGCCTATGCAATGCTTAGGCAGTGAGCGATCTCTCGATCGGGGAGGCGGCAAAGGCGCTGGGCGTGAGCGCCGACACGCTGCGGCGCTGGGACCGCGACGGCAAGCTCCAGACCACCCGCGACGAGCGCAATCGCAGAAGGGTTCCGGCAAGCGAGGTCGAGCGGCTCAGCGAAACGCCCTCGCGCCACAGCACCGGCGACACGTTCTCGGCCCGCAACCGCTTCCCCGGGGTGGTCCGCTCGGTCGAGGTCGACGGAGTGATGGCGCTGGTCGAGATCGAGGCGGGACCGCACCGGGTTACTGCGGCGATCACCCGCGACGCGGTCGAGGAGCTGGGCCTCGCCGAGGGGGTCGAGGCGACGGCGACGGTGAAGGCGACCTCGGTGATGGTCGAGCGGGGCCGCTGAGATGCGCCGATCGCGCCTCACCGCGCCATCGATCCTGATCGCACTCGCACTCGCACTCGCCGGCTGCGGCGGCGGTGATGGGACCACCGGGTCAGGGGGCCCAGCCGGCGAAGGCGGCACCCTCGTCATCTCGGCGGCCTCCTCCCTCGAGGACGCCTTCACCGAATACGCGAAGTCCTTCCCCGGCGCAGACATCAGGCAGTCCTTCGCCGGCTCCGACGCGCTCGCCGCGCAAATCCGCAGCGGCGCGCGACCGGACGTCTACGCCGCTGCTGACACCGAGTACCCGCAGCGGCTACACCGCGAGGGCCTGGTCACCCGGCCGCGAGTCTTCGCCTCAAACCGTCTGACGATCGCCGTCCCGAAGGGCAGCCGGATCTCCTCGATCTCCGACCTCACCAAACCCGGGACCAAGATCGTGATCGGCGCCGGGAGCGTGCCCGTCGGCTCCTACACGCTCGAGGTCCTGGGCCGCCTCCCGGCCGCCGAGCGCCAGGCGATCCTCGCCAATGTCGTCTCCGAGGAGCCCGAGGTCGCCGCCGTCGTCGGCAAATTGACCCAGGGCGCCGCCGACGCCGGGTTCGTCTACGTAACCGACGCGCAGGCCGCCGGATCGGCGCTGCGGACGATCCCGATCCCGGCTGCGCTTCAGCCCGACGTCGCCTACGGGATCGCGATCGTCGAGGGCGGGCCGAATCCCGCCCTTGCCAGGAAGTTCGTCAACGGCTTGTTCGCACCAGGGGCCGGCGCGGAGGCGCTTCGCGAGGCCGGCTTCCTGCCTCCGCCTTGAGCCGCGGCGCCGCCTTCAGGGCGCTGACAGTGGCGGCACTGGCGCTGGCGCTGGCGTTCCTGACGATCCCGATCATCGCCGTATTCACCAACGCCGGTCCGGGCCGGCTGATCGAGAGTCTGGGGGAGCCGAGCGCCCGACAAGCTCTCTGGCTGAGCCTGAAGACCTCCGTCGCGGCGCTCGTGATCATCATCGTCGTCGGCACCCCAGCCGCCTATCTGCTGGCAACTCGTCGCTTCCGCGGCCGGGCGCTCGCGATCACCCTGATCGAGCTGCCGCTGGTGATTCCACCGGCCGTGGCGGGCATCGCGTTGCTCGCCGCATTCGGGCCCAACGGGATCCTCGGCGGGGCGATCAGCGACGCCGGGATCGAGTTGGTCTTCGAGACCGCCGGAGTCATCGTCGCCCTCACCTTCGTCGCCGCCCCCTTCTACATGCGCCAGGCGATTGCCGCCTTCGAGTCGCTTGACCCCTCCTGGCTCGAGGCCGCGCGGACCCTCGGCGCCAGTCCGGGGCGGACCTTCCTCACGGTAGCGATCCCGAGCGCCCGCCCGGGGCTGGCGGCGGGTACGGCGCTCGCCTGGGGGCGCGCGCTCGGAGAGTTCGGTGCGACGCTGATGTTCGCCGGCTCCTTCCCCGGCGTCACCCAGACCGCCCCGCTCGCGATCTTCGCCCGTTTCGGCACCGATTTCACCTCGGCGCTGGCGCTCTCGGCAGTGCTGATCGCGCTCGCCGGGGCGCTGCTGCTTTCGGTCAAGCTCTTCGCCGGCGAGCCGGTGATGGGGGAGCGGGCCCCGTGAGCGCGTTGCGGCTCGATGCCAGGGCGCAGCTGCGCGACTTCGAACTCGACGTCGGCCTCGAGGTCGGCGCCGGGGAGCGCCTCGCCCTGGTCGGCCCGTCAGGGGCCGGCAAGACCACCGTGATGCGGATCCTCGCGGGGCTGATGCTCCCCACCGCTGGCCGCATAACGATCGGCGAGCGGACCTGGCTCGACACCGCATCCGGCGCCGACCTCGCGCCCGAGGAGCGCCGCTGCGGATACCTGTTCCAGGACTACGCGTTGTTCCCCAGGATGTCGGCCTGGCGGAACGTCGCCTACGGTATGAGGCGCCTCGCCCGCTCCGAGCGCCGCCGCGGAGCGCTTGAGCTGCTCGATCGCTTCGGGGTCGTCGGCCTGGCGGAGGAGCTTCCGGCCTCGCTCTCCGGCGGCGAGCGCCAGCGGGTGGCGCTCGCGCGGGCGCTGGGGTCCGACCCCGAGGCGCTGCTGCTCGACGAGCCGCTCGCAGCGCTCGACCCGGAGACGCGGTCCGCCTCGCTGCGCGAGCTGGACGAGCTGCTCTGGAGTCTCGGGATCCCGGTCGTGCTCGTCACCCACTCCTTCGACGAGGCGGCCCTGCTCGGCGACCGACTCATCGTTCTCGACCGCGGCGCGGTCGTCCAGCGGGGCACCGCGGCAGAGGTCTCGGCCCGGCCCGTCTCCGCCTTCGTCGCGGACTTCTCCGGAGCGGTTGTCCTCCGGGGTGCGGCCTCGAGGGGGGCCGACGGCCTGACCGAGATTGCGCTTGAGGGCGGAGGGGCGGTCCGCAGCATCGACGAGGCCACCGGCCCGGTGGCGATCAGCGTCTTCCCGTGGGAGATCTCGCTCGAGCCGCCCGGGGGGGCCGGCGCCGATTCCGCTCTCAACCGGATCGACGGAGAGGTCCGCTCGGTCACGGCCGTCGGCAACCGCGCCAGGGTGGCGGTCTCGGTTCCCCACCCGCTGATCGCCGAGGTTACGCTGCGATCTGTCGAGGCCCTCGGACTGCGGCCCGGGACGAGCGTCACGGCAACCTGGAAGGCAACCGCGACGAGGGTCCTTGGCGGCAGGCCCGGCTGAGCGGCATCCCGATTCAGGCCGAGCGGCCAAACCCGCGCTAGGATCGTCCGGATGCCGGACGCAAAGGAGAGGGTCACCTACTGCCGTGTCTGTGAGCCACTCTGCGGGATGGTCGCGACGGTCGAGAACGGCCGCCTGACAAAGCTCCGCCCCGACGCCGAGCACCCGCTCTCCGCCGGGTTCGCCTGCCCCAAGGGGATCGCGATGACCGACGTGCAGAACGACCCCGACCGCGTCCTGCACCCGCTGCGCCGCACCCCCTCGGGCGAGTTCGAGCGGGTCAGCTGGGAGGCCGCGCTCGAGGAGATCGGCGCCAGGCTCGGCCGGATTCGCGCCGAGCACGGCGGCTCCTCGGTCGGCTGGTACATGGGCAACCCGGGCGCCTTTTCCTACTCGCACCCGCTGTGGTCGAAGGGTTTCACCGACGCGCTCGGCTCCAAGCACTACTACACGGCGTCCTCTCAGGACGTAAGCAACCGCTTCGCCGCCTCCCAGATGCTCTACGGCTCCCCCTTCCTGGTTCCGATCCCGGACCTCGAGCGGACCGACTTCCTCCTGGTCGTCGGGGCGAACCCGCTGGTTTCCCACGGCAGCGTCATGAGCGCGCCGCGGATCAAGGACCAGCTCAACGCGATCGCGGCCCGCGGCGGGCGGGTCGTCGTCGTCGATCCGCGGCGCTCGGAGACCGCGCGAGCCTTCGAGCACCTGCCGATAACCCCCGATTCCGACGCATGGCTGCTGCTCTCGATGCTGCAGGTGATATTCGACGAGGGCCTCGAGGACGGTGGCGCCCTCAGCCACCAGGCGACCGGAACGGAGGGATTGCGGCGACTGGTCGCGGCCCATGCACCCGAGGAGACCGAGGGCAGGACCGGAATCGAGGCTGCGACCACTCGCCGGCTCGCCCGCGACCTGGCGAGTGCCGGGCGCGCCGCCGTCTATGGGCGCACCGGCTCCTGCCTCGGGCGCAACGGGACACTCGTCTCCTTCCTCCTCGACGCCCTCAACGCCGTCACCGGCAACCTCGACCGCGAGGGCGGCGCCATCTTCGGCGACCCTCCGATCGATTTCGAGGGCATCGCCCAAAGGCTCGGCCTCGCCACCTACGACAGCGTGCGCTCCCGGGTCGGCGATCTCCCGGATGTCCTCGGCAGCCTCCCCGCGTCACTGATGGCAAAGGAGATAACCACCCCGGGGCCGGGACAGATGCGGGCGCTCTTCGTCTCCGCCGGAAATCCGGTGCTCTCGGTGCCCAACGGGGAGGAGCTCGAATCGGCGATCGAGGAGCTCGACCTCTGCGTCGCGATCGACCTCTACGTCAGCGAGACCGCCCGCCACGCCGATTTCGTCCTCCCGGCGACGACGATGTATGAGCGCGAGGACCTGCCGCTGCCGTTCCTGGGGCTGTTCACGAAGCCCTACATCAACATGACCGACGCGGTCGTCGAGCCCGCGGGGGAGGCGCGCCAGGAGTGGGAGATCATCGAGGACATCTCGCGGCGCGTCGGGATCGTCCCCTCGAGCGTGCGGATCGCACGCCTGCTCGGGCGGGTGGGGATCCGGCTCTCCCCGCAGCGCCTGGTCGACCTGCTGCTGAGGGTCGGTCCCAAGGGTGATCTGTTCGGGCTCCGCCGCGGCGGTCTCAGCCTCGCCAAGCTGCGCAGGAACCCGCACGGGATAGTCCTCGGCGAGCACCTGCACGCCGGCGTCATGCGCGGCAAGCTTCGCACCCGCGACAGCAGGGTTCACCTCGACGTCGCCGAGATCCGGGCCGAGGCAGGGCGCCTGCAGGCACGAAACGGGCACGACCCGGACTTCCCGATGCGCCTGATCGGGCTGCGCGAGCTTCGCTCCCACAACTCGTGGATGCACAACGCGGCGCTGCTGATGCGCGGCGGCCGCGAGCAGGCGGCGCGGATCCACCCCGACGACGCCGCCGCGGCGGGGATCGAGGACGGCGCGATCTGCCGGGTGTCCTCGGCCCAGGGAGAGATCGAGCTGATCGCCCGCCTCACCGACGAGGTCACCCCGGGGGCGATCGCGGTCCCGCACGGATGGGGTCACGAGGGTGGCGGCTGGCGCACGGCCAACGCGGCCGGCGGTGTGAACGTCAACGTGCTCGCCTCCTCGGAGCCCGAGGATCTCGAGCGGCTGGCGGGGATGGCATTCCTCAACGGCATCCCGGTCCGGGTCGAGGCGGTGGCGACCGCCTCGCAGCCACAGCGCGAGCACGAACGGCTCGCTCCCGCCGGCTAGCTCCCTCGGGCGCCGGCCCCCGCGGCCGAGTGGACGATCACCACCGGCCCCGGGGTCCAGTGGACGATTACCACCAATATGCGGGGGCTTTCGTCCACTCGATCCGGTGGGGGCTCCCGTCTCTAGGTCTCGCCGTCGTAATAGGGGACGTCGCTGGAGCGTCGGACCATGACCTGGTCGCGATCGCCGCCCGGGTAGACCCCGATCTTGTCGCTGTCGGGGTAGACGGCGATCGCGGGCTCGCTGATCGTCGAGATCATCAGCACCCTCGCCGTCTCGGAGCTGTTGTTTGTGACCTTGTGGGCCCCCTCGGGTCCGGAGGGAAAGCAGACGATATCGCCGGGCTCGAGGTCGTCGCTTCCGTCGGGATGGCGAAGGGTCGGGATTCCGCCGAGAACCACGAGCCACTCCTCCTCCGGGTACTCGTAGTGGTAGGGGCAGATGCTCTCGCCCGGCGGCAGCTCGTAGACGGATCCACCGATCTTGCTCGCGCCGATCCGCTTGCCGAAGCGGTCCATGCCGGCCCGGTATCCGGGCGGGTCCTCGGAGCCGTAGGCGGGCTCGCCGCGGTTGAGGTTGTAGCGCTTCACCGAAGCGATCCTCGCAGACGGACGCCACCGAGCGGGCAATAGCCGGCGAAGCATCCGACGGATCTGCCCGCTCGGTGGGCGCCTCAGTCGCGCAGCGCCGCGAAGATGCTCTCCGCCTCGGCCACATCGGCGGCGGTGTTGACGTTGAAGCAGAGGCGGTGGGGGTCCCCGAATCGGGCGACGTCGGACTCGGGGACGACCTTGGGGTCGAGCGAGCGAACTGCGTCGTGCATCGAGTCGCCGCGCTCGAGCGCGGCCTCGAGCGCCCCTAGCTCGGCGAAGTCGTAGCGCGCGAGCAGGGGCTGGAGCCGGCCGTCGGCCTCGATCACGGCGCTCGCCGGGTGCGACGCCAGCCAGGCGAGGAGCTTCTCGTCGATGAAGACCATGTCGCAGGCGAGGGCGAGGACCGGGCCCTGCTCGTGGCGAAGCGCCGCGACGAGGCCGCAGAGGGGGTGGCGGGGCTCGTCGGGCTCGGTGATCACCGGGCAGTAGATCTCGGGCAGCTCCGAGTCGGCCTTGGCGACGACGAAGCGCTCGAGGCCGGCCGCCTGGGCGGCGGCGATCGGGTAGGAGATCATCGCGTGCCCGGCGATCCGAACTCCCGGCTTCGGGCTGCCCATCCGCCGCGAGCGGCCTCCGGCGAGAACTGCGACAGCGGCGTCCATCCGCGGAAGTCTGGCACCGATCCGATCGCGGAACATCCGAGCAACGCCAATCGGGCTACGCTCGCAGTCGCGTGCCCGAGCTGACCGAGCTGACCGAGATCGCCGAGGCCCGCCGGCTCGTGCTCGAGCGGGCGAGGCCGCTGGAGGCCGAGGAGGTCCCGCTGGCCGAATTGCGCGGCCGTGTCCTCGCCGAGGAGGTCCTCGCCAGCGAGGACGTGCCCGGGTTCGACAACTCGGCGATGGACGGATACGCGATCAGGGCAGCTGACGCCGCGGGCGCTTCCGAGACGAGCCCGGTGGAGCTGCGGCTCACCGGCGAGTCCCGGGCCGGCCATCCCTCCGAGGCCACGGTGGGCCCCGGCGAGGCGATCGCGATCTCGACCGGGGCGATGGTCCCGCCCGGGGCCGACGCCGTGGTCAGGGTCGAGGACACCGCGCGCTCCGACGGGGCGGTCGAGGTGCGAGCCGAGGTGCCCCCCGCCAACAACATCCGCCGAGCCGGCGAGGACATCGAGGCCGGCAGCCGCCTGCTCGAGCCCGGGCGCCTGCTCGGCGCCGCCGAGATCGGCGTGATCGCCTCGGCTCCCCGCGCGGAGGTCGCCTGCTTCCGCGTTCCCCGGGTCGGTGTCGTCGTCACCGGGGATGAGCTGATCGGCCCCTCTGAGCCGATCCGACCCGGGGCCGTGCGCGACTCGAACGCCCACGCGGTCCCGGCGCTCGTCCTCGACGCCGGCGCCGAGGTCGCGTCGGTCGGCCACGCGGGCGATGACCCTGGCAGGACGCGCGAGGCCATTGGCCGGGCGCTGGAGGCGGACCTCACGGTGGTCTGCGGTGGGGTCTCGGTCGGTGAGCACGACCACGTCCGCCCGGCTCTTGCCGAGCTTGGCGTCGAGGAGGTCTTCTGGGGGGTGTCTCTGCGCCCGGGCAAACCGACCTGGTTCGGGATCGCGCCCGGCGGAGGCCCGGTGTTCGGGCTGCCCGGCAACCCGGTATCGGCAATGGTCACGTTCACGCTCTTCGCCCGCCCGGCGCTGCTGGCGATGCAGGGCCTCGACCCCGAGGCCCGGCGGGCACGGGCGGTGCTCGAGGCCGGCTACGAGAAGAAGCCGGGACGAGCGCACGCCGTCCGTTGCAGCCTCACCGCGGGCCCGCGCGGACTCCTCGCGCGGACGACCGGCCCGCAGGGCTCGCACGTGCTGACCTCGATGCTGGGCGCCGACGCCCTGGCGATGATCGGGGCGCAGAGCGCCGGGGTCGCCGCGGGGGAGACGGTCGAGGTCGAGCTGCTCTGCGGATCTAGGATTGGCGGGTGACGATGACGATGCGGCTGAGCGTGCGCCTTTACGCGATCCTGCGCGAGCGGGCTGGGACCGACACGGTCGAGATCGACCTGGCCGAGGATGCGACCGCCGCCGACGCGCTGCTCGCCCTGCGGGAGACGCCCGGTCTCGAGCTGCTCGAGCGCTTCCCGGTGCGGATCGCGGTCAACCGCGAGTACGCCGATCCCGGTCAGGAGCTCTCGGCCGGCGACGAGCTGGCGCTGATCCCTCCGGTCAGCGGCGGCGCCGAGCCGCATGTCCGCGTCAGCGCCGAGCCGCTCTCGCCGGCCGCGCTCAGCGAGGCGGTCGGGCGCCCCGGGGCGGGGGCGATCGTCACCTTCCAGGGCACGACTCGCGACGTCGAGCGACTCGAGTACGAGGCCTACGCCGAGATGGCCGAGGAGCGGATCGCGGAGATCCTCCGCGACTGCGTCGAGCGCCACGGGCTGGAGGCCGCCGCGGCCGAGCACCGGGTCGGGGCGGTCGCACTCGGCGAGCCGAGCGTCGTCGTCGCCGTCTCCGCCGCGCACCGCTCCGAGGCCTTCGCCGGGGCGCGCGAGGCGATCGACCGGATCAAGGCCGAGGCGCCGATCTGGAAGAAGGAGGTCGAGGCGGGGGAGGGCCGCTGGGTCGAGGGGACGGCGCCGTGAGCGAGGAGCGCCTGACCCACCTCGACGAGTCCGGCTCGGCGCGGATGATCGACGTCGGGGGCAAGGCCGAGAGCGAGCGCCGCGCCGTCGCCGAGGCCCGAATGAAGATGTCGCCGCGGACCGCCGAGGCGGTCGAGCGCGGCGACGGCCCCAAGGGCGAGGTCCTCGGCACCGCCCGGCTGGCGGGGATCGGGGCGGCGAAGCGCGCCGGCGAGCTGATCCCGCTCGCCCACCCGCTGCCGCTGACCTTCGTCGACGTCGAGGGCCGGGTCGACGTCGACGCGGGCGAGGTGGTCCTGATAGCAGAAGCCCGGACCGTCTCGCGCACCGGGGTCGAGATGGAGGCGATGACGGCGGCGGCGGTCGCGGCGCTGACCGTCTACGACATGGTCAAGGGCATCGAGCGGGGGGTCGAGATTCGCAGCGTCACCCTGCTGGAGAAGAGCGGCGGCCGACACGACTGGCGCCGCGAGCAGCCACCCGCCCGGTGATGAGAGCCGCCGTGATCACGGTCAGCGACTCCCGCGCAGAGGGCGGGGCCGAGGACGAGAGCGGTCCGCGACTGGCCGAGTTCGCCTCCTCGCTCGGCTTCGAGGTGACCGAGCGCGAGGTGATCCCCGACGAGCAGGGCCTGATCTCCGAGCGCCTTCGCCACCTTGCCGACGGCGCCGTCTGCGAGCTGATCCTGACCACAGGAGGCACCGGATTCGCCCCGCGCGACGTCACCCCGGAGGCGACACGCGCGGTGATCGACCGCGAGGCGCCCGGGATCGCCGAGGCGATGCGCGCCGCCTCGCGCGAGCACACTCGGCTGTGGATGGTCTCCCGCGGGGTCGCCGGAGTGCGCGGCACGACCCTGATCGTCAACTTCCCCGGCAACCCGAAGGCGATCGCCGAGGCCGGCGAGGGAATCCGCGAAGCCCTCCCGCACGCCGTCGGCCTGCTCCACCCCTGACGCCGCTGCCGAAACTTCAATCGACCATCACTTTGATGGTCGATTGAACACTCGCGAGCGGGGCGGGGGGTTAGGCGGCGGGTTCGGGCTCGAGCTCGGCGGCGACGCCGAGGGCCTCCTCGATCTCGCCGGCCCGCAGCGGCGCCGGGGTCAGGGCAGCGGCGCCGATCACCAGGGCGAAGGCGAGGATCCGGGCGGCGAAGCCCGCGGCGGTTGAGGGCATGGGGTCACCGAAGACGATTGGGCCGGCGGCGATCGTCGCGGCGTTGGCGGCGACGCTGGTGACCGCGATCACCGCCACAACGGGGCCGATCTGAAGGCTCTTCGCCGAGATCAGGAGCCCGACGAGCGACGCGATCAGGATGACGAGGGCGAGGGGCTCGACGACCACCCCGAGTCCCTGCTCGGAGATGTGCCCGGTCGAGCCCTTGATCGAGACGTCGGAAGCCGCCCAGATGAGGCCCGCAGAGGCGCCGAACAGGACCCCGGCGTGGGCGCGGCCCCGGGCGAAGGCCGCAAGCAGCAGACCGGCGACGGAGAGGGCGGCGATGTAGATGGCGATCGTCAGCGGCTCGTATCCGGCGTGGGCGCTGTCGCCGCTGCCCTCGACCGTTGCTGCGAGGAAGGCGAGGCCGGCGGCCGCGAACGCGACGCCGATCCATTCGCGTCGGGTCACGGTGAGGCCGAAGACCCGATCGGCGACCACCGTGAGCAGGACCAGCCCCCCGGCGATCACCGATTGCACAAGTGAGATCGGGGCGAGCGCGAGGGCCCCGACATGGAGGAACCACGAAGACAGCGCGATTGCGATCCCGAGCGTGTACCAGCCTGATCCGAAGAGGGCGAAGGTGCTGCGCAGGGGCCGGCGGAAGTTGACCTCGGGGGCGCGGACGGCGCCGCGGTGCTTGTAGAGGAAGCTGACGATCGAGGCGAGCGCGGTCGCCGCCGCAAGCAGCAGCCCCACCTGGACCGAGAAGCTCAACTCAGTTGTCTTCGCTCAGGTCAATCGCGCGGATCGAGTGCTCGTCCGGGAGCTTGGCGAGCACCTCGTTGACGATCTGGATGATCTCGGCCTCCTCGTGGCCGAAATCGTCGAGCAGCGAGCGCAGCGCCGTGTGGGTGATCTTCATCTGCGCCGGGGTCAGCTCCAGGTGGAAGCTGATCGGCGGTCCGGTCTCATCCCTGATCTCGTTCTCCTCGCTCATCTCGCCCCCACTTTCTCGGTCTTGTTCTGCGATCGCTCGCGTTCCCTGGCGGCCTCTGTGAGCTCCGCCAGCGACTCGCTGATCCCCTCGGATATCAGCTCGACATCCTCCATCGAGTCGTAATCGGCGAGGAGTCCGAAGTTGATGCGGCCGTTGTAGCTCATGATCGCGATCGCGAGAGCGTGATTCTCGGGCAGGAAGGCGACCGGGAAGACGTCCTGCAGCTCGCGCCCGAGCACATACAGGGGTACCTGCGGCCCCGGCACGTTGGTGACGATCAGGTTGAAGAGCCGGGTCGAGAAGTTGATCCTCGAAGCCTGGGCGAGCAGCGTCGGCGGCGCGAAGTCGTTGAAGCGGGAGATCACCTCGGCGCCGAGCGCCTGCCTCGACTGCTTGAGGCCGTCCATCGACTCGCGCACGATCTCCAATCGCCGAACCGGGTCCCCGACGTATACCGGCAGCGGCGCCCGCATCGCCGCGATCCGGTTGCCGAGCTGGCCGCGCTCGTCGGCGCTTCTGATCGAGACCGGCACCAGCCCGCGCAGCTCGAGCCCCTCGGTGCGGACGCCGCGCTCGAGCAGCCAGCGGCGAAGCGCTCCGGCGACGACGGCGAGGACGACGTCGTTGATTGTCCCCCCGAGCGCGTCCTTGATCCGCTTGAAGGTCTTCAGCTCCGCTCGCGCCCATACATATCGGCGGTGGGGGCCGATGGCGACATTGAGCGGCACCTCGGGCGCCGGGTCGGCGAACCCCCAGGCGACCTCGCCGAGGCCCTCGAGCCCGGCGGCGGCCCGCTTCGCCGCCGCCTCGGGGTGCTGGACGACTCCCGCGATCCGGCCGGCAAGCCTGACCGGCGCCGCGGCGACATCGGCGAGGCCCCTGCCGAGAAGGTCGGCGGTCGAGGGCTCGGGACGAGGGACCCAGCCGTCGTCCTCGGGGGTCGGCTCGGGCACCGGCTTGACGTCGAAGAGGACGGTCGAGATGTCGACCCCGGAGACTCCGTCGACCATCGCGTGATGGGTCTTGGAGAGAAGGGCGAAGCGGTTGCGGTCGAGCCCCTGAACCAGCCACAGCTCCCAGAGGGGTTTCGAGCGGTCGAGCTGCTGCGAGAAGACGCGGCCCGTGAGCCTCAGCAGCTGGTCCTCGTTGCCGGGCTCGGGGAGCGCCGTGTGGCGGACGTGGTAGGTGAGGTTGAAGTTGGGGTCGTCGACCCAGAAGGGGCGACCGGCCTCGAATCGCGGTATCGCCAGCTTCTGGCGGAAGCGGGGGACCAGCGAGAGGCGTCCGCGGACATGCTCGACGAGGTCGTCATAGGCCGGCGGCGGGCCCTCGAAGACGAGCACGGCACCGACGTGCATGTGGCCGGCGGCGGTCTCGTTGGTGAGAAACGAAGCATCGACTGCGCTCAGCCGATCCATATGGCTCTGGGTTTCCATCTTGTCAGGCCCCTCCTTTCACGGTCCGCAAGCCTAAATGGTTCCGTTCCCCCGGTACCCTTCGAGGCATGGCGATCGTCGGCTGACGGCGCTCCCGCAGGGGGGCCCAGGAGGATTCTGCTCGCGGCCCCGCGCGGTTACTGCGCGGGAGTCGATCGCGCCGTGCAGACGGTGGAGAGAGCACTCGAGATCCACGGCGCCCCGATCTACGTGCGCAAGGAGATCGTCCACAACAAGCACGTGGTCGAGGAGTTGAGCGAGCGCGGGGCGATCTTCGTCGAGGAAGAGACCGAGGTCCCCGAGGGCGAGATGGTCGTCTTCTCGGCTCACGGCGTTGCCCCGGCGGTTCACGAGAACGCCGCGGCGCGGAAGCTGCGGACGATCGACGCCACCTGTCCTCTGGTGACCAAGGTCCACGTCGAGGCGCGAAAGTTCGCAGCCCAGGGCTACACGATGATCCTGATCGGCCATCAGGGCCACGAGGAGGTCGAGGGAACGACCGGCGAGGCTCCCGAGAGCATCATCCTCGTCCAGACTGCCGACGAGGTCGACGAGATCGAGGTTCCGGATCCCAACCGCGTCGCCTTCATCACCCAGACGACGCTCTCGGTCGACGAGACGGCCGAGATCATCGCCCGCCTCCGCCGCCGCTTCCCGGCGATAGTCAGCTCCAAGAGCGACGACATCTGTTACGCGACCACCAACCGCCAGATCGCCGTCAAGCAGCTGGCGCGCGAGTGCGAGCTGGTCCTGGTGATCGGCTCGACCAACTCCTCCAACTCGCAACCGGCTGGTCGAGGTCGCCCGCGAGCACGGCGCCGACTCCCACCTGATCGACAACCACACCCAGGTTCGCGAGGAGTGGCTCGAGGGCGTCGAGACGGTCGGCATCACCTCCGGGGCCAGCGCCCCCGAGGAGCTGGTCGAGCGGCTGGTCGAGTCCTTCCGCCTGCGCGGAGCGGAGGATGTGTCGGAGCTACGGACCGTTGATGAGAACGTCCGCTTCATGCTGCCGAAGGAGATCCGCGACGAGCTCGCGGCCCGGGCCTAGGGCCGCGCTCGCGGTAGCACTCGTCCTGGCGGGCGCGCAGTCCGTCTTCGCGACTACTGCCGCCCTTGCCCTCCCCGCCGCAATCCGGGTCGGCGGGCCGAGCGCGCCCGGCGACTCGAAGGTGGCGATCGTCGCCTCCGGCGCCAACCTCGCTGGCGAGCGCTTCTCCGTCAGCGGGCGCGGCGGGACCGTGCTGCGGGGCACCCTGCAGCGGGCGCCCGGCTCGGCCGCCCCCTGGGGGCACGGCTTCCGCGCCGACCTCAGCCGCATCCACCGGCCCGGCCGCTACCGCGTTCACGCCGCCGGGATTCACTCGCGCCCCTGGGTCGTGCGCCGCGGCGGTTCGAGGCCGCAGATCGGCCTCATCCTGCGCTTCTTCCGAACCAACCGCGATGGCTCCGAGCCGGCGCTCCTTCACGGCCCCGCCCACCTCCACGACGCGGTGGTCAAGGGTGGCGCCCGCAAAGGCGAGCACATCGACCTCACCGGCGGATGGATGGACGCCGGCGACACCATCCATTTCACCCAGAACGCCGCCTATGCGACAGCCGCCCTCGAGGCGGCCGCCCGCCTCGACCCGGCCGACGGAGCCGCCCTGCGGCGCGAGGCCGATGTCGGGATCCGA
Organism: uncultured Actinomycetes bacterium; assembly: GCA_963781345.1. GTDB lineage: Bacteria > Actinomycetota > Thermoleophilia > Solirubrobacterales > 70-9 > JBBRHQ01. The sequence continues at coordinate 160,517 of CAWAFQ010000014.1, forward strand.
TGGCTGCTGAAGGCACATCCGGCGCCCGACCTCTTCGTCACCCAGGTCGGCGACGGGCGCGACCATGACCGGGGCTTCCGCGACCCCGCGGGCGACGACTCCTCTCCCGACCCGGGAATCGGCACCCGCCTCGCCTATCACTGGGGCAGCGGGGTCGGCGGCGACATCGGCGGCAAGGCGGCCGAGGCGCTGGCGATGGCTGCCGACCGGACCCCGGCGGGCCCCGGGCGCGCCGCGTTGATCAGCCAGGCCGAGGAATGGTATGAGGCCGGGAGGAGAGCGCTCGCGCAACCCCGGCACTGCCGGCGGCCGGCGGCTTCTACGTCGTGATCCGGCTGGAAGGACTCGCTCGCCGCCGGCGCCGCCGCGCTTCACCGGGCCACCGGCGGCGCGGGCTATCTCGCCGACGCTCTTCGCTACCTCAGGGGCTCCGAGCCCGACGACCTGATCGGCTACGGCAATGTCGCCGCCGCTCGCCGCCGCCGACATCTGCGGCAGGCTCGGCGCACCCGCGCTTGGCAGCGCCTCACAGCGCCGGGCCGCCTGCGCCTTCCTGCGTCGCAGCGGCGGGCAGGGCTTCGCCTACGCCCGCGCCGACCCGCTCGGCCCGGCCGGCTACATCAGCTGGGGGACGACGGCGGCCAACGGCGCCGGCGGCGCGATCGCGCTGATCTCGGGGCTGCCCGGCGCCCGCAGGGTCGCCGCCGGCGCCCGCGACTGGCTCTTCGGCCGAAACGCGTGGGGCGCGAGCCTGGTCGCGGGCTACGGGCCGCACCGGCCGCGCCGGATCCACTCCTGGGCCTCGGTCTTCGGGGAGGGCCTCCCCAGCGGCGCCGTCGTCGGCGGCCCGGCGCCGCTGGCCCAGGTCCGGGGGCAGGGGTTCGAGGCCAGCCGGCCCCCTGCGTTCCTTCAACAGCGATGTCGTCTACGAGGATCGCCGCGACGACTACGTCACCTCGGAGCCGGCGATCGACTACGCCGCCTCCTCGATCCTGCTGCTCGCCGCGCTCGCCCGCTGAGCGGCCTCAGGGAGCCGTTTCGGCGACGCCGGCGGCGAAGCTGACCGCCCAGACCGCGACCCCGTCCGAGACCCCGATCTCGAGCGAGTGCGCCCCGTGTCGCTCGTGGGCCGCCAGCTGATAGAGGCCGGCGCCCTCGACCGCCACGGTCCGGGCCTCGCCGTCGTCGAGTGAGAGGGTGATCTCGCCGCTTCCCTCGAGCGTCGCCGCCGCGCCGGCCGCCTCGTAGGTGACCCGGAAGCTGGGCCCGTCCGCCGTCGTCCACGGACGCCCGTCGGCCGGGATCAGCTCCGGCGTCGGCGCTGTCACCAGCGCCCCGGGGGCGTCGGCCGGGCGGACCGGGGTCATCGGCTCGGGCATTGCCCTGAGCGCGTCGATCTCCCGTAGCTCCTCCTGGATCGCCTCCTCGGTGGCCCGGTACTCGCCCTCGCCGAAGTGAAACCAGCCGAGGACCCCTCCCCGGCTCCAGAGGAAGAGGCTCGGCCAGCCCTCGCAGCCGTAGTCGAGCCATAGCTCGCGGGTCGCGTCGATGGCCACCGGATAGACGATGCCGAGGCGCTCGATGCCGGCGGCGACCACCTCGGGCCGGCCGCCGAAGTCGAAGCGGGGCGCCTGCACCCCGATCGTCGCCAGGCCGAGGTCCGCGTAGCGGCGGTGCCACTCGATCAAGTAGGGGAGCGTGCGGACGCTGTTGAGCTGGGAGAAGTCGAAGAAATGGACCAGGACCGGGCCCGCCGCGGTCAGCGCGGCCATCGTCGGGGGCGCGTTTCCGACCCACTCGAGCGAGGCTGGCAACTCGGGGGCGGCGATGTCTGCACGAGGGGGTCGCATCACCGGATCGAATCACTATCCTGCAGATCTCGCCGGCACCGAAGAGGAGGAGAGTCTTGAGCGACCGTATCTGGGACCGAATTGAAGAGGCCCGTTCGAGGTGGAATGTCCTCGAGCACCCGTTCTATCAGCGCTGGTCGGCAGGAGAGCTGACCCGTGACGATCTCGCCCGCTACTCAGGGCAGTACCGCCACGCGACTGCGGCGATCGCCCGCCTCAGCACCGCGGCTGCGGATGCGGCCCCGGAGGCCGAGCGAGCCGAGCTTCGCCGCCACGCGGAGGAGGAGGCTCAGCACGTGGAGCTCTGGGACGGTTTCGTCGAAGCCGTCGGCGGCGAGATCGGCGCCGAGCCGACGCCGGAGACGCTCGAGTGTGTCGAGACCTGGACCGCCGAGGACGGCTTCGTCGGTGAGCTCGTCCGCCTCTACGCGATCGAGAGCAGCCAGCCCGCGATCTCGAAGACGAAGCGCGAGGGCCTGGCCGAGCACTACGGGATCGGCAACGGCCGCGGCAACGAGTACTTCACGGTCCATGAGACCGCTGACGTCGCTCACGCTGCCCAGGGGCGGTCGCTGATCGAGCGCCACCTCGACGAGGCCGACGAGGACCACCTGGTCGCCGTCGCCGAGGCGGCATATGAGGCCAACTGGCGCCTGCTCGACGGCATCTAGGCACCGGTTTGACAGAGGGGTCCTTTCAGCGGCCCATGCAGGTCGGCCCACCGGGGCCCGGCGGCGCACCCCCGCCCGATCCAGCGCCGTCCGCAGGCCGGGGACGGGGCCGCGGCCTCGACCGGGTGCTCGGGATCGCCCTCGGGATCATCCTCGGCGTCGGCATCGTCACTGCCTTCGTCTTCCTCGGCAGCGAGGGGACGATCGACGCGCCGCGGATCTCCGGCGCCGCCGGGGCGGGGCGGCAGAAGCCGGAAGCCGGAAGCCCCGATCGGCGAAGAGCACTGAGCGGCAAGCAGCGAGCGCAGGGATCGGTCGCCGCCGCGGGGATTCCCGTCGTCGAAGTGATCGGGGGGGCGCCGCCGGAGTCGGGGCCGCCACAGTTCGACTTCACGCTCGGGGGGAAGGCGCGATTCAAAATCAGCACCGACGCGCCCGTTGCGATCTCGATTCCCGGCTACGGCATCGACGACACGGTCGACTCGGCGGCGATCGTCTCATTCCGCGCGACCAAGCCCGGGCAGTTCCCGGTGGTCGCCTCTGCCACCGACATCGCCATCGCCACGCTCCGGATCAGACGCTGATTCCGTGGGTCCTTCGAATAGGTTGTCTGCCGTGGACATGAAGGTGAGACCCCGCGTCGCGGGACCGGGCAGGGGAGTCTTCGGCTCGGTGCTGGCCACGGGGCTTCTTCTCGCGGTCGTGCTGGGCGCTCCCGGAGGGGCCGACGGCGCGGCGGCGTCGCGGACCGAGATCCCGGGCTCGGTTCCGCCGTGGGCGACCGCCGACGGTCAGGTCGGCGCGGTCAGGGGACGGATCGATTTCTCGGTGGTTCTGCGCTGGCGCCACCGCGCCGCGCTCGACCGTCTCGGCCAGGCGGTCTCGGATCCGGCCGGATCCCGCTACGGCGACTACATCTCCCCGCGCCGCTTCCGTGCCCGCTTCGCGCCGACCCGCGGCCAGGTCTCCCGGGTGAGCCGCTGGCTTGCAGACAGCGGGATCGAGGTCACCGGAGTCTCCGCGAGCCGGATGTTGATCGACGCCAGCGCCGATGCGGGCCGGGCCGAGCGCGCCTTCGACACGTCACTTCGCCTCTATCGCCACCAGGGCCGGGCGGTGCGCGCTCCGGAGAACGCGGTCACTGTCCCCGCGGAGCTTCCGATCGCCGCGGTGATCGGCCTCGACGGCAGCTACCAGCGGCCTCTGGCCGAGCCCGCCCGGGTACCCCCGCCGCCGCTGTTTCGCAACATCGTCAAGCCGTGCTCGAACTTCTGGGGACGTAGCTTCCCGAAGCGCAAGGCCGCGCCCTTCGCCTTTGGGCAGAAGCAGCCCTACTCGCCCTGCGGCTACGTTCCCAAGCAGATCGAGGGGGCCTACGGCGTCGGGCCGGCGATCCGCCACGGTAACGACGGCAGCGGTGAGACGGTGGCGATCATCGACGCCTTCGCCTCGCCGACGATGCGCAAGGACATCAACATCTACAGCCGCCGTCATGACCTGCCGCGGATCCGGATGCGCCAGAAGATCATCAGGGGAAGCTGCGACGTCGGTTGCCCGGCCGATTTGCGCCAGGGCTGGTGGGGGGAGGAGGCCCTCGACTTCGACGCCGTCCACACGATCGCCCCCGGGGCCAGGATCCTCTACGTCGGGGCGCCGAACCCTGGCCCGGGACTGACCCGGTCACTCGCCTGGGTCGTCGACCACCGCGCGGCGCGGATCGTCACCAACTCCTGGGGGAGCCTCGGCGAGTACGGGGTCGACGTTCAGGCCTACGAGCAGATCTTCGCCGAGGCGATGGCGGAGGGGGTCGGGATCTACTTCTCCTCCGGCGACAACGGGGACGAGCGCGACACGATCGGCTACGTCTCACCCGACTACCCCGCCTCGAGTCCGCGGGTGATCTCCGTCGGCGGCACGACCCTGGCGGTGGGCCCGCTGAACAATTACCGCTTCGAGCTCGGCTGGGGCACATACCTCTCGACCAAGTCGGGGAAGAAGTGGACGCCGAAGCCGCCCGGAGAGTTCCTCTACGGCGCCGGCGGCGGCACCAGCCGCTTCTTCGCCGAGCCGCGCTACCAGCGCGGGGTCGTCCCCCGCGGCCTCGCCGCCCGCTACGGAGGCCGCGGACGCGTCTCCCCCGACATCTCGATGCTGGGCGACCCGACGACCGGTCTCGTCACCGGCCAGACCCAGACATTCCCGAACAAAAAGCGCGCCTACGCGGAGGCCCGCTTCGGGGGCACAAGCCTCTCCTCGCCGCTGATGGCGGGCTTCATGGCGCTCGCCGACCAGCGCGCGGGCTTCCACCATGGATTCGCCAACCCGGCCCTCTACCGCCTCTTTGGCCGCCGCGCCCTGCACGACGTCAAACCCTCGCGGGTGAAGATCGCGATGGTCCGCCGCAGCTTCGCCAACGGGGTCAACAAGGGTGGCGGGATCACGACCTCGCTGCGCACGGTCGGCCCAGCCGGAGTCCTGCGCACCCGGCGCGGCTACGACGACCTGACCGGCCTCGGCAGCCCGCGCGGCCGGGCGATGCTGCGGGCCCTGAAGCGGCGCTGAGCCCTCCCTCGGCCGCCCCGGGGAGCCCCGAAACGTAGAATCCGGTCAATGCGCCGAGCCTCAGCGGAATCGCAAGCCCGCACTGCGGCGCTGATCGCCCTCGGGGCGTTCGCCGTGCATCAGCTCCGCTTTCTCGCCGGATACGGCCAAGCCGCCGGGTCGGAGCTGGCCCACCAGGGCCACGGCTACATGCAGGGGGCACTCCCGGTTCTCGCCGGCTTCGCCGCCTCCGCGATCGCCGCCGGGTTCCTGCGCGCGGCGCTCGGCCGCAGTCGCGCCGCAGAGCGCCGGGGATGCCCCGGCGCCGCCGACACGCTGGTGCGGCGTTCCGTCTGCTTCTCGGTGGCGATCGCGGCGATCTACTGCGGCCAGGAGGCGCTTGAGGGAATGCTCGCCGCGGGGCACCCCGGCGGTGTCGCCGCCGTCCTCGGCAGCGGCGGCTGGCTCGCGCTGCCTCTGGCGCTCGTGGTCGGCGCACTCTGCGCGCTCCTCGACCGCGGGGTCGTCGTTCTCGAGAGGGCGATCGCCGTCGCCGCCGTGGTCCGCAGGGCCGCCCGAAGGCCCCTTGACCCGCCGCGGCCGCGCTCGCGCGGGGCGGTGCCCCTGGCGGCAGCCCCCCTCGCCTTTGGCATCGCCCGCCGGCCTCCGCCGGCACTCGCCTGAACCCAACACGAGGCGGGCGCCGTCACTCGGCGGTGGCCCTGATCGGCGTGGCCAACCGGCCGCGCCCCGAGCCAAGGAGTGATCGAGAATGCGATCAAGCAAAGCAAGAGCGGGCGCCGGCGTCCTTCTGATCGCCGCCGCAGTCATCCTCTTCATCGCGCTCAAGGGCGGCGACGGCAGCAGCGACTCAACGACCACGGCCACGGGCACCACGGCCACGGGCAACCAGGCGGGCACCACCGCAACCAACGCGGCGAAGCCGGCGATCGAGACGATCGTTGTCAAGAACGGCAAGCCGGTCGGCGGGGTCAGGGAGCTCGACTACACCCAGGGCGAGCAGATCCGGTTCAAGGTGGACTCCGACGTCAGTGACGAGGTCCACGTGCACGGCTACGACGTCATGAAGGACGTCGAGGCCGGCGGTTCGGTCAGCTTCGACTTCCCGGCCGACATCGAGGGGATCTTCGAGGCGGAGCTGGAGGGTCGTAAGGAGCAGATCGCGGAGATCCGGGTCAACCCGTGAGCTCCCTGCCGCTGGCCCACGCCCTCGTCGCGAGGCAGGATCTGCCGGTCCCGGCCTGGTTGTTCGCCTGGGGGGCGTCGATCGTCCTGATCGCCTCCTTCTTCGCGCTCTCGGTCGGCTGGCGGCGCCCCCGCTTCGAGGAGGATGGCTGGCGTCCCCTCGGGGCGGGGGTCTCGCGGGTCCTCTGCGGGGCGCCGGCACAGGTCCTCTGTGGCGCGATCGGCGTCTTCCTTCTCGGGGTTGGGATCTACTCGGGACTGCGTGGCACCGAGGCGCCGGACCGCAACTTCGCGCTGACCTTCTTCTACGTCACCGCCTGGCTCGGCATCCCCCTGTTCAGCGTCTTCCTCGGCAACGTCTTCCGGCCCTTCAACCCCTGGCGGGCGATCGGCAGGGCCGGCGGCGGCGCCTTCGAAGCGCTGGCAGGCCAGCGCTTCGCCCACGCCCGCTACCCGCAGCGGCTCGGTCGCTGGCCCGCGGCGGTGGGCCTCGTCGCGGTCGTCTGGCTCGAGATCATCTACGGCTCCAGCGGCGGTGTCGCGGTGGGGCTCTCGCCCCACGTCGCCGCGGTCGCGGCTATCGCCTACACGGTCTACACGCTGGCGATGATGGCCGTCTTCGGGACCGAGGAGTGGTGTGAGCGAGGCGAGGTCTTCTCGGTCTATTTCGGGATGTTCTCCCAGCTCGGCGTCTTCGAGGCGCGCCAGGGCCGGCTCGGAGTCCGCCGGCCGTTCTCGGCAGCGACCCGGTGGGCGGGGGCGATCCCCGGCTCGGTGGCGATGGTCGTCGCCTCGATCGGAACCACGAGCTTCGACGGCGCCCAGGAGGGGGTGCTGAAGCAGCCGGTGCTCGACACCTTCAACTGGCTCAGCGACCGCGGCCTCGACCTCACCACCTCGCTGCGGCTGGCCGACTCGATCTTCCTCGCGATCTGCATCGCCGGGGTCGCCCTCGTCTACCTCGTCGGGGTCGAGGGGATGCGTACGGTTCGCGGCGCCCCGCCCGCACGCGAGTTGCGCGCCGGCTTCGCCCACGTCCTCATACCGATCGCCTTCGCCTACCTCGTCGCCCACTACTTCAGCCTCTTCGTCTTTCAGGAGCAGGCGCAGTTCACCTATCTGCTCTCCGACCCCCTGGGGACGACGACGACCGATCTCTTCGGGACGGCGTCGAGCGGCGTCGACTACAGGGTCGTCAGCGCCAACGCGATCTGGTACGTGCAGGTGGCCGCCCTCATCATCGGCCACGTCGTCGGCCTCACCCTCGCCCACGACCGGGCGATCACCTACTGGCGCGATTACCGCCAGGCGGCGAGGTCGCAGTACTGGATGCTGGCGGTGATGGTCTCCTTCACCTGCTTCGGCCTCTACCTGCTCTCCTCGGCCAACGGATGAGCGCCGCCTTCCTCCTCCCGCTCGCCCACGCCGGCCACTGGACCTGGCTCCTCTTCGTGCCGCCGGTCGCGATCGTAGTCTTCTCGATCATCAGGACCACGATCTCAGAGCGGCGGAAGGAGCGTCAGGAGCGTGCCAGGTCAGAGAAGCCCGCAGACCGCTAGCAGCGGCTCCCAGCAGTGGAGGCAGGGCGCGCTGCGCGCATCGTTGATCTCGCTGGCCCTCAGCCTGGTCCTCTTGGCCGCGATCCTTGCGGTTCGCGCCGGCTAGCTGAGGATCTCGGCGAGGCGCTGCGCGAGCGCCGCGGAGACTCTGTCGCGCGTCGGCCCCTCGGGGAGGCGCTCTACCAGGGACTCGAGGAAGCCCTCGATGATCAGCGACTTCGCCCCGGCCGGGGAGAGCCCGCGCGAGGTCAGGTAGAAGAGCTGCTCGCGGTCGATCTGGGCGATCGCCGCGGCGTGGGTGCAGCGGACGTCGTTGGCAAGGATCTCGAGGCCCGGGATCGCGTCGGCGTGGGCATCGGTCGAGAGCAGCAGGTTGCGGCTCTCCTGGAAGGCGTCGGTCTGCTGGGCGCCGGGGTCGACCTTGATCATCCCCCGCCAGACCGCGGTTGAGCGGGCGGCGAGAACGCCGCGGAAGGCGAGGTCGGAGGTCGTGTTCGGCGCCGCGTGCTCCTGTGTGGTGTCGTAATCGAGGTGCTGGCCGGGGCCGCCGGCGTAGCCGCCGGTGACGCGAGCCTCGGAGCCGGGCCCGGCGAGCTTGGTCTCCATCCGCACCTTGCCCCTGGCCGAGCCGAAGCCCAGCGCGGTCCAATCGAGGACCCCGTCGCGGCCGACCTCGGCGCGCTGCGAGGAGAAGATCCAGGCCGACTCGGAGATGTCCTGGGTGCTGATGTAGCGGAGCCGGGCCCCCTCGCCGACCGATAGCTCAACGACCGAGTTCAGAATCGCGTCGACGTCGTCACCGGGGGAGGAGTGCAGCTCGGAGACCTCGGCCTCTGCACCGTCCTCGAGCACGATCAGCGTCCGCCAGTGGATCGCCGTGCCGGGCTCGGAGAGGCTGACCTCGACCTCGATCGGCTCCTCGACGCGGATGCCGGCTCCGACGTGGATCAGGACCCCGTCGCTCCATGCTGCGTCATTTCGGGCGACGAACGGATCCTCGATCTCGACCAGAGACCCGAGCCGCTGGTGGAGCAGATCATCGTCAGTCCCAAGAGCATCGCGCAGCGAGATCACCGAAACCCCCTCGGGCAACGCCTCTGGCCTCTGGCTGACCTCTGCTTCGGCGGCCTCGTATCCATCGATCTCCAGCCCCGCCAGATCGGTGAACTCCCACCCCTTGACCTTCGAGTCGGGCAGCGGCAGCTGATCGGAGAGAGAGGCGCCTCGGCGGCGCCTCTCCTGAAGCCAAGCGGGTTCGGTCGCGGCGGCGCTAACCAATGCTGCCCTCCATCTGCAGCTCGATCAGCCGGTTGAGCTCGACCGCGTACTCCATCGGCAGCTCCTTGGTCACCGGCTCGATGAAGCCGTTGACGATCATCTTCGAGGCCTCCTCCTCGTCGAGCCCGCGGCTCTGCAGGTAGAAGAGCTGCTCATCGCCGATCTTCGAGACGGTCGCCTCGTGGCCGACGTCGGCGTCGTTCTCGTCGATGCGGATCGTCGGGTAGGTGTCCGAGCGCGAGTCCTCATCGAGCAGGAGCGCGTCGCAGACGACCTTCGAGCGGGCACCGGTCGCCCCGCCCGCGACCTCGAGCAGGCCGCGGTAGGTGCTGCGTCCGCCGTCCTTTGAGATCGACTTGGAGAAGATCGAGGAGGAGGTGCGGGGTGCGGCATGGATGATCTTGCCACCCGCGTCCTGGTGCTGGCCCGCCCCGGCAAAGGCGATCGAGAGAATCTCGCCGTGGGCCTCCTCGCCGAGCAGATAGATCGAGGGGTACTTCATCGTCAGCTTCGATCCGAGGTTGCAGTCGACCCACTCCATCGTCGCCTTCTCGTGGGCGACGGCCCGCTTGGTGACGAGGTTGAAGACGTTTTGGGACCAGTTCTGCACGGTCGTGTAGCGGACCCGCGCGCTCGGCTTGGCGACGATCTCGACGACCGCGGAGTGAAGCGAGTCGCTCGAGTACACGGGCGCCGTGCAGCCCTCGATGTAGTGGACGTCTGAGCCCTCCTCGGCGATGATCAGCGTCCGCTCGAACTGGCCCATGTTCTCGGTGTTGATGCGGAAGTAGGCCTGCAGCGGCATCTCGACCTTTACCCCGGCGGGGACGTAGACGAAGGAGCCGCCCGACCAGACGGCCGAGTTGAGCGCCGCCAGCTTGTTGTCGTTGGGCGGGATGATCGTCGCCCAGTACTCGCGGACGAGATCCTCGTGCTCGCGCAGCGCCGTGTCCATGTCGGTGAAGATCACGCCCTGGGCCTCGAGCTTCTCGTTGACCTGGTGGTAGACGACCTCGGACTCATACTGGGCGCCGACGCCCGAGAGGAACTTGCGCTCGGCCTCGGGGATGCCGAGGCGGTCGAAGGTGTTCTTGATGTCCTCGGGGACCTCGCTCCAGTCGCGGCTGTTTCGGTCCGAGGCGCGGACGAAGTAGTGGATGTCGTCGAAGTCGATCTGGTCGAGGTCACCGCCCCAATTCGGGGTCGGGCGCTGCTCGAAGTGCTCGAAGGCCTTGAGGCGGAAGTCAAGCATCCATTTCGGCTCCTGCTTGTACTCCGAGATCGACTCGACAACCTCGCGAGAGAGCCCCTTCGGCGCCTTGTAGGCGTACCCGGTCTCGGGATCGTGGAAGCCGAACTTCTCCTTGTAGTCGGCGTTGATGCCGGCGACTTCGCGCTGCTCTGCGATGACCTCGGGTGTTGCCATGGGGCTAGTCGACCTCCAGGGTGATGGTGTCGTTCTCGATGGCCACCGGGAACGTCTGCACCGGAGCATAGGCGGGGAGCGTCTTCGGCCTGCCCGTTGACAGGTCGAATAGGGATCCGTGACGGGGACACTCGACCGTGCACTCGGCGGCGTTGAACTCGCCCTCGGCCAGCTGGCCGTCGTCGTGCGAGCAGCGATCCTCGATCGCGTAGAGGTCGCCGTCGCAGTTGAAGACGCCGATCTTTCGTCCGCCGGCCTCGACAAGGCGCATCTGCCCAGGCGCGAACTCGCTCGCGGCGCAGACATCAATCTTCGGGCTCATCTCGGCTGGTCCCTCTTCGGTAGTGCTCGTCGTCACGTAAAACCTAGTTCCGGAGTCGGATTTTAGCGGTTGAGCCCGATGGGGTGTGGTCGCGTAAGGGGGGCTTGACAAAGATCGCAGTTGGCATGAGAGAGTCAGAGGCCCGGATACGCCCGACAAAGAGGAGATCGCCCGATGACCGAGATGACCAGCTACGAGCCCGGCACGCCCTCGTGGGTCGATCTGGGGACTCCCGACATCGGGGCCTCGGCGGCCTTCTATGAGGCTCTGTTCGGCTGGTCGATTCCGGAGGGCCCCAACTCTGAGCAGACCGGTGGCTACCGGATGGCGATGCAGGGCGACAAGCCGACCGCGGGAATGATGCCGCTGATGCAGGAGGGCCAGCCTCCGGCCTGGTCCACCTACGTCGCCGTCGAGGACGCAGATGCGACCGCCGCCGCGGTCAAGGGGGCCGGCGGAACCGTGCTGGCGGAACCGATGGACGTTTTGGACCTCGGCCGCATGGCGGTTTTTGCGGACCCGAGTGGCGCCGTATTCGGGGTCTGGCAGCCGGGCACTTTCGTCGGCGCCGGGCTCGTCAACGAGCCGGTCTCGGTCACCTGGAACGAACTCAACACCCGCGACCCCGACGGCTCCAAGGAGTTCTACGCCGCCGCCTTCGGCTGGTCGGGCAAAGACGTCGAGATGGGGGAGGGGATGACCTATACGGAGTTGCACAGGGCGGGCGACGCCCTGATCGGCGGCATGCTCGACATGCGCGGCCGCGTCCCAGACGAGGTCCCGCCCCACTGGATGGTCTACTTCGCCGTCGCCGACTGCGACGCGACCGTCGAGAGCGCAAAGGAGCTCGGCGGCGAGCTCGCCTTCGGTCCCGTCGAAATTCCCGCGGGCCGCTTTGCCACGCTCAGCGACCCTCAGGGCGCCTTCTTCTCGGTGATCGCACTAAGCCCCAGCGCCGGCTGAGCTGCGCCCCGGCGCTGGATCAGGCTCCGCCAGCGCTGGATCAGGCTCCGCCCCGGCGCCGGATGACGCTCAGCCGGCCTCGCGGACGGGCGGACGCGCGGCCGGGCGGCCGAGCCCGGAGCCGCTGCGGGCGAGGCGCCCCGCGAGCAGGACCGCGGCCGGCAGGACCACACAGCCCATCGAGACCAGGAACCAGGGCTGGCCGGCGTCGGTGCCGGCGCCGACGGAGTGGGCGACGCCGAGGACCCAGAAGAGCGCGGTGAAGCGGTGCAGCCGCTTCCAGCGGCCGGCGCCGATCCGCCCCCGCGCGTAGTAGGAGAGCCCGAGCGCGGCGAGGCCGTAGCCGGAGAAGATGCCGAGGGTGGTCCAGATCGGCCGATAGGCCATCACGAACGGCACCGTGATCCCCGCGGGGCCAGGATTGAGATAGGAGTCTCCGAGCAGGGTGACTCCGTGGATCGCGATCAGGACGAGGGTCGCCAGCGAGAGGGTCTCGTGCGCCGCCTTCAGGGGCATTCGGTCGGTTCCCGGCCGCCGCGAGATCAGCAGGCCGACCGCCACCGAGACGCTGGCGCTGGCCAGCGCCGCCGTGCCGGCGGCCCTGCTGGTGATCCAGAAGAGGTGGTGGGTGACGATCAAGCGACCGGCTCCAGCGTCGCGCCCGGAAGGTGGACCTGGGCCCCCAGCCGCTCGACGGAGCCGTCGTCGTGAACGAGTACGCCCCCGAACGGAAGCTCGGAGGCGGCTCTCTCCGGGCCGCTGAGGAGTGCCATCTTCGCCAGCACCTCGGCCACCCGGGCGCTCGGCGCGATCGCCGTGACCTGGGCCAGGCCGGTGAATGCCGGCAGGCCGGTTGCGGGGTCGAGCAGATGGTGGGCGGGGCTGCCGCCGGGGCCGCGCCAGGCGCGCCGCCCGATGCCGCTGGTTGCGACCGCGCCACCCGAGAGCCGCAGCTCGGAGACTGTTCCCTCGCCGAACGGCCCCTCGACGAGCACGCTGCGCACGGCGCCCGCGGTTCCACCGAGGCGCAGGTCTCCGCAGCAGTCGACGACGAACTGCGGCCGGTCCCCCAGACCGGATGCGATCAGGTCGGCGACGAGGCCCTTGGCGACCCCGCCGCTGTCGAGCCCCACGCCCGGGGGCCTGGTGACGGTGCCCGCCTCTGGGTCGGCCTCCAGCAGGCTCCAGTCCCTTGCGGCCCGCGGGGTGGCCGGATGGCGGGGCGGGGCATCGGCGAGCGCCTCGCGCAGCGGCACCGAGCCGGCGCTGTCCTTGATCGAATCGCGGTAGCCGGCCTCCTCGATCGGGGCCAGCAGGGTCGGGTCGACCAGCCCTCCGCTGCGGGCTCCCGCCTCCCTCGCCGCGGCGACGAAGCGGACCATCAGCGGGCTCGCGGCGACGGTGCGGGCGGGGTTGCGGTTGAGGCGCGAGAGCTCGCTCTCGGGAAGGAATCGCGAGAGCCTCCTATGGGCTTCGAGCATGCGCTCGCGAGACTGCTCCACGGCCGCGCCGGGTTCGGGTCCTCCGCCGACGATCACGGCCGCGTCGCCTCCGAAGCACTGGAAGCTCTCGCTCGCCTCGGAGGGGGTCACGACTGCGAGGTGGTCACGGGGGCCGGCGCCGGGGTCGGCGCCGGGGCCGGGGCAGGCGCCGCGACCGCCGAGGAGGCTGGAACGCGGACGATGGTCCCGCTCACCGGGTCGTAGGCGAGGACCGTGGCCTGCTGTTGAGGCTTCGGAGGAGTTGCTGAGCCGGCTCCGCTTGCAGCTGCCGTCGTGCGGCCGGCGCTCGCGGGCCCGCTTGCAGTGCTCAGGGCCGGGTCGTTCCCGGTCGCCATCTGGGCGAATACGGCGGCCCAGACGACGCCGAACATGGCGATCGGCAGGACGATCGCCCGGACCCGAGCCCGCCCGGCCCGCTCCCGGGCTCGCTCGAGTTTTCTGATCGCGGCGTCGCGCCGCACCTGATCCATGCCGGACAGGCTCGCGCAGGCACAGAAGGGGTTGCTAAGGATTGGGTGAGAGTCCTCTTACCGTCCGCCGGCGGTGGCCGAGCCCTGCCGGCTGGGCTCTAGCATCGACGGGGTGCGGGTTCTGATCGTCGAGGACGAGTCCGCGATTGCGGATTTCATATCTCGCGGCCTCGAGGCCGAGGGATACGCCGTGCGGATGGCGGCTGACGGGGTTGACGGCGAGCGGCTCGCGCTCGACGGCGGCTCCGACCTGGTCATTCTCGACCGGATGCTTCCGGGCCGCGACGGCCTCGATGTCCTCGAGGCAATCCGCCACGCCGACCCGGGGCTGCCGGTGATCCTGCTCACCGCTCGGGCGGAGGTGGAAGACCGGGTCGAGGGGCTCGACCGCGGTGCCACGGACTACGTGACCAAGCCCTTCTCTTTCGAGGAGCTTGCCGCGCGGGTACGAGCCCACCTGCGTCGCCCGGACGGCGACGAGCCGACCAGGCTGCAGGGCTCGGGAGTCGAGCTCGACCTGATCCGCCGCACCGCCGAGCGCGGGGGAGAGTCGATCCATCTCTCGAAGAAGGAGTTCGACCTCCTCGCGTACCTGATGCGACACCAGGGCGAGGTGCTGCCGCGCCAGAGGATCCTCTCGGCGGTCTGGGGATATGACCACGATCCGGGCACCAACGTCGTCCAGGTCTACATCGGCTACCTGCGCCGCCGCCTCGCCGCCGGGGGCGGGGAGGTGCCGATTGAGACGATCCGCTCGGTGGGCTATCGCTTCGGGGTTCGTTGAGCCCCCCGGGGAGGCTGCACCTCGGGCTTCGCGGCCGGCTCGCGGCGTCGATCGCGGTGATCTTGGCGGTCGCGCTTGCGGTCACCTACGTCGCCGTCTATCGCGCCACCGGATCCGAGCTCCGCGCCCAGATAGACCGGGACCTCGCAAGGGGGGTGGACGGCGTCGCCGCCAGGCTAGCGGCGATCCCGTCCGGACCGGCGGCGACCTCGGCCGCGGCGCGCGCCTATCTGCGGACTCAGACCTTCGGCTCCTCGGCGAGCCTGATTCTGGTCACGATCCCGGGGGCCGCCACGGTCACGAATCAGCCGGAGCTGGTCTACCGAGGCCCTGAGGCCGATGAGTCCGGCGGAGCCCGGCGCGAGGAGGTCGCGCAGGCGGCGAAGCTGCGCTCGGCCCCCGACGGGTACTCCGACGTCGAGTTGATCGACGCCGGCGAGGTCCGCGTTCTGACCAGGGCGCTGCCCGGCCCCGAAGGCGGGTTGCGGGCCGTGATCCGGGCGGGTGAGCCGCTCGAATCGGTCGAGAGGGCGCAGTCCGAGATCTCCCGGGCGTTCGCGCTGATCGGGGCGCTGACCCTGCTGGCGGCGATCGCCGCCGGATACCTGCTCGCGGCCCGCACCGCCGCTCCGCTGCGACGGATGGCACGGGTCGCGGCCGAGGTCGACGCCGGCGAGCTCGACCACCGGATCGGCGCCGAGGGAGCCAATGACGAGGTTCGCGCGCTGGCCGAGTCATTCGACCACATGCTCGACCGGCTCGAAGATGCCTTCTCACGCCAGCGCGGCTTCGTCTCCGACGCCTCACACGAGCTGCGCACGCCGCTGACCGCGATTCGCGGCCAGCTGGAGGTGCTCGCCCTCGACCCCGATCCCAGCTCCGAGCGCGTGCGGGCGACCGAGCGCACGGTGAGGCGCGAGGTCGACCGCATGACCCGCCTCGTCGACGATCTCCTTGCCCTTGCGCGGATCGACGAGTGGGGCGGGATGACCAGCGAGAGCTTCGAGGTCGGCCCGCTGCTGGAGGAACTGGTGACGGTGGCCGGCCCTGGGGTCGAGCTGGCCGAGGCTGCGAGCGGAACGATCCGGGCCGACCAGGACCGGATCGCACAGGTCATCCGCAACCTGCTCGCCAATGCGACCGAGCATGCCGGCGCGCAGGGCCGTGTCCGGATCATCGCCCGTGGGCTCGGGGATCGCCTCGAGGTTGCGGTGGAGGACGACGGCCCGGGCATCCCGGCCGGGGAGCGCGAGCTGATCTTCGACCGCTTCCACCGCGCAGACGCGTCACGCTCGCGCGACTCGGGCGGCAGCGGGCTCGGGCTGGCGATCGCTCGCGCGATCGTCGAGGCCCACGGCGGTCAGATCACGGCCTCGGAATCGTCGCTTGGCGGGGCCAGGGTGGCGTTCACGCTGCCCGGCTACGAGCCGGCCTGAGAAGCCTGGGAGGAATCCAGCGATGCCTCGGCCGGGTCGCCGATCTCGCCCTCGTCCTCCCAGTCGGCCGCCTTGCCGAGGCTGGCTCCCTTGGCGACCTTCAGACCGAGCAGCGCGCACTTCATCCGCGTTGCCGAGATGTCGATCCCGAGAAGCTCGAGGACGAAGTCCTTCGGCAGCCGCAGGATCTCCTCACGGCTCATCCCGGCGAGCTCGTCGGTGAGCAGCGAGGTCGCCGCGGTCGATATCGCGCAGCCCTTTCCGTCGAAGGCGACCTCGGCGACCCGTCCGTCGGGGTCGAGGCGGATCGTCAGGTGCTGCTCGTCGCCGCAGAAGGGGTTGGTGTCTTCGAACTCGAGGTCGGGGTGCTCGAGGCGGCCGAAGTTGTGAGGGCGCTTGTAGTGCTCGAGGATCTGGTCGCGGTAGAGTTCGTCCATGGGTTCAAGGGTACGCACCCGGGTCGGACCCGCGGCAGTTGCGGTCCTGGTGGCGGTCGGCCTGTTCACCGCCGCGGCCGGCGCCGGCACTATGAAAGCCGGCAAGACCTACGGCACCAGCCTCTACATGAGCAAGAAGTTCCCCGCCTTTCACGGCAAGATCCACTCGGCCAACCCCTTCTGCATCGCCAATCGCCCGGTCAGGGTCTTCCGCGAGCGCCCCGGCAAGGACAAGCTGCTCGGCTCCGACCGCAGCGAGGACAACGGCAGGTGGAGCGTCAAGGTCAACCTGATCTCCGGCGCCTACTACTCGCGGGCGCCCCGCTACGGAAGCGCCTCGCTCGGCATCACCTGCAAGGCGGACCGCTCCCGCCTAGCCGTAGTCGACTGACGAACCCCGCAACGGGACCCCAGCCCCCCGACCGCGCCCGCGAAACTTCAATTGACCATCATTGTGATGGTGGATATCACTCTCGCGGACGGCTCCGGGGGTGCGGATTGCGCCGGGGATGCGGATCGCGCCGGGGTGCGGGCGGCGCCGGGGTGCCGACCGCGCACGGGCGCGGACGACGTCGGGGGTGCGGACGGCACTGGGTGCGGACGGCGCGGATCGCGCTAGAGCTCGAAGACGCGGCGGGCCTCGTCGAGGCCCTCGACCAGGCGGTCGATCTCGTCCGGCGCGGTGTGGACGGCGAAGCTGGCACGGGTCGTGGCGGGCACTCCGAGCCGCTCCATCAGCGGCTGCGCGCAGTGGTGGCCGGCGCGGACGGCGATTCCGTGGCGGTCGAGGATCTCGGATACGTCGTGGGGGTGGATTCCCTCGATCTCGAAGGAGACCGGACCGACCCGCTCGGCGGAGCGGGGGGGGCCGAAGACGCGCAGCCCAGGAACCTCGGCGACCCGCTGCAGCGCGTAGTCGGTGATCTCGCGCTCATGCGCCAGAACCACCTCCATCCCGAGGGCGTCGAGCCAGCGCATCGCGGCCGCCATCCCGATTGCCTGGGCGATCGCCGGGGTGCCGGCCTCGAAGCGCGCGGGCGGGTCGGCGAAAGTCGTCCCCGTCTTCGTCACCTTGCGGATCATCGAGCCGCCGCCGAGGAACGGCGGCATCTGATCCAGCAGGTCGAGCCTGCCCCAGAGGGCGCCGATGCCGGTGGGGCCGTAGAGCTTGTGGCCGGTGAGGGCGTAGAAGTCGGCACCGAGCGCGCCCATGTCGAGGGGCAGCTTCGGCGCCGCCTGGGCGCCGTCGACGAGCACCAGGGCACCGGCGTCGTGGGCAAGGCGGGTGATCTCGGCAACTGGGTTCTCGGTCCCGAGGACGTTGGAGACATGGGCGACGGCGACGATCCTCGGGCCCAGCTCGAGCAGCGCCTCGAGGGCATCGAGGTCGAGCAGACCCTCGTCGGTCACCGGCGCCCAGTCGATCTCGGCGCCGGTCGACTCGGCGAGCTGCTGCCAGGGGACGATGTTGGAGTGGTGCTCCATCTCGGTCAGCAGGATCCGGTCCCCTTCGCCGACGTTGGCGGCGCCCCAGGCTCGCGCGACCAGGTTGATCGCCTCGGTCGCGTTGCGGACGAAGACGACCTCGCGGCGGTCGGCTGCGCCGATGTGGTCGGCGACGGTCGCCCGGGCGCCCTCGTAGGCCGCCGTCGCCTCGGCCGAGAGCGTGTGCGAGCCGCGGTGGACGTTGGCGTGGTGGCGGCGCTCGTAGCGGTCGACCGCCTGGATCGATGCCAGCACCCGCTGGGCGCTCGCCCCACTGTCGAGGTAGGCCAGCGGCACTCCGTGGACCTCGCGCGCCAGCGCCGGGAACGACGCCCGCACCTCCTCGATCGCCCGCGGGCGCTCCGTGGCGGCGCCTGTTGTCGCCGGCTCCATGGGCCGCGAGGCGGGGGCGATCAGGCCGCCGCCTCGACCTCCTCCTTGATCCAGCCGTAGCCCCGCTCCTCGAGCTCGCCGACGAGCTCGGGCCCACCCTGCTTGACGATTCGCCCGTCGTACATGACGTGGACGAAGTCGGGCTCGACCAGGTGCAGGATTCGCTGATAGTGGGTGATGATGAGCACGCCCATGTCGGGGCCGGTGAACTTGTTGACGCCGTCGGCGACGGTGCGCAGAGCGTCGATGTCGAGGCCCGAGTCGGTCTCGTCGAGGACGGCGATTTCGGGCCGCAGCAGGGCCAGCTGAAGGATCTCCATCCGCTTCTTCTCGCCACCGGAGAAACCGTCGTTGAGGTAGCGGCTGGAGAAGTCCTTGGGGATGTTCGCCATCTCCATCGCTTCCCGGGCGATGCGGGCGAAGTCCTTGATCTTGATCGGCTCCTCCCCGCGGGCCTCGCGATGGGAGTTCATCACCGTGCGGAGGTACTTGCTGACGGAGACCCCGGGGATCGCGACGGGATACTGGAAGGCCATGAAGAGCCCGGCGCGCGAGCGCTCGTCGGGGGCGGCCTCGGTGATGTCGGATCCTTTGAAGGTGATGCTCCCCTCGTCGACCTCGAGCGCGGGGTGGCCCATGATCGCGTTGGCGAGGGTCGACTTGCCTGACCCGTTCGGACCCATCAGGGCATGAACCTTGCCTTTCTCGACCTCGAGGTCGAGGCCGCGGAGGATCTCCTTCTCCTCGACGCTCACGTGCAGGTTCCTTATCTCCAGGTCAGCCACTCGTATCGATCTCCGTTTCTCAGTTGGTGGGCGGGCTAGACGGCGCTGCCGACCGTCTCTTGCGTGCGCTCGCTGGGGGCACCGAACGCGACCAGCTCGGCCAGTGTCGTTTGCGCCAGGGCCCGGTTGACGCCGTTCTGGACCCGAGTCCAGAGCAGCTTGGTTGCGCAGGCACGATCCCCGTCGCTCTCGTGCGAGCACAGGACCTTGCCCTCCGGCAGCTCGTGGAAGCACTCCATCGGGGCGATCTGCCCCTCGAGCGCCTCGACGACCTCATCCATCGTGATCTCCTCCGGGGGCTTCGCCAGCCGGTAGCCGCCGTGGGCTCCGCGGGTCGAGGCGACGAGGCCGGCCTTGCGCAGCTTTGCGACCAGATGCTCGAGGTAGGACAGAGGCAGCCGCTCGGCCTCGGCGACGGCGCTCAGCGAGACCGGCTCTGACCCGGGCTGGCGCCCGAGCTCGATCATCAGTCTCACTCCGTACTCGGCTTTGGTCGAGAACAGCATTGACCGAAATCCTAGCGGAATAGTCGGTTATCGCTGCGGGAGCTTCATCTCCGCGGTCGGGCGACGGCCGATCGCCTTTCGCAGTACCGACCACGGGTTGACCCGCGGTGCCTCGCGGGCGACCATGGCGAGGACGCGGCCGAGGCGCGAGTCGCTGAGACCGCCCGGCTCCGGAAGCTCGATCAGCATCTCGCTGTGCCCGGAGGCGCTGCTGCGAATCCACGACCCGTCGGGTGCGATGCTGTGAAACAGCTCCAGCGCCTCCTCGTTGTCGCTCATCACAAGCGCGACGAAGTGGTCGATGCCCTCCTCCCGCGCCCTCTCGACCAGACGCTCGAGCAAGGCCGAGCCGACGCCGAGCCCCTGCCAGGGGTCGGCGACGACGACCGCGACCTCGGCCTCGGACGGGTCCTCGGATCGCACGTAGCGGGCAACGCCGACGATCCACCCTTGCTCGGGATCGAGCGCCACCATCGCCTCGTGATCGTGATGGTCGACTTCGGTCAGGTAGGCGAGGTCCTGGGCGCTGAGCCGCTCCAGCGGTGCGAAGAAGCGGCGATAGCGCGACTCCGGGCTGAGGCGCCCGAAGGCGGCAGAGAGCGCCTCGCGGTCCCGCGGGGAGATCGGCCTGACCAGGATCTCCCGCTCCTCCCCGACCCCAACCAACTCGCTCACGGCTCGATCAGCCCCCTGCGGATCGCGTAGCGGACCAGCTCGACCCGGTCGCGCATCCCCAGCTTCCGCATCGCGTTGGCGCGGTGGTTCTCGACCGTCTTCTCGGAGAGGTGGAGGATCTCGGCGATCTGGCGGGTCGTGTTCGCCTCTGCGACCAGCTTCACGATCTCCTCCTCGCGCGGGGTCAACTCGTCGGGCCCCTCGGGACGGCCGCGCTCGAGCACGTCCTTGATCAGGGTTCTCTGAGCCGCCGGTGTCAGGAACGGCTCGCCGCGCTCGACCGCGCGGATCGCGTCCAGCAGGTCGGTGTCGGCCTGGGTCTTGAGGACGTATCCGGCCGCCCCGGCCTTCAGCGCCTCGAACAGGTAGCGCTCGTCGTCGTGCATCGAGAGGATCAGGACCGCGACCTCCGGCGCCTGCGCCTTGATCTCGCGGGTCGCCTGCAGTCCGGTCAGCTTCGGCATTCGCACGTCGAGGATCGCCAGGTCGGGACGCTCCCGCACGGCCATCTCGCGCGCCTCGGCGCCGTCGGCCGCCTCGCCGATCACCTCGATGTCGTCCTGGCGCTCGAGCAGCAGCCGCAGGCCGGAACGGACTATTCCGTGGTCGTCGGCGATCAGTACGCGCATCCCCTTATGCTCGCATCATGCAGCTCGGTGAGCCGGCCTCCTATCTGACCCTCTCGGAGGGGACCCGGGTGTTCGCCTCCGGCGGCGAGGAGGTGGGAAAGGTCGCCGAGGTCGTCGCCGCGGTCGAGCAGGACATCTTCGAAGGGATCGCCATCGCCCCCCGTCACGGCATCGGGCGCCGCCGTTTCGCGGCTGCGGACCAGATCGCCGAGATCGGGTCCAAAGGCGTTCTGCTCTCACTCGACGCCGCCGCCTGCGATTCCCTTCCCGAGCCGCGCTGAGCCGAGCGGGCCCGCCGGGGTCGGCCTAGCCGACTTCGAGACGAACGGTCGTGCCAAGGCCTGGGCGCGACTCGATCACGAGGTCGCCCCCGACCAGCATCGCGCGCTCTCGCATGCCCGGCAGTCCTAGGCCACCCTGGGCTTGCTCGAAGGCGAAGCCTTCGCCGTTGTCGGATACCTCCAGCCGAACCTTCTCGCCCTCGCGCAATAGCCGCACCTCGATCCCCGAGGCGCCGCTGTGGCGGGAGGCGTTGGTCAACGCCTCCTGGGCGATCCGGTAGACGACAAGCTGGACGTCGTCGCCGAGGTCGGAGAAGTCTCCCTCGGCGTCGAAGTGGGCGTCGACCTCGCCGCGACCGAGCTGGTCGACCTGGCCGGCTATTGCCGCCTTCAGCCCGAGATCGTCGAGCGCCGTCGGCCGCAGCTGGCGCGCGAGCGAGAGCAGCTCGTTCATCGCCTGGTTGGCGAGGGCCCGGGTCTCGTCGATTTCCGCCTCCAGCTCCGGCGGCGCCATCTCCCGTGCCGCTTCGAGCCGGAGCAACACCCCGGTGAGGGACTGGTTGACCTCGTCGTGGAGGTCGCGCGCGATCCTGGCGCGCTCCTCCTCCTGGGCCCTCAGCGCGGCCGTCCCCGCACGGCGCCGTTCGGCCTCGAGCCGCCGCATCATCCGCATGAAGGCGAGCTCGATCCGCTCCACCTCCTCGGTCTCGCCTCTGCCGTCGATCGACTCCGGGAGGTTGGCCCCGGGACGGCTGAGGTCGACCTTCTCCATCTCCTCGATCAGGTGCTCGAGCGGGGTGAAGCGCGCCCGCAGAACGGCGAGGTTGACGATCAGACTGATCCCGGCGGCCGAGGCGATGACGAGAGCCACCTTGGTCGTCTCGGAGAGCTTGAGCCCGACCAGGGTCGCCGCGAACAGCGCCGCCAGGCAGATGAGGGCGGCATTGAGCGCCAGCACCTGTGTGAATAGGGCCCGCCGTCGCATCGGCCAAGCCTAGAAGGTTGATTCCGAATCCCCGCGCACCCGGATGACGCACGCGGCACTGCGCATCTAGAAGGCATGGGGGGCGGCACCTTGGGCTCTAGGGGTCACCACCTATGGTCAATTCACGCCTTACCGGCGAGAATGCTTACTGCAGTTCCACCAATTTGGCACTTCGGATCCAGGAGCAGACGAAAACAATGACGACCACCAAGCAATCAACCTTCGGAGCCACTCTGCGCACGACCATCCTGCTGGCGACCCTCTCGGGGCTGCTGGTGGCGATCGGCTTTGCGATCGGTGGCTCGCAGACGGCGCTTCTCTTCCTCGG
The DNA here is from genome assembly GCA_963781345.1 of uncultured Actinomycetes bacterium. GTDB lineage: Bacteria > Actinomycetota > Thermoleophilia > Solirubrobacterales > 70-9 > JBBRHQ01. The sequence continues at coordinate 183,029 of CAWAFQ010000014.1, forward strand.
CTTCGCCGTCCTGATGAACTTCGGCTCCTATTTCTACAGCGACAAGCTGGCGCTGAAGATGAGCGGCGCGAAGCCGATCGAGGAGTCAGAGGCGCCGCGCCTCTACCAGATCGTCCGCGAGCTGACCACCCGCGCCGACCTGCCGATGCCGCGCCTCTACATGATCCCCCAGGATCAGCCGAACGCATTCGCCACCGGCCGCAACCCGAAGCACTCGGCGGTGGCCGTCACCCGGGGGATCACGAAGCTGCTCTCCGAGGACGAGCTGCGCGGCGTCATCGCCCACGAGCTCGCCCACGTCAAGCACCGCGACATCCTGATCCAGTCGGTTGCGGCGACGATCGGCGCCTGCATCACCTACCTCGGCTATGCGCTGCTGTGGTTCGGCGGCGACGACGAGTCGCCGCTGGGGCTGCTGGCCTCACTGGCGCTGGTCCTGCTGGCGCCGATCGCAGCGACGATCATCCAGCTCTCGATCTCGCGCCAGCGCGAGTTCGCCGCCGACGCCGGCGGCGCCGAGATCTGCGGCAACCCCGAGTCACTGGCCAGCGCTCTGCTGCGCCTGGAGGAGGGGGCGAAGGCGATGCCGATGCAGGTCAACCAGGCCGCCGAGCCGCTCTACATCGTCAAGCCCTTCTCCAGCAAGGGCCTGGCCGGACTCTTCTCGACCCACCCCCCGATCGAGGAGCGCGTCCGCCGCTTGCGGCAGATGCGTCCAAGCCTTGGCTGAGAGCCGAGAACAGAGGCACCCGGGGAGCCGCAGGCAGCAGCAAACCTCCTAGAACGCCACTACCTGTGGAAGAGGGACCGCTCCGAGAGGGGCGGTCCCTCTCTCTTTCTCAGTAGGTCAGCCGGTAGAGGAGGCCGACGATCGTGATCGCGACGATCAGCGCCAGCAGGATCCAGGCCGCGAGGCGGGCGGGGCTCGGGCCCTCGGCCGGCCGCCTCGCCTCGTCATCCCCCTCGCCCTCGGTCCCGGCCAGCAACTCGCGCGCGGCCTCGGCGCCCGCCTCGGGGACGAGGAGGTCGCGGGGACCCGCGGCGAGGAAGTCGGGGACGTCGAAGCCCCTGCTGCGCTTGAGGAAGCTCGGGATCCCCTCCTCGAGCAGCAGTCCCTGCATCAGCTCGGCCTCGGATTGGTTGCGGGCCCAGCCGACCTTGACCGGCTCACCGCGGGTGTAGGAGGGCTTGATCTTCCGCATGCGTTCGTGTGTCTCGGTGATCGGGCCCTCTCCCGCCGTGCCTGCGTAGACGAGGGGCATCTCGCATCTCGGGCAGAAGCGCTCAGAGAGCGGGTAGGAGATCGCGCAACGGGGGCAGACCAGCGGCCCGCCGCCGCTAACCCCCGACAATGGACTCGATCCCGCTGATCTCCCCGTCGCGGATCCAGAAGCCGCGGACATCCGGCGCCTCGGGATCTTCGAGCGAGACGATCACGTAGACGGCGTCGGGCCAGCCGGCGAGGTTGACGTCGGTCTGGGACGGATAGGCGGCCGACTTCGTGTGGGAGTGGTAGATCGCAACAAGCTCCTCGCCGGCATCCTCGATCTCGCGCATCAGCCGGAACTGCTCGCCGGGGGCGATCGAGTAGCGCAGCGGGCTGGCCTCCGCGTTGGTGGCGCGGTAGACCGTGGCCGCGGCCCCGTCGCCCCCGCCGACCATCCCGCAGCACTCGTTCGGGGCCTCCTCACGTGCGTGGGCAACCATCTCCTCGATCAGGCTCTCTGCGAACTTCATCGCGGCGGCGAGGCTAGACGATTGTCCCGCGGCGGCCGTGCGGGGAAGGGAGGGCCTACCACCAGACGGTCGAGTCGATCCCCTCGAGCTCTTCGATCGGCTTCGTGTAGACGCCGGAGGAGAGGTACTTCCAGCCGTCGTCGGGGATCAGGAAGACGACGTTGCCCTCGTCGAGCTCGCCGGCGATGCGAGCCGCGATCGCGGCGATCGCCCCCGAGGAGACGCCGGCGAAGACGCCCTCCTCGTTGAGCAACCGCTTCGTCCAGATGATCGCGTCGCGGTTGGAGACCATGATCTTGCGGTCGAGGAGCGAGAGGTCGATGATCGGCGGGATGAAGCCGTCGTCGAGGGAGCGAAGGCCCTGGACCAGCTCGCCCTGCATCGGCTCGGCGGCGACTATCATCGTCTCCGGGTTGGCCTCCTTCAGCCGGCGGCCATTGCCCATCAGTGTGCCACCGGTTCCGAGGCCGGCAACGAAGGCGGTGACCTCGTCGAGCTCCTCGAGGATCTCGACCGCCGTGCCCTCGTAGTGGGCGCGCGGGTTGGCCTCGTTGCCGTACTGATAGGGCATGTAGTACCGCGGGTCGACGGCCATCTCCAGCGCCACCTCGACCGCGCCGTTGGAGCCCTTGGCGCCCTCCGAGTAGACGATCTCTGCCCCGTACATGCGCAGCAGCTGGGTCCGCTCCTCGGTCACGTTGTCGGGCATCACGACCTTCAGCGGGTAGCCCCGGCGGCGGCAGATCATCGCCAGCGAGATGCCGGTGTTGCCGGAGGTCGGCTCGAGGATCGTCTGCCCCGGCTCGATCGCTCCCTGCTCCTCGGCGCTCTCGATCAGAGAACGCGCGACCCGGTCCTTGACCGATCCGGTCGGGTTGGTCCCCTCGAGCTTGGCGTAGATGCGGACCCCGGGCTTCGGCGAGAGCCGCTGCAGCTCGACAAGGGGGGTGTTGCCGATCGCCTCGACGATGTCGCCGAAGCGGCCGCCGCATGGTCTGTTGAGTAGATCGTCGTGGAGCATCGCCGGGCCCTCTCTGGGGGGTGGGTACGAACTCTACTTCAGAAAGTGTAGTGGGGGCAGTTGCGCCTGACTCGCCCCAGCCGGTAGATTCGGCCCGTCTGCAAACCTTGGATCGGAGGAATCTCTTGATGAGCAAGTCCCGGCTTTGGGCCGTAGTCGCGGCCCTGGCGCTAACGATTGGCGTCCTGTTCGCCGCCGGTTGCGGCAGCAGCGACAGCAGTACGACCAGCGGTGGGACCGGCGCGAGCGCCGACCTCGGCCTGAAGTCGAGCGGCAAGCTACTGGTCGGATCAGATATCCCCTATCCACCCTTCGAGTTCGGCAACCCGCCCGCCTACGACGGTTTCGATGTGAACCTCACCGACGAGATTGCGAAGAGGCTCGGCCTGAGCGTCACCTGGCAGGACACGCCGTTCAACACGATCTTCGTCAACCTCGACGCCGGCCAGTTCGACATGGTCGCCTCGGCCAGCACGATCACCCCGGAACGCCAGCAGACGGTCGATTTCTCCGACCCCTACTACGAGGCGCAGCAGGCGCTGATGGTTGCTCCGGGCAGCGATATCAAGTCGGTCCAGGATCTATCCGGCAAGACGGTCGGAGCTCAGGACGGCACGACGGGTGAGGCGTACGCCAAGGACAACACCGACGCCGCGACGGTCCAGCGGTACCCGCAGGGCCCCGACGTGATCAACGCGGTGAAGACGGGTCAGGTCGACGCCGGGATCCTCGATCAGCCGGTCGCCCAGGACGCGGTCGACAAGCAGGGAGGGATCGAGATCCCGGCGATCATTCCGACCGGCGAGCTCTACGGGCTCGCGTTCAGCAAGGACAACGACGCGCTCCGCGAGGCCGTCAACAAGGAGCTGAAGGCGATGGAGGCCGACGGCGCGCTCGACAAGATCTACCAGAAGTGGTTCAAGGTCAACGCGCCGAAGAACGTCGTCGACGGCACGACTCCCCCGGTGGGCTGAGTCGGTCCGACGGCAAGCAGTCAGGAAAGGGCGCCGATTCGGGCGCCCTTTCCTTTGCCCGGCCAGGTCGAATAGGGTGAGCGTAGAGCCGGGCGTCGCCCGACCGGAGAGAGCCGGGCGTCGCCCGATCAGAGCTAGGTGAAGAGGAGCGAGATGAGCGTAATCATCAAGCAGTACTTCGATTTCAACATCATCAGCGACAACTTCAGCGAGGTGATGCAGGGCTTCTGGCAGACCATCCTTCTCTCGTTGATCGGCGGATTCTTCGCGCTTCTGTGGGGCCTGGTCCTGTCCCTGATTCGCCAGCTCCCGGGTCGCGCCTTCGCCCCGCTCCGAGGGCTGGCGATCGCGTATATCGACGCCTTCCGCGGCATCCCGATGCTGCTCGTGCTGCTGCTCGTCTCCACCGGTCTCGCCGCCCTGTCCTCGGACGGAGTCATACCCGAGTTCATCGGCCAGCCGACATTCTTCGGGAAGACCTCCCCGTTCTGGTGGGGCATCTACGCGCTTGTGATCACCTACGGGGCCTACATGGCCGAGGTCTACCGCGCAGGACTGGAGGCGGTGCCGCGCGGGCAGATGGAGGCCGCCCGATCTCTGGGGATGAGTCATGGCCAGGCGATGCGCCACGTGATCGTTCCCCAGGCGGTGACCAAGGTGATCCCGCCGCTGCTGAACGACTTCATCGCGCTGATGAAGGACACCTCGCTGGTCAGCGTCATCGGCTTCATCGAGGTCGTCCAGGCGGGCAAGGACATCCAGTCGGCGACCTTCAACAGCTCCGCCCTGACCCTTGGCGCCGTCCTCTTCCTGCTGACGACGATCCCGCTGGCGCGCATCGTCGACAAGATGATCTCCGGGCAGAGCTCGAAGACCCAGCGGGCAATCCCGTGATCGCGGGTATGGTGATGTCATGAGCGAGGCATTCATCGGGCTGAGGGGCATCTGCAAGCGCTACGGCGACCTCGAGGTCCTTCGCGGGATCGACGCCGACATCAAGAAGGGCGAGGTCGTCTGCGTGATCGGGCCGAGCGGCTCGGGCAAGAGCACGCTGCTGCGCTGCACCAACCTGCTGGAGGCGCCGGACGAGGGCGTGATCGTCCTCGACGGCAAGGAGATCAACGTCAAGGGCGGGGATGTCGACTACCTGCGCAAGAACGTCGGCATGGTCTTCCAGTCGTTCAACCTCTTCCCGCACAAGAGTGCGGTCGAGAACGTCTCGATGGCCCCGCAGATGGTCCTCAGCCGCTCTTCGAAGGAATGCGAAGAGCGGGCGCGCAAGCTGCTCGACCGGGTCGGGCTTGGGGCGAAGGTCGATGAGTATCCAGACCGGCTCTCCGGCGGCCAGCAGCAGCGCGTGGCGATTGCGCGGGCACTGGCGATGGACCCGCAGGTGATGCTCTTCGACGAGGTCACCAGCGCCCTTGATCCGGAGCTGGTCAAGGAGGTTCTCGACGTGATGCGCGAGCTCGCCGACGAGGGGATGACGATGATCGTCGTCACCCACGAGATGGGGTTCGCGAAGGAGGTCGCCGACCGGGTCATATTCATGGACGGCGGCGTGATCGTCGAGCAGGGCCCGCCCTCGGAGGTTCTCGGCAACCCCAAAGAGGAGCGCACGAAGCGCTTTCTCGGACTAGTACTGGAGCACTGAGATGAGGAAGTTCGGTACCACCGTCAGAGACATCGTTCTGATACCTCTGCCACTGGGGCTGCTGGCGCTCGCGTTCTTCATCGCCGGGATACCCGAGGCGGGTGTGGTGATGACCCTCTTCACCCTCGCCGCGATCTGGTTCATCAGGCCGCGCAAGCCGGTCTCGGTCGCCGCCGGCGTGCCGACCGAGGACGATGGCGCCGAGGAGGAGATCGCGCCGCAGGTCCCGGCTGCCGGCGGTCCTCCCAGCCTCAGCTGAGGTCGACTCGCCGCAGCGCGGCGAGGGACTGCGGGAGCTAGATGATTGATGCCATCTAGGTCGCCCGGGCCTCGGACGCGTGTCCGAGGCCTCTCCCGGTCACTGCGCCCCCTCCTTTACCTCTGCCATGGCCAGGATCAGGTCGGCCGGCATCTCCGCGCCGAGATCCGGATGGAACTCGCCGAAATGGAGTCGGGCCAGCTCGACTAGACGCTGCTCCCCGTACGCGATCACGGTTGCTCCGCATTCGCATCGGAGGATCAGCACCGGGCCTTGAGTGTCGGGGGTCAAGCTGCTGGTCATTGCAGCCGATCTTGGAGGGTGCGTGTTTCCCTCCCGCCTTGACAGCGTTTCCGGATCGTTTCCATCTATGCCGCCATCAGACGCGGGTGCGACTCGAATCCAGCTTTGCGGTCGCCTCAAGGCAGACGTTGAAGGCAGGCACGTTACGCCGGCGCTGAGGGGCCGGCAGGGAAGGGTCCTGCTCGCCTATCTGGTCCTCAACCGCGGGCGCCCGGTCAGCCGCGACGAGCTGATCTCCGCAATCTGGCCGGACTCGCCGCCGGTCGACCCGGCGGCGGCGCTGCGGACCCAGCTCTCGCGCCTGCGCAGCGCCCTCGGCCCGAGCGCGCTCGCTGGGCGCGACGCGGTCGAGTTGCACCTGCCCGAGAACACCTGGATAGACATCGAAGTCGCCGAGCGCTCGATCCTGGTCGCCGGCTCGGCGATCAGGGCGGCGGATTGGAAGGACGCCTGGACCCACGCCCACATCGCGCTCAGCATCGCCGGGCGTCCGTTTCTAGCCGGCTTCGACGCACCCTGGGTCGAGGAGGTTCGCCGTGAGCTCGAGGAGCTGCACCTTCGTTCGCGCGAGATCATCGCCAGGGCGGGAATCGGGCTCGGCGGCTCGGAGCTGGCCGGTGCCGAGCGGGCTGCCCGCGCGATGATCCGCGCCGCTCCCTTTCGGGAGTCCGGCTATCTGCACCTGATGAGGGCGCTCGTCGCTTCCGGAAACACCGCCGAGGCGCTGCGCGCATACGACGAGCTGCGGAACCTGCTCGCCGAGGAGCTGGGCAGCGCGCCCGGCGCCGAGATCCAGGCACTGCACCGCAGGCTCCTGGGGGGTGGCCGGGACGCTCGTACCCGCGAGAGCGACGGAGTCGGCGCCGGCGGCGCCGGGCAATACCTCCCGCAGATGCCGCCGGTTGCGGAGGACGGGGGAGAGCCGAGGGCCGATAACGCCTCCCCGGGCCGGGAAGAGCGGCCGAGCGAGCTGCCGCTGCCGAACTGGCTGGTTCCACGGCGGCGCAGCCCCCTCGTCGGGAGGGTCACCGAGCTCGAACACCTCGACGAGCTCTGGCAGGAAACCCGTGGTGAGGGGGTCCGCCAGATCGCCTTCATCGGAGGCGACCCCGGGGTCGGAAAGACCCGGCTCGCGACCGAGTTCGCCCAGCGCGTACACGACCAGGGCGGCGGCGTCCTCTACGGTCGCGCCGACGAGGAGGCGACCTTCACCTACCAGCCATTCGTCGAGGCGCTTCGCCACTGGGTCATCAACGCCCCCGCCTCCGACCTCGAGCGCGACCTCGGTCCCAACGCCGGGGCGCTCGCGGCGCTCGTCCCCGAGGTCACGATCCGGGTGCCCGACGCGACCCCGCTTGGCCCGGAGGGCGCCCGCGAACGCCTCTTCGAGGCGGTTACCGGGAGCCTCGCGGCTATTGCCGCCGCCCGGCCGACGCTGCTGGTCATCGATGACATCCACTGGGCCGACCCCGGATCGCTGCTGATGCTTCGCCATATCGCCCGCTCGCCGCATCGGACCGCGCTGATGATCGTCGCCACCTACCGCGAGACCGAGCCCAGCGATGCGCTCGCCGAGATGCTCGCCGACCTCGGTCGCGAGGGCCTGTTCGAGCGCCACCACCTCGCCGGTCTCAGCCGAGCTGAGGTCGTGCAGCTGGTCGCCTCGATTCGGGGCTCCGGCCCCGAACCGGCTCTGGCCAGGGCGATCCAGGAGGAGACCGGGGGCAACCCGTTTCTGGTCGAGGCACTCGTCAACCACATCGCGGCGCACGCCTCCGGGCCGAGACCCTCCTCGCAGCGGGCGGCGATCTACGCCGCGGGGGTTCCCGACCTCGTCCGCGAGGCGATCGGACACCGTGTCGGCGAACTCGGTCCGAGCGCGGCCCAGGTGCTCGAGGTCGCATCGGTGATCGGGCGGGAGTTCGACTCCGAGTTGCTGATCGAGGTCTCCGAGATGCCGAGCGAGGAAATGATCGGGGCACTCGAGGCCGTGGTTTCAGCCGGGTTGCTGGCCGACGTCCCGGGGACGCTCGACCGCTACGCGTTCTCCCAAGCCCTCTTCCGTCAGACCGTCTACGCCGGCGTGCCGCGAGCCCGCCGGGCGACGCTCCACCGCCAACTCGCCGAGGTTCTGGAGCGAAGCCACCGGCGCGATCCGCGCCACGTCTCCGCGCTCGCCCGCCACTTCGCCGGAGCCGGTCCCTCGGCCGCCCAGAAGGCTCTGGAGTACGGGGTCCGCGCCGGCGCCGGCGCCCTAGGCGCGCTTGCCTTCGAAGATGCGATCGAGCACTACGCCGACTCGCTGGTTGCGCTCGATGCATCCGGCAGCAAGGACGAGAAGGTTCGCTGCGAGCTCCTGCTGGCGCTGGGGGAGGCGCAGTGGCGCGCGGGTTGGGTCGAATCCGCCCGGGAGACCTTCTCCGGGGCGGCCCGCATCGCCCGGTCCCTTGATGACTCCGACGCCCTTGCGCGGGCCGCACTCGGCTCCTGCGGCTTCGGCTTCGAGGTCGTCGGAGCGCGGTGCGCAGATGCGGCCGAGTTGCTGCGATCGGCACTCGGCGCCGGTCCCGCCGAGGGCTCCCTGCGAGCGAGGCTGACCTCACGTCTCGCCGAGGTGGAGAGCGCGGCAGGAGACCCCCGCCGAGCCTCGGCGCTCAGCGCCGAGGCGCTCGAGATGGCCGAAAGCGTCGGTGATCCTGACACCCTCGCGCGGGCGCTGATCGCCCGTTTCTCGGCTGGCACCGCCCCCGCCGACCTCGGGGCACGGGCGGAGATCTCGCAGCGGCTGGCTGAGCTCGTGCCACGCCTGCGCGACCGTGACGTTAGGAACGGGGCCGCGGTACTGAGGGTCCTCGCTGCGCTCGCCGCGGGTGAGTTCGGCGAGCTCGATCTGGCGATCGCCGATCACTCGAGGATCGCCGAGCGGATGAAGCAGCCCGTCGGGCTGCTTCACAGCCGCGCGTTCATGTTGATGCAGGCGCTGATGGGGGGGCAGTTTGCGGAGGCCGAGCGCCTCACGACGGAGATGCTCGAGCTGGGAGCCGCCGTGCAGAGTGACGAGGGGGTCGAGTACTCGGGCTACGAGCTCGTGGCGCTGCGCTGGGAGCAGGGGCGAATTGGAGAGACGGAGGAGCTGGTCCGCGATCTGATCGAGAGGCTTTCCCCGGCGGTCTGGTACTCCTTCCTCGCTCTGCTGCTGGCCGAGGAGCGACGGGGCCCCGAGGCCGGCGAGGCGCTGGACGCGGCGATTGCCGCCTCCGCCGGCGACCGCGACCGGTTGCCCGCCCTGGCGATATCGGGAATGGCAATCGACGCCCTGGACGATGCCGAGCGCGCCGCCGGGCTCTACCCCGAGCTTCTGCCCGACGCCGGGAGGATCGTCGTCGGGGGCGTCGCCGCCGTCTATCTTGGCCCGGCTTCGCACCACCTCGGGGTGCTTGCCGCGCTTGCCGACCGCCCGGAGGAGGCGGTCTCACATCTCAGCGAGGCGGTCGCGATCGGTGAGCGCGCCGGCGCGCTTCCCTGGCTTGCGAGGTCACGCTTCGAGCTCGCGCGGGCACTGGCCCGCCGCCGCGCCGATGGCGATGCCGAGCGCGCGGGGGTGCTCCTCGGCGATGCCAGCCGCACCGCCGAGCAGCTGGGGATGGAGTCGCTGCTGCGCAGGATGGGGCCGGGGGAGAGTCGCTCGGCCCCGGCGCCTCGGGCGAGCTGATTCAGTTGCCGCCGGCCATCGCCGGAAGGATCACGATTGTGTCGCTCTCGGTGACCGCGGTGTCGAGACCGTCAAGCACGCGGACGTCCTCGTCATTGAGGTAGACGTTGACGTAGCGGTTGAGCTCGCCCTCGGGTCCGAAGAGCTGATTCTCGGTGTCCGGGTGGGTCGAGGTCAGCGAACGCAGAACCTCGCCGACGGTCGCACCGTCGGCGCTGACCTCCGACTGGCCGCCCGCGTGGGCGCGCAGCACAGGTGGAATCTTGATCGTCGACATCGCGCTGATCCTATGCGCTAGGCGGCGCAGAACAGTTCGTAGTCGGGGAACTTGCCCATCTCCGACTCCGGTATCTCGGGCGCGTCGGGGCCGCAGATCGGGCAGGCGGGGTCGCGCCGGACCTTGAGCTCGGTGAAGCTGGTCCCGAGCGATTCGTAGAGCAGCAGGCGGCCGATCAGCGGCTCGCCGATTCCGGCCGCCAGCTTGATCACCTCGTTCGCCTGCAGCAGCCCCATCACACCGGCCATCACGCCGAGGACGCCGGCGGCACCGCAGGACGGCGCCATCTCGGGAGGCGGCGGGGTCGGGTAGAGGCAGCGATAGCAGGGCCCCTCGAAGGGGACGAAGGTCGAGATCTGGCCGTCAAAGGCGAGAATCGACGCCGAGACGACCGGCTTTCTCAGCCGTACCGAGGCGTCGTTGAGGAGGTAGCGGGTGGGGAAGTTGTCGACGCCGTCGACGATGATGTCGTAGTCGGAGATCACCTCGAGGATGTTCTCGGCGTCGATCTTGTGCCGGTACTCGCGCACCTCGACGTCGGGGTTGAGCGCGTTGATCGCGATCTTGGCCGACTCGGTCTTGGGGATACCGACGCGGTCGGTGGTGTGGATCACCTGGCGCTGCAGGTTTGACTCATCGACGACGTCGTCATCGATGATTCCCAGGGTCCCGATCCCGGCCGCTGCGAGGTAGAGCGCGGTTGGTGAGCCGAGGCCGCCGGCGCCGATCAGCAGCACCTTCGAGTTGAGCAGCTTCAGCTGTCCCTCGACCCCGACCTCGGGGAGCAGGGTGTGGCGCGAGTAACGCATCCGCTGCTCGCGGCTGAGGCCCTCGGCCTCGACCACGGGGAGGCCCTGCTCCTGCCAGTCGAGGATGCCGCCGGCGACCGAGGCGACGTTGTCGTATCCGAGCTCGGAGGCGAGCTCCAGCGCGGCGCGGGCCGAGCGGTTGCCGGAGCGGCAGTAGAGGATCACGCGCTGCCCGGCGTCGGGGGCAACCTCGTCGATCGCGGCCACCAGCTCGCCCTGGGGGATCAGCGTGTCGCCGTCGAGGTGGACCTCCTGATGCTCGTGCGGCTCGCGGATATCGATCAGGACGGCTTCGCCCGCATCGAACTCCCGCTTCGCCTCGGCAGGCACGATCTCCTCGATCTGCTCCTTTATCTGGTCCAGCTCAAGCTCGGCGCTCGTCGCCATCGGCAGCAATCTCCTAAATCCGGGTCGGAATTGAAGGTGAAGGGTACTACTTCAGAAAGTATAGTACGGGCTATGTGCCGACCGTGGGCCGCGACACCTCACGCAGGTAGTCCCGCCAGCCGGACTCGATCTCGCGCATGCCGGCGTCGAAGGCCGCTTCGAGGTTGGCGCCGGGGCCCTCGCGGTGCAGGCGTGCGACGAGCAGCTCGCAGGCAGCCGAGCCGCGCTCCTCCTCGAGCATGTCGAAGATCGTCCCGCCGAGGATCACCGCATCACGCCTGGAGGGCGGGAAGGATGGCCGCGAGCCCTCGCGAAGCCGCCGGATCACCGCGGCCCGGTAGAGCCCGACCTGGCGTGAGAAGTACTGGGCTCCGCCCTCGACCAGCCAGGCCCAGCGCAGATAGCGAACGAAGCGCCGCGGAGTCCAGGCCGGCGGCAGGGCGGTGTTGTTGGCGGCGACCACGAGCTGGGCGTAGAGACGCTCGGCGGTTCCCAGCAGCGCCTCGCGCGAGTCCTCGCCGGCGGAGCGCCGGCCCATGTGGGAGTCGTTGAGAACATGCAGCTCGGTCGCCATCGCCCAGCCGGCCAGATAGCGCCGGCCGGCAGGCGCTGCCGACCATCGCGCGGCGGGCAGGAACGGGTGGGCCATCGTCAGCCAAGCGGGATTGGTGTGGACGACGACCGTGACCTCGCCTGGAACGTTGTCGAAGCGGTCCTCGAGCCTCAGCCGCAGGTCCTCGAGCCGGTCGAGCGTGCGCTCGGCATAGCCGGCGTCGCCGCTGTCGTGGCGGGCGGTGAAGCTGAGCGACTCCGTTTCGACCCAAGGCATGGTGAGGAGGGAGGCTAGTCGCTGGTCCCCCGTCGCCCGCGAACGCGGGTGGAAGGGCGGCGGCGATTCCACGCCCCGGGCACGTGGCCGACCTCACGCACGCCAGGCATGCATCTGGTCGGCCACGCTGGGGTGGCGACGGGGGTGGCCGACCTCACGCACGCCAGGCATGCATCTGGTCGGCCACGTCGAGCGGGTCAGGGTGCGGCTTCGAGGCGGGCTCGGTCCTCTTCGTAATCGAGCTCGGTGCGGATTTCCATCGCGGCCAGCAGATCACGGGCGGCGGTTAGGCTCTCGGCCCCGCGGACAGCGCTCGCCAGCGGGATCTCGCCCGCGGCGGCGGCCGGGGCCGGATCGAAATAGAAGGTGACTGCGCCGGCCGGGGTCAGCTCGACCGAGCTGCGCCCGCTGCGAATCTCGATCGTCCCGGTCTCGCCTCGGGCGCAGCGCACGCCCATTGCGCTGGCCTCGGTCGGGACCACTTTGCAGGCGGCCTCGATCTGCTCGCAGACCACGGGGGTCAGGCCCCAGCTGCCGAGCATTGCGCCGGCGCGGCTGAGGGCGGCGATCAGTTCGAGCACCTCACCCGCGGCAAGCTCGCCATCACAGCCGGCGCCGTAGACAGCGCAGACGACCGGCACTTCGTTCGCCAGCTCCAGCCCCGCTGCGAGCATCACCGCGTCACAGAGGGGGCTCGCCAGCCCGGCCTCGTGGCCGTGGGCGAGGACGTCACCGCCGACGTCGACGAGCACGACGAGGTCGCAGGAGAGAAGGCGCGCGGCATCGCGGATTCCCGCGGCGGCCCCCGCGGCCCCGTCGCTGATGTCGATCAGGACCGTGTCGGAGCGCAGGTGGCCGGCCATCCGTGACTCGGCGAAGTGGGCGCCCTCGGGCGTGGTCGTGTTCTCGTCAGCGAGCAGCGAGGCGACGCCGAGCGGGCGGCCACCTTGGATTTCCGAGAGACGCCTGGGGCCGGCGTGGGGATCTATCGGCCAGCGCTCCCAGGTGACGCCGCCGAGCACGAACTCGGCGCCGAAGGACTGGCAGAGCCGGGCGGTCGCGAGGGCGCCGACGACATCGCCGCCGCCGCCCATGCCGAGGACGAGCGCCTTGGTGGCGCCGGCCAGTGCCCGATCGAGGGAGGGGTCGGGGCTCAGCTCGTCAGGCGAGGGCGGGCTCGGCGTCGCCGCAGAGGGCCTCGATCGCCTCGCGGGCGCGATCGAACTCCTCGTCAGCCATCACCGGGGTTCCCTCGAAGGGAAGGTCGCGATCGATCTCGACCCAGGAGCGGCAGCCGTGGTACTCGTCGCGGACGCGTACAGTCACCGGTCGCGGGATCCGGTGGACCCGCAGCAGCAATACGTGCAGGGGGTGGCGGCGCTTCCAGTTGAGGCGCTTCTCCGCGTAGTCGGGAGTCCAGACGTAGAAGGGCGAGAGCCCGTCGATGACGCGGCGCTCGTTGACGGTGTAGTGCGCGGTCACCTCGGCCCAGGCGCGAATCCGGACCCGGTCGGGCTGGGGGATGCCACCGTCCTGGATCAGGGCCCTGGGGGGCGGCTCCTCGTCGGGCCACACGCCCTCCTCGAGCGCGCGCCGCAGCTCGGGGTGGTGGGACTCGCGAACGAGGTCGTTCCGCTGGTGGTCGAATGTCGGGTAGAGGAAGAAGCGCTCGTGCTCGAGCTCGAAATGCTTGTTCTCCTCGCGGATGCCGCCCTTGCGAAGCGTCACGAGCTGCTCGCCCTCGGCGAGCGCACGTACCGTTACGGCCCATTCTTTGAATGCGATTGGCATTAGTGGTCTTACCTGTTCAGGTTGGTGTTTCGGGCTTGGAGGGGCGGTGGCGAGGCCTCCTCGGCCACCGGCACCACCCTCGGGGCGAACGATTGTAGACGAGAGTCGGCCAAGTACCAAATTAGTGAAAACTGTTACAAAGTCGGAGCGACTTAGCTGTAAGTACCAGGATCGGCTTCAGAGCGGGAAACTGGCTGCTCAGCCAATATTTTCGAGGAACCCGAAGAGGACTCTGTTGGTGGCCTCGGGGCTCTCGATCATGCACCAGTGAGCGGCTCCAGCGACGACTCCGGTGCGGCCGTCGGGGACCGCCTCGGCGATCTCAGCAGAAGCCGCCGGGGGAGTCACCGGGTCCTCGGAGCCACAGAAGGCGAGGACCGGGCAGACGACCTCGCCGGGGCGATCCATCGTCGCCACCGCTGTTGCCGCTGAGCATTCCGCGTAGGCGGCCGCGTCATTGGAGACGATCAACTCGCGCATCAGGCCCAGCAGCCGCGGGTCATCGTGGCGGCAGCGCTCCGAGAGCCCGGTGCTCGCGACCAGCTCGGCGATCTCATCGAGGCGCCCGGCGCGGGCCTGCCTCACCCGCTCCTCGAAGACCGGCGTCGCCTCGGGCCTCCAGGCGAGGGCGCCGCCGCAGAGCGCGAGGGCGCGGGCGCGAGCGCCGAGGGCCACGGCCGCCCGCTGGGCGACCATGCACCCGACCGAGTGGCCGACCAGTGCAGCGCGCTCGATCCCGAGGCCCTCGAGCAGGCCGACCAGATCCTCGGCCCACGTCGTCACCGAGTAGGGCCCGGCCGGCTTCTCCGAGCGCCCCGCTCCGCGCTGGTCGTAGGCGATCCCGCGCCAGCCGCGCTCGCGGCAGGCCTCGAGCTGTGCCAGCCAGCCGTTCGCCGAGCCGCCGAGGCCGTGGGTGAAGATGACGGCTGCACCGTCGCCGCCTGTGTCCTCGTAGGCGAGGGTGATGCCGTTGGTCTCGACTCGGTGGGCCATGAAGGTCGGTAGTCAGAGACTAGGGCTCGAGAGGTCGGGACCTCGCTCCGCGTCAGGGGCCATGACCCTGCCCTGAGTCATCGCCTCTGACTTCCCGCCCGTGGCTTCTGCGTTCTTCAGACCCGTAGCCGCCGCCGCCGGGCGTCTCGATTCTCAGCCGGTCGCCGGGCGCCATCTCGCCCTCGCATTTCGAGGGCAGCTCGCGGCCGTTGAGGAGGTTGCGTCCGGTGGCGCCGTCCTCGCCTCCCGCGCGCCCTCTCGGTGCCCGCCGGCGGCGCTCGGTGATCAGGGTGAACCGCATCGGCTCGAGCGCCTCGATCTCACGCACCACCCCCTCGCCCCCGTGCCTGTTTCCCGCGCCGCCGCTGCCGCGGCGCACCGAGAGCTCACGCACCCGCAGCGGGAACTCGGACTCGAGCGCCTCGATCGGAGTATTGAGCGTGTTCGACATCGCCACGTGGATCGCGCTCGGCCCGTTGGCGCCGGGGCAGCCGCCCTGGCCGCCGCCGATCGTCTCGTAGTAGGTGAATCCCTCACCGGAGAGGGTGAGGTTGTTCATCGTCCCCTGGCCCTGGGCCGGGCCGTCACGGGCGTCGCCGAGAGCTGCGAGGACGAGGTCGGCGACCCGGCTCGAGGTCTCGACGTTGCCGGCGGCGACGGCGGCCGGGGGGCGGGCGTTCAGCAGGCAGCCCACGGGGGCACTGATCTCGACCGGGCGGTAGGCGCCCGCCGAGGGCGGCGCGTCGGGGTCGGTCAGCACCCGCACCGCGAAGAGCGCCGCCGAGCGCGTGACCGAGAGCGGGCAGTTGAGGTTGCCGCGAACCTGCGGGTCGGTGCCGGCGAAGTCGAGACGGAGCTCCTCGCCGGCGATCGTCGCCCTGACCCTGAGCGCGATCTCGCGCGGTTCACCACCGCCGGCGTCGTCCTCGAGCACGTCGACGGCCTCGTGGACGCCGTCGGGAAGCTTGCCCAGCGCCGCCCGGGTGCGGCGCTCGGAGTAGGCGAGGATCTCGTCCATGCCGTGCTCGAGGCCATCGGCGCCGAGGCGTGCCGCCAGCTCGCCGAGGCGGGCCTCGCCGACCAGGTTGGCTGCTCGCTGGGCTCTCAGGTCCGCCAGCCGCTGGCTCGGGTTGCGCATCCGCGAGGCCAGTTCGGCGAGGGTCGCGTCGTCGGCCTCGGTCGGCGGGATCACCACTCCTTCCTCGGAGAGGCTGGTCGACCCCGCCGGCATCGAGCCCGGGGTCGGGCCGCCGACGTCGGCGTGGTGGGCGCGCGAGGCGGCGAAGCCGATCAGGGCCCCCGCGGTGAAGACGGGGCTGATCAGGGTGATGTCGGGTAGGTGGGTGCCGCCGCGGTAGGGGTCATTGAGGATCCAGCAGCCGCCCGGTCGCTGTTCGAGCCCGATCACCGCGGCGACAGCCTCGGGCATTGAGCCGAGGTGCACCGGGATGTGCTCGGCCTGCATCGCCATCTCGCCGCGGGTGTTGAAGATCGCGGTCGAGCAGTCGTGGCGCTCCTTGATGTTGGCCGAGTGCGATGCGCGGATCAGGACCGCCCCCATCTCCTCGCAGGCGGCCCGAAGCGAGCCGATCAGAACCTGGAGGGTGATCGGGTCAAGCATCGGAGTCCGCCCTTGTCGCGACGATGGTCCCGGCCGGATCGACCCTGGCGCTCCATCCGGGAGGGAGGACCATCGTCGTCTCCGGCAGCTCGAATACCGCCGGGCCGACTGCCTCCAGCCCGGCCCGCGGCTCGCCGCGGATGACCCTCGTCTCGGCCCACTCGCCGCTGAAGTGGGCTCGCCTGCGGGTCTCGTCGGGAGCGGCGCCCCGGGCCGCCACCGGCCGTGGCTCGGGGCCTGGCTCGATCATCGCTACCCGGATATCGACCAGCTCGATCTCGGCGTCGGCGTCCCGGTACCCGTACCGGCGCTCGTGGGCGGCTTCGAAGTGCTCGGCCAGCTCCGCGGGGTCGGGGCGGACGGGCCCCGGCACCGCCAGCTCGAACGCCTGTCCGTGGTAGCGCATCTCATAGACCACCTCCGGCTCGGCTCCGGCGAGACCCTCGCGCTGGGCGGAGATCAGGGTCTCGGTCTCGGCGGCGATCCGATCGGCGGCGAACTCCTCGCCGCGCAGCATCACCGTGCGCGCGGTGTCACGGCGTCGCTCGGAGGCGCAGAGGCCGAGCGCGGAGAGAACACCGCCGGCCCGCGGGCAGAGGATGCGCTCGATCTCGAGCTCGGCAGCGATCGCGGCGGCGTGCATCGGGCCGGCGCCGCCGAACGGCATCAGCGCGTATGCGCGTGGGTCGACCCCGCGCTCGACCGTCACCACCCGCAGCGCCCGCACCATCTCCTGATTGGCGACCCGGACGATTCCCTCGGCCGCCTCCAGCGCCGAGAGGCCGAGAGAAGCACCCAGCTTCTCGAGCGCTACCTCGGCGGCGCTCGCGTCGAGGCCGATCCCGCCGGCGAGACGGGAGTCGGGGGCGAGGTAGCCGAGCGCGAGGTTCGCGTCGGTGACCGTGGGATCGCCGCCGCCGCGCCCGTAGCAGGCCGGGCCGGGCTCGGCGCCGGCGGAGCGGGGCCCCACCCGCAGCGCGCCGCCGGGGTCGCGCCATCCGATCGAGCCGCCACCGGCGCCGACCGTGTGGACATCGACCATCGGCAGCTGGATGACGCGACCGGCGACCCGGCGGGAGCCGGTTCGCCGCACCCGGCCGGAGTCGACGACGCAGACATCACAGGAGGTGCCGCCCATGTCGAATCCGAGGGCGTTGCCGTCCCCCGAGATCCGGGCCAGCAGCCCGGCTCCGACCGCTCCTCCGGCCGGCCCCGAGAGGACGCACCAGGCGCCCGCCCGGGCAGCCTCGCCGGCGCCCGCGACGCCGCCGGATGACTGCATCACCAGTGGCTCCGGCAGCCCCTCCGCAGCCGCCGCCTCGCCGAGACGACCGAGGTAGCGGCCGAGAAGCGGTGAGAGGTAGGCGTCGATTACCGTGGTCGAGCAGCGCTCGTACTCGCGAAACCGCGGCAGCACACCGCTGGAGGTGGAGACGTGGGCGTTCGGGATCGCCTCACGCACGCGCGCCGCGACCCGCTCCTCGTGGGAGTGGTCGCGGTAGGAGAAGAGCAGGCAGACCGCCACCGACTCCGGCTCTGAAGGGCCAAGCTGCGAGAGCAGCCGATCGATCCCGGCGTCGAGCAGTGGCTCCAGCTCCCCCTCGGGGCCGATCCGCCCGCCGACCTCGAACCGCATCTCGGGGGCAACCAGCGGCGCCGGCTTCGGGGCGCAGAGCCGGTAGAGGTCGGGGCGGTCCTGGCGGGCGATCTCGAGCAGGTCCGCGAATCCCTCTGTCGCGATCAGCGCCGTCCGCGCCCCGCGCTCCTCGAGCAGTGCGTTGGTCCCGACAGTCATCCCGTGGGCGAATAGCTCGACCTCGGAGGCCGATGCACCGGCGCCTCGAAGGACCTCCCGCACCGAAGCCATCACCCCCTCGGACTGATCGGCGGGAGTGCTCGGCGCCTTCGCCGTGTGGAGGCTCTCGCCGTCGAAGAGGACGGCGTCGGTGAAGGTGCCTCCTACGTCTACACCGAGCAGCACAGACTCAAGCTATCGCCAGACCTCCGGGCGGATCGCGCCGGTGGCATCGAGTACGAAGTGCGTGCCGTCGAGGGAGTGGTCGATTCCGGGCGCGTCGAGGCGGCGATGGCCCCCGCGCGACTCGCGGCGCTCGAGCGCGCAGGTGGCGATCGCCGCGGCCAGCGGGTAGGGGTCCTCGCGAAGCTGGCTGAGCTCCTGCGGCCGCCGCAGCGGCCCTGCCAGGCGCCAGACGGATTCGCGCGTCTGCTCGGTCGGCGGCTCGAAGCGCCAATCCGGCAGGGCCGGCGGAGGCGAGGCCGGAGCCTCATCGAGAGCGGCGAGCGCCGCCCGCTTGCCGAAGACGAAGCACTCGCTGAGCGAGTTGGATGCGAGCCGGTTGGCGCCGTGGAGGCCGGTGCACGAGCACTCGCCGACGGCGAAGAGGCCGGCGACCGAGGAGCGGCATTCGAGGTCCACCGCGATCCCACCCATCACGTAGTGGGCGGCGGGGGCGACCGGGATCGGGTCGGCGATGGGGTCGAGGCTGGCCTCGGCAAGGGATGCAAAGACATTGGGGAAGCGCTTGGGCTCGATCCCGCGCAGGTCAATCGCGACGTGGGCGGAGCCGTCGGCGGCCATGCGGTCGAGGATCGCGGCGGTCACCGCGTCGCGCGGCGCAAGCTCGTCGGTGAAGCGGCGGCCGGAGCCGTCGAGCAGGGTCGCTCCCTCGCCGCGCACCGCCTCGGTAATCAGCAGGCCGTCGAAGCGGGTCCCGGGCAGGGCGAGAGCGGTCGGGTGGAACTGGCAGAACTCGAGGTCGGCGAGGTCGGCGCCGGCGGCCTGGGCCAGCACCGGGCCGGCGCCTATCGATCCCCAGGGGTTGGTGGTCCTCCGCCACAGCGCCGCCGCGCCACCGGTGGCGAGCACGGTCGCCGCGGCGCCGATCTCGCCGCCGTCGGTGAGCACCCCCGCGCAGCGCTCGCCGTCGCTCCAAAGAGCGACGGCGGAGGTCTCCTCGCGGACCTCGATCCGCGACTCCTCGGCGACCAGCCCCGCCAGCCTCCCGGTCAGCTCGCGGCCGGTCTCGCTGCCGCCGGCGTGGACGATCCGGCGGCGGGTATGGCCTCCTTCGAGCCCAAGCGAGGGTTGGCCGGCATCGTCGAGGTCGAAGCGCACGCCGCGGGCTCGCAGGTCGGCGACCAACGCCGGGGCCTCTTCGACCAGGACCCGCACGGCGGAGGGCCGGCAGAGCCCTCTCCCCGCGGAGAGGGTGTCTGCGGCGTGCTGCTCGGCGCTGTCACCGGGCTCGAGCACTACCGCGAGGCCGCCCTGGGCCCAGAAGCTGGCGCTCTCGGAGAGCGGCTTTCGCGAGATCAGGCAGACGGAGCCCCCGGCCTCGGCCGCGCACAGGGCGGTCCAGAGCCCGGCGGCGCCGGCGCCGACCACGGCGACATCGAAGCGGGCGGTGTCTTCGGTAGCCGGGGCCAAGCTGGGCGGGTACGGTATCTGGCGGTGCCCCTCTACTACCGTCACCCCCTCTCGCTCGAACACGACACGGGGGCCCATCCGGAGAACGCCGGGCGGATTCGAGCAATCGAGTCGCTGCTTGACTCCGAGGGCTGGCACGGCCTCGATGTCGTCGAGGCCCCGGCCGCGAGCCTGGCCCAGGTCGAGCGTGTCCACCCCCGCACTCACATAGAGGCAATCGAGCGGATCTCGGCGGCCGGGGGAGGGATGATCGATCTCGACACCGTCGCCTCGGCGGCTTCCTACGAGGCGGCGCTGCGGGCCGCCGGCGCCGCCGCCGATGCCGCCGCACGCCTGATCGCGGGCGAGACGGATTTCGCCTTTTGCGGCACGAGGCCCCCGGGGCACCATGCCGAGCGCCAGCGGGCGATGGGCTTCTGCCTCTTCAACAACGTCGCGATCGCCGCCGCGCAGGCGCTCGCCGAGTGCGGGGCCGAGCGGGTGATGGTCGTCGACTGGGACGTACATCACGGCAACGGCACCCAGGAGGTCTTCTACGCCTCCGACCGTGTCCTCTTTGCCAGCATCCACCAGAGCCCGCTGTACCCCGGCAGCGGCGACGTCACCGAGACGGGCGCCGGGGAGGGCGAGGGCTACACGGTCAACCTTCCGGTGCCGCCGGGCGCGGGCCCGGACGAGTTCCTGGCGATCGTGCAGACGATCCTCGTGCCGATCGCCCGTCGCTTCCGCCCTGACCTGCTCGCGGTCTCGGCCGGGTACGACGCCCACCGCGACGATCCACTCGCCGAGTGCATGCTCGACGAGGCCGCCTACGCCGAGATGTCGGCGAGCCTGCGCGATCTCTCCTCCGAGCTTGGCATCGGAGTCCTGGCCTGTCTCGAGGGTGGCTACGCCCCGCGGGCTCTGGCGGCCTCGGTGAGCGCGACGCTGCGCGGATTCACCGATCCGACCCTGGCTGCGCGCGAGGCTCCCGCAGCGGCAGCGGCCGGCCATCGCCGGCGGCTTGCGGGCCGCTGGGATTTGGGATCAATCACCTAGCCTGACTCGTCGCCGGCAGGCCGTTCGGCTTCGGTCGCTGCGGCTTCGGGCGCCTCGGGGTCGGTCGACTCGCCCCCTGCGAGCTGCTCGAGCTGCTCGAGGGTGAGCTTCTCCTGGAGCCCTCGGTGGATCAGCTCGGCCTCGTCGTCAACCGCTGCGACCTCGGCCGCGGCTGCCCAGAGCTTCTCGCGGTCGATCCCGTCGCCCCTCTGCATCTCGGCCGCGAGCTCGCCCAACCCGCGCAGCTCCTCCTCGCGCAGCTCGCCGAGATCGCGCAGATGCTCGCGCAGCTGGCTTCGCTCAGCCGAGGTCTGCCCTTTGCCCTTGCGTCCGAAGAGCCCCATCTAGAGCTCCAGCCTCTCGCCGAGCTCGGCGACCAGCGCCTCCGGCATTCCCGGGACCTGCCTCAGGTCCTCGACCGCCTTGTAGCCGCCGAGCCGCTCCCGATAGGCGATCACACGGTTGGCCTGCGTGGGCGATAGACCGAGGCCGCGGAGCTGGTCGAATGTCGCCAGATTGAGGTTGGTCCTGCCACCACCGGGAGCGGCGATCGGAGCAGCGTCGGCGCTCTCACTCTCGGCCCGGCGCTCGGCCTCGGCGACCTGTGCCTCGATCTCCGCCAGGCGCTCGTCGGCGGCCTCGATCGCCCGCGCCTTCGCCTCGCGCTCCTGCTCCAGCTCCTCCTCGCGGGTCCGCAGTTCGGCAGCGAGCCGCTTCTCGGCCTCACGGCGGCCGCGCTCCTCTGCCTCCGCGGTCGCCTCGGCGAGCCTCGCCTCCGCCTCCTGGGCGCGGGCATTGGCCTCGTTCGAGCGCTGGGTCATGTCGGCCAGCGCCGCCTCCGTTGCCTCGCTCGTCTGCGCCCTCCCGGTTGCCGGCTCGGCGGCCTCCGAGCCAGCGGGACCGCTTGCCGCGGCGGCGCCGCCGGCCCCGGCAGCGAGTTCCTCGCGGACCTGGCGCTCGGCCTCGCGCCGCATCGCCTCGGCCTGGCCGCGAAGCCACTCCGCCGCCGCCGATCGGGTCTCGGCCTCAAGCAGCCTCGAGCGCTCCTCGGCTCCCTCGGCGCGCGATTTCGCCTCCTCGAGCTGGTCGCGGAGGGCCTCAAGCGCCTCACCGGCACGCTGCTGGGCTCGTTCGAGATCCTGCTCGAGCGCGAGCATCGCCGCGCGCCGATCGCTGATCGGCCTCGACCTGGCTCGGAGGTGCGGGCCTCGGTGCCTCGGGTGCCGGCACCGGCACCGGCACGGGCTCTGGCTCGGCCGGCGGGGCGAATTCCTCGGTTTGCGGCAGAGGCGGCCGCCGCCGGCACTGGCCCCGCGGGCACTGGGGGGGCGGCCTCGGGCTGTGGCGGCGCGGCCTCGGGCCCGGCAGGTTTCGGAGCGGCCTCAGCCTCCGGCGCGTCGGAGGCTGAATCGGATGGCTGTGCGCCCAGCGAAGGATGGACCTCCGTCTCTGGCTCGGACTCTGGCTGAGCCTGCTCTCCCGTCTCCGCCTCGTCCGTGATCGGCGGCTGCTGCTGTTCGCCGGGAGGCTCGGGCTGCCGGCCCTCGAGAGCTGCTTCGAGCGCCGCGATCCCCTCCTCGGTCTCGGTCAGCTTCGCGACCCCCTCCTCGATCGCCGTCGAGTCAAGCTCGTCTCCTCTATACATCGCCAGCACGGCGGCACCGAGGTCTCGGCGCTGCTCGGAGCGGTGCTCGGTGAGCGAGCGCAGCCTTCGCTTCATGGTTCGCTTGCTAGCCATTCGTCATCTCCTCAGCCCCCATCATTACCGAGGATCTCGGAGTAGGCCCTGATGACCCGCTCCGCCATCCGCCCGGCGGAGAAGGCGGCGGCCGTGGCAGCGCCCTCGATTCGGGGGTCAGATGCCTCCAGATGTGCGTTGGCGGCACTCTCCCAGGTCCCGGTTTCGTAGTCGGCGCAGAGGCAGCCGTCGATCCCGGCAAGGGCGTGGGGCGAGATCCCGACCGGAGTCGAGAGGACCGGCACTCCGCAGGCGAGCGCCTCGAGGCAAGCCAGCCGAAGCCCTCGTTCTCGGAGGTGATGAGGACGGCGTTGGCGGCGTTGAACCAGAGCGGCATCTGATCGGGCTCGATCGTAGCCGCCGGTGAGAAGGGTCGGCGTCGCAGGCGACCGCGAGCGCGACAGCACGGTCGTGGCGCTTCTCCGGCCCGGTCGGGTTGGCGGGAAAGAGCAGGTAGCGACCCGTCGGGGTCGAGGCCCAGCGACCTGCCGGGCCTCGGACCGGGGGATCGGGGCGAAGCGGGCGAGGTCCGGCCCGCAGGGGAGGACCGCGCTCGCCCCGGGCAGGCGCGGCAGCCCGGGGCGCCCGCCCTCCGGCCCGAACAGCGCCCGCGAGACCCCGGCGCCGAGGTCGATCCGGTGGACGAGCCGGCGCGACATCGCCCCGACCACGGGGTGGCGGACGTCGGTGCCGTGGAAGGTGACCAGCAGCGGCCTGGCCCCGGCGAGCTTCGCGCACCAGCCGGCGAGACCGTAGTGGGCGTGGACGAGGTCGAAGCTCCGCTGCCGCAGCAGGCCGCGCAGTCGCCGGGTCGGCCGGCAAGTACTCGCGCCGGCCCATGGGGAAGCTGAAGACCTCGACATCGATCCCGCGCCGCCGCACCTCCTCGACCTGGTCGGTGACCCAGCGTCCTCGCTGGGGAGCCGATGGGTCCGGCTCGAAATTGGTGACGACGAGAACCCGCATCGCGGCTGAGCGTATCCGCGCGCGGGGCTGGGCTCGGGGTCGAGGCTGAAGGTCAACCGATGGTCGGCGACCCGTCGGGGGCTTGTACTCTACGGCGCTGGCGTGCGGTCTGAATGCGTCGGAACTATGTTCTTATCTCAGTGCGCTCTCGCCGAGGCAGGGCGAGACTCCCCGACTGGGGAATCCCACGCACCCCGATTCCCTGCGCGCCGCCGAGGGGCCGCCGCCGAGGGGCAAGAAAATGGCGAAGCTGAACGGAACCGCGAATTCAGGCAAGGAGGTGCGCTCGCTCCCCCTGGGCGTTGCCGTCGCTTCGGCACTGATCGCGGCATTCCTCACCTACGCCCTCGCTCTCGCCCCCCGCGCCGAGGCCTACGGCGTCTACTGGACCCACGGCGGCGCGGTCGGCCACGGGAACCTGGGCGGCCGGCGTTAACCACGACTTGGTTCCCGATGCCGACCCGCGCGGCGTGGCGGTTGATGCCGGCCACGTCTACTGGGCGACCGGTTCGGGCACGATCGCCCGCGCCAACACCGACGGCACCGGCGTTGGCAGAGAGCTTGATCAGCGGCGCCGGCAACCCGCAGGACGTCGCGATATACGCCGGCCACATCTACTGGACGAACTAGCACCGGCACGATCGGCCGCGCCAATCTCGACGGCAGCGGGGTCGACCGCGGCTTCATCAGCGGCGGCGCGGGCCCGGCGGCGTCGCGGTCGACGCCGGCCACATCTACTGGATGAACCACGCCAGGGGCACGATCGGCCGCGCCAACCTCGACGGCACCGGCGTCGACCAGAGCTTCATCAGCGGGGCAAGCCATCCCGTGCGGAGTCGCGGTCGACGCCGGTCACGTCTACTGGACGAACTACTTCACGATCGGCCGCGCCAACATCGACGGTAGCGGGGTCGACCAGAGCTTCACCACCGGCATCGGTGCCCCATACGGCTCGCTCAACGGCGTGGCGGTCGACGCCGGCCACGTCTACTGGGGAGACGACGGCACGAGCACGATCGGCCGCGCCAACATCGACGGAAGCGGTCGCCAGCCAGACCCACTTCATCACCGCCAACCGCCCGCACGGCGTCGCGGTCGACTCCGGCCACGTCTACTGGGCGACCAGCACCGGCACGATCGCTCGCGCCGATCTCGACGGTACGGGGGTGGACGAGGGCTTCACTTCCTTCGGGAACTACGGGAGAGGAAGGGACATCGCCTTCCGCAGCGGCCGCGTCTACTGGGCGAACAACTCGACCGGCGCGATCGAGCGCGCGAATTCAGACGGCACCGCGATCGAAGAGCGCTTCATAACCGGCATAAGCGACCCGGGGGGCATCGCGGTCGACGCTCGCCACGTCTATTGGGCCAACCGCGGGGTCAACAGCACGGGCACGATCGGCCGCGCGAACCTAGACGGCAGCGGGGTGGACCGGAGCTTCATCAGAGGGCGGCAGCCCGCGAAGTGTCGCGGTCAATGCCAAGCACATCTACTGGTCGAATGAGAGCACCGGCACGATCGGCCGCGCAAACCTCGACGGCAGCGGGGTGAACCTGCGCTTCATCGACGGCGCCAGCACCCCCGTCGGCGTCGCACTCGATGCTGACCACATTTACTGGACGAACTACGCCACCGGCACGATCGGCCGCGCCAACCTCGACGGCAGTCGCGTCAGCCAGCGATTCATCAGCGGCGCCAAGAGCCCGTGGGGGGTGGCGGTCGACGCCCGGCACCTCTACTGGTCGAATTACTATGCGGGCACGGTCAGCCGCGCCAACCTCGACGGCAAGGCGGTGAGCCGGAGCTTCTTTGTCACCAGCGGCCCCGTCGGCGGTGTCGCGGTTGACGGCCCCAGGGCGCCACAGACGACGATCTCCTCGGCGTCCATCAGCCGCCGAGGACCCGAGGCGAGGTTCCGGTTCTCCTCCTCGCAGCCCGGCTCGAGCTTCAACTGCAGCCTCGACGGCAAGGCATTCAAGAGCTGCGCCTCGCCGAAGACCTACGGGCGCCTGCAGAAGGGCGGGCACACCTTCAGGGTGAAGGCACGAAACGCCACGGCTGCCGACCGCTCGCCGGCGAAGAGGCAGTTCAGGATCTGAGGGGCGCATGACAGGCGTGAGCCTGGGCGCGGCCAAGGCACGGTCGAATACGTCGGCCTGATCCTGCCCGTTTCGCTGCTGATGGTCGGGATGGTCGCGGCGATGAAGGGATTCGATGGAGAACGTGAGCTAGGGGCGAACACTCCTTGACAACCCCTAGATCCCCCATCTAGACTCTCTCGATCCAGCACGGCAGGGGGACGCGGGGCCTCGCCGCGAGCCGAGTTTCGAATAGCCCCGTCCTACGCCCTACGCAATCGAGGAGGCTCATCTGCTGTCCGCCCGCCCGCCCCGAAACGGCAGGACCGCAAAGCTCGCCACCCTCGCAGCCCTCGCGCTTTCGGCGCTAGCGCTCGCGCCCGCAGCCGCCAACGCCTACGTCTACTGGGCAAATAACGGCACGAACATGATCGGTCGGGCCAGTCTCAACGGCACCGGCGCCAACCAAAGCTTCATTGGCTTCACCGGCGCTGCCGACCCGTACGGCGTCGCGGTCGACGCCGGACACGTCTACTGGGCGAACTACGCGGCAGGCACGATCGGCCGCGCCAACCTCAACGGCTCGGGCGTCAACCAGAGCTTCATCAGCGGCGCCAACGGCCCGTGGGGCGTAGCGGTCGACGGCGGCCATATCTACTGGTCGAACAACGGCACGAACACGATCGGCCGCGCCAACCTCAACGGTTCGGGCGCCAACCAGACCTTCATCACCACCGCCGGCGGCCCGTATGGCGTCGCGGTCGATTCCGGCCACGTCTACTGGACGAACGTCGCCACGAGCTCGATCGGCCGCGCCAACCTCAACGGCTCGGGCGTAAACCAGAGCTTCATCAGCGGGGTCGGCGCCCCGTTCGGCGTCGCGGTCGACGACGGCCACGTCTACTGGTCGAACTTCAACACCGGCACGATCGGCCGCGCCAGTCTCAACGGCACCGCCGCCAACCAGAGCTTCATCAGCGGCGCCAACGGCCCTTCGGGCGTCGCGGTCGACGGCGGCCACGTCTACTGGTCGAACAACGGCGTTACCACGATCGGCCGCGCCAACCTCAACGGCTCGGGCGTCAACCAGAGCTTTATCAGCACCGACAACTTCCCGGTCGGCGTCGCCGTCGACGCACTTCCGCCCCCGAACACCAGGATCGAGTCGGCACAATCCGAGCCAACCGTGGCACGGGAAAGGCGGCATTCAGGTTCTCCTCCTCCCAGCCCGGCTCGAGCTTCCGCTGCAGCCTCGACGGCAGGGCCTTCAAGCGCTGCAAGTCGCCGAAGACCTACAAGCACCTGAAGAAGGGCAGGCACACCTTCAGGGTCAAGGCGCGTAACCCGCAGGGCGCCCTCGATCCCTCACCGGCGAAGAGGAGTTTCCGGATCTGACGGGGCTTGAGCCTCTCTTGACTCCCCCGCCGCACAAACGTCCCACCCGCGTCTAGATCCCCGACCCGAACCCCCTCACGATCGAGGCTGCAACCGATCGAAGGGGGTTCCGATGTTCTACGCACTGCTCGGGCGGCTTCACGCCGCGATCCACCAGCGCCTGCGGGCGCTCCAGACCCTCGCCGAGGGCGAGCGCGGCCAGGGTACGGTCGAGTACGTCGGCCTGATCCTGCTGGTCTCGCTGCTGATGGTCGGGATGGTGGCAGCGATGAAGGGGTTCAACGGCAAGCAGGGGACCGAGCTCGCCGACGTCATCGTCAACAAGATCAAGGAGGCGGTGAACAAGGTCGCCTTCAAGTAGCCGGCCGACGGGCGGCCCGGGCCGATGGCGCCGGGCTGCCCAAGGCCGCGCCGACCGCCCCTTCCGGGTGCTGCCCGCCGACGCCTGAGGCGCTCGGCCTCTCCAACTGAGACACTGCGCCGATGCCGGAACCCCGCAGCTACGACCGCGCTCCCGCCGATATCCGCCCGGTCTCGATCGAGCCCGGATACGTCGCCACCGCCGACGGCTCGGCGCTGATCTCGGTCGGCGCAGACCAAGGTGATCTGCACGGCCTCGGTCAGCGACTCGGTGCCGCGCTGGATGGAGGGAGGGGGCAAGGGATGGGTGACCGCGGAGTACGCGATGCTCCCGGCCTCGACCGGTGACCGGAAGCCTCGCGACATCTCGCGCGGTAAGCAGGACGGGCGCTCGGTCGAGATCCAGCGTCTGATCGGCCGCTCGCTGCGGGTCGTCGTCGACTTCGAGGCGCTGGGGGAACGCAGCGTCTACGTCGATTGCGATGTGCTCCAGGCCGACGGTGGCACCCGCTGCGCGGCGATCACCGGTGGCCATGTGGCGCTGCACCTGGCGCTCGCGGGCCTCCTCGAGGCCGGCGAGATCGAGACGCTGCCGTTCACCGGCTCGGTCGCCGCGATCAGCGTCGGGATGGTCGGGGGCCGGGCGCTCTGCGACCTCGATTACTCCGAGGACTCCGCCGCCGAGGTCGACGCGAATGTCGTCATGACCGGGGATGGCGGCCTCGTCGAGGTGCAGGCGACCGCCGAGCGCACGCCGCTCTCGCGGGCCCACCTCGATGCGTTGCTCGAACTTGCCGAGGCTGGCATCGCCCGGCTGCGCGAGGCGCAGGTGCAGGCCACCGAAGCTTGATCCTCGCCACTCGAAACGAGCACAAGTTGCGCGAGCTGGCCGAGATCCTGCCCGCGGTGGGTCTGAGGCCTCTGCCCGAGGCAGTCGAGATGCCCCCGGAGGATGGGGAGACTTTCGCCGCCAACGCCCTGATCAAGGCGCGGGCGGCGAGGGAGGCGACCGGCGGCGAAGCGGCGATCGCCGATGACTCCGGGATCGAGGCGGAGGCGCTCGGGGGCCGCCCCGGCGTGCGCTCGGCCCGCTACGCCGGTGTGGATGCCTCCGACGAGGAGAACCTGGCGAGGCTGCTGGCCGAGGTCGGCGCGGCCGGGAATGACCGCCGGGTCGCCTACGTCTGCGTGATCGCTCTGGTCACCGAAGGCGGCGCCGAGCATCTCTTCGAGGGTCGCTGCACCGGGACCCTGGCCCAGACTCCTCGCGGCACCGGTGGCTTCGGCTACGACCCGGCCTTCGTCCCCGAAGAAACGGGCCCCGATGACGGGCGCACGATGGCCGAGCTGGACCCGGCGGAGAAGCACGCCATCAGCCACCGCGGGCGCGCCGCGAGGGCGTTGGCCGAGCACCTCGCCGACGGCCGCGGGGCAGACGGATGACCAGCGCGGGGAGGGGTGAGCGCAGGCATCCGATGATCCGCACCAAGTCGGGCGCCGCCGGGCTCTCGATCGCCTCGAACTCGCTGCTGATCGCGCTCAAGCTGGCGGCGGGAGCCGTCACCGGCTCGATCGCGATCCTGACCGAGGCGGTCCACTCGCTGATCGACCTGGTCGCCTCGGTGGTGGCCTTCATCTCCGTCCGCAAGGGCGATGAGCCGGCGGACGTGGACCACCTCTACGGGCACGAGAAGGTCGAGAGCCTGGCGGCGACGATCGAGGGGATGCTGATCCTGCTCGGCGCCGCGATCATCGTCTACGAGGCCACCCGCCGGCTCGTCGTCGGCTCCCAGGTCGAGCGGCTCGGCGTCGGGATTGCGGTCATGGCCCTCTCCGTGGTCGTCGACCTCGCCGTCTCAGCCGTCCTCTCACGCCAGGCGAGGGAGCACGAGTCGCTCGCCCTCGAGGGCGACGCCGCCCACCTGCGCACCGACGCGATGACCTCTGCCGGCGTCCTCCTCGGCCTGGCGCTGGTCCAGATCACCGGGCTCGACTCGCTCGACTCGATCACCGCCCTGATCGTCGCCGCGGTCATCGTCGTCACTGGCATCCGCATCATCCGGCGCTCCTCCGGGGTCCTCGTCGACGAGGCCCTGCCGGTCGAAGAGATGGACCGGATCGAGGACGCGATCTCCTCCGCCCGAACCCCGGAGGTCGCCGGATACCACAAGCTGCGGGCGCGGCGGGCGGGCCGCCGGCGCTACGTCGACCTCCACGTCCAGTACCGAAGCGGCACCAGCCTCGAGAAGGCGCACGACCTCGCCCATGAGATGCGCAACGCGATCGAGGCCGAGATCCCGGCGGCCGAGGTCCTGATCCACGTCGAGCCCGAGACCTCGCTGATCGACCCGGCCGAGGGCGCAGGCCCCTACCGCGCCGGCTGAGCCCCTCTCCGAGGACGTGGCCGACCTGACGCACGCCACGCATGCGCGAGGTCGGCCACGTACCCCGGGGGCGCCGCGTGGCCGACCTGACGCACGCCAGGCATGCGCGAGGTCGGCCACGTAACGAGGTCGGCCACGTAACCCCGGGGGGCGCCGGTGGCTAGGGCGAGGGCAGGAGGTTTACCGCCGCGGCGAGTCCGACGGCGGCGACGGTGATCGCGTAGCCGGTGTAATCGCTGAGGAAGAACAGCACCGCGGCGATCGCGCAGATCGCGACTACGGTGATCCAGGATGCTCGCGCAAGGGGCATGCCCGCTATTTTCACGCAGATGGCCGATGGCAAAGCGACAGATGCGGTTTCGGGCGAGGATGCGGAGCGGGCGCTGGCCCTCTTGAGCGAGATGTCTCCCGACCTCCGGGGCGCCGCGATTCTCGGACCGGGGGGAGAGGCGCTCGCCGCAGACGGGGATCCGGCGGAGTGGGCTGACGCAGCCGCGGCTCTGCTCGCCGCAGCAGACCGAGCCGGCGGGGGCTCGGCCGAGCAGGTCCATATCGCGACCGGGCAGGGTGAGGTGTTCGCACTGCGCCACGGTGGCCTCACCGCGGTCGCGGTCACCGAGCGCTTCGTCCTCTCCTCGCTGATGTCGTTCGACATGCGCTCGGTCCTGCGCGATCTGCTCTTCCCCGGCGGCGCCGCAGGAAACGGGGGCGGCTGATGCCCAAGGCCCACCGCGTCCTCCTCGACCGGGTCTCGGGATACGCCGACGAGGCGGCCGCGTTCATGCGCCGCCGTCGCCACACCAGGCAGCCGTTCGCCCGCATCCACTACGCCGGCGGGCGCAGCTGCGACCACGCCTCGGACTCGGTCGCAGGCGCCGAGCTGTTCACCGCGGCCGGTCGCGTGATCGAGGCCGCTTCGCGCCCGGAGGTCCGGTGAGCCCCGGGCCCGAACCCCTGATCGAGCCGGGGCTCGCCGAGCGCGTGCTGGGGCGGTGCGCTCTCATCCGGCGGAGACTTCGCAGAGGTCTATTGCGAGCGGCGCGCGGGCCTGACGCTGGCGATCGACGAGTCGCGCATCGAGTCGGTGCAGTCGGGCGCCGAGGAGGGCGCCGGGATCCGCGTCGTCAGTGATGGCACCACCTACTTCGCCCATGTCGACGGCCTCGAGCCCGCCGACCTCGAGCGCGCAGCCGGTGAGGCTGCCTCGGCCCTGCGCGCGCAGCGCACCGAGCCCCAGCCGCTTCGGGCTGTGACCACGGAGCCCCAGCCGATCGAGCAGCGACCCGAGGACGTCCCCGCCGCCCGCAAGGCCGATCTCCTGCGCGAGCTCGACGAGCGGGGGAGGTCCCAGGGCGGCGAGATCACCCAGCTCTCGGCCAGCTACGGCGAGGCTCGCCGCCGGATTACCGTCGCCAACTCCGAGGGCCTGCTCGCCAGCGACGATCGGACCCGGGTCCGCCTCGCCGCGCAGGCAGTCGCCCGCCGCGGCGACACCGTCGAGACCGGGCTCGAGACCCTCGGCGCCCACCGCGGCTTCGAGCTGCTCGACGACGACCCGGCGCTGATCGCCGAGCAGGCGGCGGGCAAGGCGCTGACGCTCCTCGACGCCGATCCGGCCCCCGCCGGCTCGATGCCGGTGGTCGTCGGAGGCGGCTTCGGCGGCGTCCTCTTCCACGAGATGACCGGCCACGGGCTCGAGGCCGACCACATCCAGAAGCAGGCGAGCGTCTATGTCGGCAAGCTCGGCCAGCGGGTTGCGCAGCCGCTTCTCAGCGCCTACGACGATGGCCGCATGCCGGGCGAGTGGGGGACGGACTCGATCGACGACGAGGGCACCCCGACCCAGAAGACCCTGGTGATCGAGGAGGGTCGTGTCGCCTCCTTCCTCTATGACCGCCTCCGCGCCGGCGCCGACTCGGTCGCCTCGACCGGCAACGGTCGCCGCGAGAGCTTCCGGCACCTGCCGATACCGCGGATGACCAATACCTACATCGCCCCCGGCGACGCCGACCCGGAGGCGATCATCGCCGGGGTCAAAGAGGGCTTCTACGCCGCCTCGTTCGCGGGCGGGCAGGTCGAGCCGGCGACCGGCGATTTCGTCTTCGGGGTCTCCGAGGGCTACCTGATCGAGGACGGCAAGGTCACCCGCCCCTGCCGCGGCGCCACTCTGATCGGCAACTGCCTCGTCGCGCTCGGTGCGATCGAGGCGGTTGGCAGCGACTTCGAGATGAAGACCGGGATCTGCGGCAAGGGCGGGCAGAGGGTGCCGGTCGGCACCGGCCAGGGGCACGTCCGGATCCGCGAGATGACCGTCGGGGGAACGGCGGTCTGATGGACCTCGAGGCGGCGGCGACACGTGCGGTCGAGGCGGCGATCGGTGCCGGCGCCGGCGATGCGGAGGCCTATGTGGTCGAGGACGCGGGCCGCGAGGTCCGGGTCCACGATGGCGAGGTCGAGAGCCTGACGGCGGCGACCGAGCGCGGCGTCGGGATCCGCGCCTGGAACGAGGGCCGGGTCGGCTACGCCTACGGCACCGACCTCACAGAGGCCGGCCTCGCCGAGGTCGCGGCGCGCGCGGCCGAGGGATCGCGGATCGCCGACGCCGACGAGTTCGCGGCACCGCCTGAGCCCGGAGCCGGCGACGCCGGCGAGCCGATCGAAGGCCTCTGCGATCCGAGCGTGTCGGGATCCGACGCCGGGAAGGTGGCGGCGATAGCGCTCGCGGTCGAGCGTGCGGCGCTTGAGGCCGACGAGCGCATCGCCGGAGTCGAGCAGGCCGTCTACGCCGACAGCTCCGAGCGGGTCGCTATCCGCTCCTCGACCGGCGTCGACGGGGGGTTCGAGGCCTCGAGCTGCTACGCCTTCCTGCAGGCGATGGCGGAGGGCGACGGCAGTCGCGAGACCGGACTCGGGTTCGGCCTCGCGCGCGGGCCCGACGGCCTCGAGCCGCAGCAGATCGGTCGTGAGGCGGCGCAGCGGGCGGTCTCGATGATCGGCGCCTCAAAGCCGGAATCGCGGGCCTGCCCGGTGGTGCTCGACCCCACGGTTGCCGCCAGCTTCGCCGGTCTGATCGGCTCGACCCTGGGAGCCGACTCGGTTCAGCGGGGCCGCTCGCCGTTCGCCGAGCGCCTCGGCGAGGAGGTCGCCAGCGCCGCCCTCGTCCTCCACGACGACGGCCTCGATCCCGCGGGCCTCGCCTCCTCCCCCTTCGACGGGGAGGGAGTGCCGCGCCGCCGCACCGCGCTCATCTCCGGAGGCCGCCTGCGCACCTTCCTGCACGACACCTACACCGCCCGCCGCGGCGGGTCCACCTCGACCGCCAGCGCGGGCCGCAGCGGCTACCGCTCGACCCCCTCGGTCTCCGCTTCCAATCTCGTCATCGGCGAGGGTGAGTTTGACTTCGCCGGACTGCTGGCCGCGGCGGGGGAGGGCGTCTACGTCACCGACGTCGCCGGACTTCACTCCGGGGTCAACCCGGTTTCCGGCGTCTTCTCGGTCGGTGCCTCGGGCCGGCTGATCTCGTCCGGAGAGCTCGCCGACCCGGTTGCGCGAATTCACGATCGCCAGCGATCTGGTCAGCATGCTGCGCGCCGTGCGCGCCGCCGGAGCCAAGGCGAGATGGGTGCCGTTCGGAGGTTCCGTGAGGGCTCCGAACCTGCTCGTCGGCGAGATGACGGTGAGCGGTGCATGAGCCGCATCCGCGCTCACTGTTAGATTGCCCGCGTTCTCAACTTAGGAGGAATTCCGACGTGACGAAAGCTGAGTTTCTGGATCATCTCGCGGGCGACGACCGCATCGGCTCGAAGAAGGCCGCCGGTGACGCCCTCGACTCCGTGCTGGACGCAATCTCCGAGGTCCTCGGTGGTGGCGGCGATGTCAGCTTCACCGGGTTCGGCAAGTTCCATGTGGCCGAGCGCGGCCCCCGGCAGGGCGTTAACCCTCGCACCGGCGAGCGGATAACGATCCCCGGCGGCAAGGTCCCGCGCTTTTCCGCCGGCTCCGCGCTGAAGTCCAAGGTCAAGGGCTGAGCGACAGCGCGAAGCCGTTTGCGGACCGCCTCGCGGCGCTCGTCCAAGCGCGCCGCAGCCAGGTCTGCCTGGGCCTCGATCCGGATCCGGCGGCGCTCGAGCTCGAGCGCTTCGGGCCGGACACCGAATCAGCAGTCGACACCGCCGACGCCGCCACGACCGCGGCCTCGGCGGTGTCGGCACATTGCCTCGACCTGATCGGGCGGGCCGGCCCCGCCTGCGTCGCGATCAAGCCCCAGCTTGCCTGCTTCGAGCGACTCGGCGCCCCCGGCTGGGCGGCCCTCTCGGAGGTCTGCGAGGCGGGGCGTGAGGCCGGCCTGCTGGTCGTCGCCGACGGCAAGCGCGGCGACGTTCCGGTCACCGCCCGGGCCTACGCGCAGGCGCTTTTTGGGGGCACCGAGACCCCCTGGGGGCCGGTCCAGGGCCTCGGCGCCGACGCGATCACCACCAATCCGCTGCTCGGCCGCGACGCACTCGAGCCGTTGATCGAGGCCGCCGGGAAGGCCGGGGCCGGGGTCTTCGCTCTGGTTCGCACCAGCAATCCCGGCGCCGCCGACCTCCAGGACCTCGACACCGCCGGTCTGCCCCTGCATGAGCGGATCGCGATCATCGTCGACGATCTCGCCCCGCGCCTGGCGGGCTCCTCGGGGCTGAGCGGGATGGGAGCCGTGGTCGGGGCCACCGAACCCCGCCACCTCACCCGGCTGCGTGAGCTGATGCCCCGCTCGATCTTCCTCATTCCCGGCGTCGGCGCCCAGGGCGGGCGGCCGCAGGATCTGGGTCCGGCGTTCTCTGCCGGGCCCGGCTCGGCGCTGGTCGCGGCCTCGCGCAGCATCGCCTCCGATCCCGACCCGGGCGAGGCCGCGGAGCGCCTGCGGGCAGCGATCTGGGATGTTTCCGCCGCTTGATCGAGCGCCGGGCGGCTATACCATCACCCGCTCCCATCCTCCGATCCGCCGCAATCGATGAAGACACGCAGCAAAGCCCCCGCACGGCTGCTCGCCCTCCTGGCCCTGGCCGGGGCGGTGGTCGCGGTCGTGCTCGTCGTCCAGGGCGCGACCGGTGGCGACGACTCGGCAAAGAGGAGCCCCGCCGCGAAGCAGGCCAAGCAGAAGAAGAACAAGCCCAAGCCGCCCACGCCAAAGGTCTACGTCGTTCGCAGCGGCGACAACCTGACCACGATTGCGCAGAAGACGGGCGTGCCGGTCGCCGTGATCGAGCGGCTCAACCCGACCGTGGATCCGCTCAGCCTGATCGAGGGCGAGAAGCTCAAGTTGCGCTGAGCTCGCGGCGGGCCGGATGGGCGGTTTCGCTGGCGCTGGCGCTCTTCGCCGCCCTCGCCCCCGGTCTCGCCGGGGCCAGGCCGAAGGACGAGAAGGCACCGCAGGGCCCGCCGGAGCTCAACGCCAGCGCCTGGGCATTGATCGACGCCCGCACCGGGGAGCCGATCACCGGCCACAGCGTCGCCCGCCGCCTCTCGATCGCGAGCACGACGAAGCTGATGACCGCCTACCTGGCGATGCAGGAGCTGCCGCTGCGCAAGCGGGTGCGGGCGGCCCCCTACGCCGCGATTCCGGGGGAGTCGCTGCTCGGCCTCACGGCGGGGGAGAGGATCAGCGTCCGCGACCTCCTCTACGGACTGATACTTCGCAGTGGAAATGACGCCGCGCTCACCCTCGCGGTGGCGGCGGCCGGCAGCGAGGCGAGGTTCGTGCGCCAGATGAACCTGCGTGCGGCTGCGCTCGGCCTCGCCGATACCCACTACGCAAACCCGATCGGCCTCGACGCGCCCGGCAACTACTCCAGCGCCCGCGATCTGCTGGCCCTCAGCCGCCGCCTGCTCGAGATCCCGTTCTTCAGCCGCGTCGCCGACTCGCGCAGCGCCGTGCTTCGCAGCCTGCAACCGAAGGAGACGATCTACACCCGCAACACGCTGCTGCTGCGGGCCGGGTGGACGAACGGGGTGAAGACGGGCCACACGATCGACGCCGGCTACGTCCTCGTCGGCTCGGGCCGCCGACGAGGCGTCGAGCTGATCTCGGCCGTCCTCGGCGCCCCGAGCGAGACCGGGCGCGACCTCGAGACCCTGGCGCTCCTCGACTACGGCTTCTCTCTCTACAAGCGGCGCCGGCCGCTGAGCAGCGGGGAGGAGGTCGCGAGCCCGTCGATCCGCTACTCAGGCGGCGAGCTGCCGCTGGTCGCGACCCGCACCGTCGCGGTCGGGGTCCGTCGCGGGCAGCGGATCAGCGTCGTCGCACGAGCGCCGGGCGAGGTTGAGGGCCCGATCCCCCGCGGGGCAAGGATCGGCTCGGCGATCGTCCTCGTCGACGGTCGCCGCGCTGACGAGGTGCCGCTGCGAACCGCCCGCGCGATCCCCGAGGCCAGTGCCTTCGACCGGGTCAGGAGCTTCGTCGAAGACAACCCGATTGCACTCGCCGGGGGCGCGTTCGTGATACTGATGGGTGCGGTGTTGCTCCGGTGGCTGCGTCGCCGACGACACCGATCCCAGTGATCCTCACAGTCACACTCAACGCTGCGCTCGACCGTACTGTCGCGGTCCCCAACTTTCACCAGGGTCATCGCCACCGGGCGGTGGAGAGCCGCACGGTCGCTGGCGGCAAGGGAATCAACGTCTCCCGCGCGCTCGGCCTCCTCGGTAGACCTGTGATTGCAACCGGGCTCGCCGGGGGGCCGACGGGAACCCGGGTGCTCGAGCAGCTCGAGGAGGAGTCGGTGCTGACCGATTTCACCCGGATCGCCGCCGAGACCCGGATCAACCTGGCGGTGATCGACCCAACCTCGGGCGAGCAGACAGAGATCAACGAGCGCGGACCGGAGGTGACGACGGCCGAGGTCGAGGCATTCCAAGAGCGCCTCGGATACCTGGCCCGTGGCGCCCGCATCTGCGTGCTCGCCGGAAGCCTGCCCCCGGGCGCCGACCCCGGCCTCTACGCGCGCCTGGTCAAGGACCTGCGCCGGCGCGGCGTCACCGTCATCCTCGATTCCGAGGGTGAGGCGATGCTCGCCGGACTTCGTGCCGGCCCCTCGGTCGTCACCCCGAACGAGCGCGAGGCCGAGGAGCTCGTCGGCCACGAGTTCGAGGGCGCCGGCGACGTCGCCGCCAGCCTCGCCGAGCTGGTCGACCTCGGCGCCGGGGAGGCGATCATCACCCGTCCCGACGGCTGCGTCGCCGCCGTCTCCGAGGAGTCGGGGCGTGCCTTCTACGAGGTCTCGACCGAGGCCCTGGAGGCCGTTTCGGCGGTCGGCTCGGGCGATGCCTTCCTCGCCGGCTACGTCGCCGCCCGCTACGACGGCGGCACTCCCTCGGAGTGCCTCGCCTACGGCGTCGCCTGCGGGGCCGAGTCGACCCAGCACTTCGGCGCCGGTACCGTCGACCGAGAGCAGGTCGAGCGGATTCTCCCGGGTCGAGTTCGAGCCTCGAGGTCCCCGCTGAAGTGGGCTGACGGCTACTATCGTGGGGGTAGTGAAAGACCGCCTCGGAAAGCCGCAAACAGCACGTTTCCAGCCCCGCTCCGGCGGGGCTTTCTTGTCCGCGGCGCTGCATACGCTGATTCCTCAACGCCACCCCTGGAGGACCTGAATGGAGATCGATATCGGTCGAGGCAAGAAGGGGCGGCGCGCCTACGGGTTCGACGACATCGCAATCGTTCCCTCGCGCCGCACCCGTGACCCCGACGACATAGACGTCAGCTGGACCCTCGGCCCGTATCGATTCGAGCTGCCGCTCGTCGCCTCGGCGATGGACGGGGTCGTAGCCCGGACACCGCCGCGCTCGTCAACCAGCTCGGCGGCCTCGGGGTGCTCAACCTCGAGGGGATCTGGACCCGCTTCGAGAACGCGGAGGAAGAGCTCGAGAAGATCGCCGCCGCGCCCAAGGACGTGGCGACGCGGATGATGCAAGAGATCTACGCCGAGCCCGTCAAGGCCGAGCTGGTCGGGCAGCGGATCGCCGAGATCAAGGAGATGGGCGCAGTCGCCTGCGGCTCGCTGACCCCGCAGCGCGTTCGCGACTTCTATGAGATCGCGGTCGAGGCGGGGATCGACATCCTCGTCATCCAGGGCACGGTGATATCGGCCGAGCACGTCTCGACCAGCG
The DNA here is from genome assembly GCA_963781345.1 of uncultured Actinomycetes bacterium. Taxonomy (GTDB): domain Bacteria; phylum Actinomycetota; class Thermoleophilia; order Solirubrobacterales; family 70-9; genus JBBRHQ01. The sequence continues at coordinate 220,949 of CAWAFQ010000014.1, forward strand.
TCGAGCCGCTTAACCTGAAGGAGTTCATCGCCGAGGTGCCGGTGCCGACCGTGGTCGGCGGCTGCGCCTCCTACTCGACCGGGCTGCACCTGATGCGCACCGGTGCCGTCGGGGTCCTGGTCGGCGTCGGCCCCGGCGCCGCCTGCACCACCCGCGGCGTTCTCGGGATCGGGGTGCCGCAGGCGACCGCGATCGCCGACGTCGCCGCCGCCCGCTCCCAGCACATGCTCGAGACCGGCGAGTACGTCAACGTCATCGCCGACGGAGGGATGCGCACAGGCGGCGATGTTTCCAAGGCGATCGCCTGCGGGGCCGATGCGGTCATGGTCGGCTCGCCGCTGGCTAGGGCCAAGGAGGCTCCCGGCCGCGGCTATCACTGGGGGATGGCCACCTTCCACCCCTCGCTGCCGCGTGGGACTCGCGTCTCGACCACGCAGGACGGCACGATGGAGGAGATCCTGCTCGGCCCGGCCCAGGAGAACGACGGCACCTTCAACCTGATGGGGGCGCTGCGTACCTCCATGGCCACCTGCGGCTACGAGGACATCCGCTCCTTCCAACGGGCCGAGGTGATGGTCGCCCCGGCGCTGATGAGCGAGGGCAAGAAGCTCCAGCAGGAGCAGGCGGTGGGTATGGGGTCCAACGGTCGCGCCTCGGTGTCGGCGGCGGTGGGCGTCGCCGATGACTGAGACGTCACCCGCGACGACGGTCCACGACCACTCGCCCGAGATCCAGGTCGAGCGGGCCGCCGGCGTCGGACCGCCCGGCCCGGGTGACGTCACCGCCAACGAGGAGGTGCTCGTCCTCGACTTCGGCGGCCAGTACTCGCAGCTGATCGCGCGCCGGATCCGCGAGTGCGGCGTCTTCGCCGAGCTGCTGCCGTCGACGACGCCGGTCGCCGAGATAGAGGCCCGGCGCCCGCGCGGGCTGGTCCTCTCCGGCGGGCCGGCGTCGGTCTATGAGCCCGGGGCACCGCGCTTTCCGACCGAGCTGGTGGATCTCGGGATCCCGGTCCTCGGCATCTGTTACGGGATGCAGGCGATGGTCGCCGCCCTCGGAGGCCGGGTGGAGGCGGCCGAGGCCGGTGAGTTCGGTCGCACGGATCTCGCGCTCCTCGGCGATGGCGGCACCCTTCTCGCCGGGCTCCCAGCCTCCCAGCACTGCTGGATGAGCCACCGTGACACGGTCTTCGAGCCGCCCGAGGGGTTCACCGCGCTCGCGTCGAGCCCGGGGTCCCCGGTTGCAGCCTGCGAGTCGCCCGAGCGCGGCCTCTACGGAATCCAGTTCCACCCGGAGGTCGTCCACACGCCGTACGGCACCGAGATCCTCACCCGCTTCCTGCGCGACGTCGCCGGGTGCCGCGAGCAGTGGTCCCCTGCCTCGGTTATCACCGAGCAGGTCGAGGCGATCCGGGCTCAGGTCGGCGAGGGGCGGGTCATATGCGGCCTCTCCGGCGGGGTCGACTCCTCGGTTGCGGCGATGCTCGTCCACCGAGCGGTGGGGGAGAGGCTGACCTGCGTCTTCGTCGATCACGGCCTGATGCGGCTGAACGAGGCCGAGCAGGTGGTGGAGGCCTTCAGCCAGTTCGGCATCCCGCTCGTCCACGTCGAGGCCGAGGAGCGCTTCCTCGCGCGCCTCGCCGGGGTCGATGACCCTGAGACCAAGCGGATGATCATCGGCGAGGAGTTCATCCGCGTCTTCGAGGAGGAGGCGGAGAGGCTCGATGACGTCGGCTACCTCGTCCAGGGAACCCTCTACTCCGACGTGATCGAGTCGGGCGGAGGCACCGGGACCGACACGATCAAGTCCCACCACAACGTCGGCGGCCTCCCCGAGGAGTTCGACTTCAGCCTGGTCGAACCGCTTCGAATGCTCTTCAAGGACGAGGTCCGGGCGGTCGGCGCCGAGCTCGGACTGCCCGACCGGATGGTCTGGCGACAGCCCTTCCCGGGCCCGGGCCTGGCGATCCGGATCGTCGGCGGGGAGGTCAACCGCGAGCGCCTCGACATCCTCCGCTCCGCCGACGCGATTCTCCAGGAGGAGGTTCGCGCCGCCGGGCTCTACCGCGAGCTGTGGCAGTCCTTCTGCGTCCTTCCCGTCGTGCGCTCGGTCGGAGTCCAGGGCGACGGACGCACCTACGCCTACCCGATCGTGATCCGCGCGGTCACCTCCGACGACGCGATGACCGCCGACTGGGCCCGCCTGCCCTACGACCTGATCGAGCGCGTCTCCAGCCGCATCATCAACGAGATCGCCGAGGTCAACCGGGTCGCCCTCGACGTCTCCTCGAAGCCGCCGGCGACGATCGAGTGGGAGTAACCGGTCGAGTGGACGAAGTCCCTCGTATGGCGAGGGCGATCGTCCACTCGACGACGCGGTTGAGCTAGACGCCGGCGATCCGGGTGACCGCGAAGATCACCGCGAACCCAGATGCGGTCAGCCCGACCCTGGCCCAGGAGGCGTGCGCATGGGCCTCGGGCAGGAGGTCGGTCGCGCCCATGTAGAGGAAGAAGCCCGAGTAGAGGCAGAGGATGTAGCCCAGGGTCACGTCGGAGACCGTGAGCACCGTTCCGACGATCGCGCCGAGCAGCGGGGCGATCGCGTCGATCCGCAGCCAGAGGCGCGCCTGGCGCTGGTCGCCCGACTGGCTGAGGACGAAGCTGACGGTGTTTAGCCCGTCGGCGAAGTCGTGGCTGATCACGGCGACGAAGACGAGCATGCCCGTCGCCGCGTCGAGGCCGAAGGCGAGGCCGATGCCGAGGCCGTCGATGAAGCTGTGGATCGAGAGACCGAGGGCGCCGAATACGCCGACGTGGCTGTGCGCCCGGGCCTCGGATGGGTTGTCGCGGTGGTGGAGGGTGAGCGCCCGCTCGGCGAAGAAGAAGGCGAGGAATCCGACCGCGACCAGGGTCGTCGCCCTCTTCGGATCATCGACGAGGTCGATCCCCTCCGGGAGGACGTCGAAGAGCGCGACCGCGACGACCACGCCCCCGGTGAGAGCGATCACCGTCGGCAGCGAGTGATGCAGCCGCAGCGCGATCATGCCCCCGGCGAGGGTCGCGAGCACGGTCAGCCCCGCCAGGGGAATCGCGATCCAGGTCACGGACTCGCCTTCCGATTCCCGGCCGCGCAGTCGGCACACTCCCCGCGAAGGACGACCTCGTGCGCGGCGACGTTGAAATCAGAGGCCCGGCTGACGGCGTCGATCGCCTTCTCCAGCCGCTGGTCGGTGAACGGCGCGACGGCGCCGCATGACTCGCAGACGATGTGGTGATGGTGGTGGCCCTCGGGGTCGCAGCGCTCGAACCCGGCGGCGTCGGCGCCGAGATCGACGCGCTGGAGGAGCCCGAGGTCCTCGAGCTGCTCCAGGGTCCGGTAGACGCTGGCCCGCCCGACTCCGTCGAGGCGCGCGTCGATCTCGAGGGCGGTGACGGCGCAGGTCTCGCCCGCAAGCAGATCGATGACCCGCCGGCGGGCCCCGCCGCTGCGGTAACCGGACTCGCGCATGGTGCAGTCGGCGTGCTCGGTCCACGAAGCTCCGGTTCGGGCGGCGGTTGGGTTGTCGGCACCGGGCGGGACGATTGCCCGAGATTATCAGAATGAGATTCATTCTCATTCTGATTCGGCTCCGGGCGCTCCGACCCCGCGCCGAGCCGGCGACTCCGTCCCCCGATTCGTCGCTATTGCCGCTCGACCTCGCCGCTCGACCGGATTTGGATCAGCGCCGGAGCAGTCGCCCGACCGCACCCATCAGCTCATCGACCTGCTCACCGGGGTCCTCGGGCGCGTGGCCCTCACCGAGCATGCAGTGGCGGGCGTGGCCGTCGAGGAGGCCGAGCGCGATCTTGTCGAGCGCCGCCTGCACCGCCGCCATCTGGGTGAGGACATCGATGCAGTAGCGATCGTCGGCGACCATGCCGGCGACGCCACGGACCTGGCCCTCCACCCGGGCCAGGCGCCTCAGCAGCTGCTCCTTGTCGGCGCTGTAGCCGCGGTCGGGGGGTGTCGATTCCGTCGTCTCGGGCGCCATCTTTGACACCATACCCAGGGGGGGTATAAACTGTCAAGCCGTGGGTGAAGTTATCGAGACCATCGGCGAGGGGCTCAGGCAATCGCTGCTGATGGCTTATCAGGTCTGGTGGGCGCTCGTCCTCGGCTTCGCGATCTCGGCGATCGTCCAGGCCTGGGTCCCGCGGGAGCGGATCGAGGGCTCACTCTCGGGCACCGGCGCGAGGCCGATCACACTCGCGACGGCGCTCGGCGCCGCATCCTCGTCTTGCTCCTACGCGGCGATCGCGATCGCCAAGTCGCTCTTTCAAAAGGGCGCGTCGGCGGTCACCGCGCTCGCCTTCCAGTTCGCCTCGACCAACCTCGTCTGGGAGCTGGGTCTCGTGCTCTGGGTCTTGCTCGGCTGGCAGTTCACCCTGGCCGAGTACGTCGGCGGGGTGGTGATGATCGTGCTGATGGCGGTGATGTTGAGGCTGTTCGTCTCACCACGGCTGGAGGAGAGTGCCCGCAGGCACGCGCAGGAGGCCGACAGCGGTCACCAGCACCACATGGCCGGCGAGCAGCTCAGCTGGCGCCAGCGCGTCACCTCCGCCTCGGCCTGGTCCGACGTCGCCCACAACTTCCGCGGTGACTGGCAGATGCTCTGGAAGGAGATCGCGCTCGGGTTCCTGCTTGCCGGCTTCATCGGCCTGCTCGGCGACGACTTCTTCAACAGCCTCTTCATCAAGGACGCGCCGCCGCTGGTGGTGGCGATCGAGAACGTCGTCGTCGGCCCCCTGATCGCGGTGCTCAGCTTCGTCTGCTCGATTGGGAACATCCCGCTCGCGGCGGTGCTGTGGTCTGGAGGGATCAGCTTCGCCGGGGTGATGGCGTTCATCTTCGCCGACCTGATCGTGATCCCGATCATCCTCGCCTACCGCAAGTACTACGGCTGGGATTTCGCACTGCGGATCACGGCGCTGATGTTCGTGACGATGGTCCTGGCGGCGCTCGCCGTCGACGGCCTCTTCAGCGCCGCGGACCTGATCCCGGCCGGGCCGCGGCCCTCGCGGTCGGACATCTTCGGATCGGTCGAGCTCGACTACAAGCTGGTCCTGAACCTGGTCGCTGCGGTGGTCTTCGCCGCGCTCTTCTGGTTGACATCCAGGCGGGGAGTGACGGATCCGGTCTGCGGAATGAAGGTCGATCGCTCCAAGGCCGTGCGCCTCGATCACGGCGGGCGCACCCACTTCTTCTGCTCCGAGCACTGCCGCAGCAAGTTCGAGGCTGACCCCGGCGCCTACGCCGAGGGGGCTTCGACGGAGCCCGGGCGCGCTCCCGCGCCGGCCGGCTGATCGCGACCGGGGGAATCCTCCGGACCGCGACCCGGAGGCCACTGCAACAATCGGGCTCCAGAGATGCCGGAGCGGCGCCAAACGATTCTCCTGCCGGTCTCCTCAGCGGAGGCGCTGGCAGCCTGCCGCCTGACCCTTCGCAGACTGGGCTGGGAGGCCACCGAGCCGGCCGAGAACCGGATCGTCGGCGACGAGGAGCCGTGGCGACTCGACTGCCACACGGCGCCGTCGCGGATCGAGATCGGTCTCAGCGCGGAGGCCGCCGACCGCACGGCGGTTGAGGTGACTGTGGCGGCGCCGGGGTTTGGGCCGAGGGTCTGCCGCCGTCTGGCGCGGCAGATCGAGGCGTTCGAGGAGAAGGTCGTCGCCGCCGACGACGGTCAGCTGTAGCGGTCCCACTTCTTAAGCGGGGGCGCCGGGTCCAGGAAGTGCCCGCCCTCATACCACCCGGGCGCCGACCAGATCTCGAAATGCAGATGGCAGCCGACGGCGTCACCCGTCTCTCCGACCCGGCCTATCTGCTCGCCGGTGCGGACCGTCTGGCCCTCGTGAAAGAGGGCCGGCGCGCGCAGGTGCATGTAGGCGTAGTCCTCGCCGGTGTCCTTGCCGTCGATGACGATGTAGTTGCCGGCGGCGCCCTGGTAGCCGGCGTACTGAACCCTGCCCCCGCGGGCGGCGACGAGAGTGGTGCCGCAGGAGGCGCCGACGTCCTGTCCCTGATGCGTGTGCCCGGATCGGGGGGCGCCGATTCCGTCCCAGTACTGGTGGCGGCCCCGGACCGGGAAGATGTATCCGTAGAGCTTGAACCCGGTGGCGGCCGCTGCGCCTGATGAGCGCGACGCCGTGACGCCGCTCTGGGAGCGGACCCGGAACGAGTAGCTGCCGTTGGTGGCGGGCTTGCCGGAGGTGGTCTTTCCGTCCCAGCTGACGACCTGGGTGGCGTTGGCCGGGACATCGTTGCGGAAGTAGCTGCGGGCGATCTGGCCAGAGGCACCGACGACGTCGATGCGGAGGTCGTTCGCCCGCTGGTTGCTGCGGATCACATAGGTGAGGCGTGGGTAGCGAAGGCCGAAGAAGTAAGCGGTCCGCGGCGTCGTCTCGGCCTCGGCGATCTCGAGGTCGCCGCTGGTGCCGAGCTCGCTCTTGGCGCGGATGTCGAGCGCAGAGGACGAGAGCGAGGAGACGTTGCCGAAGCTGTCCTTGACCCGCACGCTGCCGTCCATCGCGCCCGCCGGGACCCGAGCCTCGGCGGTGGTCGCGCTCGCGTCGGTGATCTCGGCGATAACCCGGTCCTTGCGACCGGGGAAAGTCATCTCCGTCACCCTGCCGAGATTCTGGCCGCTGACCTGGACGAGCCCGCCGACGGTCGGTTGGCGCAGCCCGACGCACCCGGTGGCGCAGATGACGTCTCGGATCGAGGGGACTTTGGGGGCAACGGCGCCACCGCCGCCGGAAACGGAGGCAGCAGAGGCAACGCCGGCGAGGGCCGAGAAGGCCATCACCATAATCGCCGTTATCGCTGTCGCCACCGGCTTGCGCCGGACGCCCGGGCTGCTGGCCAACTTACGTGCCTCTCTTTCTCTGGCCTGCGGAGTTAGCTGTCGGGCTCGCGCTGAAAGAGCTGCGCTACGGACCAGCTTCGTCCGATTCGCCCCTGAGACCTGCAAAGGTCTCTGCGGTTCCTCCGCTCCCAGCCGGTCCGACCGGCCGGGACTCGGCACATCTGGCGCGGCAGTATACCCGTGCCGCTGGTCGTGGTCGGGGGCAGAATCGTCGTCCCCGGGTGCGCAGTTGCGCCGCTACGGCTATCATCCGCCGGCCGCGCCGGGGCCGTTGATACGTGCCTGCGCGGCTTCTGAGCGAGATGACCAAGACCTACGTTGCCAAGCCAAGCGACCGCCAGCGAGACTGGTATGTCGTTGACGCCGAGGGCCAGACTCTGGGGCGCATGGCGACCCGGATCGCCGACGCCCTTCGCGGCAAGCGCAAGCCCACCTACACGCCCCACATCGACACTGGCGACTTCATCATTGTCGTCAACGCCGAGAAGATCCGCGTCACCGGCAACAAGCTCGAGGCAAAGACCTACTGGCGCCACACCGGCTATCCGGGCGGGATCAAGTCCCGGACCCTGGGCGAGATGCTGGAGCGCAGGCCCGAAGAGGTGATCCGCAAGGCGGTAAAGGGGATGCTTCCCCGCAACCGCCTCGCCCGTCAGCAACTGAGCAAGCTCAAGGTCTACGCGGGCCCCGAGCACCCCCACCAGGCGCAGTCGCCCAAGCCGATGGAGATCGAGAGCTAGAGATGGAAGAGGAAGCAGAGAACACAGAGCAAAACGCAGAGAAGCCCGAGGCCGTCGAGGAGATTCCGGCCGAGGAGGCCCTGGCCGAGGATGCGGCCGTGGAGGCCGAGGAGCCCGTGGCCGAGGATGCCCCTGCCGAGGAGCCCGCCACCGAAGAGCCCCACCCCCAAGCCGTCACGACCCCTGACACCCCCGGACGCGAAGCGGAGGAGGTGTCGGGCAGTGATCTCGATCCCGAGGTGGCCCTCGCCGCCGACGCCGCCGTCGAAGCCATCGAGACCCCCAAGCCCGCCGTCCCCGGAGCCGACCTCGAGCCGATCGACCTCGAGCCCGAGGCGCAGCTCAGCGCCGAGGACCAGGCCCGCCTCGAGGCAGAGGAGGAGGAGCGCGCGCGCCGGGAGGCCGAGCTCGTCGGCGAGGCAGGGGAGGAGGAGTCTGCGACCCGCGCCCCGGCGCAGATGGAGACCGGGGCCCGTTATACGGCCACCGGAAAGCGGAAGCGCTCGATCGCGCGCGTGATCCTGACTCCCGGCGACGGAAAGTTCGAGATCAACCAGCGCACCCTCGAGGAGTATTTCCCGAGGCCGTTGCACCAGACGATGGCGCGCCAGCCGCTCGCCTCGGCGGGCTACGAGGAGAACGTCGACATCCGTATCCGCGTCCACGGCGGCGGCATCAGCGGACAGGCCGGGGCTGTGCGCCACGGAATCGCCCGGGCGCTGACCGAGGTCGACCCCGAGCTTCGCGGCGACCTCAAGCGCCGAGGCTTCCTCACCCGCGACGCCCGGGTCAAGGAGCGGCGCAAGGCGGGGCTGAAGAAGGCCCGCAAGAAGCCGCAGTTCTCGAAGCGCTGAGCCAGGTACGCAGATACTTCGGCACCGACGGTGTCCGTGGGGAGGCGGGCACCTACGTGACCGCCGAGCTCGCCACCTCGCTGGGGCGCGCGGCGACCGCCGCCCACCCCTCCGAGCGCCCGCAGGTCCTGATCATCCGCGACACCCGGGAGTCGGGTCCGATGCTGGAAGCGGCGCTCGCCGCCGGGGTCGCGGCGGCCGGTGGGGACGCGCTGCTGGGCGGTGTCCTGCCGACGCCTGCGGCGGCGATCCTGGCCCGCCGCCACGGGCTCGACCTGGCGGCGGTCGTCTCTGCCTCCCACAACCCCTACCGCGACAACGGGATCAAGTTCTTCTCAGGGGACGGCCACAAGCTCGACGACGAGACCGAGGCGAGGATCGAGGCCCTGCTGGAGGGGGAGCAGCCGCGCGCCGCCGCGATCGGGCGCGTGCGGGAGCTGAACGGCGGCCTCGAGGACTACCTGCGCGCGCTCGCCGAGGCGTTCCCGCTCGACCTCTCAGGAACCCGCGTCCTGCTCGACTGTGCCAACGGCGCCACCCACCGCGCCGCCCCGGCGATCTTCGAGCGGTTGGGGGCGGAGGTCGAGGCGATCGCCGCCGACCCCGACGGCCGCAACATCAACGAAGGATGCGGCTCGACCCACATCGAGCTCCTGGCCGAGAGGATCGCCTCCTCGGAGGCGACGATCGGCTTCGCCTTCGACGGTGACGGCGACCGCGTCCTCGCCGTCGACGGGAACGGCGGCGTCCACGACGGCGACGAGCTGATCGCTCTCGCCGCCCGCCACCTCGCCGGCCGCGGCGCCCTTGGAGGCGGGGTGGTGGTGACGGTCATGAGCAACTACGGCTTTCACCGGGCGATGGAGGAGGCCGGGATTGAGGTGGCGACGACGCCGGTCGGCGACCGCTACGTGATCGAGGAGCTGCGAAACCGCGGCTGGAGGCTCGGCGGCGAGCAGTCCGGCCACATCATCGCGATCGACTACGCGCCGACCGGCGACGGCATCGGCGCCGCGCTGCTGACGATGCAGGCGCTGGCCGGTGGCGATCTCGCCGACGCGAGGGCGATGCAGAAGCTGCCGCAGACGCTGGTCAACGTCGAGGTCGCCGACCGCGAGGCGGTCTCGGGCGCGACGGGTCTCTGGGAAGCGGTCGATCGTGAGAACGATGCCCTCTCGGGCCGGGGCCGCGTCCTCGTCCGCACCTCCGGCACCGAGCCCCTGGTCCGGGTCATGGTGGAAGCCCCTGAGGCCGCCGAGGCGCAGCAGGTGGCCGAGCGCCTGGTCGAGGTGGTCCGGAAAGAGCTCGGTTAGAGACGGCAGGGCGGCGGGCCTGAGGAAGGTTGGCGCAAGGGTTTCTGCTTCCCGTTCACCGCTTTCTGGGCTCAGCTGGGACGCTCTACCCTTAGCCGCCCCCTCTATGTGTGGAATTGTCGGATACGTGGGCTCCAGGCCGTGCCGCGAGTTGCTCGTCGCGGGCCTCGAGAAGCTCGAATACCGCGGCTATGACTCCGCGGGCGTGAGCGTGGTCGCGGACGGCCACATCGACAGCGTTCGCGCCGTCGGCAATCTCTCCAACCTGCGCGCAGCCGTCGAGGCGGCTTCCAACGGAGGCGCCGTCGCCGTCGCCGAGCGCACCGCGACGACCGGCGTCGCCCACACCCGCTGGGCCACCCACGGCCGCGTCACCGAGGAGAACGCGCACCCTCACAACGACTGCTCTGACCGCATCCACATCGTCCTCAACGGGATCGTCGAGAACCACGCCGACCTGCGTCGAACGCTCGAGGCGGAGGGGCATCACTTCAGCTCCGAGACCGACGCCGAGATCGTCGCCCACCTGATCGAGCGCCACTACCGGGGCGATCTCACGGAAGCGGTCAAGGCTTCCTTCTCCGAGCTTCGCGGTCACTACGCCTTCGTCGCGCTCCACGCCGATCAGCCCGATCTGCTGGTCGGCGCCCGCAAGGAGTGCCCGCTGATCGCCGGGATCGGCGACGGCGAGACCTTCCTCGCCTCTGCGATCCCCGCCTTCCTCGCCCAGACCAGGCAGGTGATGCAGATCGAGAACGGCGAGATCGTCACGATCGACGCCGACGGGATCCGGATCACCGACGCCGAGGGCACAGTGGTCAGGCGTGAGGTCGAGAAGGTCACCTGGGACGAGGATGCGGCCGAGAAGGGCGGCTACCCGACCTTCATGATGAAAGAGATCCACGAGCAGCCTGATGCCGTCGCCGAGACGATCGCCGACCGCCTGCCGACCGATGACGGGGTCGACCTCTCCGACGTCGACCTCGACGATGAGTACCTGCGCGACGTAGGGCGTATCGTCATCGTCGCCTGTGGGACCTCCTACCACGCCGGGCTCGTCGGCCGCTACGCGATCGAGGAGTGGGCCCGGGTACCGGTCGAGATGGACATCGCCTCCGAGTACCGCTACCGCCGACCTGTGATCGGCGAGGGCGATCTCGTCGTCGGGATCACCCAGTCCGGTGAGACTGCGGACACGCTGGCGGCGATGCGGCTGGCGCGCGAGAACGGCGCCAAGGTGCTGGCGATAACCAACGTCATGGGGAGCCAGGCGACGCGCGACGCCGACGCCGTCCTCTTCACCCGCGCCGGCCTCGAGATCGGCGTCGCGGCGACCAAGACCTTCGTCGCCCAGGTAGCGGCGATGTACCTGCTGGGCCTGCGCCTGGCCGAGCTTCGCCAGACCCTCTCGCCCGAGCGGCTCTCCGAGCTGGTGGTCGACCTCAAGGGGGTCCCGTCGAAGATCGAGGAGACGATCGAGAGCGTCGACGCCAGGGTCCGGGCGATCGCCCGCAGCCACTACGACCAGCGTTTCTTCCTCTACCTGGGCCGCCATATCGGCCTGCCCGTCTGCCTCGAGGGGGCGCTGAAGCTGAAGGAGATCTCCTACATACCCACCGACGCCTACGCCGCAGGCGAGATGAAGCACGGGCCGATCGCAATGCTCGACACCTCGACCCCGGTCGTCTGCGTTGCCACCGACAGCCCCGTGCTCGAGAAGGTCCTCTCGAACATCGAGGAGGTGCGGGCTCGCGGCGCCGACACGATCGCCATCGCGACCGCCGGGAGCGGACGGGTCGCCGAGGTTGCTGACCAGACGATCGAGGTGCCGCGAAGCGACTGGATCCTGCAGCCGATCCTCGCGATCGTGCCGCTGCAGCTGCTCGCCTACTACATCGCCCGCCTCAACGAGTTCAACGTCGACCAGCCGCGAAACCTGGCCAAGACGGTCACCGTCGAGTAGCGGCGCGGCGACCGCGCCGGGACGGAATGTGAGGCCGCCACTGCCGCCGCTACGATCCCGCCCATGACCACACGCACACGCGCCTCCCTCGTCCTGTCCAGCGCCGCAGTCGCCGCGGCAATCACATTCGCCGGTTGCGGTGGCTCCAGCAGCAGTGGATCCGAGGACCCGGCAAGCCTCGCGCCCGCGGACTCGCCGCTGTTCGTCGAGGCGTCGGTGCGTCCCGAGGGCGAGCTCAAGGCGAACATTGAGAGCCTCTCGAAGACCCTGACCGGGATCAGCGACCCCGGCTCGCTGCTGGTCGAGCAGCTCGATTCTTCGATCGCGCAGTCGGGGCAGAACATCAGCTACGAGACCGACATCCAGCCTTGGCTCGGCGAAAAGGCCGGGATCTTCTTCGAGCGCTACGACGGGCAGAACTTCTCCGGGGTTGGCTTCGTAGTGGAGACGACGAACTCGAGCGAGGCGAGTGACTTCGTCGACAAGATCGCGCAGACCAGCAGCTCTCCGGTCACACAGAACTCCTACAACGGCGTCGACTACATCACCCAGTCCGGCGACGGCACCTCGGTCGGCGTGGTCGGGGACTTCCTCGTCCTCGCCGAGGACCAGAAGACCTTTGAGGCCGCGGTCGATACGTCTGAGGGCGACTCGCTTGCAGACGACGGCAAGTACAAGGACGCCCTCTCTGCAGCTCCCGCCGGCAGCTTCGCCGATATCTACGTCAACATCGGCGACTTGATCAACTCGGCCGGCGCCCAGGTCGACCAGCAGGTGCTCGACTTCTACAACTCGCTCGGCGTCGACTTCAGCAACTCGACCGCGCTGGCGAGCATCGTCCCGGGCTCCGACCAGATCGAGATCGACGTCAGCACCAATGCGGGCGGCGGCGTCGATTCGGCCGGTCTCACCGATTTCGTCGGCTCCTTCCCTGCGGATTCGTGGGTGGCGCTGGCCAGCCCCGACGTCGGTGAGCAGGTGAAGAAGGTGATCGACGGCTTCGACGAGAACGGGATCCCGGGGAGCGTCCCGCCCGGGAAGTTCAAGAGCACCTTCTCCAAGCAGGGGATCGACCTCGACAAGATCGCCGAGTCGATCGGCGACATCGGCCTCTTCGTCGAGGGCACGACCAAGTCCAGCCTCGCCGGCGCCCTGGTGATCCAGACCACCGACTCCCAGGCCGCGTCCGAAGCGGTCTCGAAGCTGACCGACCTGGTGAAGCAGTCGAGCACGGCGGGGTTCAAGCAGATCCCCGGCGGCTTCTCGATGTCGAATCCGCAGCAGCTCGGCTCGCAGCCGGTCGAGATCGTCGCCAAGGGTGACCGCGTCGTCGTCGGATACGGCGACGCTGCGACCCAGCAGGCGCTCTCGGGCTCGGGGGCGACCCTCGACGGAACCTCGGCGTTCGACGCCGCCACCAAGGCACTCGGCGACACCCCCCTGACCGGCTTCCTCGACATCCAGTCGGTCCTCAAGCTGCTGGAGTCGATGGGTGCGAGCTCGGACTCCAGCTACCAGCAGATCAGGCCGTTCTTGGGCAAGCTCGACTTCGCAGCGGTGGGCTCCGGCAGCTCCGGCGACCTTTCGACCTCGAAGATCGTGGTCAAGGTCGCCAAGTAATCGCGTGCCGGTGAACGCCGGAGTCGGCATTGACCTGCTCGAGATCGGCCGCCTCGAGCGGGCGCTCGAGCGTCGGCCTGGGCTGGCGCGACGCGTGTTCACCGAAGCCGAGCTCGACTACGCCGGCGCCCGCAGCCGCCCCGGGCGGCATCTGGCCGCCCGCTTTGCCGCCAAGGAGGCCGTTTTCAAGGCACTCGGCCTCGGCGGCGTGCTCGGCCTGCGAGAGATCGAGGTCGTGGCCGGCGAGCCGCCCTCGATTCGGCTCCATGGCCGCGCCGCGCAGGCGGCGGCCGAGCGCGGCTTCGCCTCGGTCAGCATCTCGCTCACCCACTCGCGCGAGATCGCCGCTGCGGTCGCGCTCGCCGAGCGCGGTCCCTGAGTCAGCCCGGGGCGGGGCCGATCGAGTCGGCGCGGTAGGCGCCGCGGAAGTACAGCAGGCTCGTCCGCAGCCTCTGCCCACCGGAGCTGCCGCCGCTGGGGACGATGATCGCGAGGGCGTAGACGCTGTCGATGCCGCGGACCGCGCTGATCCGGACCGAGTCGGCCGCCGCCGCGGGGTCAGACTGGCGGCGTCTGCATCCGGCGAGGCCGCCGAACTCGGACCGGACGAAGTTCGCCGTGAACGCCTCGGTGCACAGCGCCGGGCCCGTCGCGGTCGCGGCGCGGCGTATCGCGGCGGAGACCGCCCGCACTTCCTCCGGCGCCAACCTCTCGCCACAGGCTCGCAGCCCGGCCCGCACGGCGTCTTGGTCAGCCTCCCTGTTGACCCGGTCGCGGCGCTCTCCGAGCGAGTCGTAGACACCCGGGTCGCCACTCTCGGCCGCCTCTCGCTGGCGCTCGGTCAGCGCCAGGGCCCGCTCGCGGGCGGAGAGGAAGCGGCGGTAGGCTGCGGCCCGCTCGCGCGGCGGCTCGATCGCCCGTAGATCCGTGAGCGCGCGACGCTCTATCGGCAGCAGCTGCGACGCCTGCGCGGCCGCCTCGGGGCCACTGGTCGGGGTGCCACCGTCGCTGAAGACCGCGTTCACTCCCCGGGCAGCATCTGTGCAGACGCCGTCGGCGTTCGAGGCGAAGTCAGCGCCCGCGCCGCCACAGCCCCCGAGCAGCGCCGCCGATGCGATCGCCGCCGCGGCAGCGCCGAGCGCCCTCGAGTTCGCCGTCACCCGTCCTGCCCCAGTCTGTCCCTCATCACCAACCCGGACCCTAGATGGTTGACCCAGGGTTCGCGTCATCCGCGCGCGCCGATCTGGAATCAACCTGCCCCCTCCGGACGTGGCCGACCACGCGCATGCCTGGCATGCACCTCGTCGGCCACGTCCCAGGCGCGCCCTGGCCCCCCGACGTGGCCGACCTCGCGCATGCCTGGCATGCACCTCGTCGGCCACGTCACCCGGGGGAGGGACGGGGGTTGCGCCGGCCGGCCCGGGTATCGGCTCCGAGCCCTCTGCTGCGCGGCCCGCCGGTACGCTGGCGGCTGTGGAATCCTGGCTCCATCCTCTCTTCGACGCGGACGGGATGCGCGCGGTCGACCGCTGGGCGATCGAGGACCGCGGGGTTCCCTCGCTGGAGTTGATGGAGACCGCGGGGGCGGCGCTGGCGACGGCCGTCGCGGGCCTCTCACCTCAGGGTCCGGTCCGGGTCGTTTGCGGCAAGGGCAATAACGGCGGCGACGGGCTGGTCGCTGCCCGGCACCTGGCGCAGACCGGGTTCGAGGTCGATGCGCTGCTGCTCTGGCCCGCCGCAGATCTGCGCGGAGACGCGGCCGCAAACCTCGAGCGCTTCGAGGGCGCCGAGGAGATCGCGACCGAGGCCCTCGCCGGGCGCCTTGCCGGCTCGGGAGCGGTCGTCGACGCGATCTTCGGGACCGGCTTCTCGGGGTCTCCGCGAGAGCCCGCAGACGCGGCGATTGAGGCGATCAACCGCTGCGGGGCGCCGGTCGTCGCCTGCGACATCGCCTCCGGCGTCGACGCCTCCAGCGGCGAGGTCGCCGGCACCGCAGTCGGCGCCGCCGTCACGGTCACCTTCCACGCGGCAAAGGTCGGGCACCTGATCGCTCCGGGCAAGCACCTCACCGGCGAGCTTCGGATAGCCCCGATCGGGATCCCCGAGGGCGCCCCCTCCGCGCCGGTCGCCGGCGTGATCGATCCGCTCGTTCTCGGTCTCCTCCCGCGGCGGGGCGCGGAGTCGAACAAGTTCACCTCGGGCCAGGTCGTGCTCGCCGGCGGCTCGCGCGGGCTGACAGGTTCGATCTGCCTCGCCGCCGAGGCGGCGATCCGCGCCGGCGCCGGATACGCGACGGTCGCCGTTCCGGCCGACCTCGAGCCGATCTTCGAGCAGAAGCTGACCGAGGTGATGTCGGTCGGCTGCCCGGGCGGCGAGGGATGCCTCTCGACCGCGTCGGAGGCCGCGGCCCTCGGCGCCTTCGAGCGCGCCGCGGCCGGGGTGCTCGGTCCCGGACTCGGGCGGGATCCCTCCTCCGCCGCGCTGGCGCGCGACGTCGCCGGCGCGATCGAAGCCCCCCTGGTGATCGACGCCGACGGGCTCAACGCTTTCACCGGCAGCCTCGAGCGGGTCGCGGCCCGCGCAGCGCCGACTGTCCTCACTCCCCACGCCGGCGAGCTCGGCCGCCTGCTCGGGCGCTCCTCGGAGGAGATCTCCGCACACCGCCTCGCGGCCGCCCGCGAGGCCGCGACCACAGCCGGCGCGGTGGTCGTCCTCAAGGGCGACGACACGATCGTCACCGACGGCGAGCGGGTCGCGGTCAACGCGGTCGCGGCCCCCGGCCTGGCGACCGCGGGCACCGGAGACGTCCTCTCCGGCCTCACCGCCGCCCTGCTCGCCCGCGGGCTCGAGCCGTTCGACGCTGCCTGCGCGGCGGTCGTCGCCCATGCCCGGGCCGGCGCCGACGCAGCCGAGAGGGTCGGAGCGGCCGAGTCGGTGATCGCATCCGACGTGATCGACTCGATTCCGGCCGGCCTGGTGGCGGATGCCTGAGCGCGCGGTTGCCCGGATCGACCTCGGCGCCCTCGAGCGCAACTGCTCGCTGCTGGCGGCCCGCCTCAGCGACGGCGCCGAGCTCTGCGCGGTCCTCAAGGCCGACGGCTACGGCCACGGCGCCGACACCTGCGCCGAGGCGGCGCTCAAGGGAGGGGCGAGTTGGCTGGCCGTCGCCACAGCCGGCGAGGCCGAGCAGGTGGGTCGCCGCCTGCACCACATCCGGCTGCTGACGATGGGCGCCCTCTCGGCGAGCGAGATCGACGTGGCCCTCGGGGCGGGTTCGGAGATCAATGTCTGGACCGAAGGCTTCCGCGCACACCTCGCCACCCGGGCGAGGGCGCAGGGCCGGCCCGCCCTGGTCCACGTCAAGTTCGACAGTGGCATGGGCCGCCTCGGGAACCGCGACCCCGCCGAGGTCCTGGCCCTGGCGCGGGCCTGCGACGAGGACCCCGCCCTCGAGCTGGCCGGGGTCTGGACCCATTTCGCGACCGCGGATGAGCCCGAGTCGGATTTCTTCGACGCCCAGCTCGAGCGCTTCGATGCAGTTGCCGGCGCGGTCAAGGCCGAGTTCGCAGATGTGGTCGTCCACGCGGCCAACAGCGCCGCCGTCTTTCGCGACCCCCGCTCGCATTTCGACATGGCCCGCTGTGGTGTCGCCGTCTACGGGCTCGACCCTTTCCAGGGCGACCCTCGCGAGCGCGGGCTCGAGCCGGTCATGCAGCTGCAGTCCTACGTCGCCGATGTCAAGCGCTTCGAGGCCGGCGAGAGCGTCGGATATGGCCGCACCTGGCGCGCGCCGCGCGACACCTGGGTCGGGGTGATCCCGGTGGGCTACGGCGACGGCGTTCGGCGGGGGCTCTCCAACAACGCCGACGTTCTCGTCGGGGGACAGCGCCACCCGATCGTGGGCACGATCTCGATGGACAACCTGACCGTCGATCTCGGGCCCGAGGCCGAGGTCGGACCCGGCGCGCCAGCGGTCCTGCTCGGGACGCAGGGCGAGGAGACGATCCTCGCCGAGGAGGTTGCTCGACATCTCGACACGATCAACTACGAGGTCGCCTGCGGCGTCTCCCCCCGGGTCCGCCGGGAAGCGCGGTGAGCGGGCGCTCGCCGGCGGAGAGGCTGCGCGAGGCCCCTGTCACGGTCGCGATCCGGGCTGCCCTCGGCGATCGTGCCGAGCGCGCCTGGGTGGTCGGAGGCGCGGTCCGCGACATCGCCCTCGGCGAGCCGGTCACCGACCTCGACATCGCGGTCGCCGAGGATCCGCGCGGCGTCGCCGCGGCGATCGCCCGAGCGACCGGGGGGACCTCGTTCGAGCTCTCGGCCGAGTTCGAGACCTGGCGGGCGATCGGTCCGACCGGCGAGTGGCAGGCCGACGTCACCCCGCTTCGCGGGGACGGGATCGAGGGCGACCTCGCCGCCCGCGATTTCACGATAGGAGCGGTTGCGGTGCCGCTCGGGGCGGGCGAGGCGATCGACCCGAGCGGCGGTCTCGCCGACCTCGAGCGTGGGGTCCTCAGGGTGGTGTCGCCCAGGAGCTTCGCCGACGATCCCCTGCGGCTGCTGCGTGCCGCCCGGCTCGCCGCCGGCCTTGGCCTCGAGATCGACGCGGCGACGGTCGCGCTGGCGCGCTCGGACGCGTGGCGCGCCGGTGGCCCGGCCGGCGAGCGCCAGCTCGGCGAGCTGCGGCTGCTGGTCGCCGGGCCGGATCCGCTGCGCGGTCTCGGCCTCATGGACGACCTCGGGATCACCGCGGAGGTGCTGCCGGAGGTCGAGGAGTTGCGCGGGGTCGATCAGACCGCCAACCACCACCTCGACGTCCATGGGCACACGATGACCGTGCTCGAGCGCACGCTCGAAGTCACCGCCGACCTCGACCGCTACGCGGGGGAGCGCGCCGAGCAGGTGCGCGATTTTCTTGCCGAGCCGCTGGCCGACGAGATGACGCGCGGCGACGCGCTCCGCTTCGGGGCGATCGTCCACGACGTCGGCAAGCCGGCGACCAAGGGGGAGTGGGAGGGTCGCGTCACCTTCATCGGGCACGACGAGGTCGGCGCCGAGATCGTCGGCGGGATGTTCGGCCGCCTGCGGGCGAGCCGCCGCCTGACCCGGCACCTCCAGGCGCTCACCCTCCATCACCTGCGGCTCGGGTTCATGGTCCACGAGCGCCCGCTGCCTCCGCGCCGCGTCCACGACTACCTTCGAGCCACCGAGCCGGTCGGTGTCGACGTCACCCTGCTGACCGTCGCCGACCGGCTTGCGGCTCGCGGCAGCGGGCCGATTGCGAGTGAGGAGATGGTCAACGCCCACCTCGACCTCGCCCGGGAGATGATCGCCGCGGCGCTCGATTGGCGCCGCGACGGCCCGCCAGAGCGCCTGATCGGAGGCGACGAGCTCGCCGCGGAGCTTGGGATCCCGGAAGGCCGGGAGCTGGGCAGGCTGCTGGCCGAGCTCGAGGCGGCCCAGTACGCGGGGGAGGTGGCGACCCGTGAGCAGGCGGTCGCGCACGCCAGGGAGGCTGTATAGGCTGCCGCTCCGATGGCCAGCGCTGACGACTGCCTCTTCTGCGGGATCGTCGCCGGAACGGTTCCCGGCGAGATCGTCGACTCCGACGAGCACACCGTTGCCTTTATGGACATCAACCCGGCCACGCCCGGCCACGCCCTGGTCGTCCCCCGCGAGCATTCCGTCGACCTGATCGAGGTCTCCGACGCCGACCTCGCCCGCACGATGACAGCGACCCGCCGGCTGGTGCTGCGGATGGAGGGGGTCCTTGAGCCGGATGGGTTCAACATCATCAACTCGTGCAGGTCCGCCGCCTGGCAGACCGTCTTCCACTTCCACATTCACGTTATCCCCCGCTACCGGGACGACCCGCTGAAGCTGCCCTGGGTTCCCGGCCCCGGCGATGCGGCCGAGATCGGTGAGGTTGCCGCTAGGCTGCGCCGCGATGGCTGACCCGATCCGACTCGAGCGCGACGGCGCGGTTGCGCTCCTCGTCCTCTCCGATCCACCGCTGAACCTCTTCGGCGCGGCGACTTTCGCCGCGCTCGCATCGCATGTGAACGAGGTCGCCGCCTCGGACGCGCGAGCCCTCGTCTGGCGTGCCGAGGGAGACGTCTTCAGCGGCGGGGTCGACGTCCACAACTTCGATGGGATCAGGGTGGGCGAGGCCGAGCACATGTTCAGCGGCCTGGTCTCCACCGTTCGCAGGATCGAGGCACTGCCGATCCCGACCCTGGCACTGGTCCACGGCCTCTGCCTCACCGCCGCCTGGGAGGTCTCGCTCGGGTGCGACCTGATCTGGGCGACGGAGTCGGCCAAGGCCGGCCTGGTCGAGGCCGTCGTCGGCCTCACTCCCGGCGCCGGAGGGACGCAGCGGATGTCGGAGCGCGCAGGCCCCGGACGGGCGCGCGAGTTCGTCATGACCGGAGGCCTCTACGACTCGCCGACTCTGCAGCACTGGGGGGTCGTCAACAGGGTGGTGGGCGACGATGAGCTGCTCGATAAGGGGATGCGGTTCGCCCACAGGCTCGCCGCCGGCCCGACCCGTGCGCACGGAGCCACGAAGAGGATCGTCCGCGCCCAGGTCGAGGGCGGCGTCGACAAGGCGGATCGAGAGACCCCGAAGGTCGCCGGCGCGCTCTTCGGCACCGAGGACCTGCAGGGTGCGGTTCGCTCCTTCCTCGACGAGGGACCGGGGAACGCGACGTTCGAAGGTCGCTGAGTCCCGCGGGGGCGTCCGCTACCCTCGGGACCGCAGATGGGCAAGGAGGAGAAGATCGAGATGGAGGGTGAGATCACCGAGGCCCTCCCCAACACCATGTTCCGGGTGAAGCTCGACAACGGCCACGACGTGCTCGGCCACATCTCGGGGAAGATGCGGCGCCACTACATCCGCATTCTTCCCGGCGACCGCGTCAAGATCGAACTCTCGCCCTACGACCTCGACCGCGGCCGGATCACCTACCGGTACAAGTAACCCCGCCGAGGGTTTCAGGAGCGCCATGGCCGAACTCGATCGAAAGCCGCTGCGGATCAACTCCGCGGACGTCGTCCACGAAACCATCGACGGCGAGGTGATCGTGATCGATCTCGCGCGCGGCAGCTATTACAACCTCGCCGGCGGCGGGGTCCGGATCTGGGAGATGCTCGGCGCCGGGGCCAGCGCGGAGGAGATCACCTCCTCGCTCGGCGCCGACGAGTCGCAGCGACGCCAGGTCGAGGCCTTCCTCGAGCAGCTTCTCTCCGAGGCGCTGGTGGTGCCCGACGAGGGCGCCGCCGGGCCCAACGGCATTGGCGCCGCGGCGTCGCCGGCCGAGTTCGAGCCGCCCCGCTTCGAGAAGTACGACGACATGCAGGATTACTTCCTCCTCGATCCGATCCACGAGGTGGACGCGAGTGGCTGGCCCAAGCCCAAGCCGGACTGAGGCGCCGGCCCCCGAGGACCCGGCCGGCCCCACCTTCGAGCTCTTCCGCGAGCGCTTCCGCGAGGCCGCCGAGGCTGCCGGAGGGGCCGAGGACCGCTTCATAGGCATCGCCGGGGTCAACGTCCGCCTCTCCTTTGCCGGCCCCGAGCTGCTCGAGGTCTACTGGTCCTCGTTCGAGCCGCCGCTGCGGGCCGCCGACTCCGGTGCGGCCGAGGTCACGGTCGAGATCTTCGACAGTGCCAGCACCGGCGTCGCGGCGCCGCGGCTTGCCTGGCGCCACGAGGATCCGGAGCCCGATCACGTCGCCCGCTACGACGGACCCGAGGTGGGCGCTCTGCAGGAGTTCGGATGCCCGGCGCTGACCATCGCCCGCCCCGAAAGCGGGGTCGCGGTGCACCACGTGCCCTCGGCGCAGTCGGTGTCCTGGATCGAGCGGGGGTCGGCGTTTCGCTTCGCGATGGCCTCGCTCCTCGGCCCCCGCGGCCGACACCTCGTTCACGGCGCGGCCGTCGGGGAGGGGGGTGCCGGCGTCCTGCTCGCCGGGCCCAGCGGGGCAGGGAAGTCGACGCTGTCGGTCGCCTGCCTGCAGGCGGGACTGCACTGGGCCGGTGACGACTACGTGGTGCTCGAGCCCGGCGAGCCCCCGGTTGCGCACGCCCTGCACGTGACCGCGAAGCTGAGCCCGGCCTCGGTGGATGCGCTCGGGGTCGGCGAGCTGGTCGTCGGGGAGGCGAGCCCCCCTGACGAGAAGGCGGTGCTTCTGATGCCCGGGACCGATCCGCTGGTGGTGACGGGTCTCGCCATCGGGGCCGTCCTGATCCCCCGGATCGGCCCGTCCCCCGGCCTCTCGGAGGCGAGTGCGGCCCAGTCGTTCGCCGCCCTCGCCCCGACGACGATGTTCCAGCAGACCAGCCGCAGCCGCGCCTCGATGGCGGCGATCGGCGCCCTGACGAAGCAGGTCCCCGCCCGCTTCATCGACCTCGGGCCCGATCACGCCGAGAACGCGGCCACGGTCCGCGAGGCGCTGCTTGAGCTCTGAGGCCCCGCTCGTCAGCGCGGTGATCACGGTGCGCGACGGTGAGCGCTACCTCGCCGAGGCGATCGAGAGCGTCCTCGCCCAGACCCACCCCAGGATCGAGGCGATAGTCGTCGACAACGGCTCGACCGACTCCAGCGGCGAGATCGCCCGCAGTTATGGCGAGCTGGTCCGGGTCAGGGAGGAGCAGTGCCCGGGCATCCCGGCCGCGCGCAACGCCGGCGTCGAGGAGGCAAGCGGAGATCTGATCGCCTTTCTCGACTACGACGACGTCTGGGAGCCGCGCAAGACCGAGCGCCAGGTCGGAGCCCTCGCCGCCGATCCCGCCGTCGACATCGTATTCGGCCTGATCCAGCAGTTCGTCTCGCCCGAGCTCGACCCGGATCTGGCGATGAGGCTGCGTGTTCCCTCCGAGCCCCAGTCCGGTCTGCACCTAGGCACGGCGCTGGCGCCGCGCCGGGTCTTCGACGAGGTCGGCCCGTGGCCGCTGGACATCGACATAAGCGACGGACTGCACTGGCTCCTGCGCGCCCGCTCGCTCGGAATGCGCGAGCTGATGCTCAGAGATGTCGTCACCCGCCGCCGCGTCCACGGCGCCAACCACTCGTTTTTGCACCGCCAATCCAGGGCCGAGTTCGCCCGCCTGCTCAAGGACTCGATCGACTCCCGGCGGCGCGGCGACGCTCGATCTTCTTCTTGAAGGCCATGAACAGCTCCCGCCGCGAGGCATCCGTGTCCTGAGTGAGGCTGGAGCCGTGGATCCTGCGGATCAGGAGCTCGTCTTCGAGCGCGACGATTCCGAGGCCGGACTCATATGCGCGGAAGACCCAGTCGACGTCCTGGGCGATGCGAAGCGACGTGTCGAAGCGCCCGACGGTCTCGAAGGTCGAGCGCCGCATCACCATCGTCATCGTGTGCGGGGCCGGCGGGGGCTCACCCTCGGCGCCCGCGAGGGCGACCGGCATCGTCTCCATCCGGGCCCAGAAGGGCAGCTCGGAGCCCTCCTCGATCAGGAGCCGCTGCCGAGCGAGGACACAGCCGCAACCGGGATCAGACTCGAGCACCCCGATCTGGACCTCGAGCTTGTCGGGGGTCATCAGGTCGTCGGCATCATGGAAGGAGATGAAATCGCCGCTGCTGGCGTCGTATCCGGCGTTGCGGGCGGCGGCGAGGCCGCGGTTGGGCTGGCTCAGCACCGTGACACCGTCGAAGGAGGAGGCGATCGCCGCGGTCGCGTCGGTCGAGCCGTCGTCGACGACGATCACCTCGACCGGCTCGTAGGTCTGCGCCATCACACTCTCGATCGACTCGGCCAGGTAGCGCTCCTCGTTGAAGGCCGGGATGACGACGCTGGTGAGCGAACGGGTCAGCCCTCGGCCCTCCTGCGCTCGATTCGCATCTTCAACACCCGGAACATCGCCTCCCGGCCCGCGACCGGATCCTGGGTGATGCTCCCCGCATGGACACGACGGCGAACGACGATCCCCTCGAGTCGGGCGATCCTGACGCCACGGTCGATCGCCCGCAGCAGCCAGTCGACATCCTCGCCGTGGCCGAGCGTCTCGTCGAATCCACCGACCGCCTCGAAGACCTCACGTCGCACCAGCATCGTCATCGTGTGGATGTTGAGATCCGTCTCATCACGCTTTCGGAAGTCGGCGACCGGCACCTGCGTCCCCTCCGCCCAATAGGGCAGCTTCGCCTCCGGCTCGACGAACAGGTCCTGCTCGCCGACGACGCACCCGACCTCGCCGTGGCTCTCGAGGTGGCCGACCTGGACCGCGAGCTTGTCGGCGGTCATGATGTCGTCGGCGTCGTGGAAGGCGACCATCTCTCCGCTGCTGACCGCGAACCCGGCGTTGCGGGCCGCCGAGGGACCGCGGTTCTCCTGGCGCACGACGCGGATCCGGTCCCCGAACCCGGCCAGGACCGCCGCGGTCTCATCGGTCGAGCCGTCGTCGACGACGATCACCTCGACCGGTCCATAGGTCTGCGTCAGCGCGCTCTCGATCGCCTCGGCGACGAAGCGCTCCGCGTCGAAGGCCGGGATGACCACGCTGACGAGGGGATTGGGCACCGGACGATTGTCGCGCCTCAGAGGTGGCTGCGCTCGGCCGCGGGGTCCGGATCGGCGATCTCGGCGATCAGCGCCGACCAGGCGAAGTCGACAGCCCCCAGTCCGGCGCCGTCACGGGGGTCGTAGTACTCGCGCAGGTTCTCGCGCTCGACCGCTGCACAGAGCCCGCCGGCCATCTGCTCCGCCTCCTCGGTGTAACCGAGGCGTCGCATCCCGAGCCAGATCAGCCAGGCGGAGTTGATCCAGGTCGGCCCGCGCCAGTACTGGCGCAGCAGCCCGTGGCTGCCACCGGGCTGATAGCTCGGTTCCGCGGCGGAAACCGAGGGGGGTGCGCACGGGGTCCAGAACTGGCCGGGATCGAGCAGGTGCTCCTCGATCAGCCGGCGGCCGATCTCATCCGGCAGGTCGGGGAGCGCCAGCGGCGCCAGTGAGGTCCAGGCGGCGACCGAGGGCCGGAGCCCACCGGGCTTGACCTCGTCGAAGAAGAGGCCGCGGCGCTCGTCGTAGAGGCGGTCGACGATCGCCGGGGTGATCGAGGGGCGCCCCAGCGCCTGCAGGGAGAGGCACCACAGCACGTTGACGATCAGCTCGCACAGCAGCGGCCCGCCCCTGTCGAGGACGCGGCCGGCGTCGAAGCCGAGCCGGCGGTTGCGCTGGACCAGGAGGGGGAAGCCGAGGTGCCCGCCGATCCGCGATCCCCAGACCGGCTCGAACTTGGGCGACGCGTCGAGGCCGGACTCGTCCGGCTGAAGGATCCAGAGCAGCCCGTCGCCGTCGAGGTCGCGGTTCTCGGCCAGCCAGTCGGCCTGCGCCGCGATTCGCGGCTCGGAGGCCGGGTCACCGACCGCGATCTTCCAGGCCCAGGCGAGGAGTGGAGGCTGGATCGTCTCGGTCTGGAACGAGGTGCGCGAGGTGACGTTGTAGAACGGCAGCCGCAACCAGGAGACCGGTCGCTCCCAGAAGATCGTGTGACCGATGAAGCCGTCGCCACGCTGGGCCGCAAGCAGGGTCTCGAGCTCGGTGCGGGCCCGAGCCGGGTCGAAGCGCCTCCAGACGATCGCGGCGAAGCAGGAGTCCCAGTACCACTGCCACGGGTAGCGGGTCGGGCTCGGGCGGGTGTAGGCGTAGCGGCGGCCGTGGCCGCTGCCCTCGAGCCAGTTCTGGCGCAGGGTCCGCGCGGCGATCTCGACCGCGGCAGCGCTCACATCGCGGTGCGGCGCATGCCGCGCAGTGAGAGCGCGCCGAGCACCGCCAGCATGCCGGCAAGCGCCACGACCCCGGGCCAGACTCCGGCCCAGGTGACGCCGCCGATGAACGCGTCGCGGGTGGCGTTGATGACCTCGGTCACCGGGTTGATCCGGGCGATCGCCCGCAGCCACGGCTGAAGCAGCGCCAGCGGCGCGTAGGCCGTCGTCAGCAAGACCGCCGCCAGCATCCCCGACTGCATCAGCGGCGCCGCCGCCTGGCTGCGGAACTTGAGCGCCAGCGCCGATCCCCAGCAGGCGGCGACAGCGGCCATCGCAGCCACCATCGAGAAGGTGACGACGATGCCCAGCGGCGTCGGCACGTTGGCGCCGAGCGCGATCGCGACCAAGAAGACGACCGTCGCCGGGATCATCGCCCGGGCGCTCGCCGAGAGCACGGTCCCGGTGAGAAGAA
The DNA here is from genome assembly GCA_963781345.1 of uncultured Actinomycetes bacterium. Taxonomy (GTDB): domain Bacteria; phylum Actinomycetota; class Thermoleophilia; order Solirubrobacterales; family 70-9; genus JBBRHQ01. The sequence continues at coordinate 246,542 of CAWAFQ010000014.1, forward strand.
CCCAGCGCGGGGAGGGGGAGACGAGCAGCCGGTCGAGCCATCCCTGCTCGATGTCGCGGGCGAGGTTGACGCCGGTCGCGGCGCCGGTGAACCCGGCCCCCTGGAGCATGCTCACCGGGATGATAAAGCTGAGGTAGCTGCTGGTGTCGAACCCGCGCAGCTGCGTCAGCGCGCCGAAGACGCCGTTGAGGCCGAGGAAGAAGATCGTCGGTGCGAGCACGCCCGGAACGGCGGCGCCGGGGACCCGCACCAGCTCGTTCTTCGAGCGCGTCATCAGGGCTGTGATCGTCGCCCAGTTGGCGCGCCAGCCGGGGTTCGCCGCGGGGCTCATCCGCCCGTCCTCAGGCGATGCCGCAGCGCCGAGGCGCTCATCGCCAGCCCGAGCAGGCCGATTCCGGCGATTGCCAGCACGGCGTAGAGCACGACCGAGCCGGAGAGGCCGTAGACGATCGGGCCGCGGATCCCGTTGACGACGAAGCTGAGCGGGTTGTAGGTGGCGATCGTCTTCGCCGGCTCGATCATCAGGTTCTTTGGGAAGAAGGCCGTGGAGACGAAGAGGACGACGAAGACGAGCGGGAAGAAGCCCTGGACGACGCTGGCGCTACCGGTGCGAATGGCGACCGCGGAGCCGAGGCTCCCGATCGCCATCGCCGCCGCCGTGACCAGCGCCAGGGCGATCAGTGCACCGAAGAGGCCGCCCTCGATCGTGACCCCGAAGATCAGCCCGATCGCGAGGAACCAAGTGCCGGCGAACAGCCCCAGGGCGGCGGTCCCGGCGAGGCGGCCGGCGACGATCGTGAAGCGCGAGATCGGCGCAGCGAAGAGACGATCGATGAAGCCCATCTCGATGTCGACGGCGAGCGCGATGCCGCCGCTGTTGCCGGCGAGCATCAGCGACTGCATCATCGCCCCGGCGAGCATGAACTGGAGGAAGCTCTGAACCTGCGGAAAACCCGGCAGGTTGACCGCAGCCCCTGCGCCTCCGGTCTGGATCGCCAGCAGCAGGGTCGGAAAGACGATGATCGGCGCGATCAGCTGCGGCCGGCGGAAGGTCTGGCGGATCGATCGCATCCCCAGCGATCGCACCACCCTCGAGGTTCGAGCGCAGCTCGCTCAACCTTCGACCACCTGCTCGGACGCGGCCTCCGCTTCGGCCGCCGGTTCCCCGCCCTCGCCCTCGAGATGATGTCCCGTCTTCTCGACGAAGACGTCGTCGAGGGTCGGCTGGACCAGTTCCAGCGACTCGACCGCCACCCCCGCCTCGTCGAGGGCGACGACGACGCGGGCTATGTCGGAGGGCCCGTGCTCGACCTCGACCAGGACCTTTCCGTCCATTGACGGCAGCAGCCTGCCGAGCTTCTCGCAGGCGCGCTCGGCGCGCTCGACCGAGCCGTCGGCGATCACCAGCTCGATGTGGGGGTTGCCGAGGTCGGCCTTGAGCGAGCTCGGCGTGCCCTCGGCGACGATCCGGCCGCTGTCGATGATCCCGACCCGGTTCGCGAGCCGGTCGGCCTCCTCGAGGTACTGGGTGGTGAGGAAGACGGTCGTTCCCTCGCGGTTGAGGTTGGAGACCTCCTCCCAGATGGATTTGCGGCTGACCGGATCGAGCCCGGTGGTCGGCTCGTCGAGGAAGAGGACGCGCGGCTCGTGCACGAGTGCGGCGGCGAGGTCGAGGCGGCGCTTCATTCCCCCGGAGTAGGTGCCGACGCGGCGGTTGGCGGCTTCGACCAGGCCGACCCGCTCGAGGAGGTCGTCGGCGCGGCGCTTGCCCTCATCGGTCGGGATTCCCTGCAGCGTCGCCTGCAGCCGGATCAGCTCGCGCCCGGTCATCAGCGGGTCGAGCGCCGCCTCCTGCAGCGCCACCCCGATCGTCTGGCGCACCGCCCTCGCCTCGCTGACAACGTCGTGTCCGGCGACCGAGGCGCTGCCGCCGGTCGGCAGCAGCAGCGTCGTCAGCATCCGCACCGTCGTCGTCTTGCCGGCGCCGTTGGGGCCGAGAAAGCCGTAGATCTCGCCTTCATCGACGACGAGGTTGACTCCCTGCACGGCGAGGACATCCCCGAAGGCGCGCTCAAGTCCCTCTACGACGATCGCGGACATGACCGCTGATCCTAGTCAGGCGCTCGCCCCGGGTTTGTGACCGGCGGCACCCTGAGTCTGGCGGGGATCGTGCAAGCAACGCCGGATTGAGGCATCCGGCCGCCGCTGACGGCAAAATCTATGCCGCAACACTCGGCCCTCGCGGGTGTTCGTATCTCAGATCGTGAACCACGGATTCCGCATACACGCGCCTCGCCGCGCCCGCTCGCTGCTCGCAGCGGCCGCCGCCGCCTGTCTGCTCTGCGCGCTCGCGGTCGTCTCCTGGCCCGGCAACGCCGACTCGGCGCCGCTGCGGATGGTGGTGCTCGGCAAGACGTCGAGCACTCCCGCGCCCGCCTGCCCCGCGAAGTCCCGGGTCATAGGCGGCCAGACGATCGTCGTCAAGGCGTGTCAGGCGGTCGGCAGGGCGACGATCTTCCAGTCGCTCGCCGGCGACACGGTCAAGCCCTACCTGGCTCCATTCGACGGGAAGATCGTCTCCTGGTCGATATCGCTTTCGAAGCCCACCGGCAAGGAGCGCAAGTTCTTCAACGACGTCTACGGCTCTCCCTCCCAGGCCCGGATCGCGGTCCTGCGCCCGGTCCCGAACGAGAAGCCGCCCGTCTACAAGCTGGTCCGCCAGAGCCCGGCGCAGCAGCTCAATGGCTACTTCGGGCAGACGGTCACCTTCGCCCTCGACCACCCGCTCAACGTCGTCGCAGGTCAGATGATCGGCCTCACGCTCCCGACCTGGGCCCCGAACTGGGCGATCAACCTCGCCAGCAACAACTCCTGGCGCTCGAGCCGACAGTCCGACAAGTGCGCCGACAGCTACATCACCAAGGGCCTGACCCACCCCCAGACGAAGATCGGCAGCAAGCGCCAGTACGGCTGCTACTTCACCGGCTCGCGCCTCCTCTACTCGGCGACGCTGGTGAAGAAGCCCCTCAAGGGCTGACCTCCGCCGCGGGTTGGGGCCCCGACGGCGATGGGTGGATTTCGACGAAATGGGGGACGGAATCCACCCGTCGCGGTTCAGCCGCAGGCGCCGGGGTGCTGGTTGCAGTACTGCTCGAACTTCGCCTGAGGGGTGCCGGGCTGCGGCGGCAGGTCGTTGTTCGGCGAGTCGGGCTTGCTTGCATCGGCCTCGCCGGAGCCGGAGCCGCCTGGGCCGGAGCCGCCTGGGCCGGACCCGCCGGAGCCGGAGCCGGAGCCGCCCGAGCCGCCGGAGCCCGAGCCGCCCGAGTCCGAACCGCCGCCCGAGCCGGAGCCGGAGCCCGAGCCTTTCCCTCCGACGTTCTCGTCAGTGGTCGTCGATTCGCCGGGGCCGACGCCGTCGTTTCCGTCTCCGGTCGTCGTCGGCTGCGCCGTGGTCGTAGGCGGGGCTGCCGTCGGCGCACTTGTCTGCGTGACCGTCGTCGTCTCGCCGTCGCCGCCGCAGCCTGCGGCGACGAGGGTGATCGCGGCGGTCGCGAGGACCGCGGCCAGGCCGCGGGGTACGCGGGTGCCGGGATGCATCAGGACTCGCGGTTCAGGGCCGGTTGGCGCAGACCGCAGTGGGGGCAGTCACTGACGTCGAGGCCGATCAGCTGGTCGCAGCGGCGGCAGGCGCGGAGGTTGTCCGGGGTCCGCGGAAGGGCGGACTCCGACGGCGCCAGCGGCAGCGTCCGCGCGACCGGCTCGAGCTCCTCGCCGGTCTCCTGGTCGACGTGGACGGCGCCCGGCTCGACCGCCGCGATCGCCTCCCGGCCCGAGGCCGGGGCGCGAAGCCGGTAGGTCTGCTCGGTGTTCATCGCCGCAAAGACTAATAGCTTCCCCGGCAGCGATGCGCGTCCTCATCTTTCACGGCTACCTGCTGCGGGGCACCGGCAGCAACATCTACAACGCCAACCTGGCGCAGGCCCTGGCCCGGCTTGGGCACGAGGTCCACCTGCTCTGCCAGGACCTCGAGGCCCCGCGGCTCGGCTGGATCGATGCGATCGGGCGCTGGACCGAGGGGAGGCTGAGTGTGCAGCAGCTCCGCGATCGTGCCGGGCCCGGCACGATCAGCGCCTACCTTCCCGACGTCGGGGGGCTGCTGCCGCTCTACGTCCAGGATGAATACGAGGGCTTCGAGGCACGCGTCTTCGAGGATCTCAGCGCCGAGGAGATCGAGCGCTACATAGCCGCAAACGTCGCCGCGGTAACCGACGTCGCCGAGGCCGCGGGCGGGGTCGACGCCGCCCTCGCCAACCACCTGGTGATGGGCCCGGTGATACTCGCCCGCTCCGGCCTGGCCTACGCGGCCAAGGTCCACGGCTCCGCCCTCGAGTACACGGTCAAGCCGAACCCCGAGACGTTCCTGCCATTTGCCCGCGAGGGGATCGAGGCCGCCTCGGGGGTCCTGGTCGGGTCTCGCCACACGGCCGAGAGCCTCTGGGCGGCCCTGCCCGATCTCGATCTCGAGAGCAAGACCAGGCTGGGGCCCCCTGGGGTCGATATCGGCGGCTTCAGGCCCCTGCGCCCCGAGGAGCGCCCCCAGCGAGTCGAGGCGCTGGCGGCGCGGATCGAGGCAGAGGGGGGAGAGGGGGGAGGGGGGGCGTTCGGGCGCGACGCCGAGGTCGCCGCCCCCGCAATCCGCCACTACGCCGCCGCCGAGGGGCCGAGGGTGATCTTCGTCGGCAAGCTGATCGTCTCCAAGGGGGTCGACCTGCTGCTGGCCGCATGGCCGCTTGTTCACGCCGCCAACCCCGGCGCCCGGCTCCTGGTCGTCGGCTTCGGCGAGTTCGGCGACGGACTGCGGCGCCTGCTGGCGGCGCTCGGCGCCGGTGACATCGACGAGGCCCGCGAGGTTGCCCGGCTCGGGCGCGGGCTCGAGGGCGGCGAGGCGAAGCCGCTGACAATCCTCTCGGCCTTCCTCGCCGATCCCCCGCCCGGCTACCTCGACGCGGCGGCTGCGGCGGCCGGCTCGGTCGCCTTCGCCGGGCGCCTCGAGCACGACGAGGTCGCGGAGCTGCTGCCCTGCGCCGAGGCGCTGGTCATGCCGAGCACCTTCCCCGAGGCGTTCGGAATGGTCGCGGTCGAGGCCGCCTCCTGCGGGGTGCTGCCGGTCTCGGCCGGCCACTCGGGAATGCAGGAGGTATCGCGGCAGCTCGCTCCGGCGCTGTCCGAGGAGGTCGCACCGCTGATCTCCTTCCCGGTCGAGGCGGGCGCGGTCGCGGGAATCGCCGAGCGGCTGAACGCCTGGCTCGCCCTGGACGAGGCAACCAGGGCGAGTGCGCGCGAGGCGCTGGTGCGCACGACCCATGACCTCTGGAGCTGGGAGGGGGTCGCAAGCGGCGTCATCGCCGCCTCCCAGGGCAGGCTGGACCAGCTGCCTAAACCATGACGAACCACCGCCGGCCTCTGATTCCTGCCTCTAACCCGGGCCCCAGTTCGTCCTTGTGCTTTCAGTCACTCGGACCGGACTACCTCCCGCCGCCCAATCAATAGAATCCCAGCCGCCTTATGGGCCGACTGCCGATAGCGAAGATGATCGCCGCCACGGTTGTGCTCTCGGCCGTGATCTCGGTCGTGATGGTCAACATCAACTGGGACGGCCAGCAGGCCTCGACCGCCGCGCCGCAGATCGACGACCTCCTCAACGTGATGATCGTGATCTCGGCCTTTGTCTTCTCGGTGGTGGTGGTGGCGCTCGCCTACGCGCTCTACAAGTTCCGGGCGAAGCCGGGCGACGAGTCCGACGGCGAGCCGATCCACGGCAATACCCGCCTCGAGGTCGCCTGGACCCTGATCCCGACGATCATCGTCCTCTTCGGCGCCGGCTACAGCTGGGACGTCCTCCACAACATCGAGCAGCGGGAGAAGGACTCCCTGACCGTCGACGTCTTCTCGCAGCAGTACGCGTGGAGCTTCGGCTACCCCGGCAAGGGAAACAAGTGGTCCGAGGGCGAGTTCCACGTCCCGGTCGACCGCCAGGTCGTCTTCTACATGCACGCCCAGGACGTGATCCACTCCTTCTGGGTGCCCGAGTGGCGGATCAAGAAGGACAACGTCCCCGGGATCACCACAGCCGCCGTGATCACGCCGGACAGGGTCGGCACCTACCAGCTCGTCTGCACCGAGCTCTGCGGCTTCGGGCACTCGACGATGCGCGCGACGGTGGTGGTCGAGCCGCCGGCCCAGTTCAGAAAATGGGTGCGGGGCCTCGACCAGACGGTGCCGGCCGGGCTGATGCAGTCGATCGACGAGGCCACCGGGGGACAGAACCCGACCGCGGTCGGCGCGGGCGGGGCATAATGCGGACGCGAAACTGATGGTTGCGGCGATAAAACAACCCGGCTGGTACCGAGGGGCGCTCGGCGCGCTCCTTGCCGCCGCCTTCGGCTTCGGCCTCGTCGTTGGCCTGCGCAAGCTCTCCGGCCTGCCCGCGTTCCAGACCGAGCAGACGGGCTACCCGCAGGTGATCGTGCCCGCGATCCTCGCGCCGCTCGGCTTCCTCGTCGGCTTCGGCTGCTTCGACTACTGGTTTCGCTGGGCCGCCGGCCGCCCGACCGTCCCCGAGGATCACTCCTCCCACGGAGCGACGAGCTGGAAGGACTACTTCCGCTTCAACACCGATCACAAGGTGATCGGCATCCAGTACATCTGCACCAACTTCTTCTTCTTCTTCGTCAGCGGGTTGCTGGCGATGCTGATCCGGGCCGAGCTGGCCCAGCCGGGCACGCAGATCGTCGACGCAAGCGCCTACAACGGGCTCTTCTCGACCCACGCCGCGATCATGATCTTCGTCTTCATCGTCCCGGTCTTCGCCGGGATCGCCAACTACGTCCTGCCGCTGATGATCGGCGCGCCCGACATGGCCTTCCCCCGGCTGAACGCGCTCAGCTTCTGGATGCTTCCGATCGCCGGGATCATGTTCATGGCCAGTTTCCTCGCCCCCGGAGGCGCCTTCGACGCCGGCTGGACCGGATACGCGCCACTGTCAACGGGCGCCCCACTCGGGCAATCGTTCTTCAACCTGGGTGTTCAGTTCGCCGGGGCCTCCTCGATCGCGACCGCGCTCAACTTCCTGGTCACGATCATCACCATGCGTGCGCCCGGGATGAACTTCTGGCGGATGCCGCTGCTGGTCTGGGCCAACCTCTCGACCTCGCTGCTGGTGGTCGCGGCGACGCCCTTCATCGCCGGCGTCCAGTTCATGGTCCTCTTCGACCGCCTCCTGCACACCAACTTCTTCCAGTTCGCTGGGGGCGGCGACGTCATCAGCTACCAGCACATCTTCTGGTTCTACTCACACCCGGCCGTCTACATCATGATGTTGCCCGGCTTCGGGATCATCTCCGAGGTCATCTCCACCCACTCCCGCAAACCGATCTTCGGCTACCGGCTGATGGCGCTGGCGCTGCTCGGGATCGTCGTCCTCAGCTACTCGGTCTGGGCGCACCACATGTTCGTCGCGGGCATGTTCAGCTGGCTGCGGGTGCCGATGATGATCACGACCCTGCTGATCGCGGTCCCGACCGGGATCAAGATCTTCTCCTGGCTGGGGACCCTCTACTTCGGCAAGATCCACACCTACTCGACGGCAATGTTATTTTCGCTCGCCTTCATCGTCACCTTCACGGTCGGCGGGATCAGCGGCGTGATGCTGGGCATGGTGCCGCTCGACATCCACGTCTCCGACACCTACTTCATCGTCGCCCACATCCACTTCGTCCTCTTCGGCGGCTCGGTGTTCACGATCTTCGCCGGCATCTACCACTGGTTCCCGAAGATGACCGGGCGCATGTACGACGAGAAGCTCGGCCGCGTCCATTTCTGGGGCACCCTGGTCGGGACCTGGGGCACCTTCCTGCCGATGCACTGGATCGGGATGGACGGGATGCCGAGGCGGGTTGCGGACTACGCGGCGCAGTTCGGTGAGTGGAACCTGCTGATCAGCGTGTTCGCCTTCATCCTCGGCGCCGTCCAGCTCGTCTTCCTCTACAACATGATCGTCAGCTGGCGCTTCGGGCCGCGGGCCGAAGCCAACCCCTGGCGGGCGAAGACGATCGAGTGGCAGGTCTCATCGCCGCCCCCGATCTTCAACTTCGATGAGATCCCGAGGGTCGTCGGCGGCCCCTACGAGTACGGCGTGCCCGGCGCCCGCCACGCGATCATGGGCGGCGAGGGAGCCGAGGTCCCGGCGCCGCAGCCGACGGTTGCGGGGAGCACATGAGCGAGACGACGACCGAGGTCGGGGCGCCGGCAGTGGCCGAGGCCGAGGCCGCTTCTCCGGCCCCGCCCGCCGCCGATGAGCCCGCCTCGGCCGATCTCGAGGCGGCTCCCGAGCCCGCCGATCACGAGCTCGATCCCGGCGCGCGGCCCCTGCTGGTCTTCCTCAACGAGGTCGCCGGTGGCCGCAAGCTGCTCGGCGCGGTCCGCGACCGTGCCCCCCGGGTCCCCTACATCGCCATCGTCGCGCCCCAGAACCAGCCTGCGGCGGGGCAGCTGATCGACACCGGTGAGATCCGCGACGCCGCCCGCAGCCGCGTCGACGTGACGATGGCGGTGCTGGCCGATTTCGGGCTTGACTCGGTCGGTGAGGTCATGGACCCCGACCCCTCCCTGGCCATCGACGATGCCGTACGCGCCCACGAGCCCGGAGAGGTGCTTCTCTCCTGCCTACCGGAGACCCGCTTCGGGCTCACCCGCAAGGACCTGCTCGAGTGGGCGAAGGAGCGCTTCGAGCCCGAGACCAAGGTGACCCACATCCCGGTGAGGATCGAGGACGACTCGGTTCGCTGGGACGTCATCCACACCCTCGTCGTTGCGACCCAGACCGTGAACACACCCGATCTCGTCAACCGGCTCAAGGACCGTGCCTCCGAGCGCCCGCACCGTTACACGATCGTCTGCCCTCGCTCCGGCGAGATCACGCGCGAGCAGGTCTGTAGCGATCTCGCCGCGACCCTGGCCGAGCTCTACCGCGCCGAGATCGACGCCACCGGGCAGCCGATGAGCCCCGATCCCTTCCTCGCGGTCCGCAACGCGATCCGCCACTACCGGATCGACGAGGTGCTGATCTCGACGTTCGCCGGGGAGGCATCGCGCTGGCTCGAGCAGGATCTGGTCGGGCGCGTGCGGGAGATCACCGAGAAGCCGGTCGAGCATGTCGAGGCGGGGCGGCCGGCCGAGAAGGTTGCGGCCGCCGTCGCCGAGGGCGCAGAGGCCTAGAGGCAGAGAGCCGAGAGCGAAAGAGAGTGGAAAGCGCAAGCGTCGCCATAGGGTCCGATCACGGACACGCCGAGCACCACGGCCCGCCCGAGGCCAACCACAGCTCGCGGATCGACCGCCAGACGCTCGGGATCCTCCTCTTCATCGTCTCAGAGGTGATGCTGTTCGGGGCCTTCTTCGCCTCCTACTTCTTCCTTCGCATCGTCGTCGACCCGCCCTCCTGGCCGCCGCAGGGGATCACCCTTCCGGTCGCCGTCGCCGGTGTCAACACGGCGATCCTGATCTCATCCAGCTTCACCGTCCACTACGCGCTCGAGGGGATCCGCCGCAACAACCGCCGGGCTATGAAGCTCGGCCTGATCGCCACCTGGCTGCTCGGCGCGACCTTCCTCTTCATCCAGCTGAACGAGTACGTCCACATCGGCTTCAGCGGCCGCGACGGCGCCTTCGGCTCGATCTTCTACAGCCTCACCGGCCTCCACGGCGCCCACGTCTTCGTCGGCCTGCTGATCCTCACCTTCGCCAACATCCGCGCCTGGCGCGGGCATTTCGGCCCCGAGCCTGAGGACCACCTCGGGGTCGAGGTGGCGGGGATCTACTGGCACTTCGTCGACGTCATGTGGATCGTCGTCTTCACCACCGTCTACGTGCTGTAGGCACTTCGCAATCACCGCCGCCCGAGGATCGTCGGGTGCCCCTGGTGGGTCCGCGCGATCGCCGGCGGCCTCGGTTCGGGGCCGGGGCGCGATAATCGCGCAGATGCACAATCCGCTCCGCTCCGAGGCAGATGCGTTCCAATGGGTCCTGGTGATCGCCGCCGCGGCGGCGTCCGTGATCGCCCTAGCGCTGCTGATCCGCCCGGCGGTGGGTGCGGCCTGGGGTGGGTTGCTTCTGCTCTTCGCGGCGGTGATGGCCTGGCGGGCCTGGCGCAGCTACAGGTCCGGGAGCGCCGAGGAGGACCCGACCCCGGAGAGCGACGGTTCCTGACCCTTTCCCCGCGCAGCTGAGCGCGATTGTGTCGTCGCCCGGCGGGGCTCGAGCTGGCCGGCGGCGGCCACCGCCCACAGCATCGCCAGCCAGGTCGAGGTGGCGAGCGCGACGTGGACCCAGACGAGCTCGCCTGGGAGCTTTAGCGCCCACTGGACGCCGCCGACGACGCCCTGGAGCGCCAGCAGAGCGATGACGACGCCGAGAGGCTTCATCGCCCGGCGATCGCCGCCGTCGCGGCGCAGAAGGAGCCAGACGGCGACAGCGCCGATGCCGAACAGCGCCGCCACCGCTGCGTGGCGCTGGACGACCCACTCCAGCGTCCCGGTCCCCTCGAAGTCGAAGCGTTTGACCAGCTGGTTGCCGTTGGCGCCCGCATGGGGGCCGGAGGCGGTTGCAAAGGTCCCCGCGAGGATCGTCAGCTGACCGAGCGGGATCAGCGCCCGCACAGCCCAGACCCCGAGGCGGTCGGCAGAGCGCCGCCGCTCCCCGGGCTCGTAGCTCGAGCACCAGGCGAGCGCGAAGGAGGCGTCGAGGAGGATCATCGAGAGGATGAAATGGCCCATCACCAGCCCCGGCGCCAGGTGGTGCTTGACGACCAGTGCCCCGAGGATCGCCTGGCCGATCACGCCGAGCGGGAGCAGCCCCCCGAAGAGCGCCAGGTGCCAGCGGTAGGGGCGGCGGAAGAAGGCGAGGAGGGCGGCGGCGATCACGACGAGCCCGACGAAACCGGTGAAGAGCCGGTTGCTGTACTCGATCACCGCATGGGTGTCGAGCGGCGGGACGGACTGTCCGTAGCACTTGGGCCAGTCCGGGCAGCCGAGACCGGAGCCGGTCAGCCTGACCGCGGCGCCGGTGACGACGATCACGGACAGCGACGCGAGCGCCGTGATCGCGACCTTGCGGTAGATCCCGGGGGTGACCTGGAAGCGTTCCCTCATCGGTACCGGATCATGCCAAGCCGCTGCCGGCGCCCTGGCGAGGGCGCCCTAGACGGTCGATTCCAATCCCCGCGCACCCGGATGACGCACGTGGCACTGCGCATCTCTGCGTCCTCGGGCTCGCCTTTGGCACCGCCAAAGGCTTCACCCTGCGTCCTGGAGCTGCTTGGCCACGCACGCCACCGGTCACACGCGAATTCGGAATCAACCATCTAGCCGCTGCCGCCGCTCTTGCCGCCGGCGCTCTGTCCCTTGGACGATGATGAGCCGCCGCTCGCCGGCGTCGAGTCGATCAGATACTGGACGAGCTGTTTGAGCTGGATCGCGGTGATCGTCGTCCCGTAGTCCTGGGGCATGACGTTGGCCGGGTAGCCGGGGACGATCTCGGAGTTCGGGTCGACGATCATCTGCTTGATGCTCGCGGCGTTTACGTCGGGGGCCAGAGCCTTGTCGAGGTTGGGCCCGGTGACGCCGGCGGAGTTGGCTGCGGCGAGCACGTGACAGCCCCCGCAGCCATTGTTTGCGAAGACCTGGGCGCCGGGGCCGCCGGGGACCTTCGGGGGCGCGGCGCCGGGGACTCCCGCGTATTCGGCGACATAGGCGGCGACGTCCTCGAGGTCCTGCCCGGTGACGATGTCGGCCGGCATCGAGACGGTGGGGTTGCCGTTGTCGGGCCGCGGATAGCCGACCTGCGACTTGACCACGCCCTCGATCGTGTCGCCGGTCTCCCCTGCGGCCCGGGCGGCGGCGAAGGCGCTGTCGAGGTTGGGGCCGACCTGGGCGGTGGTTCCAGCCTGTGCCATCTGATGGCAGGTGCCGCAGTTCTGGATGAAGAGGGTGCGCCCGCGGTCAACACTCGCGGTCGTGGTTCCGCAGCCAGAGGAGGCGGCTGCGAGCACGCCGGCGAGAGCGAGGACGAGGAGCGGACGGGTGGTTTTCAGCGACTTGGACATCGGTGCGCGGTGCGGCTGCGATTCTATATGGCGGCGTTCCCGTCCTCAGTCGCGACCTCTCGCGAGCGTGGGATAAGCTTGCGGCTATCCGCACGATCAGCGCACACGCCACAGCGGAAGGAGCCCGATGCACGTGAGGGACGGGATGTCGGAGGTGGTGCTCTCGGTCGGCACCTCACACACGCTGCGTGAGGCCGCCCGGCGGATGGTGGAGAAGAGCATCGGCGCCGCCTTGGTCATCGACGGGGAATCGCCGGCGCCGCGGATCCTCACCGAGCGCGACGTCCTACTCTCGATCGGTGCCGGCGAGGACCCGGACACCGAGCTGGTCCGCGACCACATGAGCGACAGCGTCATCGCCGCCGCCCCGGACTGGAGCCTCGAGCGCGCTGCGGCCGAGATGTCGCGCCGCGGCATCCGCCACCTCGTCGTCTACGAGGGCCCCGAGCTGATCGGCGTTCTCTCGATGCGCGACATCGTCCGAGTCTGGACGACCGAGGGTGCGACTTCGGGTATGACCCCCGACTGAGCGGCTGCTGAGCGGGTCTCGCCCCCGAGCGGGTCTCGCCCCCTCAGAGAGCCACCGGCGGGGGGTGGGGAGCCTTACCGGCGGGGGGTGGAGTGCAGCGAGGCCGCCGGCAGCGCCGCGCCGCGCACTCGTTGCCGGCGAGGGAGGCGGCGGAAGTCGCTGCTGGCCCGATGGATGATCGAAACCAGCGCGCAGATGAAGAAGATGGCCCCGATGATGCAGTAGACCCAGCCGCGGACGATGAAGCCCTCGGCATAGATGCCGCAGACGAGCGCCGCCGCACCGATGGCGAGGAAGGCCGGCGCCCAGGAGGGCCTGGGCTCGAAGATCACCTCGGTCGGTCCCGGGATCGGCTGCTGCTCGCGGTCCGCCATCTATGGGGCGATGTAGAGCATCGCGGCAACGAAGGCGAGTGCGAACATGCCCGCGGCGAACGCCCCGAAGGCGAGGCCCCCTCCGATGTTGCGCTTTGCTGATTCGCGGTCCACGCTGGGATTTCTATCAGGGCCGGAGGGGGTCCGGCGGGCTGATCGATCTAAAGGACGCTGTCGACGGCCATCGCGACGAACAGCAGCGCCAGGTAGGCGAGGGAAGAGAGGTAGAGGCGGAGGGCGGCGGGGCGGTCGTGCCGAGACTTCAGCCGCGCGGCCAGGGTGATGAAAGCCACCCCGAGGCCGGCCGCGGCCGCCAGGTAGAAGGGGCCGAGGAGGCCGGTCGCCACCGGCGCCAGCGTGACCGCGACCAAGACCACCGAGTAGATCAGGATCTGGCGCCTGGTCTCGTCCTCGCCGCGGACGACCGGCATCATCGGCACGCCGGTGCGGGCGTAGTCGTCCTTGATCATCAGCGAGAGCGCCCAGAAGTGGGGCGGGGTCCAGAGGAAGACGATCGCGAAGGGCCAGAATGCCTCGGCGCTCAGCCCTCCGGTCGCCGCCGCCCAGCCGACCAGGGGCGGCACCGCCCCGGCGGCGCCACCGATGACGATGTTTTGCGGCGTCAGCGGCTTCAGCCAGAGCGTGTAGATGAAGACGTAGCCGAGCAACCCCGCCATCGCCAGGCCTGCCGCCGTGGGGTTGACCGTGACCCAGAGCTGGACGAAGGCGAGCGCGCCGAGGACGATGCCGAAGACGAGGCCATGGACGGGCTCGATCCGCCCGCTGACGAGCGGCCGCGACCGCGTCCTCGCCATGCGGGCGTCGCGCTCGCGGTCGATGTAGTGGTTGATCGCCCCGGCGCCGCCGGCCGCGAGGTAGCCACCGAGCATCGTCAAAAGGATCGTCGTCAGCGCCGGGCCGGACGGATCGGCGACGAACATCGTCGCCACCGTCGTCAGCAGCAGCAGCGAGATGATCCGCGGCTTGGTCAGGGCGATGTAGTCGCGCAGCAGCGCCAGCGCCAGCGGCCCCTCGATGGGTGGGGAGGAGCTGCGTGGACGCGTTCTCGTCCCCGCGGCACCAATCCCCGCTTCCATCGGGCTCGTCTCGAAGGCTGTGGTCTCGGCTTCCACTGGTGGGGCTTGCTGGGTCAGGCGGCTGCGGGCGGCTCCGCGGCACTCACGGTCGCCGCAAGATCCGGGGCGCGGCGCGGCTCGCCGGCTGATGCCGTCAGGCTACCGGCTGCGATTCCTCGGCCCTCGCGGACGGAACGCCATCACGGTGGTCTATCGCGTCGCGAATGTCACGAAGCGGCTGGTCGCTGCGGACGTCGGGGATCACGTCGAAGTTGTGGGCCGGCGGGGGCGAGGGAGCGAACCACTCCAGCGAGGAGCCGCCCCAGGGGTCATGGCCGGCGGCGGGGCCGCCACGAAGGCTCGCGAGGGCGTTGACGATGGCGAGGATGATCCCGAGCGCGAGGATGAAGGCCCCGATCGATGCGACCAGGTTGTAGGCGTTGACCCCGGTCGAGTCAAAGAACTTGTAGCCGTCGACGACCTGGCCCTCGAGCCCGGCGAGGAAGAGCGGGAAGAAGGTGATGTTGACGCCCGCGAACATCGTCCAGAACGAGATCCGCGAGAGGCTCTCTCCCATCGTCCGCCCGGTGATCTTCGGGTACCAGAAGTGCAGCGCGGCGAATCCGCCGAAGACGGCACCGCCGACAAGCGCGTAGTGGGTCGCCGCGGTCGCGTCATAGGTGTTCTTGAGCTGCCAGGCGACCGCGACCATCGAGTGAAGGATCTCCGCTGCGAGCCCGATCGAGGCGACCGAGATCGCACCGAGGGCGAAGCGCAGCGGCCCCGTGATCCGCAGGTTGCCGCCGATCAGCGTCGCGATCAGGTTGAAGATGACGACTCCGAAGGGGACGATCAGGGCGAGCGACATCAGCATCGCGAAGTACATCCAGCCGAGTCCGATCGGTGCCGTCAGCATGTTCTGCATCCAGGCGAGGGTCCCGATCACCGCGATCGCGACCAGGGAGGCGATCACTGCGTTGCGGTGAAACAGCGGCCGCCGCGACAGCGCCGGGATGATCTCGGCCATCGCCCCGAAGGCGGTGATCAGGATCAGCATGTAGACGCCGGAGAAGAAGATCCAGCTGAGGTGTTGCCACAGGAGCGGCGCGCCGCCGCTGCCGTCGCTGAAGAAGACACCGCCGAAATTGCGGTCGATCATCAGCATCGTGATCGCCGCCAGCATGATCGGGCCGATCACCAGCATCAGCCAGGAGCCCGCCGCCGTCGCCCAGCTGAAGACGGGGAGCCGGCGCCAGGCCATTCCCGGTGCCCGCAGGTTCCGCATCGTCGTCACCAGGTTGATCGAGAGCGCGACGAAGCCGAGTGTGGCCAGCCCCGTGCCGGCGAGCCAGGCATCGACCCCGTTGTTGGCGAGGAAGGCGACCTCTGAGAGCGGCGGCAGCGGGTTCACTCCGGCCTCCGAAGGCGTGAACAGGTAGCCGGCGTAGATCACGGTGGCGCCGAGGAAGAAGAGCCACAGTCCCGTCTGGCCGAGGCGCGGCAGCGCGGTCCCGCGGGCCCCGATCTGCAGCGGCACGACGTAGTAGAAGAGACCGAGGCAGAGCGGGATGGCGAAGAGGAAGATCGCCGTCACCCCGTACATCGAGAGCATCCGGTTAAACGTGGCCGGGCCGAGGAAAGTGTTCTCGGGAATCGCCAGCTGCAGCCGCATCAGCAGGAACTCGAAGATGGCGACGAGGAGGAAGCCGAGCGAGGCGGTGATCAGCATCCGGGCGACGTCCTTGTGCTCGGCGCTGGTGGCAAGCTCGATCCATCGCGGCCTGCGCGAGGGGAAGCCCTCGCCGACGAGCTCGGGGCGGGGCGCTGGGGCGGTGGTCACGGGAGGGGGGGTCATTTCGCCGGAGTCGTGTCGATCAGGTACTGGATCAGGTCGTCGAGCTGGGTCGTGGTCAGGGTCTTCCCATAGGTCTGGGGCATCACGTTGGGTGGGTAGCCGGGCACTATCTCCGCGTTGGGGTCGATGATCATCGACTTGATCGAGGCGGCGTTGTCATCGGGTGCCAGCGACTTGTCGAGATTCGGGCCCGATCGCCCCCGTGGAGCCGGCCGCCGCCAGCGCGTGGCAGCCGCCGCAGCCGTTGGCTGCGAAGACCTGGGCGCCGGCGGGGTTCGGGGGCTTCGTCTGTGCCGCACCGCCGCCACCACCGCCACCGGCGGCGGGGCCGTTCCCGCCCGAGGGAGCGGTCGTCGGCAGTGCGCCCGGCACCTTTCCGGCGGCGATCTGCGCCGTGACCGCGTCCTGCGCAGCCTGGATGTCCCGGCGCTGGCCGGTCACATAGGCCGTGTACTGCTCCGGGGAGACGACATCGACCTGGGTCCGCATCGCGGCATAGCCCTGGCCCGAGAGCTGGGCGCGAGGCCCCGAAGTAGCTCCCCTCCGCGTCGGCGCGGAAGTATGTCGTGTGCACCTTGCCCGGGACGGCGTCGACCTTGCCGCCGAGCTCGGGCACGTACCAGCTGTGGATCACGTCGGTGGAGACGACGCGGAGTTCGACCGTGGTGTCGACCGGCACGACGACGCGGTAGAAGGAGAAGGCGTTGTTGGGGTAGTCATAGCGCCATAGCCACTGCTGCCCTGTTGCGGTGATGACCAACGGGCCTTTCCCGGTTGGGTTGGAGCCGCTCCTGGCCAGCTTGAGGCCGTCGGCGCCGGTCGAGGGGACCTCACGAGCCCTCTCGGTGTAGACGATGGCGAGCACGAAGAGGAGCGCGGCGAGGACGCTGAGGACGGCGGCAACGCGGCGCTGGAGACCAGGCCCGCTTCGGACCTGGCGCGGCTCGGCCCCGCGCTCGGAGCGGTAGCGGCGGATTGCGTAGATGAGAGCGCCGTTGATGGCGACGATCACCGCCACCGCGGCGACCAGCCCGATCCAGTAGAGGGTCATCGCCTGCTCGGCGCCGGGGGAGTGGGCCGGCTCGGGGGAGATCACGTTGGCGCTCGCGGGAGCGGCGCCGAGGGCGAGCGCCCCCAGGGAGGCCCCGAGGGCGAGGAGAACGGTGCGGCTGGTGGGGCGTTTCCGGGGCGTCGCCAAGGCGCGGCCATTCTAATCGGATAGCCCCGACGCTCGCGGCGGGCGTCCACCCCGGCGGTGCCGGCGGCGCGGGCGACTGGCCCGCGTGGGACAATTGGCCAGCTGGCCAGATATCAAGGAGGAGAGTTGATGGAGACGCAGTTGGAGACCGGTGGTGCCAGTCGGGCCGAGGGTGGCACGATGGACGCGGCGCTGCGGCGCATGGCCGATTCTGAGCCCGAGCTCGCCGCTCGCCTGGTCGTCCAGTCGCTGCCGGCGGCGGCGGCGCCGCTGCCCGCCGACCTGAGCTGGCGCCTCGACGTCGAGGGGGTCGGGGCCTGGCAGGTCACCGGCAACGGCAACGGCGGCGCCGCCCGGGTCGAGCCGGCGAACGGCACCGGCGACGAGGCCTTCGCGGTCGAAACCGACTCCGCAGGGCTTGCGCGGCTCGCCTCGGGGTCGAGCCCGATCGGCCTGATGCTGCGGCGCCGGCTTCGCCTGCGTGGAAAGCGCCGCAGGGCTCTGGCCCTGCGCGGAATGGACTCCGCCGCCGGCCCCGGCGAGCTGGTGCGCATCGGCGCTCCGATCGACCCCGATCTCCTCTACCGCTCACTCGCCTACGCGTTCGAGCCGGCGTGGACGAAGGGGCACCGCTTCGCGATCGCCTTCGAGCTCTATGGCGAGGGCGGGGGCCGCTGGGTTGTCGAGGTCGACGATGGCGAGGTCAGGGTTCGAAGCGAGAGTGTGGAGGGCGGAGAGCGTGAAACTGGGGAGGAGGACCCGGCCGCCGGCGGGATTCCGGTTGAGACCGTCGTCCGGCTCTCCGTCGGGACCTGGCGTCGGCTGCTGAGCGGCGAGCTCGCCGCGACGACGGCCGCCCAGGAGGGTCTGACGCAGGCGCAGGGCCCGCTTCACCCGGTCACCCTCTTCGGCCGCTGGGCCGACCGCGCGGCCGGCATCGACGGCCCCGAGCTCGAGCGCGAGACCCGCCAGCGCGAGGTCCAGCGGCGCCGCGCCGGCATCTGGGGCTCGGCGGGTGTGAGCCCCTCCGGGCAGGAAACCGATCCGGCCCAGCGCCGCAAGCCGGCCGGACGCCGCCGCGCGGCGAAGCAGCCGGCCGCCCGCGATTCCCTGATGACCTACGAGCAGCTCTACGCGCTCTGGGAGCAGCGCAACTGGCGCGCCCACGAGCTCGACTTCACGGTTGACCAGCAGCACTGGCTCGCTTCGCCCACTGACGCCCAGCGCGACACCGCCTACACCCTGTCAGGATTCTACGTCGGCGAGGAGCGCGTCGCCGCCGACCTCGCCCCGTTCGTCCTCGCGGCCCCCAGCGGGGAGGCCGAGGCCTTTCTCGCGACCCAGCTCGTCGATGAGGTCCGCCACGCCGTCTTCTTCGATCGCTGGGGGGCCGAGGTGATGGCGCTCTCCGCCGACGACATGCGCTCGCGGCTGGCCGAGGCCGAGGCGACCATGCTCGGCGCCTGGCGCTTCCTCTTCGACGACAACCTCCGTGACGTCGCCCAGCGCATGCTGAAGCGACCCGACGACCTCTCGCTCTTTGTCGAGGGCGTCGTCATCTACCACATGGTCACCGAGGGAGTGCTGGCGATGACCGGCCAGCGCAGCATCCTCGGCTACATGGAGCGGCACTCGATCTACCCCGGCTTCCAGGAGGGGTTCTCGCTGGTCGAGCAGGACGAGCACCGCCACATCGCCTTCGGGGTGCGCTTCCTGCGCGACGTCGTCGCCGAGCGCCCGGAGATGCGCGAGGTGATCCTCGCCACCCTGACCCGCCTCCTTCCCGAGGCGGCCCGGGTCTTCTGCCCGCCCTACATCTCGGACCCGACCAAGTTCGTCTCCTATGAGAGCGACTCGGAGCAGACATACGGCTTCGCATACACCGCGCTGAAGCGACGCATGGACATCATCGGAGTGCAGATCCCGCCCGCCGAGGAGCTGATGCCCGGACCGATCAACCCGCACGGCTTCGAGCAGCCGCTGGTGATGCCGGTGGATGTGGAGCAGGGCGCATTCGCCGTTTAGAGCCCCGCGGGCAGAGAGGACGAAGAGGTGGCTGAGACAGTTCTGACCGAGCAGCAGGGGCGGGTGCTCATCGTGCGCCTCTCCAACCCGCCGCACAACTTCATGAACCGGGCGATGGTGCTCGAGTTGGAGGATCTCCTCGAGCGGCTCGAGGGCGACGACTCGGTTGGCGCGGTGGTGCTCACGGGCGAGCCGCCCGACTCCTTCATCACTCACTACGACGTCGGCGAGATCCTCCGCGGCTCGGAGCAGATAGGCCGCGAGCTGCCGCCATCGGTGGCGGGGCCGGCGCTGCGGGCGAGCGGCGCGATCTCGAAGCTTCCGGGGGGCCGCGATGCGCTTCTTCGCAGCCCCGCCGGTGGATTGGTCGAGCTGCGCCGCATCCACGACGTCTTCGCCCGAATGAACGCACTCGACAAGGTCCTGATCGCGGCGATCAACGGTGTCGCCACCGGCGGCGGGTGCGAGCTCGCGCTCGCCTGCGACCTGCGACTGATCTCCTCCGAGGGCGGGCCGATCGGGTTGCCGGAGATGACGCTGGGGATCATCCCCGGCGCCGGCGGGACCCAGCGGATGACGAGACTCCTGGGGGCGGGAAAGGCGCTCGAGCTGATCCTCGAAGGCCGCACCCTGGGGCCCGCCGAGGCGGTCGAGGCGGGCCTCGTTGACCGCGTGGTCGAGGCCGCCGGCCTGCTTCCCGAGGCAATCGCCACAGCGGAGCGGCTCTCGAGGCGCTCGCCGGCCTCGGTCGCGGCGGCGAAGCGCGCCGTTTATGAGGGCGGGTCGGGGTCTCTCGAGCACGGCCTGCACGTTGAGCGCGCCGCATTCATGTCGGTGGCCGCCTCACCACCGGCGCTTCGCGCCATGCGCGAGTACGAGCGCGAGCTCTCCGAGGGCGGACAGCCACCCTGGCGAGACCCGGATGCGATCCGGCGCTGGCAGGACGGAACCGCAACCGACCTTGAGGCCGACTAGGTGTAGATGCCAGTCACGTTGTTCCCGCCAGTTCCCGTAACCGCGCTATCGGCGGCCGGTGACCAAGGGCGCCATGTCTTCGCCTGAAGTTGTAGCGCTCGAGCCAGCCAGAGAGGGCCGCGGCCCTCTCTGGCGATGAGCCGTAAACGGCGGCGTAGGCCCACTCGGCGAGCATCGTGCGAATGAAGCGCTCGGCCTTGCCGTTGGTTTGGGGGCGGTAGGGCCTGGTGCGGATGTGGCGGATCCCAAGGGTCCTGCAGGCAATTGCGTGGGCCGTGGAGCAATAGGCGGGTCCGTTGTCGGTCATAAGCCGCTCGACCGTGACGCCATGGGAGCCGTAGTAAGCCAGGGCCCGCTTCAGGAAGCCGATCGCGGTAGTTGCTTGCTCGTTCGGCAGCACCTCGACGTAGGCCAGGCGGGTGGCGTCATCAACGCAGACGTGCACGAACTCCCAGCCCGTGCGCAGGGGTCCGCCCCTGCGTCGCTTGACCTCGGTGTTGCGCTTGCCGGTGATCCGATGCCCAGCGCCCTTTGAGCTGATCCGCCCGAGCTTCTTGACGTCGATGTGGATCAGCTCCCCGGGGCGGCCGCGCTCGTAGCGGCGGATAGGCTCTGCCGGCTCGAGTCGACTTAGCTTGCCCAGGCCGATTCGGGCCAGCACCGCCGAAACAGTCGAGGTCGCCATCTCCAACACTTCGGCAATCTCGGGGCCAGTGAGCCGCAGGCGTCTGAGGGCGGCGATCACCTCGACACGATCGGCGGGAGTGGCGTTGTGGACCGTGCCGGGGGCGGAGCTGCGGTCGAGAAGGCCGGCCTCTCCCTCGGCGCGGTAACGGCGTGTCCACTTGCCAGCCGTCCTCACGCTCACTCCGGCGGCATAGGCCGCCTCCGTGAGCGTGAGCCCGCCCTCGACGACACGTCGGGCCATCACCGCCCTGCCCTTCGGGCCGAGGGGCGCGTTAGCGTGGAGCTTCATCCGGTGTCCTCCTTGGATCTGGGTGGCTTCGACACCCCCAGCCTCCAAGGAGGTCCGGATGAACAACGTTGTTAGGAACTACAACTAGGCGCCTACAGCAGTCCCTCGTCGCGGAACCACTCCTCGGTGCGGCGCATGCCCTCGTCGAAGCCGACCTCGGGCTCCCAGCCGAGCGATCGCATCTTCGCGGTCGAGACGCTGCCGCGGCGGCTGATCAGGACGACCGAGTGGCGGGTCATCTGTGGCGGGCGCCCGGTCAGCCTCGAGGCGCTCTCGATCACCGTTCCCAGCGCCCGGATCACCCCGGCGGGCAGGCGCCTGGCCTCGCGCCCGCCGCTGGTCGCGGCGAAGCGGTTGAAGAAGTTCTCGAAGGTGACGGTGTCGGCGTCGTTCCAGGCCGCGTAGGCCTCTCCCGGCTCGCCGCGCTCGAGGGCGATGATCACGGCCGCGGCGAGGTCGTCGATATAGACGGGGAGCATCAGGCTCTCGCCGACCCCCGGGACCGCAAGCTGCCCGGACTTGGCCAGCTCCAGCGGGCGCAGCGCCCAGGGGATCGAGCCCGGGCCGTAGACGTCCCCGGGGCGAACGACGATCGCGCCGCGGCGCCGGGCGAGGCGGTCGGAGGCGCTCTTGGTGTCGATGTAGGGGACGCCGCAGTTGCGCAGGTGCGCGGTCTCGTCCTGGGTCGAGGGGTCGTCGTAGCCGTAGACGACGACCGAGCTGATGTGGACCGAGCGCTCGACGCCGGCTTCGGCGGCGGCGGCGAGGACGGTCGCGGTGCCGCCGACGTTGACGCGGACGTGTTCATCCATCGAGCCGGCGTCGCTGACGATCGCGGCGGTGTGGACGAGCATCTCGGCGCCCTCGAGTGCATCGCCGATCGCGTTGGGGTCGGTGACATCGGCGATCCGCGCCTCGGCGCCGGCTGCCTCGATCCGGGCGGCCGATGCCGGGGCTGCGTCGATGCCGACCACCTCGGCGCCGCGGGCGATCAGCCCGCGGGTCACCGCGCCGCCGATGAACCCGCCGGCACCGGTGACCGCAACCTTGCGTCCCTCGATTCCTGATTGGTCGGCCATTGCTCCTCTCAACCTATACTCGCCGCCCTCATGCGTCGCTCGCGATCCCGGCCATCTCCGGCGCTGCGCGCATCCGTGCGTGCCGGGGCTGCCGCCTGCGTCGCCGCCGCGGTGGCGGTGCCGCTGCTGCGAAAGCGGTTGCGGATTCCTGCCCCGGTGACGGTCGCCGCCTGCGTCTCGGGACCACTGGGGCTTGCCGTCCTGCAGCCCCGCTCGAAGCGACGCGACGTTGCCCTGTTCGCGATGCAGATGTGGGCCTTCACGATGCTCCACGAGCTTCCCTACGACGACCCCGAGCGCTGCAGGGCGCGGCTGAAGACCCGCTACCCGGTCGAGATCGACCGCGCGATCGGCGCCGGCCGTCTTCCCAACGCCCGCTTGCAGAGGGCGCTGGCTGGCCGCCGTGGGGTCGGCGCGCTCGATCACTCGCTCTCCTGGGTGCACTGGCTCTGGTTCTTCGAGCCCTACGTCGCGCTTGTCGTGATCCTCGCCCGCCACAACGACCGCTTTCCGCGGGCGGCCCGGCAGATGGCGGCGGTCTTCGACATCGGCTGCGCGGTCTACTTCCTCGCCCCGACGGCACCGCCCTGGTGGGCGGCAGCCAACGGTGAGACCGGTGAGGAGGAGGTGCGGCGGATAATGGTCGAGGTCGGCGAGGAGACCTGGGGCCCGGCCTGGGAGAAGATGTATGAGGCCCTCGGCGGGAATCCCTGGGCGGCGATGCCCTCGCTTCACTTCGCGACCTCGCTGATGGCCGCGCTGATGCTGACCGAAGCCGGACCGGGGGAGGGGGCGTTGGGCTGGTCCTACGCGCTCACCCTCGGCTTCGCGCTCGTCTACCTCGGTGAGCACTACGTCACCGACCTGCTCGCCGGAGCGGCGCTCGTCGCCGTCGTGCGCCGGAGCGAGCCGCTTGCCGAGCCGCTCGTGGGCAGCGTCAACCGAGTCCTGCAGCGGCTCGAGCGGATCGCCTCCGGCTAGCACGGCTGCGGTCGCGGGTAGCATGGCCTGCCTAGGAGGAGCACCTGTCCCCGGTCGACAAAGCCTTTGTGGAGGAGCCGGTCTCCGACACCGGCGCATCGCCGCCCCCGTCTGGCCCCGGTGGCGGCGACGGCCTGCCGATCTTCTCTCGCCGGGTGGTGATCCGGACGGTGATCGTTGTCGTCGCGATGATCATCGCGATCTACTTCCTGCTGCCGAAGCTTGTCGGGCTCGGGGACGCGATGACCAAGCTCGGGGACGCCGAGCCCGGTTGGGTGGCGATCGCGATCGGCTTCGAGGTGGCGGCATTCGCCACCTATGTCGCCCTCTTCCGTGGCGTCGTCGGCGGCGATGTCCTGCCGCTGACGTGGCGTGAGGCCTACGAGATCAACATGGCCGGCCTGGCGGCGACGCGCCTCTTCTCCGCCGGCGGAGCGGGGGGGATCGCGCTCACCTACTGGGCACTTCGCAAGGCTGGGATGCCGCGCCGCGAGTCAGCGACCCGGATGGTCGCCTTCCTCGCTCTCCAGTACATCTGGTACCCGCTGGCGCTGATCGTCTGCGGCATCGGCCTTCGCACCGGCGTTCTCTCGGGTGAGTCCTCGGTCGAGGTGACGATCCTGCCGGCGGCGTTCGCGGCGCTGGCGATCATCCTCGCGATCCTGGTGGCGCTGATCCCCCACGATCTCGAGCGCCGCATAGCCCGCTTCGCCCAGGGACACCGCAGGGCCGGGCTTGCGCGGCGGCTGGCTACGGTGCCGGCGACAGTCGCAAGGGGGCTGCGGACCGCCTTCGACCTCGTCGGCCACCCCTCCCGCGGCGGGCTCGCGGTCGCCGGCGCGGTCGGCTTCTGGACCGCCAACGTCGGCATCCTCTGGGCCAGCTTCAAGGCGTTCGGCGTCAGCGTCCCCCTCGGCGTCGTCGTCCAGGGGTTCTTCCTCGGGATGGTGGCCAACCTGATCCCCTTCGCCCCCGCAGGGGTCGGAGCGGTCGACGCCGGGATGATCGGTGCCTTCCTCCTCTTCAACGTCCCCGAGAGCCAGGTCTTCCCGGCGGTCCTCACCTACCGGGTGATCGCCTTCTGGCTTCCGATACCACCCGGCGTCATCGCCTTCTTCCAGCTGCGCAGCACGGTCGCCCGCTGGGAGAGCGAGGGCCGGCCGGCGGAGACGGGCGAGGAGGCGAGCGCTGCGGCGCCCGTGGTCGGCTGAGGGCCGAGCACCTCGCACCCGCGCAGCCGGGGCGGGGCCGGTGTCACTTCATAAAGTGAAGTAACATCTGGCGCAGGCGCGAGACTGCAAGTCATCCCCACAGAAGCCAGAGACGGAGAACCGATGGCAGACCCCAAGATCGAGAACGTGATCATCGTCGGCGGCGGCCCCGCCGGCTACACCGCGGCCCTCTACACCGCCCGTGCCAACCTCGAGCCGCTCGTCTTCGAGGGCTTTCAGTGGGGCGGCCAGCTGCAGAACACGACAGACGTCGAGAACTACCCCGGCTACCCGGAGGGGATCATGGGCCCGGAGATGATGGGCCAGTTCCGCGCCCAGGCGGAGCGCTTCGGCACCCGCTTCGTCACAGACGATGTGGATGAGGTTCGGCTCTCCGACGGTGGCATTCACCGGGTCTTCCTCGGCAAGGAGGAGCATCTCGCCCGCACGGTCATCCTCGCGATGGGCGCCGAGCCCCGCCGGCTCGGGATCCCCGGGGAGCTCGAGCTCGCCGGCCGCGGCGTCTCCACCTGCGGCGTCTGCGACGGCGCCTTCTTCAAGGATCAGAAGGTGGTCGTGATCGGCGGCGGCGACTCGGCGATGGAGGACTCGATCTTCATCTCCAAGTACGCCAGCGATCTGACGATCGTCAACCGCCGTGACGAGTTCCGCGCCTCGAGGATCATGTTCGAGCGGGCGCTGGAGCAGCCCAACATCGCCACCATGACCCCCTATGTACCGGAGGAGTTCGTCGCCGGGGACGACGGGAAGCTGGCCAGGGTGCGGGTGCGCCATGCCGAGACCGGCGAGACCGAGGAGATCGAGGCCGGCGGCGCCTTCGTCGCGATCGGCCACATCCCGCGCTCAGAGGTCGTGACCGGCCAGGTCGACACCGACGACGCCGGCTACGTCCTCACCAGGCCGACCTCAACCCGGACCAACCTCGCCGGAGTCTTCGCCGTCGGCGACCTCGTCGACCACACCTACCGCCAGGCGGTCACCGCAGCCGGGACCGGCTGCATGGGAGCGCTCGACGCTGAGTGGTATCTGCGTGACACCCCTCCCTCGCCGGAGGCCCACTGGATGAAGGGCGGCGAGCCGGTCGAGGTGGCGCCGACGCCCGGAGCCGCCGCGTAGAGTTCACCGGGATGGATCCAGGGGCCACGGCGTGGAGCCGGGCCTCCGGCGTACAGTTAGCCCTCCAAAGCGACCAGGAGGAAGACGATGGCGGCGATCGAGAGTCCCGAGAAGGTCGGGCTGAAGCCCTTCCACGAGTTCGACGAGGCCAACGCGACCTGGCCGCGCGGCGACCGCCCGGCGGCGATCCGCGAGGCCGCGGCCGAGTTCCGCGCCCGCTTCGCCGTCCCCGGGAACCGGGTCCGCGCGATCCGCACCGTCGACATCGCCTCCGCCGGCTACCCGCTGAAGTTCGCCTTCGGCGGGGCGGCGATCGGCCCCAACCCCTACATCAACATCATCAACCGCCTCCAGGTGATCCAGTACGAGGACTTCGACGGGGAGCGCAGGACGCTCGCCTACGAGCCGACGGTCACCGAGGGCCCGCAGGAGGCGCCCTTCTACGAGCAGATGATCGAGCGGATGAACCGCCTTCCCGGCGGCGCCGGCGACTTCCTCACCTACAAGGTCCTCTCGACGATCTGGAACACGGTCCCGAGCGCCCTCGCCGAGGCCGGGCTGCGGCCCGAGGACGTCGACTTCGTCAGCTTCGACCACCTCCACGTCCAGGACGTCCGCTTCATCCTCGGCTCGACCGAGCCGCCCCCCGGCCACCCGGAGGCCGTCGAGCCGCTGTTCCCGAACGCGAAGCTGCTGACCCAGCGCCGCGAGTGGGACACCTTCGCCTCGATCCACCCGATGCAGTGGGCCTGGTACGTCAAGGACGGGATCGCCGGCGTCAACGAGGACAACGTCGTCCTCCTCGACGGCGACGTCGAGCTCGGAAAGGGCGTCGCCCTAGTCTGGACCCCTGGCCACACCGACGGCAACCACTCGCTCTGCGTCAACACGCGACGACGGCGTCTGGGTCAGCTCCGAGAACGGCGTCGCCGCCGACTCCTGGCACCCCCACCTCTCGAAGATCCCCGGCGTGCGCAAGACCGCGGAGTTCTTCGGCCGCGAGGTGATCCTCAACTCCAACACC
This sequence comes from uncultured Actinomycetes bacterium, assembly GCA_963781345.1. Taxonomy (GTDB): domain Bacteria; phylum Actinomycetota; class Thermoleophilia; order Solirubrobacterales; family 70-9; genus JBBRHQ01. Next base: position 273,139 of record CAWAFQ010000014.1, read on the forward strand.
CTCGAGGACTCGATCGACCAGTACGACTCGATGGTCAAGGAGAAGGCTCTCGCCGACCCCAACCCGCGCGATCCGCGCTTCCTCAACGTCCTGCCGTCCTCGGAGATGGCCGACTGGAGGCGCCAGTGGCCGGTGGTTCCCGCCTTCTTCTACGGTGGGATGAGCTACGGGGAGATCGAGCGCCCGACGAAGTAGTCCCCTACTCGCGCAGCTCGAGGTCGCAGTCGAGGAGGACGACGTTGTCCCCGTTGATCCCGGCGATCCCTTCCTCGCGGTCCTGGTGCAGGCAGGCCTTCGTTTTCCTGCGATGTCGCCCGCGCAATATCCCGCTCTGGCCTGCGAAGCGCCGGCCCCGAGGATTGTCTTCGCTGAACCAAATTGGCCGCCATGGCGACCAATTCGGTTCAGTCAACTGAGAACCGGGGACGTCCCCATCGCGCGGCGGCGCGCCGAAGTTCGGGTGCCGCCCGGTAGCGCTCCTCGCCGAGCTCGGCGTGCAGCGCGTCGAGGACCGCGAGGACGCGGGCCGGCCCGATCGCCTCGGACCACTCGAAGGGCCCGCGCGGATAGTTGAAGCCGAGCCGCATCGCGGTGTCGATGTCGGCGGCAGAGGCGACGCCGCCGCCGAGGGCGAAGTGGGCCTCGTTGACCAGCTGGGCGACGATCCGGCCGAGGACGAGTCCGGGGGCGTCGCCGACCCACTCGACGCGCTTGCCGAGCGAGGTGAAGAAGGACTCGGCCGAGGCGGCGGCCGGGTCGCTGGTCGCCTCGCCCCGGGTCAGCTCGACCAGGGTTGCCGCCTCGAGGTCGGGCAGGGCGAGGAAGCCGACGGCGTCGACGCCGGGTGCGAGCGCGGCGAGGCTGCCGCGCTCGAGCCGGACCGCCCGGCATCCCGGGATCTCGATCTCGTCCGCGGAGAGTTCAACCCCCTCCTCGGCGCCGGGCTCCGTCGCCGGCGGCGGCGGGTCGTCGGGGCGGTGGGGAGGGGAGGAGTAGTCGTAGTAGCCGCGGCCGGCCTTGCGGCCGAGGCGCCCGGAGGCGACCATCCGCGACTGAATCGGGCTCGGCTGCCAGCGCGGCTCGTGGAAGCTCTGCTCCCAGAACGAGGTGGCGACGGCGAGGTTGACGTCGACGCCGACAAGATCGGTGAGCTCGAAGGGGCCCATGCGGAAGCCGCCCCCGAGGCGGCAGATGCGGTCGATCGTCTCGTGGTCGGCTATCCGCGCCCCGAGCAGGCGCAGGCCCTCCAGCGAGAAGGGGCGGGCGCAGCGGTTGGCGATGAAGCCGATCGCATCGGCGGCACGCACCGGGGTTCGGCCCATCCGCGCGGCGACCTCGGCCGTCTCCTCGAGAGCCGCCTCGCTCGACTCCTCTCCGGCGACGACCTCGACCAGGCGCATCCGCACCGGCGGGTTGAAGAAGTGCATGCCGACGACGCGCTCCGGCAGCGGGACGCCGGCTGCGATCTCGGTAACCGAGAGCGAGGAGGTGTTGGTGGCGAGGATCGTCTCGGCACCGCAGATCTCCGCCAGCCGGCGGAAGAGATCCCGCTTCAGGTCGATGTCCTCGGGGGCCGCCTCGATCACCAGGTCGCAGCCGCCGAGGCCCTCGAGATCCACGGCGATCTGCAGCCGGGCCGCGGCGGCCTCGCCCTCCTCCGGGCTCCATCGCCCCCTTGCGGCGCCCGCCTCGAGGGCCTCGCGCAACCGGCCCGGCGCCGAATCGAGGGCCTCGGCGACCGGGTCGTGCAGGTGGGTCTCGAATCCCCCGAGACAGGCGACCTGGGCGATCCCCGCGCCCATCGTGCCCGCCCCCACGATCCCGATTCGCTCGACCGGTCCGCGCCGCCGGAGCCGCCCGGCCGAATCAGTCGAGTCCGAGCCAGTCGAGTGGACGATTCCCTTCGATATGTGGGGGTTTTCGTCCACTCGACGGTCTGAAGCAGCGTTTCGGGGCTCAGTGACCCCGGAACTCGGGTCGGCGCTTCTCGGTGAAGGCCTGCATTCCCTCGACCCGATCCTCGGTCGCCATCGCCAGCTCGTAGAGGCGGCGCTCCATCTCGAGGCCGGCTGGCAGAGAGGTCTCGTCGGCGGCGATCACCGCCTGCTTCGCCAGTCGCACCGCCAGGGGCGGGCGGCGGGCGACCGTCTGTGCCAGCTCCATCGCCCCCTCGAGCCACTCCTTCTTCTTTGTCACCTTGTTGACGAGCCCCATTGATTCCGCTTCGAGCGCGTCGAAGCGGCGGCCGGTCAGAACCAGCTCCATCGCCCGCTGCTTGCCGAGCACCCGCGCCAGCCGCTGGGTGCCGCCGCCGCCGGGAATGATCCCGAGGGTGATCTCGGGCTGGCCGAACTCCGCGGTCTCCGAGGCGACGATCATGTCGCAGGCCAGCGCCAGCTCACAGCCCCCGCCCAGCGCCCAGCCCGAGACGGCGGCGATCATCGGCGTCTTCACCGCGGCCAGCCGCTTCCAGAAGCCGGCCGCCGGGTGGTAGAGCGCCTCGGGGAAGGTGCGCTCGCTCATCGCCTTGATGTCGGCGCCGGCGGCGAAGACCTCGTCGCTGCCGGCGATCACGACGCAGCGCACCTCGGGGTCGGGGTCGAGGCGCTCGAGATGACCGGCGAGCTCGTCCATGACCTCGGGGGAGAGCGCGTTTCGCGCCTCGGGCCGGTTCAGCCGCAGCAGCGCGACGTGGCCGTCGACGGAGGTCTCGACAAGGGCGGCGATCGCCCTACTCCTCCGCCTCAAACAACTGGAGTCGGCTCCGCTCGGCTCGCGTCAGACGAAATCGAGTCACTCGCCTCGCTCCGCCTCCATCGGCACCATCGCGTTGATACCCGTCGCCGCGCGGCCGATGATCAGCTTCTGGATCTGCGAGGTCCCCTCGTAGAGCGTCGTCACGCGCGCGTCGCGCAGGTAGCGCTCGACCGGGTAGTCGTCGACGTAGCCGGAGCCGCCGTGGACCTGGATCGCCAGGTTGGCGCACTCGATCGCCGCCTCGGTCGCGTAGTACTTGGCGACCGAGGTCTCTGTGGTGTTGGGGACGCCGCGGTCCTTCATCTCCCCGGCGCGCCAGACGAGCATTCGCGAGGCGTCGCGCTTGACGATCATCTCGGCGATCATCTCCTGAACCAGCTGAAAGCGCGCCAGCGGGACCCCGAACTGCCTGCGCTCGGTCGAGTATGCGACCGAGGCGTCGACGCAGCCGTCGCAGATGCCGACGCAGCCGGCGGCGACGCTGTAGCGACCGGCGTCGAGGGCGCTCATCGCGACCTTGAAGCCCTCGCCTACCTCACCCAGCAGCGCCTCCTCTCCCACCTCGACCTCGTCGAGGGAGAGCGAGGCGGTGTCGGAGGCGCGGAGGCCGAGCTTGCCGTGGATCTCCTGGCTGGAGAAGCCCTCGCTGCCGGTGGGCACGAGGAAGCAGGCGAGGCCACGGTGGCCGAGGCCGGGGTCGGTCTGGGCGAAGATCAACGCCATCTCGGAGACGCCGCCAAAGGAGATCCACATCTTCTGGCCGCTGATCGACCAGCCGGCGCCGGTTCGTGTCGCCCGGGTCCGCAGGCTGGCGGCATCTGATCCGGTGTCGGGCTCGGTCAGGGCGAAGCAGCCGAGCGCCTCGCCCGAGCAGATGCGCGGCAGCCACCGCTGCTTTTGCTCCTCGGTGCCCCAGCGCTCGATCGAGCCGCCGACGAGCGAGGTCTGCACCGAGACGACCGTGCGAGCGGAGGAGTCGGCGCGGCCGACCTGCTCGGCGATCAGCCCGTAGCCGATGTAGTCGAGTCCGCGGCCGCCGTAGGCCTCGGCGATCGGCGCCCCGAGGTAGCCGACCTCGCCGAGCTTGCGGGCGAGATCGCGGTCGAAGCGCTCGGCTCTGTCGTTCTCGCGCGCCCGCGGAAGGATCTCGCGATCGCAGAACTCGCGGGCGGACTCGTGGATCAGTCGCTGCTCGTCGCTCAGCTGGAAGTCCATCGGGCGCGGAGGCTATCCGAGCCCGCCGCCGACGCCCATCTCACGCTCGATCACGGCGGCGAAGGCTCTCTCGGCCTCCTCGGTGCGGGGGCCCGGAACCGCCGGGAAGGCGGCCCCGTCGAGCGAGTTGACCGGCTGCACCTCGCGCACGGTCGATGCGAGGAACGCCTCGGAGGCTCCCCGCAGGTCCTCGAGCGGCCAGTGCCCCTCCTCTACCTCGAGCGCCGCCATCACCCGGTTGCGTGTGATCGAGTCGAGCACGCCGGCTCCGACCCGGGTCGTGCGCAGGGCTCCGCCGGAGACCCAGAACAGAGTCGAGGTCGGCGCCTCGAGGATGTCGCCGCCTGGGGTGACGAGGACCGCCTCGTCGGCACCGGCCTCCTTCGCCAGCCGCGTCGCCTGCATGTTGGCCGCGTACGAGAGCGACTTGACTCCGTTGAGGATCACCGTCGGCGTGTAGGTGATCGAGGCGAGGGCGATGCTCTCGGCGTGCTCGGGTGCGGGCTCGGTGACGGCGATCCGCAGCCCCCCGCGGGTGATGATCAGCCGCAGCTGGCCCTCGCCCTCACCGAACTCCCCGAGCAGCTCCTCGATCTCGGTTTCCAGCGTGCGGCGGTCGAAGTCGAGGCGGAGTGACGTCGCCGAGCGCTCCAGCCGGTCGAGGTGCTCTGCGAGGGCAAACGGGGCCCCGGCGTAGAGCCGGATCACCTCGAATGCGCCGTCGCCGCGGTAGAGGCCGTCGTCCTTGAGCGGAACCGTCGCCTCGGCGGTTGGGCGGATCTCGCCGTTGATGCTGGAGAGCTCGAGTGCGGGCATCGCCGGGCGAGGCTAACCGATCGACGCCGATCCCACGCCCTATCCTGGCGCCCGTGGGGTTCATCCTGGCGACGCTGGCGATCCTCGCATTCCTGATCGGCGTGCTGCTTCTGGTTGGGCATTTCTACCCGGGCAGCGGGGCCGATCTCGTCGACTGGAAGCCGACGCGCTCCCCCGAGGTCGAGGCGGAGCTCGAGGTCGACGATGTCGCCCAGATGATCGATGCCCAGAACGAGATGCGCCGCCGCCGGGGAGCGCCGGAGCTGACCGAGCGCGAGCTGAGGCGCAAGGTCGCCGAGGACGAGCTCAACCGCCTCCGTGGTCGCGGCCCCTTCGGGGGAGCCTGAGCGATGGCGCGGGCGCTGATCGTCGGCTGCGGCTGCCGCGGCCGCGAGCTTGGGGCCGGCCTGCTGGCCGAGGGCTGGGCGGTGCGCGGCACCTCGCGCTCCGAGGTGGGCCTGGCGGCGATCGCGGAGGCCGGGATCGAGCCGGCGCCGGCGGACCCGGACTCGCCGGGGTCGGTTCTCGACCTGGTCGGCGACGTCACCGTCGTCCACTGGCTGCTCGGCTCGGCGGTGGGGGACCGTGAATTGATCTCGGGCATCCACGGCGCGCGGTTGGAGCGGCTGCTCGAGAGGTTCGTCGATACTCCCGTGCGGGGCTTCGCCTACGAGGCAGCGGGATCGGTCCCGGCGAGTGACCTCGATACCGGGGCGGGGATCGTCCGTGCGGCGGCGCGGACGTGGCACATCCCGGTCGAGATCGTCGACGCCGACCCCTCCGAGCCCGACGCGTGGACCGGGGCGATGCTTGCGGCGACCTCGCGCCTGATAGGGCCATGAGCGCGGCGGCGGCGGCCGCTGCCGACCATCTCCCGGGGGCCTGAGCGGCCTACGGCAGGCGCTCGAGGAGGTCGCCGAGGATGCGCGCGGTGGCGCCCCAGATCAGGTGCTCCTCGACGGTGAAGGTGGGGGTTCGGATCGGGACGCCCCGCCGGACCAGGCGGCGCATCCCGTAGCCGCGGCGCAGGCGCTCGAGGGAGAAGGTGAGGACCGTCTCCACCTCCTCGGGGCTGGGCACGAGATCGAGGTCGCGCGGATGGCCGACGAGGCCGACGAAGGGGTGGACCTTGTAGGAGGTGACGAAGGTCCCGATCGGCGGCAGTGCGCCGATCACCTCTACCGCCGAGGGCGCCAGCCCGATCTCCTCCTCGGCCTCGCGCAGAGCGGTTTGCAGCAGCTCCTCGCCGGGATGGTCCTGACGGCCACCGGGGAATGAGATCTCGCCGGCGTGGCGGCGCAGATCGGCGCGGCGCTCGGTGAATATCAGCCCGGGATCGGCGGGCCAGCCGTAGAGGGGGAGGAGGACCGCCGCGTCGGTGGCGCCGTGCGCGTCCATCGCCGATGCCTCCTCCGGGGTCAGCAGCGCGCTGCGCAGATCCTCGCTCAGATGATCACCTGCACGGTGCCGCCGTCGACGCTCCAGGCGGCGCCGGCGACGTAGGAGGCGCGCTCGGAGCAGAGGAAGACGATCGCCGAGGCGATCTCTCCGACCGCGGCGAGGCGGCCGATCGGGCGCTTCGACCCGGCCTCGGCGAGCGCGGCCTCGCGGCTGGATGCGCCCGACATCGCATGCGACTGGTCGAGCAGGCCGCCGGGCTCCATCCACATCTCCGAGGCGACCGGGCCCGGGCAGACGGCGTTGACCAGGACGCCGCGGGCCGCGTAGCGGTCGGCGAACAGGCGTGAGAGCGAGAGCTCGGCGGCCTTCGCCACCGAGTACTCGGGCATCGCCGCCGACGGGCGCTTGCCCGCGGTCGAGCAGACATTGACGATCCGTCCCCAGCCGCGCTCGCACATTTCCGGGACCACGGCGCGCATCGCCCGCAGGGGCGCCATCACGTTGATCTCATACTGGGCTCGCCAGTCCTCATCGGGGACGTCGTGGAGGTGGCGCCACTTCGCCGCGCCGGCGTTGTTGACGAGGACGTCGACGCCACCGAAGCTCTCCTTCGCCGCCGCCAGCATTCGCTCGCCGGCATCGGCTGCGGTGATGTCGAGGACGAGGGCCTGCGCGCGGCCACCGCCCCCGGCCGCCTCCGCCGCCGCCGCGGTGAGGGCCTCCTCGCCGCGGGCGACGAGGAGCACGTCGGCGCCCTCTTCGCAGAGCTGGCGCGCCGTTTCCCGTCCGATTCCCCGGCTCGCCCCGGTGACGACGCAGCTGCGACCCGCGAGCCCGAGGTCCATCTAGACCGGTTCGATCTCTTCGCGGACCTCGATCTGGCTGCCGCCGGAGAGCGCGCGGTGGACCGGGCACTTCGTCGCGATCACCCGGATCCGCTCGCGCTGCTCCTCGGTGAGCTCCTCCGGCAGCCGTAGGGTGATGGTGAACCGATCGGGCACCGGCCCGGTGTAGTCCATCTCGACCTCGACCTCGATGCCCCCCAGCGGCCACCCCTTGCGCCCCGCGTACATCTCGATCGTCACAGCGGTGCAGGCTGCGAGCGACGCGGCGAGCAGGCGGGTTGGCGCCGGCCCGGCGTCGTTGCCACCGAGTTCGACGGGCTCGTCGGCGACGATCGTGTGCCCGCCCTCGATCTCGACGTCCTGGGTGTAGCCTTCGCGCCGGCGAGCGACGACCCTGACCACGGCTCAGTCCCCGCCGCGACCGCGGAACAGCGCCGGGTCGTCGATGTCGGTGGCGCGCGCCATCGCGAAGGCGAGGTCAGAGGCGCGGTTGACGAAGTGGATGACCACCTCGCTGGAGAGCTCTCCGGACTCCGAGAGGACGGTGATCCGGCGCTCGGCGCGGCGGATCGCCGTGCGGGCGACGTCGAGCGCGGCGGAGAGCGGGGTGCCCCCCGGGATCACGAACTGGGGCGGGAGATCGACCTGTGACATGTACTTGTCGATCAGCGCTTCGAGCTCGACGACCATCCCGTCCGTGACCCGGCTGACGCCGTCTTCGAGCCGCCCGGCGGCCTCCGGCGCCGTCGCCAGCTCGGCACCGGCGACGAACATCGCGTTCTGCAGACCGAGGATGTCGGCGGCGAGGTCTTCCTCGCCGGTCCCGCACATCGCCCGCGCGACGCCGAGCGCCGAGGTCGCCTCGTCGAGCGAGCCGTAGGCCTCGGTGCGCTGGTTGGACTTGAGGACACGCCCGCCGTACCAGAGCGAGGTCGTCCCGTCGTCGCCCTTGCGCGTGTAGATCCTCACCACGGATTCATCCTATTCGCGCTCACCTTCCGGGTCAGTCGAGCGGGTTGAAGACGAGGCCGGAGAGCAGCTTCGGGAAGAAGTAGGTGGACTTCGGCGGCATCGTCTCGCCGGTGCCGGCGACCTCGCGGACCTGTTCGACCGGGGTCGGGCGGAGGATGAAGGCGACCTCGTAGGCGCCCCCGTCGAGCAGGGCGAGCGAGTCGGGGACGCTCTTCGCGTAGCCGATGCCGCGCTTGGCGGCGATGTCGTCCTCGGTCATCCCGAGGATCCCCTTCAGCACCAGCTCCTCGAGGATGACCGCGTCGAGGCGCCGGTAGGCCTCGGGCTTGCCCGCGAGCCGACGGTCGAGCTCGGCGGTGTCTGAGAGCCGCAGGCGGAAGCCGCGCTGGTGGTGGGAGTCGAAACAGCCGAAGACTCCGAATCCCTCCTCGCCTGCGGGGTCGAGCCGGTCACGGTCGACCTCCTCGGTCTCGAATAGCTCGCGAAGGCCGTTGCCGAGCTGCTGCTGGAGGGCGGGGTCCTCGGCGAGTCCGGAGACGAGGCGGTGGGTGGGAAAGACGGTCAGGCCGGGATCATCGAGGCCGGTCAGCGCCATCAGGGTGAAGTTTTGGGCGCCCTCGCCGCCGACCTCGTCGCGGTAGGCGCGGGCGGTCTCGTAGCGGTGGTGGCCGTCGGCGATAAGCAGCTCGGCATCGGCGAGGCGCTCGGCGACGGCCTCGTGGACGGCCGGGTCGGTGATCCGCCAGACCCGGTGCACCGTGCCGTCGTCGTCGGTGACCTCGCCCCAGGGCTCGCCCTCCGTTGCGGGCTCGACCAGCGGCCAGGCGTCGGCGCTGGTCAGCGAGAAGATGGGGGAGAGGTTGTGGTGGGTCGCTCGGGTCAGGTTGAGCCGGTCGAGCTTCGGCCCCGGCTGGGTGCGCTCGTGCGGCCGCACTCGCCCGGGCCCATAATCCTCGACCCCGACCCGGGCGAGGATCCCGTGGCGGGTGTGGGTGGCACCGTCAGGGGCGGTGTAGTCCTGGGTCAGCGCCCACAGCGACGGATCCCGGTCCTGCGTCAGCACCTCCCGCAGCGTCCACTCGTCGATCGTCTCCGCAGCGTGCTCGTAGGGGTCGGCGCCCGGGCCGGCCTGCGGCAGGTCGATCTCGACCACGTTGAAGGGCGAGCGCGCCAGGAGCGCGGCCCGTTGCTCGGCGTCGATGACGTCATAGGGCGGTGCGGTCACGTCGCCGAGGGAGCCGACAGTGTCGAGGTTGTAATGGAGGGCGGGGAGGGGGCGGACGTCGGCCATGGGCCGGGAAAGCTACCGGCCGCGGGGCTCAAGCCCGCGCCCGGCGGAGAGCGAACCCAGCGGCGGAAACCAGCCGCCCTGGAACATTGCGTGATTTCTCGGCCCATAGGACCCGAAATCACGCAACCTTCTGGCTGCGACCGCAATTCCCGCGTAGACTCGACCCGCGTCGGGGCGTGGCGCAGCCTGGTAGCGCGCGGCCTTTGGGTGGCCGAGGTCCTCGGTTCGAATCCGGGCGCCCCGACTAGTTCAGTCTCCCCGTCACAGTGCGACAAACCGCGACAGGGCGGGGAAATCGCCGCACCTGGCGCTGACCCGGGGCACAGCGATCCACACCTGGGACGCGCCGCTCCGCTGGGAATCGGTAGCTGATCGGTAGCAAGTGGGGTGGTCGCTGGGGGGCGAATCGGTAGCAAGTGGCGGCGACACCGGAGCTGGCGGACCTCAGGATGCGATGCGGCATGAGGTCGTCCTTTGCAGGCGGCGGGGACCGGACAGCCCCCAACGACACGTCCTGACAGCCCTCCCCGCTGCCGGTGGCACCCCCTGAGGCGTCCTCGCGTGAGCAACGGGGGGTGGCAGCTCGGCACGAATCGACGACAGCGTCACGGCTGTGGGTCACGTGCCACCTGCAGAGAGGTTCCCCGCCGCGGGGTGGCGTTCGTACCAATAGGGGGATAGGGTCGTCACGCGACCAACAAACGAAGAGGAGAAGCATGCTTTTCGTGACGACGTACAAGATCAAGCCGTACATCAGCAACGAGGAGACCAAGCAGCTGCTGGAGGTCTTCGCCAAGGAGGGTCCCGGACCGGGCACGACGGCGCACTACGTGGCTGCCGACGGCAGCCACGGCGTGGTGATCTCTGATACCGATGATGTCGCGGGGGTGTACGCGGAACCTGCAGAACTACACGCAGTGGGTCGAGTACGACAGCAAGGTGATGCTGACGGTCGAGGAGGCCGTGCCGCTCATCGTGGAGGCGCTTGGTTGATGTAGGCACGTTCGGCGGCCCAGGGGCCACGAAACGGCCCAGCTTCTCGCCAGCCTGTTGATGTGAGGTCCACCCGAGGCCGGGCGAGATCCCGGCCTCGGGGCTTGGCGCTACTCAGACAGCCCGGCGGCTTCGAGGGCTGCTTCGCGCGAGAAGAACATCTCCATTCGGGTGGCGACCCCGTTCGTGGCGACGTGGAGGTAGGCGACTTCCTGCTCGACCTCCATATCCCTGGCCTTCATTCGGTGGCGGCTCACCGAGATCACCCGATCTTCGTCAACATCTATGACGTCGATCAGCTCGACCTCGAACTCGTCCCACTGTTTGGGCCAGTCACGGAGGGCCTCGATCACACCCTGGTGGCCGTGGTAGCTCTTGGAGTCAGGAAGCTCGGGCGGCTGGACGATCACGATATCCGGGTCCGACCGCTCCAGGAACCACTGAATGTCGTCCCGCTTCCAGGCGGCGAACATCTCCCGCGCAAGCTCGACGTTCTCCTCCGACATCGCCTACTCCTCAAGCCCCGCGGCTTCGAGGGCCTCGGCGTGGTGCTGGAACCACTTGAAGCGAACGGCCTTCCCGTCTCGCACGGTCCAGACGTATCCATGTTCGCCTTCGACCTCGACTCCGCTCCCTCGTCCCCGTGCTTCGTAGTGGGCCAGGACTACGACGTCGTCTCCCGCGTCGATGAACTCGTCGATGCGCACATCGAACTGGTCGTAGGTATCGCGCACAGCGGCGAAGCTTCTGCGCCCGTGCCGGGTACCGCGCTCAACTGCGTAGGGAGGGTTGATGTATTCGACGGCGTCGTCGATGAACTCCCTGGCTGACTCCTGCCGATCCCAGGCGGCATAGATCCTGCGGATGAGGTCGACGTCCTCCTGCGACATCGCCTACTCCGACAGGCCGGCGGCTTCGAGGGCTTCAGCACGGTCGCGGTAGCCGCCCGTCATCCGCAGCACCTTCCCCTCTCGTAGCTCCCAGATGTTGAACAGGCGCATCTGGGCTGGAGCTCCGCTGCCGTGCCCCCACCCCGATATCCGGATAGCCGCGACGACAGTGTCGCCGCCGTCGATGAACTCCTCGGGACGGACCTCGAACTCCTGCCATACCTCTTGGGTCGCGGCATCGGCCTGCCTGATGCCATCGTAGCCCCGGTATACGCCCGGGTTGAAGACGTTGCGCGAGAGATCAAAGACGACATCAGGATCCGCGACCTCCGGAATGCTGGAGAAGTCGCGGTTGTTCATAAGGACATAGCACCGACGCACCAGTTCCACGTTCTCCTCCGACATCGCCTGCGCAGTATCGCCCCTCGGGGATGGCTTGCCAACAAGCGGCGGAGCTTGGGGTCATCGACGAACGCCGGGCGGCTGATCGCCTTGCCGCTCGCTCGTACTGCCAGCAGCCCCTCTCGGGTTCTCGCAGCGATCACTTCGCGCTCCCACTCGGCGACCGAGGTGAAGACGTTGCGACGAGGCGGCCTCCGGGCGTCGTCGTGCCGATTCCGAGGTCCAACGCGACCAGGGTCGCCTCCGCCTCGTTGAGCCAGCCAGGAGATCAGTTCGTAGCCTAGGTCACGCAGCGGTAGGGCTGCGGGTGCGGTATAGCGGGGTCGGCACTGTCGTAACCAAACCCGATCGCGCGAGACGCATCCTCCGAGAGCAGGGTCGCCCCGTAAGAGATGTTGGTCCCGTTGCTGTCGACGTACTGCATCGCGACCCACTGGGGGTCCTGGGGTGCCCCGAGATGGTCGAAGACCAGTACGAGTTCGCCAACGCTCGGCAGCCAGCGCCCCGCTGCGGCGCATGTCTGGAGCGCGCTTGCGAAGGTGGCGGCTGGGCGCAGCGAGGGCTCGAAGCAGATGTCCCCAGCCCGGCGCAGGCCGGATGGGCATTGCAGCGCCAGCGACGACTTGAGTCCATCGGAGAGGTCGGTGCTGCCGATCGTGCCGTCCTTGACCTTCGACGAGTCAACGGCGTTCGGCGCGAGGTCCACCAGCTTCACCTGGCCGTTTCGGATCGACTTCGAGGTAACCGAGTTCTTCTTCAGGTGGATGGCGGCGTAGGCACCTCCCCCAAGCACAATGAAGGCAAGGATCGTGACCATCACGTTGGCGTAGGTCAGCTTGTCGCGCATCTCTCCCACCTCCGGTCGCTCGCTCGTTGCCCTGCACCTCGGGCCCGGCTGACCATACGCCTTCCGGGGCATCGCGCAAAGAAGGCGCGTCTCCCTCCGACCAAGAGGGCCGATTTGACAACGTCCGATTTGGGCGCACAGGCTGACAAGGAGCCCGGCGCAAAGCAAGCGACTGGGGACGGGTTCCGCAGGCACGGCGATCCACGCTTGGGAAAACGGCGGTCCGCTCAGAATCGGTAGCTGACCGGTAGCAAGCGGGGTGGTAGCTGGGGGTGAAATCGGTGGCAGCGACATGGCGGCGGGTCGAGTGACCCTCCACCCACGGATCAGCGTCCGGCTCCGCCGCGCTCGTTACCTGCCGATTCGTCCGCGGCTAGCAGATCACGGCGATGTGGAAGCCGTCACTGGAGGTGTCTGCTGAAACCCCATTCGAGTCGCGGAGCCGAACCTCGACGTCGGTTGGATTGTCGGATGCGACCTGCTCGACCGATATCTCGCCGTTTACTGATACGTTGGCCCCAGCATCGCCTCGGGTCGCCAGGTAGGCGCAGCCGCGGATGTCGGGGGCGAAGCTGACGCCATAAAGCCCCACCCCGAACCTGGTCGCGCCGGTTGCGTTCCCGCGCACCACCGAGGCACCGGTGCTGCTTACCTCGACGACCGCCCAGCGCAGGCCCGGCTGGTATGCGCTCGCGGCCTTGCCGCCGAGGTTGCTTGCGTTGTCGGCGTCCTTTGCGCTCGGCACCTTTCCCAGCGATGAGACATCCACCTTGGCTCCAGTCACCGCAGCGCTCTTGATCTTCGCCGTCGTGATCGCGCCGTTCCTGATTTTCGCCGTTGTCACCGAGTTCTTCTTCAACTGCTTGGAACCGACGGAGTTCTTGCTGACAGCGAGGGCGGTGCCTCCAAGAGCGAAAACCAATGCGATGATCGAGATTACGAGGGCCGGTGAGGGCTTTCGACCACGTTTGTGCATTCCTGACACCTCCGGTCTTGCGTGGGACACCGTGCCTCTCGCCCCAAGCTCCTGGTTGAGGGATCAACCTATCGCCGGAGCCTGGACTCCCGCAAGTAAACGGTCAAGGGCCGCCTTGAGCCGGAGCGCCTACGACCGGTCGCCGCCGTCGCCACGACCGACGAAGCTGATCGGAAAGAACGGCCATCAGGTGCTAGCTGACTCGGCCGTCGCTGAGGGGGCCGCAACGTTCTCCTGCAATCCCGCCCACCTCCGAAAGCCCGGCGGCTTCGAGGGCCTCGGCGCGGTCCTGGCAGAGGCAGGCCCTCACCCCAACGGCGCCACGACGAGATCCCGGCATCGATGAACTCATCCGCCTCGTGAGCAATCTCCACGTTCTCCTCCGACATCGCTTGCGCAGGATCGCCCCTCAGGGCCGCCCGGACCGATGTGGCGCTCGAGTCCGGGAAACGGGGTGGAGTTCGATCATCCGCAGCGCGAGCGGGGCCGGGCAAGGTCGCCGAGCAGACGGTGGATCACGGCCGGGTCGCTGATCAGCCCCAGATGCGAGACGCCCGGGTTATTCGTCAGACGGAAGCGGTGGCAGCGCATGCGGTGCCAGACACCTACGGCATCGTTGGTGATGGATTCCTGGTTGCTGTCCCCCGGGAGGTTGATTAGGTCCGCCGTGGCCTGATCGACGACCTGGCCGGTCGTGAGATTGGGCAAGACGATTCCGACAGGGGTCTGGAGGCCCGAGCCCTTCTCGGCCGAGACGTCGACGTCAGGGAAGTGCTTGGAGTCCGCGAACTCGACGAAGCCGAGGTAGTGCTTGACGATCGGCTTGATCGAGTCCAGCCCGGCGTCGCGGAGGAGCCGATAGGTGTCAGCCGGCGTGTAGCTGCGGCCGGTCGCCCGGTTCTTGACAACAACCTCCCGGCGGCCGAACACGGCCGGGTCGGCCGCGCTCATCCAGGTCGACGGAGAGCGGGCGATGAGGCGCGCGCTGCTGCGCGCCGTTGCCACGGTCGTCGGTAGCGAGAACACGGTCGGGATCTCGACCCCGGTGAAGACCCAGGACCAGACCGCTCCCTGTCCGGGCAGGTTCCCCGCGATGTCGGTGAAGCCCTGGATGTACTTCCGCTTCCATCGCTCCGAGACGTGGGTGAGGAGGTACTGGGCATAGAGCGGACCGTTGGAGTGGCCAACCAGCCGGACGGGCCGATCACCATTGCGATGCCAGGTCCGCTCGATCAGCTGCTTGGTCCGGGAAAGGAACCCCCCCAGGTCGGGCGTCAGCCGGAAGTTGTAGCCCGCCACGACGAGGTCGCGATCGGCCTCATACCCGGCTGACTCGAGGGCCGCGTAGAGCGCGCCGTACACCGGCGCGCTCGCCGTCTGCCCATATTGAGGAATCGACACATTCACTCCCGGCGGCAGCGAGAAGCGCTGCGGGAACGACAGGCGTGGGTTGCTCCGCCAGCGGGGCGTCAGCAATCGGTCGCGGCAGACCTGATTGAACGTAGTCCCCGCGTCCGCAAAGATCCCGTCCCCGAACGACCCGGAGCGCGGGCAGCCCTTCACAGACGTCTGGTTGCTGACCGCAACGCGCAACGTCGTCGTCCCATAGCCAGGGAAGAACACAACCGGAGTCCGCGCCGTGGCGGCTGCGTCGGAGAGAGGAGCAATCGCCAACGCGGCGAGCATCGCCAGTGCGGCGGCGAGGATCGGAAGCGAGCGCAGGCCTTGGCCGGGCTTCGCGACTCCAATCAGCTTCGCCATCTGCCCGCCCTTCGGTCTGTTGGGGAATGCTGGTGTGCGTGAAGTTCCGCGACTATGAATCTCACCCCAGCCTCGCCGAGAACGCACCGAGGGTAGACGATCGCTTCGGTGCGGTGAACCCCGCACACACAGCTGTCGGGCGGGGGCCTGAGAGCGCAGCTTCGGGCTGCTCGCAGCGGCTCTTGGTCACGTGTCGAGAAATCGATCGCGGAGCGCGCGCAGGTCGTCGTCGGGAAGGCCACCGGTGCGTAGGTGCCCCTCGATGTCGAATGATGCGAGCGTCTCGGCGATGACCTCGGCGGCAGTGGTCCCACGTGCCGTGAGGGATGCCTCAAGGGCCGGGCCCTGATCGTCTTCTCCACGTGCCTCGTAGAGAGCGCGCAGACGGCGAGCGCTCAGCGCATAGTCGGCGGCGATGTCCTCGGCGGCCACGCCGACGAGCGCCAAGACCAGCAGCGCGACCTGTCCCGAGCGGTCGCGGCCACCGACACAATGGAATGCAACGCCCCCGGGCTCAGCACGGGCGATCCCTGAGATCACCGCCGCGTTGCGCTCTGGGAAGCGGCGCAGGTGCGGCCCGTAGTAGAGCGGGGTTGCGAATTGAGGACCGCTGTCCCACTCGCCCCAGAACTCGCGGTCCTCGGTGACATCGAGTGGCACCTGGACGGTCGAAATGGATGCAGGGCGGGCGGTCGCCTCCTCGCCGCGCTCATCTGCGTTTCGCAGGTCGATGACTGTGCGAATTCCGTGTGCGGACAGCGTGTCCCAACCGTCCGCGGTCAGCTCGCTGAGCGAGTCGGCGCGGACCAAGGCGCCCCAGCGCGTCTTGCGTCCGTCACCCGCTTCGAGCCCACCGAGGTCGCGGACGTTGAAGCAGCCATCCCAGTCAAGATGTCGTGACCGACGGGCTCCCATGCGAACAACATGATTCTCTCTCAACACGGCCAGCGCCATCTGCCGGAATTCAGGCCCGCCTGCGCGATACTGCGCAGGCGATGTCGCAAGAGAACGTCGAGGCGCTGAAGGGGGTGTATGCCCGTTGGGCGGTGGGCGACTTCTGGACGCCGGAGATCTTCGATCCCGGCGTCGAGATTGTGTGGGCGCAGTTCATGCCTGATTTCGAGGGGCCGCGCCACGGGTTGGCGGCGCTTGAGAGAGGCATTCGCAATCTGCTCTCGCCCTGGGACCAGCACACGTGGACAGCGGACGAGTTCTACCCATCGGGAGAGCGAGTCGTTGTGCTGTTCACGGCGCGAGGCCGGGGCAAGGGGAGCAGCGTCGAGGTCGAGGCGCATTGGGCGCACCTCTGGACGTTCGAAGGCGGCAAGGCCACCCGGATCGAGGGGTTTCTCGACCAGGCCGAGGCCCTCGAAGCCGCCGGGCTCTCGGACTAGGCGATGCTGCAGGCGGCGCTCGAAAGGGCCGGCGCGATTGGAGCGCCCCGCCTGGGGCGCTCCTCGCGCGCGTCGGCCTGGTTGCTGCTTAGCCCAGGGCCTTCAGCGCCTTGGCGCTGTCGCCGATGAACTCGCCGCGGACGAGCTTGCCGTCGTCGTCGAACTCCATCAGGTGCAGGAAGCCGCCCTCGAAGTGGCCGCCGCCCTCGGCAGCCGTCGCCTTCTGCGTCCCCTGCACGACGACCTTGTCGCCGCCGTCGATGAAATCACTGGGGGTGACGGAGAACTCCGACCAGTACTCCGGGATGGTGCCGAAGTTCTCCATGATCGCGTCGCGGCCGCTGGCCGTGCCGCCGTTGGGCAGCTCGTCGGATGTGTGCCATTCGGCGTTATCGGCGAAGTGGCCCGCCAGGGTCGCCATGTCGCCGCTCGAGAATGCCTCGTAGGCGGCGCGTGCGGTGTCAACGTTTGCCAACTGATCTCCTCTGTTCGATTACGTGGTCTTCTGCTGCTTGGAGCGCTTGTGACTATCTCAGACCCTGGCTCTGGGGGGGCGCGGGTACTGAATCGATCTCGACGGATTCGCGCCGACGCCGGCCGCCCTCGAGGGCGGGAGACCTCGCGCCCGGAGGGACGGCTCCACCGGCCTCTCCGTAAGTTCAGTGCGCGATCCCCTAGATTCTCTGCCGAACCAGTCCACGAGGAGGAACAAGGATGTCTTTGAAGATTGGCGATACCGCTCCGGATTTCGAAGCCGAGACGACCGAGGGTCCGATCAGCTTTCACGACTGGATCGGCGACAGCTGGGCGGTGCTGTTCTCGCACCCCAAGGACTTCACGCCGGTCTGCACGACCGAGCTCGGTTACATGGCGAAGATCAAGCCCGACTTCGACCGGCGCAACGTCAAGATCATCGGGCTCTCGGTCGACCCGGCCGACCGCCACGCCGAGTGGGCGAAGGACATCGAGGAGACCCAGGGAACGGCGCCGAACTACCCGATGATCGCCGACACCGACTTCGAGGTGTCGAAGCTCTACGAGATGCTGCCCGGCGAGGCCGCGGGCGACCCGCTCGACCGCACCGCGGCCGACAACCAGACGGTGCGCAACGTGGTCGTTATCGGCCCCGACAAGAAGGTCAAGCTGATTCTCGTCTACCCGATGACAACCGGCCGCAACTTCGACGAGGTCCTGCGGGTGATCGACTCGCTGCAGCTGACCGCAGAGCACAAGGTCTCGACGCCGGTCAACTGGAAGCAGGGCGAGGACGTGATCATCGCCGGTTCGGTCTCCGACGAGGAGGCGAAGGAGACCTACCCCGATGGCTGGGACGCTCCCAAGCCCTACATCCGGATCGTCCCCCAGCCGGACTGAGCGACTTCGACCGGGCGGCGGCTGCGGCCGCCGGCATTCACCTTCCGGTGATCAGGCCCGCGCCCCGCGCCCGCGCCGAAGCCAGCGCGGCCGCAGGTCGCGACCGAAGAGGACCCTGCCGATCATCGCGAAGAAGGCGAGGATGGCGATCGCGATCGCGCCGGCGATCGCACCGAGGACGAGCAGGGCGAGGATCCCCGCGGCGATCACGAACGGCAGCAGAAGTGTCTTCGTGATCGAGGCCAGTGGCAGCAGCAGGGCGGCGAGGGTCAGGTGCACGGGGGCGAAACTAGACGATTGACTCCGAATCCGCGTGCGACCGGGCGCGGCGCCTCTGTAACGTCACTGGGGCCCAAAGGACTGCCAAGCATGACTCGAATCGGAAAGCTGATGATGATGCTGAGCCCCCAGAAAACCCAGATGCCCAATGCCGAGGAGGCCCTCCCCGGCCGCGCCGAGCCCGCCTTCGATGTCCCCAAGCGCCACGCCGTGCTCGGGACCCCGCTGCAGCCGCCGTTCCCCGATGGGATCGAGACCGCGTACTTTGCCCTCGGATGCTTCTGGGGTGCCGAGCGCCTCTTCTGGGACCTCGATGGTGTCTACACGACGGCGGTCGGCTACCAGAACGGGATCACGCCCAATCCCACCTACGATGAGGTCTGCAGCGCCCGCACCGGCCACGCCGAGGCCGTCCTCGTCGCCTTCGACCCGGCGAAGATCTCCTACGCGGACCTGCTCAAGACCTTCTTCGAGGAACACGACCCGACCCAGGGGATGCGCCAGGGAAACGACGTCGGCACCCAGTACCGCTCCGGCATCTATTTCGCCGATGAGGGGCAGCGGGCGAGCGCCGAGGCGACGCTTCGGGCCTACGACGAGGCCCTGCGCGCCGCCGGCAAGGAGCCGGTGACGACCGAGATCGAGCCCGCCGGGACCTTCTATTACGCCGAGGACTACCACCAGCAGTACCTGCACAAGGTGCCGAACGGCTACTTCGGCCACGCCGGCACCGGCGTCGCCTGCCAGATCCCAAGCGGGGTCAGCGCCGCTCCGATTCCCCGGTAGAGGGGATTCAGCCCGCCAGCTCGCTCCCCCGGCGGGATTGAACCGCTCGCCCGACTGCAGCCGGCATTCTCGCGATAGGTAGGCTGGCGTGGCGTAGGAAACGGGAGAGGAGACGCGGCGTGGCCTTCAAGCAGGTAGCCCCACTCGACACCGCCTGGCTCGCGCTCGAGTCGCGCGACACGCCGATGCACGTCGGCGGCTTGTTCGAGTTCACCCTCCCCGAAGACGCCCCGCCCGACTATCTCCAAGGGCAGTTCGAGCTGATGCGGGCGCCGCAGACGATCCCGCCGCCGTGGAACCTGCGGCTGGTGGCGGGGCCGCTGATCGGCCCGCGGCTGCCGCTGATGCGCGAGGAGCGCGATGTCGACCTCGACTACCACGTCCGCCACTCGGCCCTGCCGCACCCCGGTGGCCAGCGCGAGCTGGGGATCCTCGTCTCCAGGCTTCACAGCCACCAGCTCGACATGCACCGCCCGCTGTGGGAGGCCCACCTGATCGAGGGCCTCGAGGGCAACCGGTTCGCGATCTACATGAAGATCCATCACTCGCTGATCGACGGCGTCAGCGGCATGCGGCTGATCTTGCGGGCGCTATCGACCGACCCCGCCGAGCGGGGGATGCCCGCGTTCTGGGCGATGGCATCTGGTGAGCGCCCCGCGGGGAACGGCAAAGCGGGGGAGGGGCCGCTCGGGCGAATCGTGAACACGGCGCGCGACGGGGCCAAGGCGGTGGCCGGGCTCTCCCGGGCCGCCGTCGACCTCGGGCAGGCCGCCTTCGACGACCGCCCGCTGCAGGCTCCCTACCGGACGCCCGACTCGGCGCTCGCCGGCAACCTCGCCGGCCAGCGGCGCTTTGCGACCCAGCGCTACGAGCTGGAGCGGATCAGGACGCTGGCGCGGGCGGCCGACTGCACGCTCAATGACGTCGTCCTCTATCTGAGCGGGACCGCCCTGCGCAGCTACCTCGCCGAGCACGGGCGGGTGCCCGACCGCCCCCTGAGCGCCGGGATCCCGGTCAACCTGCGCGAGGAGGACGACACCTCGACCGGCACCGCGGTCGGGATGATGGTCGCTGAGCTGGGCACCAACGTCGCCGAGCCGCGCGAGCGGCTCGAGGTGATCAAGCGCTCGACCGCGGAGGCCAAGGCCCACCTGCGACAGCTGCCACCGGAGGCCCGGGCGTCCTACACGCTGTTGATCAACGGCCCCTACATCGCCGGACTCGTGGCGCAGCTGAAGCGCCGCGCGCCGCTCCCGTTCAGCGTCGGAATATCGAACGTCCCGGGCCCCTCGCAGGAGCTCTATCTCAACGGCGCCCACCTCGACTCGGTCTTCCCGCTCTCGCTGCTGCTGCACGGCAACGCGCTCAACATCACCTGTGTCAGCTATGCAGGCCAGCTCAACTTCGGCTTCACCGGCGCCCGCGACACACTGCCGCACCTACAGCGTCTCGCGATCTACATGGGCGAGGCGGTCGACGGTCTGGAGGAGGTCCTTCTCAGCGAGGCCAAGCCGCGGCGCCGGAAGGTCCGGGCTTGATCCGGGCGCGATGATCAGGCGAATCCGGGCCTGGCGTCCGGGCGAGCGCCGCGCCTTCACTCAGAACCAGAACTTCCTCGGGCCTCGCTGAGCCCGCCGCGGGCCCGGGAGCCGGCCCCGGTTCCTCTAGCATTCCGCCGCTGTGACTCCGACCCTGGGCTCCTACATAGGCGGCTGCCTCGCGGTGGTTGGAATAGCCGCCTCACTGGGCCTCGGGGGTTACTGGCTGCGGCGCTGGATCGTGCCCGAGTTCTCCGGCGCCCTCGCCCGCCTCGCCGACGCCACGATCGCGGTTGCGCTGCTGGTCATCGCGCTCGAGATTCTAGGCACGCTCAGCATCCTCACGCTCGGCTGGATCGTCGTCGCCTGCATCGCCACCGGCCTGCTCGCGGCGCTGCTCGGCTGGCGCCGAGCCCCCGCGCACGCTCACCCGATCGAGGCCCCGAAGGTGCAGAAGGTGGCGCTGCTGATCGCGCTCGCGGTCGCCTCGTTCACCGTCGCCGAGTGGACCTTCCCCTCGCTGCTCAGCCTCGACCAGGGGATGTTCGGGGGCGACACCACCTGGTACCACATGCCGTTCGCAGCGCGATTCGCCCAGGACGGCTCCACCTGGCACCTGCACCTGACCGATCCGCTGCGCCTCGCCGCCTGGTTCTACCCGCAGAGCTCCGAACTCATCCACGGCGCCGGGATCGTCGTCATGAAGAGCGACTGGCTCTCGCCGCTGATCAACCTCTTCTGGCTGGCGATCGCCCTGCTCGCCGCCTACTGCGTAGGGCGCCCCTACAAGGTCGGCCCGGCGACCCTGGTCGCGGCGGCGATCGTCCTCGACTCCGGGGTGATGATCGAGACTCAGCCGGGTGAGGGCCGAAACGACATCATGGGCCTCGCCTTCCTCATCGTCTTCGTCGCCTTCCTCATCAACGGGCACCAGCGCCGGGCGCCGGATACCGGCGCGGTCGAGGACACGCCGGATCCGGGCGCCGCCCTGCTCGACAAGGGGCCGCTGATCATGGCCGGGATCGCCGCCGGACTCGCGATCTCGGTCAAGCTCACCTTCCTCGCCCCCGTGGCCGTGATCGCCGCCGGAGTGGTCCTCTTCAGCGGCCGCGGCCGCAAGCTGACCACCGCCTGGGTGCTGGCGGCCTCGATGTTCGTGGTCGGCGGCTACTGGTACGTGCGGGCGGCGATCAAGACCGGCGGAAACCCGATCCCGCAGATCGGCTGGGGGCCGCTTCACCTGCCGCGGCCCGACCAGATGCCGCTCGACCCGCGCCCACGCTTCAGCGTCGCCCACTACCTGACCGAGCCGACGATCTATCGCAAGTGGTTCTTCCCCCAGCTCGACAACGCCCTCGGTCCGCTCTTCCCGCTGATCCTGGTGATGGCGTTCGCCGCCGCCGTCTACCTGGTGTTCCGCTCGCGCAACCGGATCCTCCGCGTGATCGGCGCCGCGGCCCTGCTGACGGCGGTCGTCTACGTCTTCACGCCGCTGACCGCCGCCGGCCAGGAGGGCTCCCCGACGGGCTTCTTCACCAACACCCGCTACCTGATTCCCGGGCTGGTTCTCGCCTTGGCGCTGCTGCCGATCGTGCGGCCGCTGCGCGCGCCCGAGCGACGCGCCCGGATCACCCTGATCTTCCTCACGGTTGTTTACGCGATCACCGTGCTTGCAACGCCGAAGTGGTACCCGAGCTACCTTGCCGGAGCGGTCTTCCTCACCCTCGCCCTGGTCTGGGCCCCGGGCGCGCTCGAGTACCTTCGCGGGGAGGGGAGGATCGGCCGTGTCGCGATCGCCGGCGGCGTCGCCGGCGTGGTGATTCTCGGCATCGTCCTGGGCCGTGCCCAGGAGGTCCAGTACTTCGACAACCACTACACCAACCCGAAGCTCTTCCTCCAGGACGGCGGCCCGCAGAAGGCATACGTCTTCGCCCGCAAGCAGCGTGACCGCCGCATCGGCATCTCCGGCTCCGGCGAGATCTTCTTCGGCCAGTTCGGCTACTACGGCGCCGACCTCTCCAACGACGTCCAGTTCATCGCCGTCCCCGGTCCCAATGGCCAGTACCGCCTCGCAGCAAGCTGCCGCACCTTCCGCCGCCAGATCAACGACGGCAACTACGACTTCCTCGTCATCAGCCAGTACACCCAGGACTCGCCCGAGTCCCCCTACCGCTACCCGATCCGCGCCTGGATCAGGTCCGACCCAGCGGTCGAGGAGATCATCGCCGAGCCCGACATCACTCCCCAGCCCGACTACGTCTACAAGGTCAACGGCCGGCTCTCGCTCGCCGGCTGCGCGAAGCTCGGCGGCGGCAAGAGCAGCTCCTAGGGCCGAGGCGCGGGCAAGCGGCGGGCGCCGGCGCTCAGTTGCGCAGGCGCTCGCTTTCGCGCTCGATCTCAGCTTCGCTGATCGGCTTGCGCCCGTAGACGTCCCAGGCGTTGGCGACGAGGCCGATGCCCCAGCCGCCGAGCACGAACACCGGCCAGAAGAAGTCGGCCCCGCTGACCGCCCAGATCCCGATCAGAAAGGCGTTGACGACCACGTACATCAATACATGGGTGCGGAAGTCGCGCTTCTTCTTCAGGTTGGCGATCGCCTGCTCGCGCAGCTTGTCCTCGGATTGTGCGACCACCTCCGTTTCCACACCTGGGTTTCTAGCAGCCCCGCGTGGCGAGCCTTAGTCTTGGCTCCCACGCCCCCGTAGCTCAGCTGGATAGAGCGCCGGCCTTCTAAGCCGGATGTCGCAGGTTCGAATCCTGCCGGGGGCGTTGGCTCTGGCCGACGCCACTGTGCTCGGCCGATTTCGGCAGACTGCGCGGGCATGAGCGACCTCGCACTCTTCTTCCACATTCTCGGCGTCCTTCTCTTCGTCTCCGGAGTCGCCGTGGCCGGCGTTGCCTTCGAGTCGGCGCGCCGGCGCGAGCGGCCGGCGGAGATCTCGCTGCTGCTCGGCCTCAGCCGCATCGGCGTCGCCCTGGTCGCCGCCGGCTCCGTGATCATCCTCGCCTTCGGGTTCTGGCTGGTCGGGCTCGAGGACTTCAGCCTCGGCGAAGGCTGGATCAGCGCGGCGCTGGGGCTGTTCATCGTCGCCCTCGTCCTCGGTGGGATCGCGGGTCAGACGCCGAAGCGGGCGCGGCTGCTGGCGACGAAGCTGGCCGAGGAGGGCAATCCGGCAACCGCTGAGCTGCGGGCGCTCCTTGACGACGGCCGCTCCCGGGCGGAGAACTACCTCTCCGCCGCGGTCGTGATCGCGATCCTGGTCCTGATGGTGTTCAAGCCCTGAGGGCTGGCGCCCGGCCTCAGCAGAGCTTGCCGGTGGGCCAGTCGGGTCCCGGGGCAATCTTGGGGATGAAGGTGGCGCCCAGTGAGCGCAGGAAGCGCGACATCTGGCGACCGGAGTTGGTCGCCATCCCCTCGCTGTAGCAGGGGTAGGCGCGGGTCGAGCCGCTGGGCGTCGCCCAGCCCCACTCGGTCCAGGGCGATCCGGGAATGGCGGTCGCGATCCGTTGTCCGGCGTTGACGACGACGCCGGCGGGGACCATGTTGGTCAGATGCTCGGCGACGAAGACGACGTCGCCGGCATGGTCGCCGTTGAGGAGCCGGTACCAGATGAAATGGCCGCCGGGCCAGCCGCTGTGGCTGTCGGAGCCGAGGATCTTGGCCGCGCCGATCGCGACGACGGGCTCGCGCTTCAGTGGGGCGAGGTCGATGCCCATGTCAATCCGGCCCGGTCCCCACCTCTGCCCGGCGAAGGGATTGACGTAGCCGGTCGAGCGGCAGTTGCTGCCGGGAGTGCCGATGCCGCCCGAGCTCTGGCCACAGGACGAGGGGGACGTGGCCCCTGCGGGCGCCACCGCGACCGCAGCCACGGTCGCCGCGACTGTGAGTACCGCGATTGCTGCTCTGGGGCGCGTGCCGAACAAACCAGTCTCCTAAGTCGGCCTACGGGGTTAGCTGTCGGGCTGGCGCTGAAGGAGCAGCGCTCCCACAAATTCGTGGGTTCGCCCCTAACTCTCTGGTTCCCCCGTTCCCGGCCTGGTGGCGCGGGATTAGGCATTACCGGTGATCAGGGTCCGCGCAGTGTAGCTGGTGTTGTTGACGTTCGCTCACATAAGCGAAACACCAGGCACACCGGTTGATCAGGCGGCCAGCGCCAGCTCGCCACCCTGCGCCGCGATCATCGCCGCGTAGCGACCCTCGACGCTGAGGAGGTCGTCGTGGCGGCCGAGCTCGGCGAGGCGGCCCTCGGCGAGGACCGCGATCTGGTCGGCATCGCGAACGGTCGAGAGGCGGTGGGCGATAGCCAGCGTCGTGCGGCCGCGGGCGAGATCGTCGAGGGCGCCCTGAACGGCGCGCTCGGTCTCGGTGTCGAGGGCGCTGGTCGCCTCGTCGAGGATCAGGATCGGCGGGTCGCGCAGGACCGTGCGGGCGATCGCTATCCGCTGCTTCTCGCCGCCGGAGAAACGGTAGCCGCGCTCGCCGACGACGGTGTCGTAGCCGTCGGGCAGGGCGTCGATCAGCTCGTGGATCTGGGCGGCGCGGGCAGCCTCGACCAGCTCGGAGTCGCTCGCCCCCGGCTTGGCGAAGCGGAGGTTCTCCGCGATCGAGGCGTGGAAGAGGTAGGTCTCCTGCGAGACGACGCCGACGACCGAGGCGAGCGAGGCGTGGCTGATGTCGCGGACGTCGACGCCGTCGATCGTCACCCTTCCCTCCTCGACCTCGTAGAGGCGGGCCAGCAGGTAGGCGAGGGTCGTCTTGCCCGAGCCGGTCTCCCCGACCACCGCCAGGGTGCTGCCGGCGGACACCGCGAGGTCGATGCCGCGCAGCGTCCAGGGCCCGTCGGCGGCGTAGCGGAAGCCGACCCCCTGGAAGGCGACGTCGCCACGCAGGCTCGAGCGATCGAGCTCGACCGCGCCGGCGCGCTCCTCTATCTCGACCGGCAGCTCGAGGTACTCGAAGACCCGCTCGAACAGGGCCAGCGAGCTCTGCACGTCGATACCGACGCTGAGCAGCGACTGGATCGGGAAGAAGAGGCGCGTCTGCAGGGTGGTGAAGGCGACCAGGGTGCCGATCGAGATCACGGCGCCGCCGCCCGCGATCGTCAGCCCAGCGAAGAGGTAGACCAGCGCCGGCATCGCCGCGAAGGCGATCTGGACGGTCGCCATCCGCCAGCGCCCCGCCATCCGCGAGCGCACCTCGAGGCTCGCCAGGTCCTCGGACTCGCGCTCGAAGCGCTCGGCGAGTTCGGTCGAGCGGCCCATCGTTTTGCCGAGCAGGATCCCGGAGACCGAGAGCGATTCCTCGACCAGCGCCGACATGTCGGCGAGGCGGTCCTGGCGGATCGAGGTGATCCTGCGACGCTCGGCCCCGACCCGACGCGTCATCCAGATGAAGAAGGGCATCAGCGCGAAGGCGGCGATCGCCAGGCGCCAGTCGAGCAGGAACATCGCCACGGTGGCGGCGATCACCGTGGTCACGTTGGAGACGATCGAGGTCGCGGTCGAGGTGACGACGCTCTGGACGCCACCGATGTCGTTCGAGATCCGCGACTGGATCTCCCCGGTGCGGGTGCGGGTGAAGAAGCTCAGCGATAGCCGCTGCATGTGGCGGTAGACCTGAGCCCTGAGGTCGTGCATCACCTGCTGGCCGACGGTGTTCGAGATCAGCGTCTGGCCGACGCCGAGGGCACCGGTGGCCACGGCTATGGCGATCATCCCGCCGACGAGGACAACCAGCAGGGTGGTGTTCTGGCCGGGGATCGCCGTGTCGAGGACGCCGCGAAGCAGGAACGGAGAGACCATCCCGAGGGCTGCCGAGAAGGTGATCAGCCCGAGGACGACCGCGATCTTGCGCCGGTAGGGGCGAAAGAGGCCGAGAAGGCGGCGCCGGTCGAGGTTGGGGTCGTCGAGTCCCGGGAGCTTGAAGCTCAGCACCGGCGACCGCCGCGTGGTCCGGAGCAGGCGTGGGTGGTCAGACGCTCGAGGGCACCGAGGAACTGCCGGCGCTCTCGGGCGTCAAGGGGGGAGAGGAGGTCGGCCTCGGCCTCGGCGGTGGCGCGCTTGGCGCTCTCGAGCCTGAGGTGGCCGGCGTCGGTGAGGCCGACGAGGTGGCGGCGGCGGTCGGCGGCGTCGCGGGCGCGGACGACGAGGCCGTCCTGCTGCAGCGCGTCGAGCAGTCCGACCAGGTTGCTGGGATCGATCCTCAGGGCTGCACCGAGCTGCTGCTGGGAGATCGGGCCGGCGCGGTTGAGGTGGTCGAGGACCCCGAACTCGTGCGTGCGCATCTCCAGCTCGGCCAACGCCCGCCCCATCCGGTACCCGGTCATCCGAGCCAGGCGGATGATCATCAGGGCGCTGCCACCGGCAGGGGCGACGGCCGACGGCGCGCTCGCCTTCTTTCGGGTGGGGGTGCCGATGGTCGGGGACACGGGGGAGAGGTTAGCCGAAATTGGTGGGTCTGGCAAACTATTGGTTCTTACCATGATTGTTCGCTATATTGATTCATGTTCCCACGAAGAAAGAGATTGAGATGGAAACCCTTCTGCTCGTACCCCTCGACGACGCCCTCATCTTCCCCGGCATGACCGCGACCCTCGCCCTCGATGTCGGCGAGGAGGAGCGTGTGCTGTTGGTCCCGCGCAGCGACGGCGAGTTCGCCTCGGTCGGCGTCGTCGCCGAGGTGCTCGAGCGGATGCGGGTGCCCGGCGGGGGAGAGGCCGTCACCGTCCAGGGTCTCCACCGCGGGGTTCCCGAGAAAGCCCGCACCGACGGCGCCGGCGAGCTTCGGGTCGAGGTCACGGCCCATCCGGACATAGAGCCCGAGGGCGAGCGGATCACCGAACTGGCGCGCGAGTACCGCGCCGTCGTCGAGGAGATCCTCGACCTGCGCGGCGCCGACGATCGCATCAGGGCCTTTCTACGCTCGATCTCAGAGCCCGGAGAGCTTGCCGACACCTCCGCCTACTCGCCCGACCTCGGCCAGGCCGAGAAGATCGAGCTGCTTGAGACGCTCGACGTCAGCGAGCGCCTCGAGCTTGCGCTGAAGCTTCAGCGCGAGCGCCTCGCCGAGCTCCAGGTCCGGGCCCGCATCCGCGACGATGTCCAGTCGGGCGCCGAGAAGCAGCAGCGCGAGTACTTCCTCCGCAAGCAGATGGAGTCGATCCGCAAGGAGCTGGGCGAGGACGACGCCTCGGTCGCCGACGAGTACAGGACGAAGATCGAGGAGTCGGGGATGCCCGAGGACGTCCGCGAGCAGGCAGAGAAGGAGCTCTCGCGGCTCGAGCGGATGGGCGACTCCACCGGCGAGTCCTCGATGATCCGCACCTACCTCGACTGGCTGATCGCGGTCCCCTGGTCGGAGCGCTCCGAGGAGCGGCTCGACCCGGCCGGCGCCCGCGAGGTGCTCGACGCCGACCACGCCGGACTCGAGGACGTCAAGGACCGGATCACCGAGTACATCGCCGTGCGCAAGCTGCGCCTCGAGCGCGGCGCCGCCGAGGATTCCAAGGGCGCCGGCGCGATCCTCACCCTGATCGGCCCTCCGGGCACCGGCAAGACCTCGATCGGCGAGTCGATCGCCCGTGCCACCGGTCGTGAGTTCGTGCGGATGTCGCTTGGCGGAGTCCGCGACGAGGCCGAGATCCGCGGCCACCGCCGCACCTACATCGGCGCCCTCCCGGGGCGCCTGGTCAGGGCATTTCGCGACGCCGGGACGATGAACCCGGTGATCCTCCTCGACGAGGTCGACAAGGTCGGCGCCGACTGGCGCGGCGACCCCAGCGCGGCCCTGCTCGAGGTCCTCGACCCGGCCCAGAACCACAGCTTCCGCGACCACTACCTCGACGTCGACCTCGACCTCTCCGGAGTCCTCTTCATCGCCACCGCGAACGTCGTCGAGACGATCCCCGGCCCGCTGCTCGACCGGATGGAGGTCGTCGCCTTCGACGGCTACACGACCGAAGAGAAGGTCGCGATCGCCCGCGGCTACCTGCTGCCGCGACAGCTCGAGCGAAACGGCCTGCGCGCCGAGGAGGTCGAGGTCCCCGACGACGTCCTGCGCGCGATCGTCACCGAGTACACCCGCGAGGCGGGGGTGCGAAACCTCGAGCGCGAGCTCGGCAAGCTGCTGCGAAAGAGCGCGACCCGGATCGCCTCGGGCGAGAGCGAGGCGCCGCTGGTCGTCGACGCCGAGGCGGTTCGCACCGATCTCGGCCGCCAGCGCTTCTTCCAGGAGGCGGTTGAGCGGACCGCGCTCCCCGGGGTCGCGACCGGGCTCTCGGTCACCGGCGCCGGCGGCGACGTCCTCTTCGTCGAAGCGACCTCGATGCCCGGCAAGGAGGGCTTCGTCCTCACCGGCCAGCTAGGCGATGTAATGAAGGAGTCGGCGCGGATCGCCCTCTCCTACGTCCGCGCCCACACTGAGGACCTCGGGATCGACGAGCACGCCTTCGAGGACCGCGAGTTCCACGTCCACGTCCCCGCCGGGGCGATCCCCAAGGACGGCCCCAGCGCCGGGATCACGATGACGACCGCGATCGCCTCGCTGATGAGCGGGCGCCCGGTCAAGCACAGCGTCGGCATGACCGGCGAACTCACCCTGCAGGGCCGGGTGCTTCCGATCGGCGGGCTGAAGCAGAAGGTCCTCGCCGCCCACGCCGCCGGCCTGACCGACGTGGTCATCCCCGAGCGCAACCGCGGCGACCTCGACGACGTCCCCGAGGAGGTGCGCGAGCAGATGCGCTTCCACCCGGTGATGACGATCGACGAGGTGCTCGACCTCGCTCTGGAGCCGGCGCCGGTTGCGCCGGCCGCCCAGGCGGCCTAGCCGCCCCCCCGCCGAGCCTTACAAAACAGCCGTATTTCAGCCAAAACGTCAGTCTCGGCCCGCGGGGTAGGGGTGGGGGCACAACCGGATGCGTCCAGGCTTGCGTAGAAGATGAGGCGATGAGCGAGCGCAGCTACTTCAGTGACGCCTCGATGATCCGGCGGGTCAACTCCGAGCCCGCGGTGGCGTTCTCAGGCGGGCGGGCTCTGCTGATGCAGGCCGCCCACCCGGTCGCCTTCGCCGGCTTCTTCGCGACCACGCGCTCACTCGAGGACCCCTACGAGCGGCTGCGCCGAACCG
This sequence comes from uncultured Actinomycetes bacterium, assembly GCA_963781345.1. Classification (GTDB taxonomy): domain Bacteria; phylum Actinomycetota; class Thermoleophilia; order Solirubrobacterales; family 70-9; genus JBBRHQ01. The sequence goes on from CAWAFQ010000014.1 coordinate 302,800, forward strand.
CAGTGATCATGGACACGATCGCCTTCGGCCCGCGGGAGCAGGCCGACCGCGAGACGGCTCGGGTGCGAAGTGTCCACAGCCGCATCCGCGGTGAGCTCACCGAGCCGGCCGGGGTCTTTCAGGCGGGCACGCCGTATGCGGCGGACGATCCCGGGCTGCTCCTCTGGATTCTGGCGGCGCTGGTCGACTCCGGCCTGCGTGTCTACGAGCGCTACGTCGGCGGACTCGACCGGGCCGAGCGCGACGCCTACTGGCGCGACTACCGTGTGGTCGGCGGGCTCTTTGGCCTCGAGGATGGCCAGATGCCGGAGGCGATCGAAGATTTCGATCGCTACATCGAGGGAATGCTGCGCGGCGGCGAGCTCGAGGTGACCCCGCAGGCGCGCGCTCTCGGCCGCGAGATCGTCCTCAACCCGCCGGCGCCGGCCCTTGCGCGGCCGCTGGTCGAGCTGGTCAACTTCATCACGATCGGGATGCTGCCGGGCCCGATCAGGCGCGGCTACGGCTTCTCCTGGGATCCGGTCAGAGGCCTGGCGCTCGGCGGCGGTGCCGCCTACACGCGCACGGTGCTGTGGCCGCTCGTCCCGGCGCCGCTTCGCCGCCGAGCCGGCGCCGCGATGCGCCCGGCCTAACCCCCCGCGCCGCGCCGAGCCGCGCCGCCGCGGCGAGCCTTACGAAACAGCCGTATTTCAGCCATAACGTCAGTCTCGGCCCGCGCTGTAGAGGATGAGGCCGGCGCGGACGTCGGCGGGGATCTCGGCCTTCTCGCCGGACTCGAGCGCGACGAAGACGTGGCGCAGCTCTCCCTCGCTGCAGATCACGCCGTCGCGGCTGATCTCCAGGTGCGAGGTCATCGAGGTCGTCCCGAGCCGCGTCACCTCGACGCTGACGTCGACTTCCTCGTCGAAACGGACAGGGGAGAGATAGCGGATACCAGCCTCGGCGACGACGATGTCGGTGCCGGCCGCATTCATCTCGTCGAACGGAGCAACGGCCTCGCGCCAGAGCTCGGTGATCGCGATGTCGAAGTACTCGAGGTGGTTGGCGTAGAAGAGGACGTTCTGCGGGTCGCAGTCGGAGAAGCGAACGCGGATGCGGTGGCTGAACTTCCGGTGCACGGCCGGCGAGTCTAGATTCACAGGGCCGATGGAGGCGAGCCCGCGGACAGCCCGAGCATTTCCCGTCGCGCTGGTGGTCGGCGGGATCGTCTCGGTCCAGTCCGGCTCGGCGCTGGCGACGACCCTGTTTGAGGACCTGGGGCCGGCCGGGACCGTCTTCCTGCGGTCGCTGTTCGCCGCCGTCGTCCTGGCGGCTCTCTGGCGACCCTCGTTCCGGGGCCGCCCGCGCGAGGCATTGCGCATCGCGGCGATCTACGGCGTGGTGCTGGCGGCGATGAATCTCTGTTTCTACGAGGCGCTCGACCGGCTCCCGCTCGGCATCGCCGTCACCCTCGAGTTCGTTGGCCCGCTGGGCGTGGCCGTCCTCAGTACCCGCAAGGCGGTCGACTTCATCTGGGTCGCGCTCGCGGCGGCGGGCATCGTCCTTCTCTCCGGCGGTCTCGGCGGCTCCGGCATCGACGGGCTCGGAGCCGCCCTGGCCCTGGTGGCCGGGTTCTTCTGGGGCGCCTACATCTTCATCGCAGCCGATGTCGGGCGGGCCTTCGAGGGCGGCGCAGGGCTGGCGATAGGGATGGTGGTCTCGGCGCTGCTCCTGATCCCGTTCGGAGTCGCGGGCGGCGGCGCAGACCTGCTCGACCCACGCCTGCTCGCGCTCGGCGCCGGGGTCGCGATCCTCAGCTCGGTGATCCCCTACTCGTTCGAGCTCGAGGCCCTGCGCCGCCTCCCGGCCGGCGTCTTCGGCGTGCTGATGAGCCTCGAACCTGCGGTGGCGGCGCTGATCGGCTTCATCGCCCTCGACCAGGCCCTGGCGACGCGCGAGGTCGTCGCGATCGCCCTCGTCGTCGCCGCCAGTGCCGGGGCGCTTCGCTCGAGCGCCGGGCCACCGCCGATCGAGCCCTGAGCCGCCGACGAAACATTGCCTGGTTTCGTGGCCCATGGACCCCAAGACCACGCAACGATCAGCCCGGGGCCCCGCCGCCGACCGCTACATTTGAGCGCGCGCGGTGGGCGTAGCTCAGCTGGTAGAGCTCCTGGTTGTGGTCCAGGCGGTCGCGGGTTCGAGTCCCGTCGCTCACCTTCAGCGAAAGCCCTGCTAGCGCGGGGTTTTCGTTTTGGCCGCAACGGCGGGCGCTGGACCGCGGGGGGCCCAAGCGGGGCCTATTCTTGACAGGGACCGTCGCCGTCTTACGCTGAAAAGCAGAGCGCGAACTACCTGACGTGACCCTCTTCTAGGAGTCCGTCCCTTAGCCACAGGCCTACGTTTACGGGGTTTTCGAGGGGGGCTCCATCCGACCTTTTCCTGATGCTGAACTTCCAAGAAGTCCAGAACTTGAGACCTGGCAACGCCATGATCAAGAGCTAACCCGGAGCGATCGACGGAGCTGCAACCGACGCCGACACCGGCGTCTCCTACACGGAGGCCTGGATGGCCCCAAGAACCCGCCGCAACTACAACGACGAAGAGATCGAGCGCGGCCTGGTCGCAATGGCCCTTCACAGCGCCAACTCCACCCGCGCCCACGCTTCCCTCAAGGAGCAGGGGCTCCCGATCAGCGCCCGGACCCTCTACACCTGGGTCCACAAGACCAAGACCGAGCGATACGAGCAAGTCCGCCGAGAAGTTATGCCCCAGATCAAGGAAGCCGCCCACGCCGGCCACATGGCCTCGTTGCCCGCGCTCACGAGCTCGAGCACAAGTTCCTTCAACGCATCGAGAAAGACCTGCCAGAGATTCCGGCCAGAGACCTACCAGGGGGCTTGAGGAACGTCTCGACCGTCTCGGGCATCCATTCAGACAAGGCAAGGGATCTGAGAGGCGCTCCCGTGGTCGTCGAGCATCGATTGATGGGGGACCTGCTTAGGGCGATGAGGGCTAAGGGGATCCAGGTTGACTTCGACGTGGATGGAATCGCAGAAGAAGGCACGAGGTCACTGGGCAAAGGCTCGTGACGGGATTACTCCGACAGCCCGGCGGCTTCGAGGGCCTCGGCCCAACTCCCGTACAAGCGGACACGCCCTACCTTGCCGCCCCGCATCGTGAAAACGTAACCCAATTCCCTCTCGACGCTCACTCCGGTGCTCCGACCGCGTCCCCGTTCCTGGACGAGAACGACGACTTGATCGCCGGCATCCAGATAGTCGCGAATTTCGAAGCCATAGTCGGTCCACATTCCGGTCCAGCTCTCGACCGCGCCCCGGACCTCCTCGATGCCTCGGTAGACCGCCGCGTCAGGGCCGAGTCCAGGCGTCTCAATCCATTCAACCTCGGGATCAACGAACTCCAAGGTCGTTTTCCAGTCTCCTGCGGCAAAGGCCTCCACACCGCGCCGCGCGATCTCCACGTTCTCCTGCGACATCGCCTACCCCTCAAGGCCGGCAGCTTCGAGAGCTTCGGCCTCGCTTCCGAACACGCGCGAGCGAATGGCCTTCCTGTTGCGCCACTCGGTGACCACCCAGGACGTCTGCCCGGTGGGCGCGTCGCTCTCCAGGCCCTGGCCGCTCATCCGCACCCGCGCAACGGTCACGTCACCAATGTCTCGTACCTCTTCGATCTCCGACCTGAAGTCGGGGAAGACGGTGAACAGGTCGTTCCACCAGCGCCGCAGACCGTCGTGGCCGCGGTAGGAGTCGCCGCCGTCCACCTCCAGGAGGCGCGGAATGAACTCCATGTCGGGGTCGGTGAACGCGAGGGCGCCATCGATGTCGCGCCGGTTGAGTGCGTCAGCCGATCGGTAGACCTGGTCCACGTTCTCCTGCGACATCGTCTGCGCAGTATCGCGCCTGCGGGAGCACGGCGTTTTTGGCGGGCGCATTGGCGCGGTGTCCGCTCCGCCAACTCGAAAAACCCGCTGCCCCGGCGACCCACGCCAGGCCAGAGGCGGGCGTGGCCTAAGGCGTGACAGTCTCCACGCTTCGCCGCGGGAAGGGCGACTTGGCGCCTTCCGGATAGTCCGGATAGCGCAGGAAGTAGTCCTGATCCGCTGGCCCGTCCGGCAAGAAGCGGCCGGCATCGCTGATCCTCGTCACGGTCCTGCCCGGCCAATGGCCCGAGGCGTCGACGTCACGGATCGCCTCCTCGGCCACCCGGCGCTGCTCGTCGCTCGTGCAGAAGATCTCCGAGCGGTAGATGGAGCCGACGAGATGTTCATCGAGGTCGGGGCGGTGGACCTGAAAGAAGTACTCGAGTAGGTCCCGATAGGAGATCCGCTCCGGGTCGAAGACAACTTCGACAGCCTCGGCGTGACCGCCAGGGCTTCCCACGGTCGGGTTGTCGCCCTCGCCGCCGGTCCATCCCACGCGGGTGGAGATGACTCCGCTGGGGTGGCGCAGGAGTTGCTGCTGGAGCCAGGCGCAGCCTCCCGCGAGGACCGCAGTCTCACCGTTATCACTCATAGCTTCTTCTCCTCCTTCGACGATGCGTTAGGGCAGTGAAAGAGACATCCTCTTACCCTAGCCGACCGGCCTGTCGGGCCCGGTAAATCCGAAGAGATGACTTCGAAGATCAGCGCGAAGGTGGCGAAGGCACCGACCATCAGCGGTATGGAGCGGGTTGCTGGTGGAAGGCGAGTTCTGGTTTGTCTACACGATGGCTGACGGCAGGTGGATCAGCGTGATGCTGGCTCTGCGGGCCGAGGCGCCCAGATGTCGATGCAGCGCCGCTTCGCCGTGAAGAACCCGGCAGACGTGGACGTCTCGCCCGGGGGGCGTCGACGAGTTCAGGGCCGAGGGATCATCGGGCGCAGACATGGTCTGGGGGTCTGGGCTCCCGGGGCGGTTGGGAGAGACTCCCGTACGGCGGTTCCGCTCAAGGCCCTCGACAAGCTGGAACCTTCCTCTCGATCTTCTAGAGTTCCGGGAGCGATCAAGACGAGGGGAGAGTTGGAATGCAGAACAGCACAGCACCTGCGTATGAGGCTCCGGCCATCGAGGAAATCGACAACGACGGTCAGCCGATCCTGACGGCGCCACTGAACAGCGTCATGTGAGCGCGACCGGGTTTGCGGCCCGGCATCGCGTTCAGCCGGGGCAACCCTCTCGCGGCGTGAGGGGAGTAGGGTCGGTCGCGGTTCTCGCCACGCGGTGATCGCTCCTTCTCTACCCACTCCTCCCCGACGCTCCGCTGCATGGCAGCGGATTGGAATCGCTGGCGCGCTGCTCGTCGCCACGCTCGCTTCAGCGCCAGCCGCGTTCGCCGGCAGCACTCACTCGGTCAGGGTCCTGAGCACCAACGGCCACGTGATCGCGACATTCCACTCCGCTCGGTGCAGGAAGGGCGGAAAGGGCGCGAAGGATTTCGTCGCCCACGGCCACTCCAGCAACGGCACCTACAGCCTCTACGTTTCGATCGATCAGTTCTCTGGCTTCCATCACTACGAGCTGGGTTTGGATCGCAATGCCGACCCCTTTGTGATCTTCTCCAACGCCCATTCCGATAGTGCCCCCGCCTACAGCAACATTTTCGTGCCTCCGTTCCCGTCGCCAGGTGGCGGCGGGATCGACTTCGCAGGCCACGGCAGGCTTATGGGGGTCGGCTTCAGCCCGGCCTACTCGCGGGACTTCTCCGATGCCGTGACCTTTACCGGCGTCCTCACATGTAGGTATAAGAGGAAGAAGCGGCGCTCGGATCTCCCCCAGTCGGCCAGCACCCGCCGCTACCAGACATTTCCCTGAGCCGAGGGCGCGCCGCTCGCTCCTCCTTGCCGCCGACGGGACAGCGGCGCCCCTCTAGTCGAGCGCGAGCGTGAGAACGAGGATGAGGATGAAGACGCTCTGTACGGAGTGCGCGATGATCCCCATCCACGCACTCTGGAACCGCCGCGAGGGGTAGGCGAGAATGAAGATGCCGTCGACCAGGGTGGATGGGATGACCCACGGGACGTGCAGGTGGTAGAGGGCGAACAGCACGCCGTTGGCGATCCAGTCGCGCCTTCCGAAGACGCCCTGCATTCGGGGCAGAAGCAGCCCCCGGAACAGGAGCTCCTCGCCGAGCACCGTGTTGAAGACGGCGAGCACGACGACCACCGCGTACCAGCCCCACGCTCCGCGGAAGAAGTCCTTGCCACTGTCGTGGCTGACGAAATCGGCGAAGTCCCTCACCGAGGGCCCCGGGATCCCCGGCACGGCCGACCAGAGGGCGAAGAGGAACGCGAAGAGCAGCGCCCACCACCAGACCCTTCCACCGACGCTGCCGGTCTTCGGGTCCCGGGGCGGCAGCAGCCACAGTGCCTCACGCACACGCGACCATTGCAGCCCCCCCAGCTCCCGCCTGATCAGGATCACGACGAGGACGAACTGCCAGATCAGCCCCACGGTGAGGCAGATCAGCAGCGCCTGGCCCAGCGGCTGCTCGCCCCCGAGCCGGTCCCTGAGCCAGGGAGCGACGACCCAGGCAAGAAGGCCCATCGGGACGGCCGCCGCCGCCCACACCGCGAGGATCTGGGCGAGCGAGTACTGCTTCACGGCTGCGTACCGTGCGTCTCCTTCCCCCGGCAGATGTTCCGTCACCGGTGCACCTTGGGCAAGTCTAAGACCGCCTCCCCCGGCGTTCAAGCGTCCGGCGGCGGTTGCGCGCAATGATCAGGGCGCAGATGAACCTCGAGCAAGAGCTGTCAGGAGGGCACCCGAACTCGCTTGGCCGAACCGATCAGGTCGTGCGGGAGACGCTCGAGGATCGCGGCCGCCTCAAGGGCCTCTTCGGGTGCCTGCGCAGCGAGGATGCGGTCGTGCGGATGAGGGCGGGCGATGCGCTGGAGAAAGTCTGCCGCGAGCGCCCCGCCTGGTTTTCGCCGTACCGGCCGAGGCTGCTGGGCGAGGTCGCGAAGATCGACCAGCCCTCGGTTCAGTGGCATCTGGCGCAGATCCTCGGCCAGATTCTGCTGACGCCGGCGCAGTTCGCGCGCGCGAAGTCGATTCTGAAGCGCAATCTCGAGCAGTCCACCGATTGGATCGTCCTCAACGTCACCATGCAGCAGCTCTCTGAGTGGTCAGAGAGCGATCCCGCGCTGCGCCGCTGGCTCGTGCCCCGGCTCGAGCGGCTGAGCAGCGATCCGCGACGGTCGGTCAGCAAGCGATCAAAGGGGCTTCTCGAGACGCTCTCGTGAGGGCTCCGGACCACGGTGCCGACAACCCATCGCCTGGCGCCCGCCGCGTTTAGACTGTCGCGAGCGCAGACCGAGGGGAGCCGATGCCGAAGAAATCGTCAAAAGCGGGGAAGAAGAAGGGGTCGAAGGAGGTTGCGGCCGTGGCGGCGGGATCTGACAACGGCGCCGGGGCGGACTCCGCGGTCCGGCCGAAGAAGCTCTCACGCAGTGTCTTCGAGAAGGAGCTGCGCAGGCAACAGCGCGAGCTCGTGATCATGCAGGAGTACGTCAAGGCCAAGGGCCTGAAGGTGGTGGTCATCTTCGAGGGCCGCGACGCCGCCGGCAAGGGCGGCGTGATCAAGCGGATCGCCGAGCGGACGAACCCGCGGGTCTGCCGCGTGGTCGCGCTTCCGGCGCCGACCGAGCGCGAGAAGACCCAGTGGTACTTCCAGCGCTACGTCGCGCACCTGCCGGCCGCCGGGGAGATCGTCCTGTTCGACCGCTCCTGGTACAACCGGGCGGGGGTGGAGCGGGTGATGGGGTTTTGCACCGAGAACGAGTATGAGGAGTTCATGCGCTCATGCCCGGAGTTCGAGCGGATGCTTGTCCGCTCTGGAATCATCGCTGATCAAGTACTGGTTCTCGGTCTCCGACGAGGAGCAGGAGCGCCGCTTCCAGGCACGGGTACAGGATCCGATGCGCCGCTGGAAGCTGAGCCCGATGGACCTCGAGTCACGCGCCCGCTGGGTCAAGTACTCGCGAGGCAAGGACGAGATGTTCCGCTACACCGACATCAAGCACTCGCCCTGGTATGTCGTCGATGCCGACGACAAGCGGCGGGCACGGCTCAACTGCATCGCCCACCTGCTATCGATGATCGACTACGAGGACCTGACGCCGCCGTCGCTGCAGCTGCCGCCGCGCGGAGACGAGGGCGCCTACGTCCGCCCGCCCCTCGACGAGCAGACATTCGTCCCGCAGGTCTACTGACCCACCACGCGGGTGGTCAGGCAGCCTCGTCGTTTGGCCCCGCCGTGAAGGCGCCGATGATCCAGAGAATCGGGAACAGGAATCCGAGTATGCCCAGCACGGTATGACCACGGCGAAACGTGGTCAGGCCAAGCCACACGAACATGATGATGTAGAGAACTGTGAGGGAGGCCCAGAGCAGCATTTCCCTTGTTTCCTTTCGTCTTGGCGGCCGTTGATCCGGTCCGGTTCGGGCGTTCAGCGCGCCGCCGTTTGTGCGCCCGACCCTACCTTGGCCTGCTCGACTCACGCCGCCAGGGGTGCCCGCACCACAGCGGCCGCCGAGGGTGGATGTGCACACCCGAAGCGCGAACGGGGTGGCGGCACCCTGGCAGGAGTCCGCTGCAGAAGCGATGATCCAGCCACGATGTCTTCTCTCGCGCACAGCGACCACCGGCCTCGGCGGCCCCGCAGCCTGGTGGCGCCGGGCGTTGCGGCGCCCCCCGTCCGAGTCCGTCGGGGGGCCTGATGGGCGGGTCCGCCTCCCCGACCTATGGTGCCGAAGTTGAGTGGCAGCCGTCGCGGCCGCGGCTGCGACCCCTGCGGTTGCTGATCTCGTGGATCGTCGCCGCCGCCGCGGTGCTTGTCGCGGCGGCGCTCGTCCCCGGAGTGACCCTCGAGGCCACCGGCAGTGCTTTCTTTGTCGCCGCCGTGATCGCGGTCATCAACGCCTTCCTGCCGCCCGTGATCGCGGCCGTTCGTCTGCCGTTCACGCTTGTCTCCGGCTTCCTCTTGGTGCTGCTTGCCGACGCGGCCGCCCTGAAGCTCGCCGCCACCGCCTTCCCGGATGAGATCCATGTCAACTCCATGGGCGACGCGCTGCTGGCGGCGCTGGTGATCGCCGCGGTCTCGATCGTGCTCCAGGTTGTGCTGGGGACCAACGACGACGACGAGTTCGAGGTGCGGGTGATCCAGCGCATAGCGCGTCGCCAGGGGCCCCTGGCCCGCACCGGCGTCCCCGGGATCCTCTTCCTCGAGATCGACGGACTTGCAGAGCCGGTGCTGCGACGGGCGATGCGCGACGGGAGCGCGCCGACGATGGCGCGCTGGTTGACCGAGAGCGGCTACCGGCTCACGGAATGGGAGCCCGACCTCTCATCGCAGACCGGCGCCAGCCAGGCCGGGATCCTGCTCGGCTCAAACGAGGACATCCCCGCCTTCAGGTGGGTCGAGAAGGAGTCGGGCCGGCTGATCTCCTGCTCCGGGCCGGCCGATTGCGCCGAGATCGAGGGCCGGCTTGCCACGGGCGTCGGACTGCTCACCGACGGCGGCGCCAGCCGCGGCAACCTGCTCTCCGGCGAAGCAGAAGAGGTGATCCTCACCGTCAGCCGGATGGAGGCCGAGAAGAGTGCAAACCCCGGCTACCGCGCGTTCCTTGCCAACGGAACCAACGTCACCCGCTCACTCGTGCTCTTCGGCTGGGAGGTGATCCTGGAGATGCTGGCGGCCGGCCGGGCGAAGCGCCGAGGCGTCCTGCCGCGTGGGCACCGCGGCGGCATCTACCCGTTTCTGCGGGGCGCGGTCTGCGTCATCGTCCGCGACCTGATCGTCCACGGCGTCCTCACCGACATGATGAAGGGCCGCCCCGCCGTCTACTCGACCTTCTCCGGCTACGACGAGGTGGCCCACCACTCCGGTCTCGAGCGAGCGGACACGATGGAGGCCCTGCGCAAGCTCGATCAGCAGTTGGGGCGCATCGAGCAGGCGCGCCGCTATGCGCCGCGCCCTTATGAGATCGTCGTTCTCTCAGACCACGGCCAGACGCAGGGCGCGACCTTCAAGCAGCGAAACGGCTACGGCCTCGACGAGCTGGTGGAGCGCTCGCTGAGTGGGGGGAGCGTGGACGCCATCCTCGGCGGCGACGAGCAGGACGTGTTGGTCGGCCATGCCGTGAGCGAGGCGACGGGCCGAGGTGCCGAGAAGCACGCGAAGAACGATGTCTCCGATCGTCAGGTAGTCGTTCTCGGCTCCGGCAATCTCGGCCTCGTGTATCTGATGGAGGAGAAGCGCCGCCTGACCATGGAGGAGATCAGCGACCGGCATCCGCACCTGATCTCGACCCTGCGGGAGCACCCACATGTGGGCTGGCTTCTCGTTCGCTCCTCAGAGCACGGGCCCCTCGTGCTGGGGCCCGAGGGCACGCATTGCCTCTCCGACGGCAGGGTCGAGGGCGTCGATCCGCTCGCCGCTTTCTCGCCCTCCGCACCGGCTCACCTGCTGCGGACCGATGGCTTCGCGCACGTCGCCGACCTGATGGTCGGCAGCTTCTACGACCCGGAGTTGGAGGAGGGCTGCGCCTTCGAGGAGCTGATCTGCTTCCACGGTGGGCTCGGTGGTCCGCAGACGCGCCCCTTCATCTTCCACCCCGCGGAGTTGGCGGCCCCCGCTGAGCCGATCGTCGGGGCGGCGGCCGTGCATCGGCTGCTGATGGGATGGCGGCGCTCCCTCGCGCAGGGCGCGCCGGAGAAGGCCCCCGACTGAGCGCCGCTGCTCAGGTGGCCCGGCTGCCGTGCGGCAGCGGGCCGCGCGCGCGGGTCACGTCGGTCGGAGCGCTCTCCATCGGTGGAGCCTTGTCGCGAGGGTGGCGCTGGAACCACTGCCCGTAGCGATCTGCGAGGGGAGACGCGGTGAGGCCGTGGGCGAAGACCGAGAGCCCGACGGTGAGGTAGATCGCGGTGACGATCAGCTGCTCGTGCGGTAGCTGGGACTCCTCGATCACGATCACCGCGAAGACGATCGAGGCCAGGCCGCGCGGTCCGAACCAGCCGAGAAAGCCGACGGTCGGCACCCGTGCGTGAGAGCCGAGCATCCCGATCGCAACCGGCAGCATCCGCACCACCGTCAGGCTGAGGACCGCGTAGAGGGCGAGCTGCCAGGTCAACTCGCCGAGCGCGGGCCCGAGGAGAATCGCGCCGAAGAAAATGAAGGTGATTCCGTCGAGGACGCCGCCGACCTCCTCCGTCAGCCGGTTGACCTCCTCGGGATCGCGCCTGATGACCGCATGGAAGACCATGCCCGCGACGAAGGCAGCGATGAAGCCGGATCCGCCGAGCGCTGCGGCGACGCCATAGGCGAGAGCGGCGCCCGCTGCAGGAATCACCTGTCGCCAGGTCCCCTGGATCAGGTCCCTGCGGCCGGCGTAGACGATGGTCACCCCGATCAGAAGGCCGGCGGCGACTCCGCCGACCACGCCGTAGCCGATCTCCTCGACCAGCAGCGTCAGCGCGCTGCGACCCTCGGAGATGTGGGATTCGACATCGGCGGCGGCGACGGCTGCGAACAGCAGAGGCACGCAGATGCCGTCGTTCAGCCCGCTCTCGACGTTCAATCCCTGACGGATCCGGCCGGGGACCCGCGGCTCCGTCACCACCGCCTGGCCCAGGGCCGCATCCGTGGGCGCCAGGATAATCCCGAGAATTACGGCCTCCCAGACGGCCAGCCTGCCGAAGATCACTCCGGCCGCAGCGGCGCCGAGCCCGATCGTCAGCGGCAGGCCGATCCCGAGCAGGCGCAGCGGAACGGACCTCTCGCGCCGCAGCTTGCCGAAGTCGATTCGCGAAGCGTCGGAGAACAGCACCAGCGCCAGGGTCGCCTCGGCCAGTGCCCGCACGGTTGAGCTGGTGCTCGAGATATCGATCTCGTCGATGAACCTGGGGCCGACCAGGAGACCGATGGCTACGAACAGGATCGCCGGTGTGATCGGCGTCCCGGCAATCCGCTTGGAGACTGTGGCGACGCCGATCAGCGCCAGCGCCACGATCGCAAGAGCCCAGTGCATCTGGGCCACATCTATCACGTGGGGCCGAGCCATATGACCTGGCATAGGATCTGGCCGGTGAACTTGGCCGAAATGCCCGACAGCCGCCCTCCGGGCCACCGGCTGCGTGAGGCGAGCCGCCGCGCGCAGGGGGTTCGGCCGTGAACCGACGGTTCGCGGCGATCGCGGCTCTGCTGCTGCCGCCGCTGATGCTGATCCTGGCGCTCGTCGTCTTGGCTCAGGACCCTTCCCTGGCCCTGCTCGTGCTCGCGGGGCTCCTGATTGCGGTCGGGGCCGCCTGGTACGGCCTTCTACGCAGGGGGACTGCCCGGGTCCTCGGTTTCGGGGTTGCGTTTCTCGCGATCGTGGCGACAGTGATCGCGCTGGTCAGCAAAGGCGACCACATCGGCGCGACGCTCGTGATCGTGGCTGGGCTGGCTCTCGCGATTGTCGCGGCAAAGGCCGCCTTCTCCCACCACGCGCGGCTGCCCGGGGCGCCGGTGCCGCAGCGCGCCGTCCTCTTCTACAACCCGAAGTCGGGCGGCGGCAAGGCCGAGAAGTTCCACCTCGCCAAGGAGGCGCGCAAGCGCGGCATCGAGCCGATCGAGCTACAGCTCGGCACCGACCTTGAGCAGCTCGTGCGTGGCGCGGTCGCCGATGGAGCCGATGCGCTGGCGATGGCCGGCGGCGACGGCTCACAGGCGGTCGTGGCGATGGTTGCAGCCGAGCTTGGCCTCCCCTACGCCTGCATCCCGGCGGGGACGCGCAACCACTTCGCCCTCGACCTCGGCGTCGACCGCAACGACGTCGTCGGCGCCCTCGACGCCTTCGTCGACGGCGGCGAGCGCCGGGTTGACCTCGCCGAGGTCAACGGCCAGGTCTTCGTCAACAACGTCTCGCTCGGCCTCTACGCCGAGGCGGTCCAGCGCGAGGGCTACCGCGAGGCGAAGATCCGCACCATCCTCGACACGCTGCCGGAGGTCCTCGGGCCCGAGGGCGAGGGTCTCGACCTGCGCTGGAAGGGGCCGGACGGCGACGAGCATTCCTCCGGCGCGGCGATCCTCGTCTCCAACAACCGCTACCGCCTCGGACGCGCGGTCGGCTCGGGAACGCGCCCGAAGATCGACGCCGGGATGCTCGGAATCACCGTCGCCTCTGCACCGGGCGAGCAGGGGGAGCGAGGGGGAGCCCCGCGGCTACCGTGGCGCGAGTGGTCGACGCCCGAGTTCGAGGTCGACGCCGAGGGAGCGATCGCCGCCGGCATCGACGGCGAGGCGATGACCCTCGAGGCACCGTTGCGCTTCCTGATCAGGCCGGGGGTGCTGCGGGTGCGGATCGCCCCCGCGCACCCGGGTGCCTCCCCGTCGGCCCTGATTCCCGAGGGCCTATGGGCGGGCGTCTGCGCGCTGGCGCGGATCGCCGCCGGCAGGGAGTCGAACGACTTGCCAAATCCACGGACAAAGGAGATCTGATGGACATATTCGAGATAGAGACGAAGGAGACCCTGAAGCGCGAGGAGGTCGCGGAGCGTCTTCGCACCCTCGCCGACATGCTCGCCCGCAACAACGACATCGAGTTCGAGCGGGGCGGGATGAAGATCAACGTCCACGTCCCGGACGAGGTCCAGCTCAAGGTCGAACTCGAGATCGAGACCGACGAGCGTGAGCTCGAGATCGAGCTGAAGTGGTGACCGCGCCCGAGGGCCCGTCGATCCCTTAGCCGGCGAGGAAGGCAAGCACCTCGGCGATCGAGCGCTCGCGGGCCTCGTCGAAGACGAAGTGCCCGGCGCCCTCGATCGCGACCAGCTTCGCCCCGGGGATCTCGCGCTGGAAGCGGTGGGCTCCCGCGATTGGCGCGAACCGGTCATCCGCGCCCCACAGCAGCAGCGTCGGCACCCCGAGCGCGCCCAGCTTGCCCTGCCACGGGGCCAGCTTGGCGAAGTCCATCGAGCGGTAGAAGTCGAGTGTGGCGCGCTGGCCGCGGCCGTCCTCGAAGGGTTTCCAGTAGGCGCCCAGGTCATCTTCGCCGAAGGCGTCTCCGAGCAGGGCGGCGAAGCCGTCGCGATCGAGCGCCCCGACGATCGCCTCGCCCCCCTCGCCACGGATCGCCTCGGCCATCCCGTGCCACTTGCCGTCGCTGAAGAAACCGGTGTTGCTGAGGACCAGCGAGGCGACCCGGCCGGGGTGCTCGCAGGCCCAGGCGAGCCCGATGAACCCTCCCCAGTCGTGGACGACCAGTGCCACCCGGTGCAGGCCACGTTGCTCCATGAACTCCGTGAAGGCCTCCAGGGTCGCCTCGAAGGTGGCCGGCCCGTCCCCTTCCGAGTCACCGAGGCCGTAGAGGTCGGGGGCGATGCTGTCTCGGCCCGCGGCCGCCAGCCCCTCCATCAGCGGCTCCCACATCCGCGAGCTCTCGGGAAAGCCGTGGAGGAGGACCGCCGGGTCGCCCGAGACGGAGCCCTCGGCGGCGGCCTCGCGATGGGCGAGTCCCGGTCCGGTTCGCAGCTCGACGGCGCCCACGGCCGAAGCCTAGAGCGCCGGGCCTAACCCTTGGCGGCGTCGATCCGCCGCGCCGCCCGCAGCCCGCTGCGCAGCGCCCCCTCCATGTAGCCCGAGAGGGTCGCGGTGTGCTCGCCGGCGAGGTGGATCCTCTCGTGGGCTGGGCGCCGCAGGGCAGTCCAGTAGTCGCTCACCTGGCCCGGCGCGAAGGCGGAGTAGGCACCGCCGTTTAGCCCCGAGTTCGACCAGGCGATCGATGTCGCCGGGCCGAGCAGGGCCCTCGAGTCGGGGTAGATGCGCTCGACCTGATCGGCGGCAGCGGCAATCCGGGCGCGCTTGCCGACCCTGGCCTCTGCGAGGCCGTCGTGGCCCGAGGCATAGGCCATCAGCACCCCGCGCCGCCCGCGCTGGCGATCGGTCGCCTCCCACGTCGTCCCCAGCGTCAGGTCGGTGTAGGTGTCGCCGCTCCAGCCCTTCCGGTGCCAGAAGCGGCGCCGGTACTGCAGCGGCGTCTTCGTGATCGGGCCGTACTGGAGACGCCGGATCGCCGAATCGAGGACGTCGGGGAGGGCCGGCGTGAAGCGGACCCCCCTGAGGCCGGGGAGCGGGGCGGCGAGGACGACGTGGTCGGCGGAGATCTCCTCGCCTCCGGCCCGGACCCGGACCCCGCCGGCGGTCACCGTGACCGCGCTCACCCGGGCGCCGAGGTGCGGCCTGCGCTCGAGCCGGGCGGCGAAGCCGAGGGCGAGGCGATCGTTTCCGCCCTGGATCCTGAATGCCTCCACGCCGCTGTCGGGGGTGTTCCAGGTGACCTTGGTCTCGTGCAGCAGGAAGAGCAGCGAGAGCTTCTCGGGCTCGATCGCGTAGTCGTCGCGAAGCTCGCGGTCGAGGACCTCCCGGGCCCGGCCACGGATGCCGAGGCTGTCGATGAAGTCGGCGACGCTTCGCCGGTCGTGGCGCGCCCCGGCCGCGGCCGGGTCCGCCGGGTCGAGCCCCCGTGCGAGCCGCCAGGCGCGCTCGTAGAAGCGGTCGATCTCGCGCCGCACCCCCGGCCCGGCATATGAGTCGAAGTTGCGGAAGTGGCCGCGGACATAGGCGACGTCGTCGTAGCGCCCCCCGCTGCCACGGACGTCGTCGAGCCGCAGCCCGAAGCGGCGAGCGAAGCGCCGCATCTGCCGGTGGGTGGTGTCGATGAACTCGCCACCGGCCTCGGCGGTCTGCCCGCCGTCGAAGGATCGCAGCGTGTGGCAGCGCCCGCCGATCCGGCGGCGAGCCTCGAGCACCGTCACCTCCCAGCCTCGGCGCTCCAGATCCCATGCAGCGGCCAGGCCCGCCAGGCCCGCGCCGACGACCACGACCCGTCCGCGGTAGGGGGTCTTGGCCGAGAGCTTCTTGTCGAGGCCGAGGTAGAGGCTCCCGGCCGCGACCGCGCCGACGACGATCAGCTCGCGCCGGCTGACGCGGGCGGGTTCGGCTGTCTCGCTCCCGACGACGCCCTGCTCGTCCACGAGCCTGAGGA
The DNA here is from genome assembly GCA_963781345.1 of uncultured Actinomycetes bacterium. Classification (GTDB taxonomy): domain Bacteria; phylum Actinomycetota; class Thermoleophilia; order Solirubrobacterales; family 70-9; genus JBBRHQ01. The sequence goes on from CAWAFQ010000014.1 coordinate 318,801, forward strand.
TACCCGCAGGGCGGATGGCTCCCGTCGCTCGGTGTGGCCATCGGAATGACGCCTTTCGGGGGCGACCGACTCGGAGCTCCCCCCGGTTTCGCCTCAGCAGCGGTGGACGCGGGCGGCGCTGCGGACGACCTCGAAGGCGCGGCCCGGTATCCGCTTCAGCTGGTTCAGGTTGGCGTCGCTCCAGCGGCGATCGCTGCTGCCGGAGATGAACCAGTTCGAGCCGTTATCGGCGTTGATCATCCCGTAGCGCTTCAGCGCCCGCGCGATCACCTTGGCCGGGCCGCTGAAGCGGCCCAGTCCATAGCCCCTCCTCAGCCGCAGCCTCAGGCCCATCGGCGGCGCGTCGGCGTTCGAGGTGTCGCCGGCGCAGTGCGAGGCGGGGTGGATCCAGGCGTTGCGGGTTGAGTCGAAGGTGACGCGGATGGCGTGACCGATCCTCCCGCTGCGCGCCTCGTCGAGGCGGACGAGGCCGGGGAAGATCGGCAGTCCGGCGGCGTCGGCTGAGGTCCAGCCGTCGCGTCGCAGCGCCCTCGAGCGCAGGTTCCACTCGACTCCTGAGTCAGCGTTCCAGTGGTCGCGGCCCCGGCCCTCCAAGAAGGAGCGGTAGAGCTCGTAGAGGCGGCAGCGGGATCGGTCGACGACGAGGACGTGACGGTCGCCGTCGCTGCGGCGCCCGCCCTCGACCGGCGCCGTCTTCGGGATCGGGAAAGGCCCGGGGTCGCTCTCGCCGCCGTAGGCCGTGTAGCGGACCGGGAGCCAGGGCTGGCCGGCGCCGACGACCGCGTAGGGGAAGCCGTAGGAGCGCGGCGAGCCGAAGTCAGGATGCAGGTGGTCACCGCCGTGGGAGTCGATGTAGGCGATGATCGCCCCCGAGTTGGGTGCGACCGGTGCCCTCGAGATGTCCTGGTTCCAGACGGCCTGGTCCGGAAGGGAGGGGGCCCTGGGCGAGAGCGAGGGCGGTGGAGAGGGGAAGACCCCGCAGCCGCCGAGTCCAGGATAGGGGCCGAGGGCGCTGATGCCCGCCGTCCCCGCGGGGGCCCCCGCTGCCGCCGCCAGCAGCAGGGCGAGGGCGAGCGGAACTGCGGCCGGGCCGGCTCTGCGAACGATCGCTCTCATCGCCCCCGTGAGCTTAGGCGTCTTCGCGCAGGATCCCGCCCATCTCGGTGAAGACCGCGGTCTTCTCGCCACGCTCGCCATCGCGCTCCTCGTCGGCGATCACGTGCGAGACGGCGTTGATCAGCGCCAGGTGGGTGAAGGCCTGCGGGAAGTTACCGAGGTGGCGGCCGCTGACGGCGTCGAGCTCCTCGGCGTAGAGGTCGAGGCCGCCGGCGGCCTCGAGCAGGCGCTCGCAAAGCTCCCTCGCCCGTCGCGTCTCACCGATCTCCGAGAGCGCCGAGACCAGCCAGAAGGAGCAGATGAGGAAAGTCCCCTCCTCGCCCGAGAGGCCGTCGTCGGTCTCGTCGACCTTGTAGCGAAGGACGAGTCCGTGGTGGGTGAGGTCATCGTCTATCGCTCTCACCGTGTTGCCGACACGCGCGTCGTCCGGCGGCAGGAAGCGGACCAGCGGGATCAGCAGGTTGGAGGCGTCGAGGGCGTCGGTGTCGTAGTGCTGGCGGAAGACGCCGTCGCGGACCCCGCGCTCGAGGATCTCGGCCCTGAACTCCTCCGCGAGCTTGCCCCAGCGCCTCGCGAGCCCGCGGTCGCGCCCCGCCGCGAGGCGCGCGCCCCGCTCTACCGCGACCCACATCATCAGCTTCGAGGAGACGTAGTGCTGGGGTTCCCCGCGCGACTCCCAGATTCCCTGGTCGGGGTGGGACCAGGCATCGATCGCGGCCTCGACCTGGTCCTCGAGCAGCTCCCAGTTCTCATCGCTGAGCGCTCCCAGCGCCTTGCTGTGCAGGTAGACCGAATCGAGCAGGGCCCCCCAGACGTCGTTTTGGCGCTGGTCGTAGGCGCCGTTTCCGATCCGCACCGGCCGCGAGTCCTGATAGCCGGAGAGGTGGTCGAGGGTCTCCTCCGTGAGGTTCTTGCGGCCGTCGATCCCGTACATGATCTGCAGCCTCGGGTCCTCCTGGCAGATGCCGGCGATGAAGCGCATGAACTCGCGCGCCTCCTCGTCGAAGCCGAGCGTATGCAGTGCCCAGAGGGTGAAGGTGCCGTCGCGGATCCAGGTGTAGCGGTAGTCCCAGTTGCGCTCCCCGCCCGGAGTCTCGGGAAGCGAGGTGGTCGGGGCGGCGACGATCGCCCCGGTCGGGGCGTGGGTGAGGCCCTTGAGCACCAGCGCCGAGCGCTGCAGGTGGATCCGCCAGGGGTGGTCGGGGAAGCTGCCGTGGCGCAGCCACTCGCGCCAGAACTCGCGGGTCGAGTTGAGCCGCTCCAGCGCCTCGGGGGCGCTGCGGGGCCCGCCGAGCTCGGGATCCCAGTCGACCGCGCAGAAGCAGGCGTCGCCCTCGCGAAGGCGGATCTCGCCGCGGGCGGACTCGCCGTCGATCTCCAGCTCGAAATCGGTGTTGACGCTGATCTGGACGCCGTCGCCGCGAGCGATCGCCTGCCCCTTCTCGCCGCCTGACCAGACCGCCGCCCCGGCCCCGTAGTTGAAGCGGGGCAGGCACTCGAGCCGCATCTCGACGTGGCCATCTATGCAGCGGGCGGAGCGCAGCAGCGAGCTGTCGGACTCGTGGCGGGTCTGGGGCCGGCCGCTGGAGCCTCCCTCGGGCGCCCACTCGCCTATCGTCAGCGCGTCGCAGACCACGACCCAGCCGGTGTCGGTGACCCAGGTCGTCTCGAGGATCAGCGTCCCGGGCTCGTAGCGGCGCGCGATCGGCACCGCGACCCCCGCCGGTGCCATGCTGAAGTGCCCGGCGCCGCGGTCGAGCAGCGCGGCGAAGGCGCTGGGGGAGTCGAAGCGGGGCAGGCAGAGCCACTCGACCGTCCCCGCGTAGGAGACGAGCGCGCTCGTGTGGCAATCGGAGAGGAAGCCGTAGCTGCCGATCCGCGGGAAGCTGTGCCCGGATTCCCCCGTCACCATCAGGCTGGGTCACCCACCAGGCCAGGCTCTCCGGCGAGCGCATGCGCCGGGCACCGGGGGTCTTCTGGCGCTTCGTCCGATCCGTTGCCCAAGTCGCCAGAAACTACCAGCGGGACACGCGGACGTCGCTAGGCTGAAAACGGTGATGGTCCCGCTCGCCCATGTCGGCGGCACGTTCGCGCCCCTCGAGGTCGTGCCGATCACGATCGCCGCCGTCCTCTACGCGAAGCGCGCCCTGACCCTCAACGCCAAGGGCCGCCCCGTGCCGGTCTGGAGGCAGGTCTGCTTCGCCTCTGGGCTGCTGGTGATCGCGATCGCGCTCTTCTCCCCGGTCGGCCACATCGCCGACGAGCTCGTGATCGCGCACATGTCCGAGCACCTCCTGATCGGCGACATCGCTTCGCTTCTGATCGTCCTCGGGCTCACCGGCCCGATGCTCCAGCCGATCCTGGCTATCCGCGTCTTCGACCGCCTCAGGGTGCTCGCCCATCCCGCCGTCGCCCTGCCGCTGTGGGCGCTCAACCTCTTCTTCTGGCACATCCCGGCGATCTACCAAGACGCCTACGGGACCGCGCCGATCCACGCCGTCGAGCATTCGTCCTTCCTCCTCTTTGGCTGCCTGATGTGGATGCCCGTCTTCGGCCCGTTGCCAAAGCCGGCCTGGTTCAGCGCCGGCTGGAAGGTCGGCTACGTGATCGCCGTCCGATTCACCGGCGCGATCCTCGGCAATGTTCTGATGTGGTCGGGCACCGTGCTCTACCCGATCTATGCCCCCGGAGAGCGCTACTGGGGCATCTCCCCGCTCGCCGACCAGAGCACCGCCGGGGTCGTGATGATGATCGAGGGCACCTTCCTCGCGCTCGGAATCCTCGCCTGGGTCTTCTTCGAGGTCGCCCGCGAGGGCAGCGAGAAGCAGCGCCTGATCGACCTCGCCCACGATCGCGGCTATCCGCTCGAGGACGCCCGGGCGCAGCGCGCCGTCGCCGCCGGTCACGGCGACCTGCTCGAGAAGCGCCTCACCGCAACGGGAGGGAAGCCTGAGCGCGAAGCGGGCTGAACGCCACCTCGGAGTCCTCGTCTTCGTCGTCGGCATGGCCAGCCTCGGGGCCGAGATCGCCGCGGCGCGGTTGCTGGCGCCCTACTTCGGGGCCTCGACGATCGTCTGGGCGAACACGATCGGGGTTGTCCTCGTCGCCCTCTCGGTCGGCTACTGGTTCGGGGGTCGCGTCGCCGATCGCTACCCGAGCCTGCGCGCACTCTGCGGCCTGGTGCTCGGCGCCGCGCGTGCTGATGGCGCTGGTCCCGTTCGCGGCGAAGCCGTTCCTCGGCTTCTCCGTGGATGCCTTCGAGTCGATATCGGTCGGCGGCTTTCTCGGCTCGCTCTTCGGCGTCCTCGTCCTGGTCGCGGTGCCGGTGACGCTGCTCGGCGCCGCCTCGCCCTGGGCGATCCGGCTCGCGGTCGCCGAGGTCGAGCGCTCGGGCGAGGTCGCCGGACGGCTCTATGCGATCTCGACCGCGGGCTCGCTGTTCGGGACGATGATCGCGGCGCTGCTTCTGATCCCCTTCGCCGGCACCCAGCGCACCTTCCTCGCCTTCGCGCTGGCACTGGCACTGGTCGCCGCGGCGGGGCTCGGCTGGCGCCTTGCCGTGGTTCCCGTGGCGCTGCTCGCGGCTCTGGTGGTGGTCCCCCAGGGGACGATCAAGGCGGCCGACACCGGCCGCGTCCTCTATGAGGCCCAGACGACGCAGCAGTACGTGCGCGTGGTCGAGCAGCCCGACGGCGACCGGGTCCTGGAGCTGAATGAGGGCCAGGCTGTCCACTCGCTCTATCGGCCCGGCAGCTATCTCACCGGCGATTACTGGGACGGAAACCTGGTCCTGCCGGCCGCCTCCGGCCGGGCGCTGCCGCGGCGGGTCGCGATCCTCGGCAATGCCGCCGGCACGGTCGCCCGGGCCTACGGCCACTTCTTTCCCGCGCCGCGGCGTCGACGCGGTCGAGATCGACGCCGAGCTGACCGACATCGGCCGGCGCTTCTTCGACCTGCGCAACCCGCGGATGCGGACCTTCGCCGAGGATGCGCGGCCCTGGCTCGAGCGCTCCGCCGGCGGCTACGACGCGATCATGGTCGACGCCTACCGCCAGCCCTACATCCCCTTCTACCTGGCGACCAGAGAGTTCTTCGCGCTCGCCCGCGACCGTCTCGCCCCCGGCGGCGTCGTGATCGTCAACGTCGGCCATCCCGAGGGCAACGATGACCTCGAGCGGGTGCTCGGCCGGACCATGGCGGCCGCCTTCCCGCAGGTCCTGCGGGACCCGATCGAGCCGACCAACACGCTGCTGGTGGCGAAGCGACGGCGCCGATCTCGGCGAGGGCGGCTGCGCGCCCACCTCGGGGCGCTTCCGGCGCCGCTGCGCGACGATCGCGCGCCGAGGCGGCCCGCTCGCTGGCCCCGCGTCTTCGCGGCGGCGAGGTCTACACCGACGACCGGGCACCGGTCGAGTGGCTCGTCGACTCCTCGCTGCTGGGGTACGCCGAGATGGACGACCGCTGCGGGCCGAGGGCCTGGCTCGTCACCGGCCCGCTGGGCCGGGCGCTCGCCTTCTCGATCGACCTCGCGGCGCTGCTCTGGCGGCGCGGCCCGCCGGCGCGGCGGCTAGCCCCGAGCGCCCGATTCCTCTAGATTCAGCCGCCGATGGAGACCACCGTCACAGAGCTTGAGGACTCGCGCGCCCGGGTCGAGGCCGAGGTCCCTGCGGCCGACGTCGACCGCCACGTCCAGCGCGCCGCTCGCGCCCTGGGCGGCGAGATGCGGCTGCCGGGATTCCGCAGGGGCAAGGTGCCGCCGACGCTGGTGATTCAGCAGCTCGGCTTCGACACCGTCTTGCGAGCAGGCGCTTCGGGACTCGCTGTCGGAGTGGTACGAGCAGCGCACTGCTCGCCTCGGGCGTCAGCGCCGTCGGCGATCCCGAGATCGATATCACCCAGGCGCCGGAGGGAGAGCGGCCAGCCGCTCGGCTTCAAGTTCGAGGTCGCGGTGCGCCCGAAGGCGAAGCTCGGCGATTACAAGGGCCTCGAGGTGGGCAAGGCCGAGCCCGAGGTCCCGGACGACATCGTCGAGCGCGAGCTCGAGCGGATGCGCGAGGGCTCATCGCGGCTGGAGCCGGTCGATCGAGCCGCGGTCGCCAGGGCGACGTCGCTCCTGATCGATTTCGCCGGGACCATCGACGGCGAGCTCTTCGAGGGGGGCGAGGCCCACGACCAGCTGCTCGAGCTCGGGTCAGGGGCGCAGTTCATCGAGGGCTTCGAGGAGCAGCTCACCGGCGCTGAGCCCGACAGCGAGCACCAGGTCGAGATCACCTTCCCCGACGACTACGGGGCCGAGCACCTCGCCGGCAAGGACGCCAGCTTCGCGGTCCAGGTCAAGGAGGTGCGCGAGAAGGTCCTGCCCGACCTCGACGACGATTTCGCCTCCGAGGCCTCGGAGTTCGACACGCTCGACGAGCTGCGCGCCGACATCTCCGAGAAACTCGCCGGCGCCGTGGAGGAGCGGATCGAGCAGGACTTCCGAGTCGACGTCATCGACGCCGTCACCGACGCCGCCACCGTCGAGATCCCCGACGAGATCGTCGCCGCCCGAGCCACCGAGCGCTGGCAGGGAATCGAGCGCCAGCTCGCCGGGCGCGGCGATTGACCCCAACACCTACCTTCAGATGCAGGGCAAGACGCGCGAGGAGATCGTCGAGGAGTCAAAGCCCGACGCCGAGCGTGACCTCCGCCGCGAGGCGGCGATGACCGCGGTCGCCGAGGCCGAGGAGATCGAGGTCTCCGAGGAGGAGATGGTCGAGGCGCTGGCACACAGCGCCGAGCACGAGCGAACGACCCCCGAGAAGCTGCTCGAGCGGCTCCGCCGCGAGGGCCGCGATCCGCTGATACGCGAGGACCTGCGCACGCGCAAGGCCATCGATCTCGTGGTCGAGTCGGCGAAGCCGATCCCGATGGCCAAGGCCGAGGCCCGCGAGAAGCTGTGGACGCCCGACGACGAGCGCGAGCAGGCCGGCTCGCTCTGGACCCCGGGCATCACTGAGGGCACATGCTGCCAGCGACGGGTGGAAAACGACGAAATGGGGGACGCTTTCCACCCATCGGCGCGTGATCTTGGCCTTCAGCCTTCGGGCGGCGGGCGGATGAACGATGTGCTTCGGAATTACACCTAGGTCTTCGGGGGTGCGGCGCCGGCGACCGTCGCCGGGGTGCCCGGAGCCTCGGTTCTTCGCCCGGCTGGGCTGAGCTCCACCGGTATCCCGTTCAGCACCGCGTTGCCCGAGAGCGGGTCGATCAGATCCGAGCGGGCGAGGACGTTGCTGTTGGAGCCGGCGTGCTCGCGGGCGACCCTGAGCTCGACCCCCTCGCCGTCGTGTCCCCAGCCGTGGGGAATGCTGACGACGCCCGGCATCACCGCGTCGGTGACCTCGACCGGGATCTCGATCGCGCCCGCGTCGGAGCTGACCCGGGCCGGCTCGCCGTCGGCGAGACCGAGGCGCTCGGCGTCGTCGGGGTTGACGTGGGCGGTGCAGCGCGGCGGGCCGCTGACGAGGCGGGGGACGTTGTGCATCCAGGAGTTGTTCGAGCGCAGGCTGCGACGGCCGACCAGGACCATGTGGCCGTTGGCCGTGCGCCCGAGCGCCGTCTCGAGCCGCGGCAGGTCGGCGATGATCGGCTCGGGAGCAAGCTCGATCCTGCCGCTTGGGGTGCGCAGCGAGCCGGGGAGGCGGGGGGTCATCGGCCCGAGGTCGATGCCATGGGGAGACTGCTCGAGGCGCTCCAGGGTGAGGCCGTCCGGGTCCTCGCCGAAGCGGTCTCCGTAGGGGCCGGCGCGAAGCATCAGATCGAGCAGGCGCTCGGGTCCCCGGCGCGGCTCGAGCGCCCCGAGCAACTCCGCCGGATCGCGACCGGCCAGCCGTGAGCCGGGCATTCCCAGCTCGCGCTTGACCGCCTCGCCGGCGACGAAGTCGTCGATTGCCTCGACATCGGCATCGGGGCCCTGGCCGGTGACGATCCCGGTCATGCGCAGGATCGAGCGCCACTCGTCCGGCAGCGCCGGGTCGGGCTCGAGCACAGGAGGCGAGTAGTTGGCGACGTTGCGTATCGCCAGCTGGTAGAGGGCGACGTCGTAGTGGGGCCGGCGCAGCGGGGAGGGGCCGGGGAGAATGACGTCGGCGTGGCGGGTCGTCTCGTTGACGTAGACGTCGAGGCAGACCATGAAGTCGAGCGAGTCCAGCGCCCGGTCGACCCGCTCTGAGTCGGGCGTCGAGAGCGCCGGGTTGCCGGCCATCGTCACCATCGCCCTGATCTGGTCTTCGCCGGGGGTCTCGATCTCCTCGGCGAGGCAGGCGACCGGAAGCTCACCGAAGGACTCCGGAAGGCCGCGGACCCGGCTCGCCCAGCGGCCGGGCAGGAAGCCGCGTCCGCGGCCGGGCTCGCCGCTGGAGTTGCCCTGGCCCGCCGCTGCCTGGGTGAACATTGCCCCGCCCTCGCGGTCGAGGTTTCCGGTGAGGACGTTGAGGACGTCGACAAGCCAGCTGGCGTGGGTCCCGAACTCCTGGGTGCAGGTCCCGATCCGCCCGTAGACGGCGGCGCGATCGGCCGCGGCCAGCTCGCGGGCCATGCGGCGGATCTCCTCGGCGCCGATCCCGGTCGGGCCGGCGGCGGCCTCCGCCGTGTAGGGCTCGGCGGCGGCACGGACCTCGTCGAGGCCGTTGAGGTGCTCGCCGAGGGCGCCGACGTCGACGAGGCTCTCATCGAAGAGGGTGTTCACCATCGCGAGCAGGAGCAGCGCATCGGTTCCGGGGCGGATGAAGTGGTGCTCGTCGGCTTCCTCGGCGGTGCGGCTTCGCCGCGGGTCGATGACGACGATCTTGCCGCCGCGGGAGCGGATGCCGCGAAGGCGCCCGCGCATGTCGGGAGCGGTCATCAGGCTGCCATTGGAGGCCATCGGGTTGGCTCCGAGGATCAGCAGGTGCTCGGTGCGGTCGACATCGGGGATCGGGACGCTGAGGGCGCCACCGAACATATGGGCGCAGGCCACCTGCTTCGGCATCTGGTCGACGGTGGTCGCGGTGAAGATGTTGCGGGTGCCGAGGGCCTTGTAGAGGACGCGGCCGTAGAGCAGCGCGCCCATGTTGTGGGCGGCGGGGTTGCCGACGTAGACGCCGACGGCGTTGCGCCCGGACTCCTCGAGGATCGGCGGCAGGCGGCGATCGATCTCGGCGAAGGCCTCGTCCCAGGACGCCTTCTCGAAGTGGCCGTTGCGCTTGATCAGGGGTGTGCGGATCCGGTCGAGGTCGGCCTCGAGGGCGGCGATGCTGGCGCCCTTGGGGCAGATGAATCCGTGGCTGAGGACATCGGCCTCGTCTCCGCGGACAGCCTGCACCTCGTCGCCGGATACCTTGAACTCGAGCCCGCAGGTCGCCTCGCAGAGGGGGCAGGTCGCGTGGGCGGTCGTGACTTCGGGCACGAGGCGGAGTCTATTGGTCAGCAAGCCCGCCGACCGCCTTCTATACACTCGCCAACCGATGAGTCCACTGGTCCCAATGGTCGTAGAGCAGACCTCCCGCGGGGAGCGTGCCTTCGACATCTACTCGCGCCTGCTGAACGAGCGCATCGTCTTCCTCGGCACCCCCGTGACCGAGGACATCGCCAACCTGATCGTCGCTCAGCTGCTGCACCTCGAGTCCGAGGACCCGGACAAGGACATCAGCCTCTACGTCAACTCACCGGGCGGTTCCGTCTACGCGGGCCTGGCGATCTACGACACGATGCAGTTCATAAAGCCCGACGTGCAGACGATCTGCGTTGGCATCGCGATGAGCATGGGTGCCCTGCTGCTGGCCGGCGGCGCCGAGGGCAAGCGGATGTCACTGCCGAACTCGAAGATCCTCATCCACCAGGTCTCCTCCAGCTTCCAGGGCCAGGCGACCGACATCGAGATCCACGCCAAGGAGATCATCGACGTCCGCCAGCGCCTCGACGAGATCCTCGCCAAGCACACCAAGCAGCCCCTGGAGAAGGTCGCCAAGGACACCGAGCGCGACTACTTCATGAGCGCCGAAGAGGCGAAGGACTACCACCTCGTCGACCGCGTCATCGAGCACCACTAAAACTGGGAAGCATGTGCTCCGCTCCGCCGGGGGCTCGATAGACAAACGATGGACGAGACCCGGGCTCCGCGTCCGCCATGCGATCACTGAGCATCTGCTCCGCGCCGCCCGGGGCGCGAGAGACGAAAGATGGACGCACCCCGGGCGGCGCGTCCGCGATGTATGGGGCCGGCGGTGGGATGACGTTCGTGCGTGACAGATGGACGAGCCCCCGGCTCCGCGTCCGCCATGCGATCACTAAGCATGTGCTCCGCTCCGCCCGGGCCTCGATAGACGAAAGATGGACGAGCCCCCGGCTCCGCGTCCGCCATGCGATCACTAAGCATGTGCTCCGCCGCCGGGCGGCGAACAACAGCTCCGCTCCGCCCGGGCCTCGATAGACGAAAGATGGACGAGACCCGGGCTCCGCGTCCGCCATGCATGGGGATTGGTGGCGAGTTGGTGTTTCCTGTCCTTGGTTCCCGCCGCGCCGGCTGCGGCCGCGGTTCCTCACTTTCATCTGGGCGGCGGATCGGCTTCGCCTCGCCACGCCTACTTCGACGGGGGGCCGGTGCGGATCCGGTACCGGTTCACGGCGAGGCGGGCGGTCGATGTCCAGATCAGGATCGTCAGGCGGGGAAGCGGGCGGGTGGTGCGGGGCTTTGTCGCTCGGCACCAGCCGGCCGGGTCCCATCACCAGCTCTGGGGCGGGAGGACCTGGAGTGGGGCGGAGGCGCCGGACGGCCGCTACCGGGTCCTGGTCGGGCGGCGCGGGCAAAACGTCAAGCGCGCGGCTGGCTTCTCCTTCCACGGTCACGTCTTCCCGGTTCGCGGGCCGCACGGGACGCGCGGCCCGATCGGTGAGTTCGGGGCGCCGCGCTCCGGCGGGCGCACCCATGAGGGTTTCGACGTCGTCGCCGCCTGCGGGACAAAGGTGGTCGCGGCGCGCGGGGGCCGGGTGCTGCGGCGCGGATATGACCCGGTCCTCTATGGAAACTACGTTCTCGTCCACGGGCTCGGAGAACGCCGCAGCTACTTCTACGCCCACCTGCCGCGACCGGCCCGGGTCGGGCTCGGCGAGCGGTTGCGAACCGGCGAGCGGATCGGCGCCGTCGGAGAATCCGGAAACGCGATCACCGTCGGGTGCCACCTGCATTTCGAGATCCACCGCCGCGGAGTCCCGGCAGACCCCGAGCCCTCGCTGCGCCGCTGGGATCGCTACAGCTGATTGACTGCCGCGATGCCGAACCGCCTCGATATCAGCTTCCCCTCCGGCGGCGGGCGCTGCAGTGGCTGGCTCTACCCGCCTCCGGAGGGTGGCGAGAGGGTCCCGTGCGTCGTCATGGCGCACGGCTTCGGGGCGTGCAAGGAGGGCCGGCTCGACGCCTTCGCCGAGCGTTTCGCAGCAGCGGGGATGGCGGCGCTGGTCTTCGACTACCGCCACTTCGGCACCTCGACCGGTGAGCCACGCCAGCTGATCGACATCGGCCGCCAGCATGAGGACTGGCAGTCCGCGGTCGCCCACGCCCGCACGCTCGAGAGCGTCGACCCCGACCGGATCGCGCTCTGGGGGTCCTCGTTCAGCGGCGGTCACGTGATCTGGGTGGCCGCCCACGACGATTGTGTCGCCGCGGTCGTCTCCCAGGTCCCGAACTCCAGCGGTCCGGCGACGCTGAAGGAGGCCGGGCCGGTCCGCGTCTCGCTGCTGGCCCTGGCCGGAATCCGCGATCAGGTCGGGTCCCTGTTCGGCCGGGGCCACCGGATGCCGATCGTCGGTCCGCCCGGGACGCTGGCGGCGATGACCAGCGACGACGCAGACGCGGCCTACCCGGCGATGTATCCGGAAGGCTTCGATTTCCGCAACTCGACCCCCGCCCGGATCATGTTGCGCTTCGGCTCTTACAGCCCCGGCCGCGAGGCGAAGAGGGTCCGCTGCCCGCTTCTGGTGATCGTCGGCGACGCCGACACGATCACGCCGCCGGCGCCGGCGCGAAAGGCCTCCGAGCAGGCACCCCGCGGCGAGCTTCTGAGCTTTCCCGGCCGCCACTTCGACATCTACCGCGGCCCCGATTTCGAGTGGACGGTCTCCAAGGAAGCCGAGTTCCTGCAGCGCACCCTCGCCTGAACTCCGACTCGGTGGACCTGAACCACCGGGTCGAGTGGACGATTGACCTCACTATTCGAGGGATGTCGTCCACTCGACGCCCGTTGGGCCCGTTTCGGGGTCGCCGCCGGGGGCTCAGGTACGGATCTCGTAGTTGATCCAGGTCGAGCGCTCGGCGCCGGTCGAGTCGTAGAGGCGCTGTGCGGTGTGGTTGTCGGGCGCCGTGTTCCACTCGAGGTGGTGGGCGCCGCGGTCGCGGGCGACCCCTGCGCTCGCGGCGATCAGTGCCCTGCCGACGCCGCCGCCGCGACGGGAGGGGTCGACGAAGAGGTCGTTCATCAGCACCGTCTCCGCCGCTTCGGTGGAACTGAAGAACCAGTAGAGGCAGGCGTAGCCGACGAGCTGGCCACCGCTCCAGGCTCCGAGTAGGAGGCCATCCTCGCTCGGCCCGATGAAGCGGCGGAAGAACTCACGGTTGCGGGCGGTGTCGATGTCCGAGACCTCGTAGAAGCGCTGGTAGGCGGCGATCATCGGCAGCAGCGCCTCGAACTGCTCCTCGGTGATCGGCTCGACCCGTAATTCGTCCGCCATGCCCGGCAACCGTATTAGGCTTCTCCCAGTGAATGCCAGGGAGTTCTCGATTCGGTCGGGTGCGTCGCTCCTGCTCGCGTCGACCTTGCTGCTCTTGCTTCCGTTCTCAGAGGGCGCGGCCGCCGGCGCCGGGGGCCGGACGCTCCAGGTCCACCCCGGTGAGCTGAAGTCAAAGCTCGCCGCGTCGCGCGACGGAGACACGCTCGTCGTCCACCGCGGTCACTACCGCGGCGCGATCACGATCGAGCACCGAATCCGGCTGGTCGGAGCCGCGCGGGAGCGGCGGCCGCTGATCGATGGTCTCTGCTCGACCCGGGCGACCATCCTCGTCCGCCACGGGGGAGTGACGCTTCGCCACCTCACCTCGGTCGGCGCCGACGAGGGCTTCGGCAACTTCCCCTCGGAGGTGGATTTCAGCGGCCTGCCGAGCGGCCGCGCGGTTGATATCTCCGTGCGCGACACCTGCGACGCCGAGTACGGGATCAACGTCTTCGGCAGCGAGCGGATCGACGTGATCGGCAATCGAGGGCACGGCTTCAGCGACTCGGTCATCTATATCGGCGGGATCAGCTCGACCGGGACCGGCGTCCTCCGAGTCAGCGACAACGAGGCATTCGGCAGCAACCGCGGGATCATCATCGAGGACTCGGCCGGCGGTGACCTGCGCTTCAAGGGGAACCGGATCCACGACAATCGGATCGGCGGCGAGGGCGTCCCGAGCGGGATCTTCGTCCACAACTCCGACGGTGTGCTGATCAGCGGCAACATTGTGGTCGACAACGGTTCCTATGGCGTCCACCTCGACCCCAGCTCCGATGGCAACCGCCTCTTCGGCAACGTCGTCCTGCGGAACCCCAAGGGCAACTTCCGCGATGAGGGCAGCGGCAACTGCGGCGCCGGCAACCGGCCAAACCCGTTTTCGCCCTGTTGAGCCGGCTCCGGGCCTGCGGCTGAACCGACCGTTGCGGCCCGCGGCGAGCGAGCAAGTTTTGACCCGCCGGCAGGGTCGAGGCGACGGGTGGAGTAAGAGCGATGCCACAAGGCCGGTGCAGCGCTGTCCCTAAGCTTGCTGCGCCGGCTGGTCCAAAACTAGCCCTAGGAGGAGAGTCCCCTGGCACGCCCGACAGATTCCAACGAGCAGCTCCTCTGCAGTTTCTGCGGGAAGTCGCAGCGTCAGGTCAAGAAGCTGATCGCCGGCCCCGGGGTCTACATCTGTGACGAGTGCATCGATCTCTGCAACGAGATCATCGATGAGGAGCTGACCGCCCCTCCGGCGTTCGAGTTGGAGAACCTGCCGAAGCCGCGCGAGATCCACGAGGTGCTCGAGGAGTACGTGGTCGGCCAGGAGCACGCCAAGCGGGCTCTCTCGGTCGCCGTCTACAACCACTACAAGCGCGTCCAGATGAGCCAGGCCGAGGATGCCGAGATCGAGCTGGAGAAGTCGAACATCCTCCTGCTGGGCCCGACCGGCTGCGGCAAGACCCTGCTTGCGCAGACGCTCGCCCGGATCCTCAACGTCCCCTTCGCGATCGCCGACGCGACCGCGCTGACCGAAGCCGGATACGTCGGCGAGGACGTCGAGAACATCCTTTTGAAGCTGATCCAGGCCGCCGACTTCGACGTCAAGAAGGCCGAGACGGGGATCATCTACATCGACGAGATCGACAAGATCGCCCGCAAGTCCGAGAACCCGTCGATCACCCGCGACGTCTCCGGCGAGGGGGTCCAGCAGGCGCTGCTGAAGATCCTCGAGGGCACCAGTGCGTCGGTTCCGCCGCAGGGGGGCCGCAAGCACCCCCATCAGGAGTTCCTGACGATCGACACGACCAACATCCTCTTCATCTGCGGTGGCTCCTTCGCCGAGCTCGACAAGGTGATCGAGCGGCGCCTGGGCGACCACGGCATCGGCTTTGGCGCCGCGATCCACTCGAAGGAGCAACGCGACACCGGAGAGTGGTTTGAGCACTGCCTGCCCGAGGACCTGATGGAGTACGGCCTGATCCCCGAGTTCATCGGCCGGCTTCCCGTCGTCGCCTCGATCCACCAGCTCAGCCGCGACGACCTGATCACGATCCTGACCGAGCCGCGCAACGCGCTCACCCGCCAGTTCCAGCGTTTCTTCGAGTTCGACGACATCGAACTCGTCTTTGCCGAGGACTCGCTCTCAGCGATCGCCGACAAGGCGCTCGAGCGCGAAACCGGAGCCCGCGGGCTGCGCTCGATCCTCGAGTCGACCCTTCAGGACGTCCAGTTCGAGCTCCCCTCGCGCCGCGACGTGACCAAGTGCGTGGTCACCAGGGAGACGATCGAGCAGTCGCGACGGCCGACGCTGGTCACCGAGGCGGCTCAGCAGGACATCGGCCCCGACGACGAGCTGACCGAGGAATCAGCCTAGATCCGGCGACGGTCATCCTGTCCTCGATCGCCTCCGCGGGCATCGGGTCCGAGAGCAGGAACCCCTTCGCGAAGCGGCAGCCGGGGTCTCGCAGGCTGGCGAGCTGCCCGGGTGACTCGACCCTGCTTGCGATTGTCGCCAGGCCGAGTTCGCGGCCGAGGCCGATTGCGGCCGATGCGACCTCGACCGTTCACTCGTCGTCGGGGATCCCACTCTCCCCGAGGCGTTCGTCATCGGGAGCGATCGGAAAACTAAACTCGCCGCCCGTGCCCGACTCCCGCCGCGAAAGACTCGAGAAGACCACCCGCTATGACCCCTCCGAGGTCGAGCGGCGGGTGTTCGCCGAGTGGATGGAGGGCGGCTACTTCCATCCGCCGGCCGAGGGCAGCCCGGAGGAGAATTACTCGGTGGCGATTCCGCCGCCGAACGTCACCGGCGTCCTCCACATGGGTCACGCGCTCAACGGCTCGATGCAGGACGCGCTCGTGCGGATGCAGCGGATGCGTGGTCGCAACACGCTCTGGATCCTCGGCACTGATCACGCCGGGATCGCGACCCAGGCGGTGGTCGAGAAGGAGCTGAAGGCCGAGGGGGTCTCGCGCCACGACATCGGGCGCGACGCCTTTGCCGAGCGTGTCTGGGAGTGGAAGGAGCACCACGGGTCGAGGATCGTCGAGCAGTACAAGCGCCTCGGCGCCTCCTGCGACTACGAGCGCGAGCGCTTCACCCTCGACCAGGGCTACGTCACCGCCGTCCACCGGGTCTTCGTCTCGCTCTACGAGAAGGGCTACATCTATCGCGACAATTACCTCGTCAACTGGGATCCGGGCTCGCGCTCGGCGATCTCCGACCTCGAGGTGGAAAACCGCGAGGTCACCGACACGCTCTTCTCGATCGATTACCCGATCGAGGGCTCCGACCGCGTGCTGACGGTCGCCACGGTGCGGCCCGAGACGATGCTCGCCGACACCGCGGTGGCGGTCAATCCGGGCGACGAGCGCTACCGCGACCTGCTCGGAAGCCACTGCATCCTGCCGCTGGCAGGGCGCCGGCTGCCGATCATCGCCCACGAGCACGTCGACCCCGAGTTCGGCACCGGGGCGCTGAAGATCACCCCGGGGCACGACCCCAACGACTTCGAGATAGGCCGCGCCCACGGGCTCGAGGAGATCAGCGTCATCGGCGAGGACGGCCGCATGACCGAGGAGGCGGGGGAACGCTTCGCCGGCCTCAGCGCCGCCGAGGCGCAGGAGGCGGTGGTCGCGGCGCTGCGCGAGGAGGGCGCGCTGCGCGCGGAGGAACCCTACACGCACTCGGTGCCCTTCTCACACCGCTCGGGCGAGCGGATCGAGCCGCTGATCTCGCTGCAGTGGTTCTGCCGCATGGACGAGCTGGCGGAGCCTGCGATCGAGGCCGTCGAGCGCGACGAGGTCAGGATCGCGCCGGCGCAGTGGAAGCGGGTCTACCTCGACTGGATGCGAGACATCCGCCCATGGTGCGTCTCGCGCCAGCTCTGGTGGGGCCACCGGATACCGGTTTGGTACTGCGATTCCTGCGGCGAGACGATCGTCGCCGAGGCCGAGCCCGGGAGCTGCCCCGGGTGCGGCGCCGGCCAGCTGCGCCAGGACCCCGATGTCCTCGACACCTGGTTCAGCTCGGCGATCTGGCCGTTCGCGACCCTCGGCTGGCCCGAGGACACAGCGGAGATGCGCGCCTTTTACCCGACCGACTTTCTCACCACCGCCCGCGAGATTCTCTTCCTCTGGGTCGCGCGGATGATCATGACCGGGATCGAGTTCGCCGGCGATATCCCCTTCAGCGACGTCTACGTGCACTCGGTGATTCAGGCCCGCGACGGGCGGCGCATGTCGAAGAGCCTGGGGACCGGAATCGACCCACTGCAGGAGATCGACGTCCACGGCGCCGACGCCCTTCGGTTCGGCCTGCTCGCGATGTCATCCACCCAGGACGTGCGCTACTCCGACGCCAAGGTCGAGCAGGGCCGCGACCTCGCCAACAAGCTCTGGAACGCGAGTCGGTTGATATTGATAAATATCACTGCGCCGCAGGACCAAGTTCCTGCGGCGGCTCGTGGAGGGGCGGCGTCGACCGATGCCCCATCCCTCGCGAATCCGCGGCAGGGGCCTGACCCTGCCGCGCTGTTCTTTGAGGGGCCTGACCCTGCCGCGCAGTTGGTGCTCGAAGATCGCTGGATCCTGTCTCGCCTCGAGCGAACGATCGAATCGGTAACCGCGAAGCTCGAGGCCTACGACTTCGCCCATGCCGCCCAGGAGGCCTACTCGTTCCTGTGGTCGGAGTTCTGCGACTGGTACCTGGAGATCGTCAAGCCTCGGCTCTACGAGGGCGAGGCCGTGGTCTCGGCGGTGCTGCTGCGCTCGCTCGAGCGAATGCTCGCCCTGCTTCACCCGATCATGCCCTTCGTCACTGAGGAGATCTGGAGCTTCCACCCGGCGCGCGAGGGGCACCTCGCCGTGCACCCCTTCCCGCGAACCGATGCGTCGCTGGTCGATGCCGAGGCCGAATCCGCGGTCGAGGCCGGACTCCGGCTGACCCGGAGCCTGCGGGCCTGGCGCGATCTAGCCGGCGTCCCCGCTGCCGCGGTCCTCGAAGCCAGGGTCGATGCGGAGCCGCCGCCCGAGTTCGTCGGCCGGCTCTCGCGCTTTCGCTTCGGTGACGGCAGCGGCGAGGTCGTCGCTGCGATCGGACCGGTCGAGGTGCTGGAATCGCCCGAGCTCGACGCCGGCGCGGTCGAGGTGCGCCTCGAGGCGCGCCGCCGGGAGCTGCGCTCCGAGGTCGCCCGCGCCGAGGGAAAGCTCGGAAACGAGCGCTTCGTAGCCAAGGCGCCGACGGATGTTGTCGAGGAGGAGCGGGCAAAGCTCGAGCGCTACAGGGCCGAGCTCGAGGAGCTCGGGGGTTAGAGGTCAGAGGTCAGAGGCCAGAGGCGTTCGACCCCGAGGCTTGCCTCAGCTCACTGCAGCCGATCGGCTGGAAGCTGGGGCTCGAGCGGATGCACGCGCTGACGACGGTCCTTGGCAAGCCGCAGCACCGCTTTGCCTCCGTCCACGTCGTCGGCACCAACGGGAAGTCCTCGGTGACGCGGATGATCGCGGCGCTGCTCGAAGCGCACGGGGTCGGCGCCGGCGCCTGCCTCTCGCCGCACGTCTCGCGCTGGTCCGAGCGGGTGCTGATCCACGGCGAGGAGATCGGCCCGGAGGCGTTCGCGGCCTCGGTCGAGCGCACCGCGGAGGCGGCCGAGGTCGTCAATCGCTCGCTCGATGCGGGTGAGGTCGTGACCCAGTTCGAGCTTGCGACGGCGGCGGCGTTCGTCGCCCTCGCCGCAGCGAGGGTCGGCGCCGGGGTGATCGAGGCGGGGCTCGGCGGGCGCCTCGACGCGACCAACGTCATCCCCTCGAAGGTCACCGTCCTCACCTCGGTCGGGCTCGACCACACCGACTGGCTCGGGGAGACCGAGACCGAGATCGCCGCCGAGAAGCTCGCAGTCCTGCGCGACCACTCGACCCTGGTCGTCGGGCGCCTCGGTGAGGAGGTCGCGGCAATTGCCGAGCGCACGGCGGCGGAGAGGGGGGCGAGGCTGGTGCGGGCACCCGAGGACCCCGGCGCCGGCATACCGGTGCGCGCCCAGGGGCCGTTTCAGCGCCGCAACTTCTCGCTGGCCTGCGCCGCCGCGGGCGCCTTTCTCGGCGAGCTCGACGCCGATGCCGTTCGAGAGGTCGGGTCAGGGCTCGAGATCCCCGGGCGGCTCGAGCGGATCGCCGAGGACCCACCGACCGTAATCGACGCCGCCCACAACGCCGACGGCGCCGCCGCGCTCGCCGAGGCGCTCCCCGGCATCAGCGAGGGCCGCCCGGTCATCGGCTGTCTCGCGATCCTCGCCGACAAGGACGCCGCGGCGATGCTCAGGGCGCTTTCCCCCTCGCTGGTGGCGGTGGTGTGCACCGAGCTCGATCCGCGCCGGCTGCTGGCGTCGGGCCGTCCCGGCGCCAGCGCCTGGCCTGCGACCGAGCTCGTCGCCCTCGCCGAGGAGGCCGGCCTCGCGGCCTCGGCCGAACCAGAGCCTGCCGAGGCCCTGGCGGCCGCACGGTCCGAGGCGATGCGCCGGGGTGCCGTCCTGGTGATCGCGGGCTCTCACCTGCTGCTTGCCTCCGCCAGGGAGACGCTGAGCTCACGCTAGGTGGTTGATTCAGAAACCCGCCGGACTCCGAGAGGGGCCGGCGCGGCGGCGCTTCAGCAGCGCCGGGCGACCCTGGACGCCGCCAGGCCCGAGTTCGGCGCGACGTCGTAGACGGTGCAGGCCCCTGTCGTCACGTGGTAGGTGAAGCCGCCCGGGTTGCCGATCGCGGCGGTCTTGAAGGTGATGTTCACCGTGTGATCGTCGGGCATGGCCACCGCGACGTTGGCGCCGAGGCGATTGCCCGCGTAGAAGACGCCGTACTTGCCGCCCTTGCGCTGGACGATCCACGCCTTCGGGGCCTTGAAGATGGCGATCGCCGGGGCGGCCCTTCCGTTGCCGACAGCCCTTCGGATGGAACCCGTGACCGAGATCGTGAAGACGAGTTTCCCGTTTGCACGCTTGACCGAGACGTGGCGGAGGTCGACATCGGCATTCTGAAGCGAGGAGGGGGCATCGGTGATCAGGTCGCCGGGGGGATCCGAGATGCTCCCGGCCGCCGCCACCGAGGCCAGCGCCGCCGCCGCCAGAGCGGCCGCGAACCCACCTGCAAGCGTTCTCTTCCCCCGTCCCACGCAACGATCATAACCCGCCTCGGCGGCCGGCGCCACGGTTTCGTGGAGGCTGTGCGACGATTCCGTCGTGGACCGCGAAGCCCGCTATGAGCTTCTTTCGATGATGGGCCTGGTCGCTGCGGTCGTCGCGATCGTGATCCTCGTCTTCTTCGGGATCGGGTTCCTCTTCGGGAGAACGTTCCTCTGAAAGGTCGCGACCGCCGCGCCGGGGCTGGGGTTGGCGCCGGCCGCGACGAAGTAGACTGCCCGTCCCGCCAAGGCGGGTGATCCCATGCCCATAGCCCTCTTCGGCATCTCCAACAGCGGCCTCAACCTAGCCGTCAGCCTCTTCGTGCTGATGCTGGTCGTCGTCTGGCTGGCGCTGATCGTCTACACGTATCTCGACGCCCGCCGTCGGATCACCGATCCGGTTCTGGTCGCCTGCGCCACGGCAGCGTCGTTCTTCCCCTACATCGGGACGATTGTCTACGTGATCGTCCGCCCACCGGAGTTCATCGAGGACGCCCGTGAGCGCGAGATCGAGATGAAGGCCTCGGCGCTGCGGGTGCGCCAGCTCACCGAGCTCTCCTGCCCCAACTGCGAGTACCCGGTGGAGAAGAACTTCCTGCGCTGTCCCAACTGCCAGCGCCGCCTCAAGGACCCCTGCCACTCGTGCGGCAAGCCGGTCGACCCGCGCTGGTCGCTTTGCCCCTACTGCGAGTCGGCCCTGCCGGGACGAGGGCGCCAGGACCGGGCGACGGAGGGGTCGCGCAAGGCTGCCTCGCGCCCCCCGGATGGCTCCGACCGCGTCCAGCGGGAGCGCGAGGGACCGCAGGAGCCGAAGCCGAAGCGGCGCAGCTCCCGCCGGCCCGAGCAGATGCCGGCGGAGGACGAGGAGAAGGAGATCAACGCCGCGTCCGAGCCGGAGCCGCCGAAGGCCAGGGAGTCCCGTGAGCCCTCGCGCAGGACCAAGGCGCAGAGCGGCTCACCGCGCCCCTCGCGCGAGCGCAAGCCGCCCTCGCGGCGCACCGCACCGGTTCCCGATTCCGGAGACGACGAGGAGCCCGCCGGTGACGGCGAGGCGCCCAAGAGCTGATGTCGCGCACCCTGGTCCTGGTCAAGCCCGATGCCTTCGAGCGTGCCCTCACCGGCGAGGTGCTGTCGCGATTCGAGCGCAAGGGGCTTCGGATCAGGGCCCTGAAGCTGCTCATCGCTGACGAGGCGATCGCCCACGAGCACTACGCCGAGCACGCCGAGAAGCCGTTTTTCGGCGAACTCGTCTCCTTCATCACCGGCGGCCCCCTGGTCGCGGCGGTTCTCGAGGGCCCAGAGGCGGTTCCCGCCGCGCGAGGGCTGATCGGGGCGACCAACCCGGTCGAGGCCGCGCCGGGTTCGATCCGCGGCGACTTCGCCCTCGAGGTCACCTTCAACATGGTCCACGGGTCGGATTCGGACGAATCCGCCGAGCGCGAAATCGCGATCTGGTTCCCGGAGCTCTCCGAGTAACCCTCGCCTCCCGCTCGCCGCAGCGCCGGGAGATCCTCGAGCGGCTTGGCATCGGCTTCCAGGTGCGTCCCGCCGACGTGCCCGAGCTCGGTGGCGGCGATCCCTTTCTCGAGGTGCCCCTCAATGCCCTCGCCAAGGCCAGGGCAGTGGCCGAGGCGGGGGCGCTGGTGATCGGTTGCGACACCGACGTCGTAATCGACGGGCGGGCGCTCGGCAAGCCGGCCGGCGCGGTTCGGGCACGCGAGTTCTTGGCGACGCTCTCAGGGCGAACCCATCAGGTGCTGAGCGGGCTCGCTGTTCTCGGGCCGGGTGAGGAGCAGGAGCGAGTCGGCTCCTGCTCCTCGCAGGTCACCTTCCGTGAGCTCGGGAGCGAGGAGGTCGACCGCTACATCGCCTCGGGCGAGTGGCGCGACAGAGCCGGCGGCTACGCGATCCAGGGGCTCGGCTCGACCCTGGTCACGGCCGTCGAGGGCGACGTCTCCAACGTGATCGGGCTGCCGGTCGGACTGCTGCTCGAGCTCGCACCGGAGCTGCTCTATTAGTGCTGATTCACACGCCAATTGCCGCAAATTGTGGGCGCGGAACCGTCCGCTAGACTTGTTTGAGCGCTTCGCCCGAAACGCAACCCGGCGACCCGCCAGGCGGTTCTCAACCGTCTGTTTGGAGAGCAGGGACCTCCCCTATCGCAGTGACCCAACCCGATCATGGGCGTACTCAGCTACCTCACAGGACTAGGCGGCCGCGACATGGCGGTGGACCTCGGCACGGCCAACACGCTGGTCTACGTGCGCGGCCGCGGAATCGTCCTCTCGGAGCCCTCGGTGGTCGCCATCGACTCCCGTACCGGCGAGGTTCACGCGGTTGGGGTCGAGGCGAAGCGGATGCTCGGGCGGACTCCGGGAACGATCACCGCGATCCGCCCGCTCAAGGACGGCGTGATCGCGGATTTCGACGTCACCGAGCAGATGCTTCGCCATTTCATCAAGAAGGTCCACCAGAACCGATTCGCCCACCCGCGGGTGGTCGTCTGCGTTCCCTCGGGCGTGACCGGGGTGGAGAAGCGCGCGGTCGAGGAGGCGTGCCTCTCGGCGGGGGCTCGCAGCGCCTACCTGATCGAGGAGCCGATGGCGGCGGCGATCGGAGCGGGCCTACCGGTCGGCGAGCCGACAGGGTCGATGATCGTCGACATCGGCGGCGGCACCAGCGAGGTGGCGGTGATCTCGCTCGGCGGGATCGTCGTCTCGCAGTCGATCCGGGTCGGTGGAGACGAGCTCGATGAAGCGATCGTCAACTATTGCAAGCACACCCACAAGCTGATGATCGGCATGCAGACCGCCGAGGAGGTCAAGCTGGAGGCCGGCTCGGCCGCGCCGCTGCCGGAGGAGGTCCGCGCCGAGATCCGCGGCCGCGACCTCGTCTCCGGGCTGCCGAGCACGATCACGCTGAGCTCCGAGGAGGTGCGCGCGGCTCTCGCGGAGCCGGTCGGCCAGATCATCGCCGCGGTCAAGGACACACTCGATCGCACCCCACCCGAGCTGGCCGGGGACATCATGGACCGCGGAATCACGCTTGCGGGCGGCGGATCCCTGCTGCAAGGACTCGAACAGCGCCTGCGCGATGAGTGCCAGATGCCGTGCCAGCTGGCAGAGTCACCTCTGACATGCGTAGCGGTCGGATCGGGGATCTCGCTTGAGGAGTTCGAAGCGATCCACCGTACCAGCAAGAATTCAGGGTCGAGGCGAGTTGTTTAGCTCCTCTTCAGCCCCTGCCTCCAGATTAGGTCGGAACCGTGTACCGAAAGCAAGTTCGCCGCCGTAGGGCGGTATTGGCTCTGCTGGTCATCAGCTCGTTCGCGCTGCTGACGGTCACCTACGGCCAGACGTCGGGTGGCTTTCAGCGCGGCGTCAGCACGGTCTTCGGGCCGCTTCAAGAAGTCGCCGACCGGGCGCTGAAGCCGGCCCGCGACCTCGTCAACTGGGTCGACGACACCTTTGCCGCACGCGGTGAGAACGACCGCCTTCGCAGCGAGGTTCAGCAGCTGCGACGCCAGGTCGCCGCCGGCCAGGTCGCACTCCAGCGCAATGCCCAGCTGAGCAAGCTCGTCGGGCTGGCTCCGGTGATCCCGTCCGGGTATGAGACGGTGACCGGCCGGGTCATCGCCCGCTCGCCCACCATCTGGTACTCGAGCGTGACCATCGACAAGGGGACCGGGGACGGAGTCCGAGTCGACGATCCGGTCATCAACGGCGACGGTCTCGTCGGCTCGGTCCTCTCGGCCACCGGCTCCACCGCCCAGGTGAGGCTGATCACCGATCCCGAAAGCGCCGTCACCGGAAAGGTCGTGCCCAGCGGTGTCCAGGGAGTGATCAAGCCCGAGATCGGCAACCCCGAGGGTCTCTCCCTCAGCTTCCTCGACTCCTCGAAGCGAATCGGGCGGGGTCAGACGGTGGTCACGGCCGGATGGCGCGGACAGGGCCTGTCCTCCCGCTACCCGCCGAACATCCCGGTCGGCCGCGTCACCGAGGCATCGCTGGCAGCGCAGGAGGCGAGCCAGAGGGTGCAGATGCGGCCGTTCGCGGACATGCGCAGCCTCGAGCTGCTCCAGGTCCTCACGGGCGGTAGCCGCTGATGATCGTCACCCCGAAGATCGGGGCGCGCCTCGTCCTGGTCGTCTTCGCGGGTGTCCTCCTGCAGCTCTCCTTCTTCTCACAGGTCGAGCTGCTGCATGTGAGCCCCGACATCCTCCCGGCGCTTGTCGTCTCGCTCGGCCTGCTCGGCGGCAGCATGACCGGGGCTGTCAGCGGCTTCTCCGTCGGCCTTCTGGTCGACTGCCTGCTGGTGGCTCCGCTGGGGGCGAGCTCGCTGGTGCTGTTGAGCGTCGGCTACCTCGCCGGCCTCTACCGCGAGCGCTTCGACATCACCAGTTCCCTGACGGCGCCGTTGCTGTGCATGGGACTGACCCTGTTCGCCGAGCTGGCCTTCGGCGCGATCCAGCTGATGCTCGGCGTCGACGCCCCCCTCAGCATCCTCGTCGTCCGCGACATCCTCGTCAAGAGCATCTACGCGTTCTTCCTCGGCTGGCCGATCTTCATCCTCATCCGCCGGATCCTGCGCCCGGCGCTGATCACCGAGCGCTCCCTGCGCCGGCGCACCCCCGGACCCACGGTGCTGGGAGCGTAGGCGCGATGTACATCCGCCCCGACGACAGGCGCCCCCCTCTGTATTCCGGCCTCACCCTGCGGGTCGCGATCATGGCCGGGATCGGGCTGGCTCTGTTCGCGGTCATCTTCTTCCGGCTCTGGTTCCTGCAGGTCCTCTCCGGCGACAAGTATCTCGCCGAGGCCAACAACAACCGCACCCGCGAGGTGCGCGTCCTGGCCCCTCGGGGGGAGGTCTTAGACCGCAGCGGCGGGGTGCTCGTCGGCAACCGCACATCGCTTGCCCTGCAGGTCAATCCGCAGAAGCTGCCGGCGGACCCGGCCGAGCGTCGCCGGGAGCTGGCGCGGCTCGGCCGGCTCGCCCACATGTCGCTGCACAAGGTGCGAGTGACCCTGCGTGATGGTCTCCAGGTGTCTGCCGTCGCGCCTGTGACCCTGCGCCAGGACGTCGGTCACACCCTGATCTTCTATCTGCAGGAGAACCGGGAAAAGTTCCCCGGCGTCGAGGTCCAGTCCGTCTACATCCGGCGCTATCCGCAGGGGAGTCTCGCGGCCCACCTGCTCGGCAGCGTCGGTGAGATCGACTCGACCGAGCTGAAGCAGCCCCGCTATCGGGGCCTGAAGCCCGGGGACCAGGTCGGCAAGGGTGGTGTCGAGTACGAGTACGACCGCAATCTCGGTGGCGCTCCGGGCCTGAGCCGCTACCAGGTCGATTCGCTCGGGATCCCCACTCCGGGAGGGCAGCTGAGCTACACGCAACCCCAGCCGGGAGACAACCTCAAGCTGACGATCGACCCGGTTGTTCAGGCCGCCGGCGAGGGGGCGCTGGCGGCGAGGGGCCTGCCGGGCGGATTCGTGACCATGAACGTCCGCACCGGTGAGATCCTCGGGATGGGCTCGTTTCCCACCTACGACCCGTCCGTATTCACGCGCCCGATGACGCAGTCCCAGGTCGACGCTCTGTTCCGCGACCCGATCTCGGCGCCGCTCGCCGACCGGGCTTCCTCCGGCCTCTATCCCACCGGCTCGACCTTCAAGCTGATCACGGCGATGGCGGCTCTCAGCAGCGGCGTGATCACGCCCTCGACGACGATCTACGACGGCGGCTCGCTGACAATCGGCGGCGAGTCGTTCCAGAATGCCGGCGGAGCGGCCTACGGCCCGCTGACACTGGTACCGGCGCTGCAGGTGTCCTCCGACGTCTTCTTCTACACGCTCGGCCTGAAGATGTGGAACACGGGAGCCCTGCAGAGGTGGGCGTACAGGCTGGGGATCGGCCGCCCGACGGGACTCGACCTGCCGGAGCAGGCGAAGGGCCTCTTGCCGACCCGGAAGTGGCGCGACCGCCTCTACAGGAAGGGGCTGACCGACCGCCCCTGGTCGGCAGGCGACAACATCCAGCTCGCGACCGGGCAGACCGACCTGCAGACCAATCCGCTGCAGATGGCGATCGCCTACGCGACGGTTGCCAACGGGGGAACCGTTCCGACCCCGCATGTCGGCATGGAGATCGATGACTCCGCCGGGCGCGTCGTCCAGGAGATCGACCCCGGTCCGCGCCGCCACGTCCACATCGACCCGGGCTTCCGCTCCACCATCCTCGAGGGCCTGCACGAAGCCGCCCAGGCACCGGGCGGCACCTCCTACGGTGTCTTCGGCGGCTTCCCGATACCCGTCGCGGGCAAGACCGGCACCGCTCAGCGGCCTCCGTATGCCGACCAGTCCTGGTACATCGTCCTCTCGCCGTACCCGAACCCGAAGATCGTCACCGCGGTGACGATCGAGCAGGGCGGGTTCGGCGCCGACTCGGCCGCCCCCGCGGCGCTGTCGATCCTCTCCGCCTACTACAACGCCCGCGCCTCCTCGAGCGGCGTCAACGGCGGCAGCCCCGGATGATGCACGCGACCCGCGCCGCCCACGCCCGCCCGGAGCCGTTCACGACCCGCCCCGGCATCGCCGAGCGCCTCGGCCTGCCCTACGTGGACGGCGTCATGGCGCTCTCCGCGATCGCCCTGATCGGGTTCAGCATCTTCACGCTCGCCCAGGCGACGCTGGGCGACATCCCGGGTAACCGCTACTACTACGTCGAGCGCCAGGCGATCTACGCCGGTCTCGGGATCGTCGGGATGATCCTGCTGACCCGGATCGACTACTCGCGCTTTCGCGAGCTGAGGGTCGGCATCTACACATTCCTCTGCGTCAGCGTCTCGATGGTCTTCGTCTTCGGGTTCGCGGCACGCGGCTCGCGCCGTGCATTCAACCTTCCCTTCTTCAGCTTCCAGCCGTCAGAGCTCGGGAAGGTGCTTCTGGCGCTGGCCCTGGCGGGGTTCGTCATCGACGGGGCCAGGCGCGGATCGCCGGTACGCAGGACGATCCGCTATCTCGTCCTCGGGATGGCCCCCGCGGCCCTCGTTTTCCTCCAGCCCGACCTCGGGACCTCGCTGGTCTACGGGGTCATAACGCTGTCGGTCATGTTCTTCGCCGGGATCCGATGGACACACTTCGCAGTCATCGCGGCCGGGCTTATCGCTATGGTCACTGTAGTACTCGTGGTCGCCCCGATGATCGGCACACCCGTGCTGAAGGGCTATCAGGAGGAAAGGCTTACATCTTTTCTGCATCCAAGCGCGGACCCCGCGAAGGCGGGCTATCAACAGTCTCAGGCCAAGATCGCCATCGGCTCCGGTCAGAAGACCGGCCGAGGAGACAGGGCCACACAGACGCGGCTAGATTTCGTCCCCGAGCGCACCACCGACTTCATCTTTGCGGTGATCGGAGAGCGCTACGGGTTCATGGGGGCCGCGCTAGTCCTATCCCTATACGCCCTGCTCATCTGGCGGGCGCTGCGGGTTGTGACGCTCTCAAAGAACTTGTACGGGACCCTGGTCGCAGGCGGCATAGCCGCCATGCTGATGTTCCAGGTCTTCGTCAACGTCGGAATGAGCCTCGGGATCATGCCCATCACCGGTATTCCATTACCGCTGATGAGCTACGGAGGCTCATCCGTCCTCGCCACATTCCTGGCGGTGGGCATCCTTCAGAGCATTCACACGCAGGCGCGACTCAGCCAGAAGAGCCGATGGGCGTACTGACCCATCCACTGAGCTGAGGTAAATGAAGAAGACAATTCTGGTTTCCGCGGACCGCGGCGAAACGCGCGTGGCCGTGCTCGAAGCCAAACAGCAGGGATCGAAGCGGGAGGTGGCGGAGCTCTATGTCGAGCGCCGCGGTCGCCGCTCGATCGTAGGCAACATCTACAAGGGGAAGGTCGACAACGTCCTTCCCGGCATGGAGGCCGCCTTCGTCGACATCGGCCTCGAGAGAAACGGGTTCCTCCACGTCGACGAGATCGTCCTTCCGGGGGGCGAGCAGGCGCCGAAGCGCGGCCGCGGCAAGGGCCGCCGCATCGACGAGCTGATCAAGCCCGGCCAGGAGATCATGGTCCAGGTCGTCAAGGACCCACTGAAGACCAAGGGCGCGCGGCTTTCGATGAACGTCTCGATTGCCGGTCGCTACCTCGTCTACGCCCCGCAGGGCAGCGGCGTCGGCGTCAGCCGCCGACTCGGCGACAGCGAGCGTGACCGCCTTCGCAAGATGGTCGACCGCACCTACGAGGGGCCCGGTGGGTTGATCGTGCGCACCGCCGCCCACGGCGCCAAGAAGACCGACTTCGTGCGAGAGATCGGCTACCTGCACAAGCTCAACGAGGTCCTCGAGCGCCGCACCACCGACGTCAAGGCGCCGGCCCTGGTCTTCCAGGAGGCGGATCTGCCGGTTCGGGTTCTGCGCGATGTCTTCCTCAGCGACTTCGAGGCGGCGATCATCGACTCCGACAAGCAGCTCGATCGCGTCACCAGCTTCTTCCAGCGCACCGCGCCGGAGCTGGTCGGAGGGGTGGAGCTCTACACCGAGCGAACGCCACTGTTCGAGAAGTACGGAATAGACAAGGAGATCGAGTCCACCCTGAACCGCCGCGTGGACCTGCCCTCCGGCGGCTATCTGATCATCGACTACGCCGAAGCGCTGACGGTGATCGACGTCAACAGCGGCAGCTTCACCGGCCGCGGCAAGGGTGGGCTCGAGGAGACGATCACCCGCGTCAACACCGAGGCTGCCGACGAGGTCGTCAGGCAGCTGCGGCTGCGTGATATCGGCGGGATCATCGTCATCGACTTCATCGACATGGCGAGAGCGCGCAACCGCGACAAGGTCCTGAAGACCCTTCGCAAGGCGCTCGACGCCGACAAGAGCAAGAGCTATGTGGTCGAGGTCTCGCCACTCGGCCTGGTCGAGATGACGAGGCAGAACGTCACCGACGGAGTCCGCGAGATCCTCACCGTCCGCTGCCCCACCTGCGAGGGCGAGGGCGTCGTCGTATCGGCCGAGACGGTGGCTCTGGAGGGGCTGCGGAAGCTCCATGACATAGTCGCCGAAGCCCCCAGGCCCGAGGCGTTCCTGATCCGGGTGAACCCGAAGGTTGCGGCGGAGCTGATCGATCCCGAGAGCGGGCTCACCGAGTTCGAGGCCGAGACCGGCAAGCAGTTCCACTTCGAGGGGGGAGAGGCGTTGCCGATCGACACCTTCGAGGTGGTCGAGTCCGGGAAAAGGGAGAAGATCGAGGAGCGGGCACTTCCGTTCAAGGTCGGCGAGGAGGTCCTGGTGCAGATCGAGGAGCCTCACATGTACCACGCCGATGACGCGATCGCTCGGGTCGACTCCTACATAGTCAGCGTCAGCGGCGGCGCGCCCTTCGTCGGCGAGCGCAAGCTGGTGCGAATCGAGAGGGTCGAGCGGGCCGCGGCCGTGGCATCGCTGCCGGGCGTCGAGCCGAGCTCGGCCAACGGCGACGGAGACGCCGCTGCGGCGGCGGCGGGCAACGGGTCCGAGCAGCTAGAATCCTCCGGCTCTGGCAGGCGCCGCCGTGGCCGCCGAGGTGGTCGCGGCCGTTCGCCCGCGACGAACACAGACGACTGAGAATCCCGAGACTGGAACAGACATGTATGCCGTAGTCGAAAGCGGAGGCAAGCAGTACAAGGTCGAGAAGGGCACCGCCCTGATCGTCGACCGCCTGCCCGACGCGGAGGGCGCCAAGATCAGCCTGCGCCCGGTCATGTTCCGCGACTCCGAGGTGATCGCCGATCCCTCCGGTCTCGAGAAGGTCAGGGTGGAGGCGAAGGTTGAAGAGCACCTGCGAGGTCCCAAGATCAAGATCTTCAAGTACAAGGCCAAGAAGGGCTACCGGCGCCGTGCCGGCCACCGCTCGGAGCTGACCCGGCTCGAGGTGACGGAGCTGAAGATGCTGAGCCGAAAGCCGGCGGCGTCGAAGGCGGAGCCGAAGCAGAAGGCCGAGGCCGAGCCGAAGGCGGCACCCCGAGCCTCTGGCGCCGAGGTGAAGACGGCGGCTGCGACCGAGGCCCCGACGCGGAAGCCCGCGGCGAAGAAGCCTGCGGCGAAGAAGCCGCCCGCGAAGAAGCCGGCGACGAAGGCCGCGCCGGCCAAGCCCGCGGCGAAGAAGCCTGCGGCGAAGAAGCCCGCCGCGAAGAAGTCGGCGGCGAAGAAGCCCGCGGCGAAGAAGCCGCCCGCGAAGAAGGAGGACGGCGATGGCTCATAAGAAGGGACTCGGCTCCAGCCGCAACGGACGTGACTCGAACCCGAAGATGCTCGGCGTCAAGGTCTTCGCCGGCCAGCGCGTCAGCGGTGGCGAGATCATCGTGCGCCAGCGCGGAACCCGCTTCTGGCCGGGTGAGGGCACCGGTCTCGGCCGTGACCACACGATCTTTGCGACCCGCGCCGGTGTCGTCGATTTCGCCCCGGCCCGCCGCGGCCGCATGATCAGCGTCGTCGAGGAGTAGCCGCAACGCCGGCATGGCCATCGGCCGTGGGGCTGGCTATCGGCCAACCACGACCGGGGCCGGCGGACCGGCCCGCGGTGGCGCTTCGATCTCCGGGGCGCCCTCACTTCCCGTCCCGATGAATATTTGCCTCCGGCGGGCCTTCGGCCCTCGGCGTCCACCTCCTAACCTCCCCGCATGCTGTTCGACAGAGCCAAGATCTACGTCGAGGGTGGACGTGGGGGGGACGGGTGCGTTTCCTTCAGGCGTGAGGCTCACGTACCGAAAGGCGGACCCGACGGGGGAGACGGCGGCCACGGGGGAGGTGTCGTCCTCGTCTGCGACGCCTCGCGGCGCGATCTCGGGGCCCTGCGGGGGAGCAAGCACTTTCGCGCCGGTCGCGGGCGCCACGGGGAGGGCTCGAACCGCCACGGCGCTCGGGGAGAGGACCTGCTGATCCCGGTCGCGCCGGGTACCTCGGTGCTCGCCCTCGACGGCGCCGAGGTCGATCTGACCGAGCCGGGGCAGCTGGCGGTCGTCGCCCACGGCGGTCGCGGTGGTCATGGCAACAAGCGCTTCGCCACCTCGACCCGGCAGGCGCCGCGCTTCGCCGAGAACGGGACCGGCGGCGAGGCGGGGTGGATCGAGTTGCGGCTGCGGCTGCTCGCGGACGCCGGCCTGATCGGGCTGCCGAACGCCGGCAAGTCCTCGCTGATCGCGCGGCTGACGCGGGCGGCGCCGAAGGTCGCCGACTACCCGTTCACAACGATGGAGCCGGTCCTCGGCACAATCGAGGAGTTGGACCGCCAGGTGGTGATCGCCGATATCCCCGGCCTGATCGAGGGGGCCGCCGAGGGAGCCGGGCTCGGGCACGAGTTCCTCGCCCACGTCGAGCGCTGCGCCGTGCTCGTCCACCTCGTCGACATCGCCCCGCTGGAGGGTGACCCGGTCGACGCCTACGCCACCGTGCGGGCTGAGCTCGCCTCCTACGGGGGCGGGCTCGACGCCCTCCCCGAGATCGTCGTCCTCTCGAAAGCCGACCTCGTATCCGCGGAGCAGGCCGAGCGGGTGGCGTCTGAGTGGCGAGGCCGCGTCGGCGACCGTGTGATCGGGGTGCTCCCGGTCTCCTCGGCGACCGGCGCCGGGCTCGAGGAGCTGCGGCGGCTGATCGTCTCCTCGGTGCCCGCGGAGCTCGAGCTCCGGGCCCCCGCGCCCGCGGCGGCGCCGTCCGCAGGATTCGACGCCGAGCACCGCGTCTACAGGCCGGTCGGCGAGGGTGGCTACAGCGTCGTGCCGGAGGGCGACCGGGCCTTCCGCGTCACCGGCCGCGGGGTCGAGCTGCTGGTCGAGCGCCACGACCTCGCAAACGAGGAGGCTCTCGGCTACCTCGAGCAGAGGCTGAAGGAGATCGGCGTCCTAGCGGCACTTCGCACGGCAGGCTTCGAGGCGGGCGACGAGATCCGGATCGGCGAGCATGAGTTCGAGCTGCACCCGGGCTGAGGGCCCGCTTCCTACACTGCCCGCGATGACCCTGGTCGTAAAACTCGGATCCTCGATCGTCGCCGCCGACGGCGGAGAGTTGCGCTCGGACGTCCTCGACGGGGCCTGTGAGCAGGTGGCGGCGCTCGAGGCGGCGGGCGAGCGGGTGGTGATGGTGACCTCCGGTGCGATCGCCCGCGGCATCCGCCTGATGGAGCTGCCGTCGCGCCCGGCGGCGATGGACGAGCTGCAGGCCGCCTCGGCGGTCGGCCAGGGTGACCTCTTCCGCGCCTATGAGTCGAGACTCGCTCCACACGGGGTCCACGCGGCCCAGGTTCTGCTGACGGCCTCGGACATCGCCGCCCGCACCAACTACCTGAACGCTCGCCAGACGCTGCGGCGGCTGCTCGAGTGGGGGGTGGTCCCGGTCGTCAACGAGAACGACACCACCGCGACCGACGAGATCACCTTTGGCGACAACGACTTCCTCTCGGCCCAGGTCGCGATCCTGCTCGAGGCGCGCCTGCTGGTGCTGCTCACCGACATCGACGGCCTCCACAGCGCCGACCCCAGGGTGGATCCGGGGGCGGAGCTGGTCTCCGAGGTGAGCGACTTCGGTGAGCTAGCCGGTCTCGACATCGGCGATCGCACCTCGGCCTTCGGGTCGGGCGGGATGCGCAGCAAGGTGGCCGCTGCGGAGATGGCCGGCGAGGCCGGGATTCCGGCCGTGATCTGCAACGGGACGACGCCGGGGACGCTGAGGGCGGCCGCGGCCGGCGAAGCGGTCGGAACCCGCTTCGCGCCCCAGCCGGCGAGGGCCTCCAGCTTCAAGCTCTGGCTCAAGTACGCGAAGCCGACCCACGGGCGCCTGGCGATCGACGCCGGGGCGGCGCGGGTGCTGCGCGAGAGCGGGTCGAGCCTGCTCCCCGTCGGGATCGTCGCCGTCGAGGGCAGCTTCGGCGCCGGCGACGCGGTCGAGGTCGTGACCTCGGGGGAGCTGATCGGAAAGGGCGTCTGCAACTACTCCTCCGACGAGGTCGAGCGGATCAAGGGGATGAAGAGCGCGGATGTTCGCGAGCTGATGCCGCGGGCCGCCGACGAGGCGATCCACCGCGACTATTTCGTCCTTGCCTAGATCATCTAGCTTCGCGGCTACCCTTTGGCGCTGATGGCAACGACGATCACAAGCGTGGCTGAGGCCTGTCTGGCGGCGAAGCACGCGGCCGCCGATCTGGCCCGCGCGAGCACCGAGGCAAAGGACGCCGCGCTCGTGGCGACGGCGAGGATGCTGGGGGAGCGCACGGCGATGATCCTCGAGGCCAACGCCGCCGATCTCGCCGACGAGCGAGCGGCCGGCCTCAGCAGCTCTCTGCGCGACCGGCTCACCCTCGACACCGAGCGGATCGCCGCTATCGCAGATGGGGTGCGGGCGATCGCCGCACTCCCTGACCCGGTCGGTGAGGAGATCGAGCGGCGAACGCTCGACAACGGCCTCGACCTGCGCAAGGTCCGGGTGCCGCTCGGCGTCGTCGCCGTCGTCTACGAGGCGCGCCCGAACGTCACCGTCGACTGCGCCGCACTGACGATCAAGAGCGGCAACGCGATCGTCCTTCGCGGCTCCAGCTACGCGGAGCGCTCCAACGGCGCCCTCGCCGCGATCGTCCGCGACGCGGTCGCCGAGGTCGGGCTGCCCGCCGATGCCGTGGTTCTGCTCGAAGCAGCGGGCCGAGAGGATCTGGCCGACCTCGCCACCCAGGAGGGCGTCGTCGACCTGCTGATCCCGCGCGGAGGAGAGAGTCTGAAGGGCGCGCTGAAGGAGGTCGCGACCGTGCCGGTGATGTACGCGGCATCGGGGAACTGCCACGTCTACGTCCACTCGGACGCCGACCTCGGGATGGCGCGGGCGATCGCCTTCAACGCCAAGGTCGATCGCCCCGGCGTCTGCAACTCGGCCGAGACGCTGCTCGTCGACGCCGAGGTTGCCCCGGCCTTTCTTCCGGGGATCCTGGCGGACCTGGCGGCAGCCGGGGTCGAGCTATTCGGCGACGCGGCGACGCGCGAGAACGCCGGTGGCGTCGAGGTCATGGAGGCGAGTGCCGAGGACTGGGACACCGAGTATCTCGACATGAAGATGGCCGTCGGCGTCGTCGACTCGCTCGACGATGCGATCGCCCACGTCAACCGTCACGGCAGCGGGCACTCGGAGGCGATCGTGACCTCCTCCGAGGAGGCGGCGGATGCGTTCGCGGCGTCCGTTGACGCGGCGGCCGTATACGTGAACGCGTCGACCAGGTTCACAGACGGATTCGAGTACGGGATGGGGGCCGAGATCGGCAACTCGACCCAGAAGCTGCACGCGCGCGGCCCGATCGGCCTGCGCGAGCTGACCACCTTCAAGTACGTCGGCCGCGGCCAGGGCCAGGTGCGTGGCTAGCGAGCCCGGCGCCGGCATCGGCGTCCTCGGCTCGGCATTCAACCCGCCCCATCTCGGTCACCTCGCGCTCGCGCAGGAGGCGCTCTGGCAGCTCGGGCTCTCCGAGGTCGTGCTGGTGCCGACCGGCGAGGCCCCGCACAAGCGGATCGCGGACGACCCGGGCAAGGAGATCCGGCTGGCGATGACCCGTCTCGCCGCCTCGGATGACGCACGCTTCTCGGTCTCGACGCTGGAGGTCGAGCGCGAGGGGCCCTCCTACACGTATGAGACCCTGGGGATGCTTGCCGAGGAGAGGGGAGATACGGATCTGGTCTTCGTGATGGGCGCCGATGCCGCTGTCGGCCTCGAGAGTTGGCGCGAGCCCGCGCTGGTCATCGAGCGCGCTCGGCTCGCGGTAGCGCGGCGGGCGGGCATCTCGGATGCCGAGGTCTCCGCTGTGCTTCGCAGTCTCGGGGCCCGGGACCGGGCGACGATGCTCGAGATGCCGCAGTTCGGCGTCTCCTCCTCGGCCGTGCGCGAGCGTGCTGCGGCGGGGCGGCCGCTTCGCTACCTGGTCCCCGAGCCGGTGGCGAGGTTCATCGAGGAGCGCGGGGTGTACTCGAGATGAGCGTTGCGGACTCCGAGGCTCTGGCATCAAGGATCGCCGCCCTCGCGGATTCGAAGAAGGCAGCCGAGGTCGTTGCTCTCGACATGCGCGATCTCGTCTCCTACACCGATTTCCTGGTGATCTGCACAGCGGGCAACGAGCGCCAGGCGAAGGCGATCACCGACGAGGTCCGGGTACGGCTCAAGAACGAGGAGGGATTGCTTCCCGGCCGGGTCGAGGGGTCAGGCGCGGCCGGCTGGATCGTCCTCGACTACCTCGACTGCGTCCTCCATGTCTTCACCCCCGAGGCGCGGGAGCGCTACCGGCTCGAGGAGCTCTGGGGCGACGCCCCCGGGGTCGAGCTGGAGCTTCCGCAAGAGCAGCCCCGGCAGGCCGCCAGCGGCTAATACGAACCCCTGTTCGGGCTTTGCGTGACCTGCGCGGAATGACGTCCGGGGCCCCGCATACGGTTTTCCCCATGGGTGGCTTCAAGAGGTCGTTCCTCGGCTACCGTCGCAGCGAAGTCGATGCGGCGATAACCGCCTGGGACGAGAGGGTCGCCGAGCTCGAGCGAGAGCTCGCATACATGTCCGGCCTGATCATCGAGCGAGAGCGCGAGATCCGCGATCTCCAGGACGAGCTGCGCGAGGTCAACGAGCGCCACGACCGCAGCCTCGCCTCGATCGAGTCGATATCGCAGCGGCTCGAGGAGCTGCAGGCGCAGGCCCGCGGCCAGGCGACGAGGATCCGGATGAAGGCGCTGAGCGAGGCGGTCGAGGTCAGCCGCAGGGTCCAGGACCTGGCGGGACGGCTCGGCACCGACGCCGGGGCTGCCGAAAGCGGAGAGGCTGGGGCGGCGGAGCCGGGTTTCGCAAAGGAGCCCGCCACGGCTATGCCGACAGCCAACGGAAACCGCAACGGAAACAACCCCGGCGCCGAGCCGCACGAGATCTTCGAAGGCCTGGTCAGGGTCGAGATAGGCCCGCTCGGTGATTTCTCCCAGCTGGTCGGGTTCGAGGATGCCGCCGGGCAGATCGAGGCGACTTCGGAGATCTCGGTCGAACGCTTCTCCGACGGCCGCGCGACGCTCTCGATGCGCCTGAACGAGCCGGTCGAGCTACTGCGTGAGCTCGAACAGCGCTCCCCACTTGAGTTCCACGTCCGCCACACCGCCGGCGACAACGTCGTCCTCGACGTCGACGCCGAGCCGCAGGGCCCGCAGCAGCAGGCCGCCTGACCGGCGCTAAACTGACCCGCTGCTGCGCCATTCCCGGGGCTATAGCTCAGCTGGAAGAGCGTTCGGCTGGCAGCCGAAAGGTCGTGGGTTCGAGTCCCACTAGCTCCATATCTGGTTCGCATGCCTGGCACCTGTGCTCGGCAGCACGCGGACAACGTCCGCGTGCTGCTCGTGCACACCGCCAAACTTCTGCGCAAGATCGAGGTCGAGCGCGCGCCCACGTGTAGTCCCCGCCGACCCCGGTGTCGGCTACCGCTTCACCGGCTGACCTCGTCACTCAATCCGAGAGTCGAGTCAAGACCGCACGGCACTCAATCCAGGCGTCGTTGCTGCCGATGTGTCCCTGGTGAGCGCAAACGAGTACGTATTCACCCAGGGGGTGCGGGCCACCCGCGCCACCATCGACCGCTGGACCGGCAACCCCTGGCCGGTGCTGCGCGGCTGGCTCGCCCTCAGCCTGGCGATCGCGCTGATCCTGCTCGCCGCTGTCTGGGTCGTTTCCGGGTTTCTGACGCCCGATCTGACGCCGATCCAGCTTCCCGGGCTGACCGAGCCCTCCGAGCCCTATGACCTCCTCCCGATCCTCTTCCGCAACTCGCTGGTGCTGGCGCTCCACGCGACCGCCTGCGTCGCCGGCTTCATCGCCGGCGCCTCGATGCCGATCGCGGCGGCGCAGCGGACCGGGTTCTCGCGCTGGATCCACGTCAAGGCAGGCGAGCTGGCGATCCTCTTCGTCGCCGCGGTCACCCTCTTCTCGCTCACGACCCAGGCGTTCTTCCTCGGCTTCCAGGGAGCGACGATCTCCGACCAGCTCGACATCTCCCGGGGCCAGCTCATTCTCAGCGTTCTCCCGCACGCCGTCCCCGAGCTGATGGCGCTCTTCCTGCCTCTGGCCGCCTGGCTGATCGCCAGCCGCCGCGGCGAGTGGGACCAGCTGCTCGCGGCGACTCTGCTGACCGTCACGATCGCGATCCCGGTGCTGATCGTCTGCGCCACGGTCGAGGTTTACATCTGGCCTCACATCCTTGAGTCGATGTCCCCCAACGGCCCGCATACACTCGACATGTGGGGCCCCTGAGCGACACCCACCTCCGGCTGGTCCACTGGAACGAGGAGGAAGCTGCCGAGCGGGCCTCGCACCTCGAGTCCCTCGGCTACGAGGTCGAGGCGGCCGTCCCCGGAACCTCGATCGGCATCCGCGAGCTCAGCGCCAACCCGCCGGCGGCCTTCGTCATCGACCTCTCCCGCCTGCCGTCGCACGGGCGCGAGGTCGCCCGCTCGGTGCGCCAGTCGAAGGCGCTTCGCACCGTCCCGATCATCTTCCTCGCCGGCCGCCCGGAGAAGGTCGCCGCCGCCGAGGACGAGCTCCCCGATGCGACCTTCGCCTCCTGGGCGCAGTCCGAGGACGCGATCTCGGAGGCAATCGCCCACCCTCCGCTCGATCCCGTAGTTCCGGTCTCCGACTCGGGGCCGCATTCGGCGACGCCGCTGGCGAAGAAGCTCGGTGTCCGGGCGGGCGCCACCGTCGTCCTCATCGGCGCCACGAATCGGTTCGAGGTGCCCCTGGGCTCGCTGCCCGACGGCGTCGCCCTGCGCCACGGTAATCGCGCCGCCCGCGAGATCACGATCTGCTTTGAGAGATCCGAGTCCGCCCTGCGCGGACGGATGGACGCGCTGGTCCGGGCTCCAGTTCACCCAGCGCAGGGCGTAAAGCCGAGTCGAGTGGACGATTCCCCTCGCCATTCAGAGGTTTTCGTCCACTCGACCCGGGTGGGAGGGCGGGGAGGCATAATGCGTAATTTGACACTTACGTAAGGTTGTGCTTACCTTTGTTCATCGCAGACGCTTTGGACATGGCCGCGGCTCCCGAGATCGACTTCGACGCTGTCACCCGCGCGATCGCCGAGCCGCGCCGGCGTCACATCCTCACGCTCACCCGCGACGGTGAGCTCAGCGCCGGTGAGATCGCCTCTGACTTCGAGATCAGCCGCCCGGCCGTCTCCCAGCACATCGCCGTACTGCGTGAGGCCGGCCTCCTGGACGAGCGCCGCGACGGCACCCGCCGCCTCTACAGGGCCCGGCCAGAGGCCCTCGCCGGCCTCCGCGACTTCATCGAGCAGTTCTGGACAGATCGCCTCGAGCGGCTCAGGCTCGCCGCCGAGCTCGAACAGCAGAGGAGGAACAAGAGTGCCAAGCGCGCAGACGGGCGCCGTCGTCGAGGTGACGACGAGAATCGCCGCAAGCCCTGAGACGATCTTCGACTTCTTCACCGACCCGGGCAAGATGATCCAGTGGATGGGTCGAGACGCTCGGCTCGAGCCACAACCGGGCGGGGTCTTCCGCTGCGACATGAATGGCCGCAACATCGCCCGCGGCACCTACGTCGAGGTCGACCGGCCGCGACGGGTGGTCTTCACCTGGGGCTGGGAGGACGAGGAGAGCCCGACGAGGCCCGGATCGAGCACGGTCGAGGTCACCCTCGTGCCAGACGGCGAGGAGACCGACGTCCGCCTCGTCCACCGCGACCTTCCCGACGAGGCCTCCCGTGAGGCCCACGGGCAGGGCTGGCGCCATTACGCCGAGCGGCTCACGATCGTCGCCGCCGACGGCGATCCCGGCGATGACCCCTGGGCGACCCCCGAGGGCGCCGACAGGGGCGTGTAGCGCCACCAATACCTGACAAACAAGGAAAGGAAACGAGATGGGAAACGCAGTCACGTGGTTTGAGGTCGCCGGCAAGGACCGGGAGGGCCTCAAGGGCTTCTACTCGCAGCTCTTCGACTGGAAGCTCACCGACATGGAAGCGATGCCCTACACCGGCGTCACCACCACCGAGGACGGGATCGGCGGAGGCATCGGCCAGGCGCCCGACGGCCACCCCGGCCACGTCACCTTCTACATCGACGTCGACGACATCGATGCGGCGCTGGGCAAGGCCGAGTCGCTCGGGGGCAGCAGGGCGATGGGGCCGATGGACATCCCGAGCGGACGGATCGCCCTAATCGGCGACCCGGAGGGGCACGTGGTCGGCCTGATCGAGCAGCCCGGCGGCTGAGGCCGGAACCTAGCGACCGATCCGAGCCGCGGCGGCCCGCGCGGCATCGAGCGCGGTCCGCCGGCGCGGCGCCTCCGGCCGGCGGACCCTGTCATCGGAAGGGGCGCCACACCTCGACGGGCGCCGGGCGGGGCCCTCGCTCAAATCGAGAGTGCCGCCCGTAGCGGCGGCACTCTCGATTACAAGCCGCTCCGGGCCCCGCCCGACGCCCGTCATGCCGCGCCCTCTCACCGAAGGCGACGCGCGGCCAGGCCCAGCGGGCCGGCGAAGCAGCCAGCCGGCCATCCGGCTGATTGGTAGCAGAGCGCTGCCCCTCCGGCGGGTGGCATGGGATGGGAGGACCCATTCCCGAGCACCCGCCGTGGAGCGCAGGGAATGGTGGGTCCCATCCCATGACAGGACCCGCCGGCCGGGGCCATGGTGCTGCGAGACGGACCCGCGAGCCGGGCCATGGTGCTTCGGGCAGGCCCCGCCGGCCGGGGCCATGGTCCCTCGACCCCACGTGTGTGCATATTCGTAAGATCGCTTCACGCATGAGCGACTACGACCCGCGGGCGATCGAGCACAAGTGGCAGGAGATCTGGGCCGAGGAGGGCACCTGGGAGGTCGCCAACCCTGGTGAGCCCGGGTTCGACGACTCAAAGCCGAAGGCCTACGTGCTGGAGATGCTTCCCTACCCGTCGGGAGAGCCCCACGTCGGTCACCTCAAGTGCTACGCGGTCGGCGACGCGATCGCCCACTTCCGCCGCCGCCACGGATTCCAGGTGATCCACCCGATGGGCTACGACGCCTTCGGCCTACCGGCCGAGAACAACGCGATCAAGACGGGCGAGCATCCCCGGGTCGCGACTGAGCGCTCGATCGAGTCGTTCCGGCGCCAGTTCCGCGAGTGGGGGATATCGCTCGACTGGTCGCGTGAGATCTCGACCCACTCCCCCGACTACTACCGCTGGACACAGTGGATCTTCCTGCGCCTGCTCGAGCGGGGCCTCGCCTACCGCACGGAGGCGCCGGTGCAGTGGTGTCCGAACGACGCCACGGTGCTCGCCAACGAGCAGGTCGTCGACGGTCGTTGCGAGCGCTGTGGCACCCCGGTCGAGCAGCGCAGCCTCGAGCAGTGGTTTTTCCGCATCACCGACTACGCCGAGCGGCTCCTCGCCGACTTCGACCGCCTCGACTCCTGGCCCGAGCACGTGATCACGATGCAGCGCAACTGGATCGGCCGCTCGGTCGGCGCCGGGGTCATCTTCCGCTGCGAGGAGCTCGATGTCGACTTCCCGGTCTTCACCACCCGCCCCGACACGCTCTTCGGCGCGACCTTCTTCGTCCTCGCCCCCGAGCATCCCGAGGTCGGCCGCCTGGTCGAGGGCACGGCCGCCGAGGGGCCCGTTCGCGACTACATCAACCAGGTCGCCCGCGACGCCTCCGAGGAGCGCGGCGCCGAGGACCGGCCGAAGACGGGCGTCGCGCTCGGGCGCACCGTCACCAACCCGGTCAATGGCGAGGAGATACCGATGTTCGTCGCCGACTACGTGCTGATGGACTACGGCACCGGCGCGGTGATGGCGGTGCCGGCGCACGATCAGCGCGACCACGACTTCGCGACGACATATGACCTGCCGGTGAGGCAGGTGATCAGTTCGGGCGAAGAAGGCGAGGAGCTTCCATACACCGGCGACGGTGAGATGGTCAACTCGGGCCAGTTCGACGGGATGGGCAGCCGCGAGGCGTTCGCCGAGATCGTCGGCTGGCTTCGCGACCAGGGCCGAGGCGAGGACGCCGTCAACTACCGGCTGCGCGACTGGCTCGTCTCGCGCCAGCGCTACTGGGGGGCGCCGATACCCGTCGTCTACTGCGACCGCTGCGGGATCGTCGCGGTCCCCGACGACCAGCTCCCGGTCGAGCTCCCCGAGGTCGCCGACTACGCGCCCCAGGGGAAGAGCCCGCTCGAGGCGGCGCAGGACTGGGTCGCGACCGAGTGCCCCGACTGCGGCGGCCCGGCGCGGCGCGAGACCGACACGATGGACACCTTCGTCGACTCCTCCTGGTACTTCCTGCGCTACCTCGACCCCGGCAACACCGGCGCCCCCTGGGATCCCGAGGTCGCCGCCCACTGGATGCCGGTCGACCAGTACATCGGCGGCGTCGAGCACGCGATCCTGCACCTGATGTATGCGCGCTTCTTCACCAAGGCGCTTACCGACATGGACTACCTCGGGGTCCAGGAGCCGTTCGCAAACCTCTTCGCCCAGGGGATGATCACCCGCGACGGGGCGAAGATGTCGAAGTCGAAGGGCAACACGGTCAGCCCCTCCGATTACGTCGAGCGCTACGGCGCCGACAGCGCCCGCACCTACATCTGCTTCATGGGCCCGCCCGAGCGCGGCGGCGACTGGACCGACGAGGGGGTCGAGGGCGTGCACCGGTTCCTGGCGAGGCTGTGGCGGCTGTGCGCGGAGGTGGCGGGGGCACAGAGCGGCGAGGGGAGTGGGGAGGGCGAGGGCCCGGGCGGCGAGGTTGACGGTGACGGGCTGACGCTGCTGCGAAAGGCGCACTGGGCGATCGACAAGGCGACCCGCGACTTCGAGCGCGGATTCCAGTTCAACACGGCGATCGCGGCGGTGATGGAGCTGGTCAACGAGGCATACCGGCTCAAGGACGAGCTCTTTGGCGACCCGGCCGGGATCGAGGCGCTTCGCTTCGCGACCGTGACCGCTGCGTCGCTGATCCAGCCGTTTGCTCCACACCTCGCCTGCGAGGTCTTCGAGCGCCTCACGTCCTGCGGCCGGCTCTGGGAGCAGCCCTGGCCGCAGGCCGACCCGGCGCTGCTGCAGAGCGAGACGGTCACCGTCGCGGTCCAGGTCAACGGCAAGCTCCGCGACCGGGTGCAGGCGCCCTCGGAGGCCTCTGAGGGGGAGCTTCTCGCCCTCGCCAATGCGAGCGAGAACGTCCGCCGCCACCTCGACGGCAAGGAGGTCGTCAAGGAGATCGTGGTGCCGGGCAAGCTCGTCAACCTCGTGGTGCGCTGAGCGCCGCGACCCGTCCTCTGCTAGAAGTCGCGCCGTGCTTGTCAGGCGACTTGAGGAGGCGGCCGTCGAGGACTGGCACCGCCTGCGCACGCGGATTCTCATGGATGCCGGCGAGCTGGGGTCCCGAAACCTCTCGGTCACCTGGCTCGAGGTCCCCGGCGGCACCGAGCAGACCCTGCACTCCGACGAGGAGGCCGAGCAGGTCTACGTCGTCGTCCGCGGCTCGGGGCGGATGTCGGTCGCCGGCGATAACGAGGAGGTCGGCGAGGGCGACCTGATCCTCGTCCCTCCGGCCACGGACCACTCGATCTCAAACGCCGGCAGCGAGGACCTCGCCCTGCTCTCGATCCAGTCACCGCCGGTCGCGGCGTCGGAGCTCTACGGCGCCCGGCTAGCCGAGTCGGCCGGCTACGACGACGAGGACGAGTTCTAGGCGATTCGCGTTTCACCTGAGTAACCGAATCGGCACGTTCTGCGCGCGACGCGGGCACCGGGAGGCGCCAACCTCCCAGCCATGCCAGAGGTCTCGCATTCTCAGATCGCCGTCTACGGCGCCGTTGCGGTCGCGCTGCTGCTGATCGGCGCCCGTGCGATCCGGGCCGAGGGGAGCGGCTCCGGTGACCGGGGCGGCTGGGATTCGGCCCCGTCGGCCTCCTCCTCGCCCTCCTTCGCTGTCAGCGGCCAGGGTTCCGGTGACGTCGTCATCGACGTCGCCGGCGGGGTCGAGCGCCCGGGCGTCTACCGGCTGCCCGCCGGCGCCCGGGTCGTCGATGCCGTCCGCCGGGCGGGGGGCCCGCTTCCGCGTGCCGTGCTTGGCGCCGTCAACCGCGCGGCGCGGCTCGCCGACGGCCAGCAGGTGGTCATCCCCGAGCGCGCTCCCGGGGCCGCCGGCGCAACAGCCGCCACCGGCGCGGCCGCCGCCGGAGACGGACCGATCTCCCTGGGCACCGCCACCGCCGAGCAGCTCGACACGATCGACGGGATCGGGCCGGTGACCGCGGCGAGCATCGTCGAGTACCGCGACCAGCACGGTGGCCTCGCCTCGGTCGAGCAGCTCGACCAGGTGAGCGGGATCGGTCCGGCGACGATGGAGGCCCTGCGATCGCGGCTTCAGCCCTGATCGCTCGCGATGGGTGCCGGTCCGCGTCTGGCCGTGCTCGGCGGCCTCACCGCGGGGCTGGCGGTCTCGCCGATTGCGCCGGGGGCCGGCGGTCGGATCGAGGCGCTCGCGGCCGTCCTCGCCACCGTGGCGGTGATCCTGCTGCGCCCCCGCACAGGATCGGCGCAGGCGGCCTGGCTGGCGCTTCTGGCGGGTGCCGCATCCCTCATCGGCCTGGTGGCGGGTGTCGCGCGCCTGGGATCGATCGACGCCGGCGCCTACTCCGGGGCACCGGGATCCGAGGCCGCGGTCGAAGGGAGCGTCGTCTCGGTCCCGAGGCGCTCCGACGGGGCCGTCAGGGTCGCGGTGCAGACTGCGGATGGGCGCCTGCTGGTGGAGTCGCCGGAGCCGGTCGCCGACCTTCCGATCGGCACCGGTGTGCGGGCCTCCGGGC
Source organism: uncultured Actinomycetes bacterium (assembly GCA_963781345.1). GTDB lineage: Bacteria > Actinomycetota > Thermoleophilia > Solirubrobacterales > 70-9 > JBBRHQ01. The sequence goes on from CAWAFQ010000014.1 coordinate 362,689, forward strand.
GGCTCGCGAGGCCCCCCGACTACTACCGCGCGACGCTGCGGCGCCAGGGCATCTCGACCCTCCTGCGGGCTCGGAGGATCACGCTCACCGGAGCATTGCGCGGCGGCATCGCCGGGCGGCTCGACGCGATCCGCGACCGGGCCGCAGCCGGTCTGGGGGAGGGTATGCCGGCGCGCGAGGCCGCCCTCGCGCGAGGTTTCGTCCTCGGCCAGGACGACAGCATCGACGGGGAGACGGTGCTCGATTTCCGTCGCTCCGGCCTCAGCCATCTGCTCGCCGTCTCCGGCCAGAACGTCGTCCTCCTCGCCCTCCTGGCCGCGCCTCTGATGGCGGCTCTCGGCATCGCCCTGCGGGCGCGGCTTCTCTGGACCTGCGCCCTGATCGCGGTATACGTGCCCCTTGCCGGCGGCGGTCCGTCGATTCAGCGCGCCGGGGTCATGGGCGCGGCCGGAATCCTGGCGGCGCTCGCGGGGCGCCCGGCGTCGCGCGCCTACGCGCTGCTGCTCGCCGCCACGGTGACGCTGGCGCTCAACCCGCGCACCAGCGGCGACGTCGGCTGGCAGCTCAGCTTCGCCGCCGTCGCCGGGATCTTCCTGCTCGCGGGGCCGATCCGCGCAGCGCTGACGCCGCGACGCGGCGCCGCGGGCCGCGCCGGCGCCGAGGGCTGGCGCCGCGCCCTCGCCGAGGGCGCGGCGGTCACGATCGCGGCGACGATCGCGACGGCGCCGCTTATCGCCCACCACTTCGGCACCCTCTCGCTGACCTCACTGCTCGCGAACCTGCTGGCGCTGCCCGCGGTCGCCCCGGCGATGTGGCTGGGGATGATCTCGGCGGCGCTCGCACAGATCCCGGGCTTCCCGCTGGCGCCGGTCAACTTCGTCAACTCGCTGCTGCTCGGCTACATCGCCCAGATCGCCGCCTGGCTCGGGCGCCCCTCCTGGGCCCAGGTCAACGTCGGTCTCGGCGGCCCGCTCGAGGTCGCCGCCGCCTACGTGGTCCTGCTGGCGGCGACGGGGACGGGGTTGCGGGCGCTGGCCCGCAGATCGGCGGGGGGCGAGTCGACGGCTCCGCCCCGGCGGCCAGCTGCACCCGAGCGAGGGGCTCGACCCGAGCGGACGGCCCGACCCCAGCGGCCAGGTGCACACGAGCGAGGGGCTCGACCCGAGCGGACGGGACGATCCCCGCGGACCGGGCCACCGCCGCTTACCGGGCGGCGCTGGGCGGTCACCGCCCTCGTCGCCGCAGCGGCCGCAGCGCTGGCCTTCGTCACCCTCGCCGGCGGAGGCGCATCGGACGGCCCGCCGCGAGTGGGCCTGCGGGTCCGTGTCCTCGACATCGGGCAGGGCGACGCGATCCTGCTGCAGCCGGCCCGCTCCTCGCCGATCCTTGTCGACGGGGGTCCTCCCGGCGACGACCTCGCCCAGAAGCTGCGCTCGGCGGGAGTCGACACCCTCGCCGCGGCGATCGTCACCCACGACCAATCCGATCACGCCGGTGGCATCCGCGAGATCCTCGGTGATCTGCCCATCCACAGGCTCGTCTACGCCGAGGCCGGCAGGGGGCTCCTGGGAGAAGCCAATCGCGCTGGTGCCGAGCCCTACGGCGTTGCCGCGGGCAGCGAGATTCGCTCGGGGGCGCTGCGGATCGAGGTGCTCTGGCCGCCCCGCTCGCCGCTCGAGCGCCCGCCGCCCGGGTCCGACCCCAACGCCGCCTCGCTCGTGCTGCTGGCCCGGTGGCGAGGCTTCTCGATGCTGCTCACCGGCGACGCCGAGGCAGAGGCGGTCCCGATCGACCCCGGTCCGGTCGATGTCCTCAAGGTCTCGCATCACGGAAGCGAGGACGCCGGCCTCGAGGCGCTACTGGACCGCACCGTCCCCTCGCTGGCGGTCGTCTCTGTCGGTGAGGACAATCCCTACGGACACCCCGTCCCGTCCACGCTCGCGACCCTTCGCTCACGCCGGATCAGGGTGATGCGCACCGACCGCGACGGCACCGTGGTGATCGACGTGACCCGCGGCCGCTTCGCCGCCGAGGGCGCCGGGTAGTCGGCTGAGCGCCGGCTTCCGACACCGGGTGGCCGACTGAGCGCCGGGTGGGCCGGCTGAGCCGGGTGCCCATCTGAGCGCTCGATGGTCGACGGAACGCCGGGTACTCAGCGGATTCGACGACGGTTAGCTGACTGCCCCCGCGAATAGACTCGCGCCGTGGCCGACAGCATGCTCCCCGCCTACCTGATCGCCGGCACCGACACCGCGAAGATCGACGCCACCCGTGCCCGGCTTCGCTCGCGGGCGGAGTCGGAGGGCGGGGCGGGGGCGCTCGAGGTCTTCGACCCGCCCGAGGGGCGGGGGGCGCCGAGCTCCGATGCGCTGATCGGCTCGATCCCGGCGATGTCGCTGACCGACTCGCGCCGCTATCTCTTGGTCGACGGCGCCGAGCGCTGGCGCGAGCCGCAGCAGCGCGAGGTCGCGGAGGCGCTCTTGGCGATGCCACCGGACCTGACGATCGTCCTCATCTGTCGCGGCAAGGCGCCGGCGGCTCTCTCGAAGGCGGTCGAGGCCGCGGGCGGCGAGGTGCGCGTCTACGAGGCTCCTCGCCCGAAGGAGATCCCGGCGAAGCTGGTCGCCGGCGCGCGGGCGCGCGGGTTCCGGCTCGAGCCGGCGGCGGCCCGCATCCTGGTCGAGCGCATGGGGTCGAGCTCGGTGCGGCTCGGCAACGAGCTCGACCGCCTAGCCCTCTGGGCCGGGCGCGATGGCGAGGTCACCGAGGGGGACCTCGAGTCGATGGTCTCCGACACCTCAGAGGCGGTCGCCTGGTCGCTCTCGGACGCACTGATCGAGCGTGATCCCGGCCGCACCCTGGAGATTTCCGAGCGCCTCGTCTCCCAGGGGGAGAACGTGACCGGCCTGATCTACGCGCTCGCCTCGCGACTTCGCAAGGCGAGCCAGGCGGTGGCGCAGCTCGAGAAGGGGATCGCGCCGAAGAAGGTGGAGGCCGGGCTCGGCATGCACCCATACGCTGCGAAGCTCCTCGTCGGGCGCCTGCGCAACGTCAGCTCCGATGAGCTGCGCGAGGCGACGATGGCCCTCGCCGACCTCGAGGTCTGGTCTCGTGGCGGAGCGGAGTACGGCGACGGCCTGGCGCTGACTCTGGCGCTTCGCCGCGCCGCCGGCGCCGCGGTCTGATCGCTGCGGGTCTCGGCTGCGAGCGGGGGGCCAGGTGTGAGTTGCCTGATCGCCCTGGGTAGAGGTCGCATGGCGACCCCAAGGCAGGGCGCTGGTGAAGTTGGTGCTCTGTCCCTAGCCGCGACCGCGGCGCCCGGCGAACCAGCCGGCAAGGGCGCCGAGGCCGAAGAAGAGCAGGATCACGATCAGCAGCGACGTGTCCCAGGTGCCGATGATCCAGTGGACACGCACCGAGTCGAGGTTGAGGACGGCGAAGAGGACGGCGATCACGACCAGCGTCCAGATCAGCGCGGTGTGGGCGGACCCGCGCTTCTTGCCCTCGCCGCTCACCTCGCGTCTGCTCGCCTCAGGCGCCGGCGGCGATCCGGGCCGCGCGAGACTTCTTGCGGGCGCCGTTGCGGGCGTGCAGGGCGCCCCGCTGGACCGCCTTGTCGATCCGCGAAACCAGGGCCCGGTGCTCGGCCTCGAGCGCCTCGGCGTCGCTCTCTTCGGCGACCTTCTCGAGACGGCGGAAATGGGTCTTGACAGCGCTCGTCAGGCGTCGATTTTCGACGCGCTCGCGTTCGCTGCGTAGGATCCGCTTCTTCTGTGAGGCTATGTTGGCCATGGTCGTGTGCCTGAGCGGGCGGGACTCCCCACGCGATCCGGCGATCGCCGACTATAGCGAGTGAGACCGAGCTTGGAGACTCCCCGGGCAGCCGAGACATCCGCGCGCCAAGAAGCCGCAATTGCGGAGGATGCGGCTGTTCGCGCCGCCGAGGCGTTCGACCCCGGCGAGGAGCCGATCGCCGAACCAGCTCCGGGGCGGCAGGCGGGGCGGATCGCCCGCTCGACCGCCTTCTTCTCGGTCGCCACCGCCGCCTCGAGAGTGGCCGGCCTCGTCCGCGAGATCTTCGCCGCCAGCTATTTCGGCGTGAAGGGGCCGATGTCGGCGTTCACGATCGCCTTCCAGGTCCCCAACCTGATCCGCAGCCTCTTCGCCGACGCCGCCCTGCAACCGGCATTCGTCCCGATCTTCACCGAGCAGCTGGAGAAGCGCAATTACCGCGAGGCGTTCAGGCTGGCGTCGACCCTGCTGCTGCTGGTGACGATCGTCCTCGGCGCGATCACCGCGCTCTTCGTGATCTTCGCGCCGCTGATCATGCCGCTGTTCGCGCCCGGGTTCACCGGTGAGATCAAGGACCTGACGATCACCCTCTCGCAGATCCTCTTTCCGATCCTGATCCTGCTCGGGCTCAGCGGGGTCGTCGTCGGCATCCTCAACAGCTACGACCGCTTCGGCGCCTTCGCGATCGCGCCCCTCTTCTGGAACGTGACGATCATCGTCGTCCTCGTCGCCCTCGTCCCCCAGTTCGAGGGCAACGACCGCATCTACGCCTACGCAATCGGAGTCCTCGCGGGAACCCTGGTGCAGCTGCTGATCCCGGTCTTCGACCTGCGCAACACGCCGTTTTCCTTCAGCTGGAGCTTCGCCTGGCGAAACCGCGACGTGCGCCGGGTGCTGCTGCTGATGCTGCCGGTGACGATCAGCCTTGGGCTGATCAACTTCAACCTGCTGATCAACAGCTTCTTCGGCAGCCTCGTCAGCGGCGAGGGGGACCTCGCCCGGCCGCGATCGACAAGGCCTTCCGCATCTACCAGCTGCCCCAGGGGATCTTCTCGGTGGCGATCGCGACCGTCCTCTTCCCGACGCTTGCGCGCTTCGCCGCCCGCGGAGCGACCGACGACCTGCGCTCGACAATGGCCAACGGGATGCGTCAGATCCTCTTCGTCCTGCTGCCCGCCGCGGCCGCGGTGCTGGTTCTCTCCGAGCCGATGATCCGCCTCGTCTACCAGCGGGGGGAGTTCACGCCGTCACAGACGACCCTGGTGGCGACGGCGCTCTTCTGGTTCGCTTTCTCGCTGCCCACCAACGGCCTCTTCCTGCTGCTGACGCGGACGTTCTTCAGCCTCCAGAGACCCTGGGTCCCAACAGCGATCGCCGGGGCGAACCTGGCGGTGACCGCGATCGCCGCGGCCCTCCTCTACAAGCCGTTCGGGGTCGCCGGCATCGTCGCCTCGACGGCGATAGCCACGACTGCCAGCGTCATCGCCGAGTGCGTGATTTTGCGCCGGGAGCTCGGCGGCCTCGATCTCGGTCGGTTCGCCTTCTCCGCGGTCCGGATCACGATCGCGGCGGCGGCGCTGGGGGCGGTCAGCTACACCGTCTGGGACGTCCTCGACCAGCAGCTCGGACGCTCGCTCGCAGATCAGGTGATCTCGCTTAGCGCCGCCCTCGCCGCCGGAGGCCTCGTCTATCTGGCCGCTGTCTGGGCCCTGCGGGTCCCCGAGCTCGAGCAGATCATGCGGCTGCTGCGGCGCGGCGGTTGAGACCGCGGCGATGCTGAGCACCTCCAGGTACCTGCTCGGCGCCGGCGAGATCGCGGTCCTCGGCGGGGCCGCGGTTCTCGGCGCCTCGCGCCTGCGCTCGCGGCTCGTGGCCGGCTTCAGCGGCGCTCCGGCCTGGCATCGCGACCGCGGTGATCGCGGTCGCGATTCTGATTGGGTGCGCGCAGCTGCTCGGGCTTCTCGGGCTCTTCGAGCCGCTGCCGTACCTGATCGCGGTCACGGTCGTGGGCGTCGTCCTTCGCCTCCGGGTGGCTCCCGGGACGGGAGCGCCGAGCGGCCGCCCGCCCCCGACCCGGGGATGCCGATGCGCCTCGCCGGCCTTGCGGTCGCCGGCATCGTCATCGCCCATTTCTGCATCGGCGTGCGGCTGCGGCTGAGCACCGGGATGACCGGGTTCGACACCACCTGGTACCACGCCCCGTTCGCCGCCGGCTTCGCCCAGAGCGGCAACACGTTCGAGATCCAGTTCATCGCCCCGCAGTTCCTCTCCTGGTTTTACCCGCAGAACTCGGAGCTGGTGCACGGCATCGGGATCCTCGCCTTCTCCCGGGACCTTCTCTCGCCGCTGCTCAACCTCGGGTGGCTGCTCGGCTGCCTCACCGCCGCCTGGTGCATCGGTCGCCCCCACGGTGCCGGCCCGGTCTCGCTCGCGGGGGTCGCGCTCGTTCTCGGCAGTGGCGCCCTCGCCGACCAGGCCGGGGAGGCGCGCAACGACATCGTCGCGATCTTCTTCGTCCTCGCGGCGCTGGCGGTCGCAATCAACGCCGCCGCGGCGGCGCGGGCGGGACGGGGGCTGCCGCTCGGCGCGATGGCGCTGGCCGGGCTCGCGGTCGGGCTCGCCGCCGGCACCAAGGTCAACTTCCTCGCGCCGGCGCTGGCGCTGGTGGTCTCACTGGTGGTGATCGCGCCCCGCGGTGAGCGACTTCGGGCCCTTGCCGCGACCGCGCTTCCGGCGCTTGCAGGCTGCGGCTTCTGGTACCTGCGAAACCTCGTCCACGCCGGCAACCCGCTCCCATGGATCAAGGACCTCGGCCCGGTCTCGCTGCCGGCGCCGGAACAGGCGATCGGCGGTCGCCAGGGCTTCGGGATCCTCCACTACCTGACCGACTCGGGGGTCTGGTCGGACTGGTTCTTCCCGGGCCTGCACGAGGGCCTCGGCGTGCTCTGGCCGCTGATCGTCGCCCTGGCCCTGGCAGGGTGCGTGCTCTGCGCCGGGCGCCGCTCGGAGCCGGCCCTGCGCGCCTGCGCGGCCGTCGGCCTCGTCCTCGCCGCCTCCTGGCTCGTCGCCCCGACCTCGGCGTCGGGGCCCGACGGGCAGCCGCTGGGCTTCGTCTCCGGCCTGCGCTACCTGGCGCCATCGCTCGCGATCGGGCTGGCGCTGCTGCCTCTGGCGCCGCGGCTGCGGGGGCCGGCGGCGCGCTGGTGCGTCCTCGGAGCCCTCGCCGTACTGCTGCCCTTCACCGCCGCCTCCGGCGAGCCCTGGTACTCGGGCTACCTGGCGGCAGCGCTGCTCGCCGCGGCGATCCTGGTCGCGCTCGCCGTCCTGATCGGCTCCGGCCGCCCCGCCGCCCACCGGCGGGCGGCGCTGATCGCCGCCGCCGTGGCCGCCGCCCTTCTCGTCGCCGGCGGTGTCCGCGGCCAGCGCACCTACCTCGAGAACCGCTACGCGAAGCCGGGGTTCACCGTCGCCGGCCTCGACGCCGCCTTCAAATGGGCCAATCCGGTCTCCGGCGCCCGGATCGCGACCACCAGCACCCGCACCTACCCGCTCTTCGGCACCGACCTCTCCAACCGCGTCCGCTACGTCGGCATCCACCGGCCCAACGCCGGCTTCGTGCCCCCGACCAGCTGCCGCGCCTGGCGCCGGGCGCTCAACGACGGCGATTACGACTACGTCGTCGTCACCCGTGACCGGATCGAGCCGGGCAGGCCGCCCTACCCGCCCGAGGCCGCCTGGACCGCCTCGGACCCGGCGGCGACCGTCGTCCTGCGGGTGCCGCCGACGGTCGTCTTCCGCCTCGACGCGCCCCTCGACCCGGCTACCTGCTGAGCCAGCTCCCTGACCCCGCCGCCCTGCCGACCCCGCCCCGGCGCGCCGAGACTTACCTTACGGACCGTATAGCGGCCAAAACGTAAGACTCGGCCTCCGGGGGCGGGGAGGAGTGCGCCGGCGGGTGCTGAACAGGGGCAGCCATGCGCTCAAGAATCCGAAGTCACGCGACCTATGCCAACGTCACCGCGACGCTGGCCCTGTTCCTCGTCCTCTTCGGGGGCGCGGCTTTCGCCGCCTCAAAGGTGGTCAACGGCTCGAAGCTGAAGAACCGCAGCGTCGCCGCCGCAAAGGTCAAGAAGAACACCCTCACCGGGACCGAGATCAACGAGGCGAAGCTCGGCAAGGTCCCGAAGGCGGCGCAGGCGGACAGCGCGATCAACGCGACCAACGCCGCCAACGCGACGAACGCGACCAACGCCGCCAACGCGACCAACGCCGCGGCGCTCGGCGGCACCCCCGCCTCGGGGTTCCTTCAGGGCTCCGGCAAGGTGCTCTCCAAGCGCGCCTTTCTGAACACCAGCAGCCCGGTGACGTCGATCCTCTCGCTGTCCGGCTTCGGTGACCTGCAGCTGACCTGCAACTCCACCGCGACCACCTCTCAGCTGCTCTACAAGAACACGACGAGCAACTTCGAGACCGCATCGATCGCGCCGATCGGCGGCGTGTCAGGCGCGCTCTATGAGTCCGACGCGTCGATGGGCCTGAATGCGCAGGTCACGACACCATCCTTTACGACCCCCCCGATCGCCCCCGCGACCGAATCGGCCGGCACGTTCATGTTCAACGTCGCCGTCAACGGATCGTCAACCGCGGTCGCGAGCGCGATCATCAGCGTCAACAACCCCGGCGGCTCGATCGCCTGCCGCTACCAGGTCCAAGCGTTCGTCTCGACCTAAGTCGGCGACCCGGGTCGCCATACTCCGCGGTCCCCCATGGATCGCGTTCGCAACTTCTCGATAATCGCCCACATCGACCACGGCAAGTCGACCCTGGCCGACCGCATCCTCGAGGTCACCGGGGCGATCGACCCGAAGAAGATGCGGGCACAGGTGCTGGATTCGATGGACCTCGAGCGCGAGCGCGGGATCACGATCAAGGCGCAGGCGGTCCGGGTCGACTACGCCGCCGCCGACGGGCGCACCTACCACCTGCACCTGATCGACACCCCCGGCCACGTCGACTTCTCCTACGAGGTCTCGCGCAGCCTCGCCGCCTGCGAGGGCGCCCTGCTTGTCGTCGACGCGGCCCAGGGCGTCGAGGCGCAGACCGTCGCCAACACCTATCTCGCGATCGAGAACGGGCTCGAGCTGGTCCCGGTGATCAACAAGGTCGATCTCCCCGGGGCCGAGCCGGAGCGTGTCGCCGGCGAGATCGCCGACCTGCTCGGCGGCGACCCGGCGAGATCCTGCGGATCTCGGCGAAGACCGGGGAGGGGGTGCTCGAGGTGCTGGAGGCGATCGTCGCTCGGATCCCCTCTCCCAGGGGTGAGCCCAAGGCGCCGCCGCGGGCGCTGATCTTCGACTCCGAGTTCGACCCCTACCGCGGCGTCATCGCCTACGTGCGGATGTTCGACGGCAGCTTCACCAAGCGCGATCAGATCGTCGCGATGCAGAACGGAACCGAGGCCGATATCGACGACATCGGCTTCTTCCGGCCGCAGATGACGCCGGCGCCCGGGATGAGCGCCGGCGAGGTCGGCTACGTCATCACCGGGATCAAGGACGTCGCCAAGCTGCGGGTCGGAGACACGCTGACCAGCCAGGCGAACCCCGCCTCGGAGCCGCTCGAGGGATACCGCGAGGTCCGGCCGATGGTCTTCTGCGGCCTCTACCCGATCGACACCGACCGCTACGAGGACCTCCGCGACGCGCTCGAGAAGCTGGCGCTGAATGACGCCGCGCTCTCCTGGGAGCCGGAGACCTCAGAGGCGCTCGGCTTCGGCTTTCGCTGCGGCTTCCTCGGCCTCCTGCACATGGAGATCGTCCGCGAGCGGCTCGAGCGCGAGTATGACCTCGACCTGCTGGCGACCACCCCGAACGTCCGCTACGAGGTCCACCTGATCGGCGGCGAGCTCGCCGACGTCCACAGTCCGACCGGTATGCCCGACCCCGCCTCGATCGAGGAGATCGACGAGCCCTACATCCGGGCGACGGTGATCGCCCCTTCCGAGTACGTCGGCCCGGTGATGGAGCTCTGCCAGGGCCGCCGTGGGACCCACGTCGACATGCACTACCTGAGCCCGCAGCGGGTACAGATCCGCTACGACCTGCCTCTGGCCGAGATCGTCCTCGACTTCTTCGACCTGCTCAAGTCCTCGACCCGCGGCTACGCCTCACTCGACTACGAGCCGATCGGCAACAGGCCCTCGGACCTGGTCAAGCTCGACATCCTCCTCGCCGGCGACAAGGTCGACGCGCTCTCGATGATCGTCCACCGCGATCGCGCCTATGAGGCCGGCAAGAACCTGGTTGAGCGGCTGCGCAAGACGATCCCGCGCCAGCTCTTCGACATCCCGGTGCAGGCGGCGATCGGGTCGCGGGTTCTCGCCCGCGAGACGGTCAAGGCGCTGCGCAAGGACGTAACCGCGAAGCTCTACGGCGGCGACGTGAGCCGCAAGCGCAAGCTCTTGGAGAAGCAGAAGTCGGGCAAGAAGCGGATGAAGCAGGTCGGCCGGGTCGAGGTGCCGCAGGAGGCGTTCCTGGCCGTGCTGGAGATCGATGAGTAGCGGCGCGGGTGGTGACAGCGGGCAGGCCCGCCGCAACGTCGAGTTGACGGAGGCGGCGTTCGTTGCCTTCGCCGAGCAGGGGCCGTCCACGGTGACCGAGGTCCTCGACCCCGAGGTTGAGGTCCACTCCGAGCAGACGATGGCGAACGCCGGCACCTTCCACGGGGTTCCCGGCTATCTGCGCTGGTCCGAGCGCTGGTTCGAAGCCTGGGATGAGTTCGAGATCGTGGTCGAGATGATCGAGCCGGTCGGCGAGAGCCACGTCGTCGCCAGCTGCCGCCAGGCTGCCCGCGGCCGCTCGAGCGGCGTTCCGGTCGAGATGCCCGCCTGCTACATGTTCGAGATCAGCGAGGCCAGCGTGGTTCGCTTCCACCTCTATAACAGCCGCGACGAGGCGATCGCCGAGGCGAGGCGCGGCGAGGCGGGGGAGCCGACCTCCTTCGGCTAGAAGGTCTGCTTGAGGCGGACCGCGGTGCCGTAGGCACAGATCTCGGTCCAGGTCGTTCCGAGCTCGGAGGTGTCGAAGCGGAAGGCGAGGATCGCGTTGGCCCCCTTCGACTCCGCCTCCTCGACGAGGCGGTCGGTCGCGTGGGCGCGCCCCTCGGCCAGCATCTTCGTCATCCCCTTGAGCTCGCCGCCGCGAAGGGATTTCAGCGAGGCTCCGATCTGGGAGCCGATGTTGCGCGAGCGCACGGTGAGGCCGAAGACCTCGCCCAGCACCTCCTCCACCTCGTGGCCGGGAACGTCGTTCATCGTCGAGATCAGCATGGGCGCGACCCTAGACGATCTGTTCCGGGCCGTCCAGGGCCCCGGCGAGCCGTCTCGATTAGGATCGCCACTCGATGGCCATCAAGACCGAAGCGATAGGCAAGCAGTGGCCGGCCGCCACCTACCAGGCGAGCCGGGCGAAAATCGCCGAGTACGCGGCTGCGATCGGGGCCACCAACCCGGTCCACTTCGACCACGACGCGGCGCTCGCCGCCGGCTTCCCCGACATCGCCGCGCCGCCGATGTTCTGCGTCGTCTACGCCGCCCCGGCGATGGCGCCGGCGATTCTCGACCCCGAGGTTGGAATCAACCTCGCGACGATGGTCCACGGTGGCCAGGAGTTCGAGTGGGGCCCGCCGGTCTGCTCCGGCGATGAGATCACGACGACCGCGACCTGCACCGGGATATCCGAAAAGGGGGGGATGGGCTTCTATGTCTTCGAGTCCACCTCGCTAAACCAGGACGGCGAGATGACCGTTCGCGGGACCTGGACCAACATCGTCAGGGGGGTGTGAGATGGCCGAGCCGAAGGCCGGAGGCCCGATTCCCGAGCTCGCGGTCACCCCCGACAAGTACCTGCCGCACCGCTACGCGGGCGCCTCCGGCGACTTCAACCCGATCCACATCGACCCCGAGTTCGCGAAGTCGGTCGGGCTCCCGGGCAACATCCTCCACGGCCTCTACATGATGGGCCTTGTCGCCCGCGCCGTAAACGACCTCGCCGACGGCGACCCGCGGGCGCTGAAGCGGCTCAAGGTCCAGTTCCGCGGCATGGGTGCTCCCGAGCAGGAGATAGTCGTCAGTGGCACCGTGCGCGAGGTCGACGGCGGCCGGGTCGTGATCGAGACCGAGGCGGCGCAGGGGGAGAACCGGGTCATCCGCAACGCCGAGGCCGAGCTTCAGCTGTAGCAACGCCGAAGCCGAGCTTCAGCTGTAGCAACGCCGAAGCCGAGCTTCAGCCATAGCTCTGGGGGATATCGGGTCACGGGTCCTGTCATTGGACCACTGCCCGGCACATCGTCCGGGCGGGCCGGGGATTGCGCCGTCCCACGGTTCGACGCCCAGTGGCGGTCCACCCGATGTCGCACCACCCGTGACAGATACGTCCCAGGAGGACAGCTGGAGTCCGGGATGCCGGGGTGGCGACCTACGATTTCTACATGCGAAGAGGGGTTTCTCCGATTGCGGTTGCCGGGTTCTCGGCCGCGACCTGTCTGGTGCTGGTGCTGGTCTTGGTCGGGTTCACGGCGGCCGACGGATTTAGCGGGGGTGGGTGTCAGGGGCATGGGGTGGGGCGCAGCTACCACCAGAGCTTCTCCGCCTTCCCCCTCGGGACCGAGTGCGACTACTTTCAGCGCTCGACGGGTGAGACCTCGACCGCCGTGGTCGTCCCCTGGTCCCCGATCTCCTGGCTGGTCCCGGCCCTGCTCGCCAGCGCCCTGGCCTTCCTCTCGCTGGGAATCCTCGGGCGGCTTCTACACCGTCGCAGCGACGCCGATATCTCGGGCTTGGAAATCTAGAAGCCGGCCGGGACCGGATGACTGTCATCGGGCGGGTGGCAGGGAATGGGACGGACCACCCCTGCCAGAAGCAGGGGTGGCGGGCCCCATTCGCTGACAGGATCCGCCCGCCGGCAGCCCCGTCCCTCGGCGGTTTCCAGGACGGTTTCCAGGGCGGTTTCTAGGATGTAGTGATGCTCACCGAGCGCCAAGAGCTGATTCTGCGCCTCGTCGTCGATGCCTATCTGGATTCGGGCAGGCCCGTCTCCTCGAAGGTGATCGCCGAGGAGCGCGGGGTCGAGTGGGGCCCCTCGACCGTGCGCACCGAGCTGGCCGCCCTCGAGGACGGCGGCTATCTCGGTCACCCCCACACCTCCGCCGGGAGGGTGCCGACCGACGCCGGGTATCGACGCTACGTGGAGGGGCTGCTGGAGTCCGGGCCGCTTCCCTCCGCCGGCCCCGGCGTCGAGCTCGAGCTCTCCGAGCTGCAGCGCGAGGTCGACGAGGCGATGCGCGAGACGACGACGGTGCTCGCCCGGGCCACCGACCTGATGGCGCTGGTGACGGCGCCGCCGCTGGAGTCGGCGACGATCCACCGCGTCGAGGCGCTGCGGCTGCAGCCCAACGTGGTCATGGTCGTCGTCATCACCTCGACCGGCTCGGTGACGAAGCGTGTCTTCAGCTTCGAGGCCGAGGTCGACCACGGGCTGGTCGAGTGGGCCTCGAGCTACCTGAACGAGTCGCTGGTCGGGATGGGCGTGGGCTCGCGGATGATCGGCGCCCGCCTCGCCGCCGGCGAGCTCGGTCCAGCGGAGGCGAGCTTTCTCGCTGCCCTCGCACCCGCCTTCACCCAGCTCGACCGCGACCGCGGCCAGGCCCTCTACGTCGAGGGGGCGTCAAGGCTGCTCTCCGAGGCGCATTACGCCGACCTGCCACAGGTGGACAAGCTGATGACCGCGCTGGAGGGGCGCGCAAACGTCCTCGGGATGCTGCGCTCGGCGCTGGAGGAGCGCTCGGTCTTCTTCTGGATCGGCGCCGAGAACCCCCAGCCGGAGCTGCGCTCGGTCAGCGTGGTCGGCGCCAACTACGGGCTCGGGCACCGCAATCTCGGCTCGGTCGGAGTCGTCGGCCCGTTGCGGATGGACTACGCCAACGCGATCTCCTCGGTGCGCGAGGCGGCGCGGGAGCTCTCCCGCTACTTCGAAGACGTCTACGAGCGGTAGACCGGGATGCCACGCGACTACTACGAGGTGCTCGGCGTCGAGCGCGGCGCCTCTGCCCAGGAGATCAAGAAGGCGTTCCGCGTGCTCGCCCGTGAGCTGCACCCCGACGTCAACAACCACGACCCCGCGGCCGAGGAGAAGTTCAAAGAGGCCGCTGAGGCCTACGAGGTTCTCTCCGACCCCGAGCAGCGCGGCACCTATGACTCCTACGGCCACGATGGCCTGCGCTCGGGCGGCTGGGCGCCGCGAAGCGAGGGGTTCGGCTCGATCGAGGACATCTTCCAGGCGTTCTTCGGCAGCGGTGATCCCTTCGGCTTCAGTGGAGGCGGCGGGCCGGCCGACGGCGCCGACATCGGCACCGCGGTCGAGATCTCGCTGGAGGAGGTCCTGGGAGGGGCCCGGCGCGAGGTCAGCCTCGAGGCGGTCAGCGCCTGCGAGCACTGCAAGGGCAACGGCGCCGAGCCCGGGACACCCATACATGCCTGCGAGCAGTGCGGCGGCGCCGGCCAGCTGCGGCGGGTGACCAGGACCGCCTTCGGTCAGATGGTCCGCGCCGTTGTCTGCGACGCCTGCGGGGGGGCCGGCAAGGTTCCCGAGACCCCCTGCGCCAGTTGCGAGGGCCGCGGCCGGACCCTCGCCCAGCGCAGCTGGGACGTCGACATCCCGGCCGGCATCCAGGATGGGCAGCGGGTCCGGATCACCGGCGCCGGGCACGCCGGCGAGGCCGGCGCCCGCGCGGGCGACCTCTATGTCGAGGTCCGGGTCGCCGCCGACGAGCGCTTCGAGCGTGACGGCGACGACCTGGTCACCGTCGTCGACGTCTCCGCGACCGCGGCGATGGCCGGGACCTCGATCAGCGTCGAGACCCTCGACGGAAGCCACGAGGTCGAGGTGGCGGCCGGGACCCAGCCGGGGTCGGAGACGACGCTGCGCGGCCTCGGGTTGCCGCGCCTCGGCGGCGGGCGCCGCGGCAACCAGCGTCTCCTGTTCCGGGTGATCGTTCCGACCAACCTCTCGGAGGAGCAGCGTCAGCTGGCCTCGCGCCTCGAGCAGACGATCGGCCCCGAGAACCTCGAGACCGACGGCCGCGGCGGGCTCTTCTCGCGCGTGCGCCGGGCCTTCGGTTGATCCGGCTCGCGGTCCGCTGCGTTCCCGAGCAGGCGGAGATCGTGCTCGCCGAGCTTGCGGTTCTGGCGCCGAACGGAGTCGAGGAGGAGCGCGGCCCCGGCTACGTCGAGTACGCGATCTACGGCGGCGAGGGCGAGCTTCCCGACGTCGGTCTGCTCGAGGCGGCGGCGGGAGAGGGCCTGGTCGAGGTCAGCGCCAGCCAGATACCCGACGACTGGGCCGACCGCTGGCAGGATTTCCACAAGCCGGTCCTGGTTGGCGGCAGGCTCTGGCTGCGGCCGTCCTGGGAACCGGCCCGTGAGGGCACGATCGATCTCGTCGTCGACCCCGGCCAGGCATTCGGCACCGGTGCGCACCCGACGACCCGGCTCTGCCTCGAGCTGCTGCTGGAGATCGACCGCGCGCGCGGCGCTGACGGCGCCCTCACCGACCTCGGCACCGGCTCCGGGGTCCTGGCGATCGCCGCGTCGAAGATCGGCTGGAACCCCGTCCGCGGCTTCGACCACGAGCAGGCTGCGATCTCCGCGGCTCGCTCGAACGCGAGAGCCAACGGCGTTGAGATCGAGCTGGAGCGGATCAACCTCCGCGAGCGCCTTCCCGCCCTCGACCCGACCACCGTCGCCAACCTGACGGCGCCGGTGCTGCTCGCGCTCGCCGAGCAGATGAGCGAAGAGGCGGCGCCCCAGACGCTGATCTGCTCGGGCCTGCTGCCGTCCGAGGCCGACGAGGTGAGCGCAGCATTCTCCGCGGTCGGCCTCTCGGAGGCCCAGCGGCGCCAGGAGGGCGACTGGGCGGCGCTGCTGATGCGCCGGGAGTAGTCTCCGGCGCCGCCCTGCGCCCGTCGGAGGCCGCTGGGGGCTTCGATATCGTTGGCCGCTGGATGACGACCCTTCCCCTGGCGCTGACCGGATACGAGTTCTCGCTGTTCCTGCACATCACCGCGATCACGGTCGGCCTTGGCGCCACCTTCGCAGAGGCCCTGATGTTCCCGGTGGCGATGAAGCTCGATTCGCGCCACCTCCCCTATGTGCACCGCCTGCAGTTGGCGATCAACCAGTATCTGGCGACCCCCGCCCTCGTGATCGTGATCCTCACCGGCTTCTACCAGGTGAGCGAGGGCAACTGGAGCTTCGGGTCGTTCTGGATCAGCGCCACCTTCGCGATCGTGATCGTCATCGGCGGGCTCCTCGGCGCCTATTTCGTCCCCACCGACCGTCGCCTCGGGCCGATGGTCGCGGCCGAGATCGAGGCCGCCGGGGACGGCGAGGTCGTCCTCTCCGAGGAGTACCAGCGCCAGGCGCGCCTCGAGGGAATCGTCGGCACCGTCACCGGTGTCCTGCTGGTCCTCGCGGTGTATCTGATGGTGGCCAAGCCTGGAGCCTGACCCCGCAGCCGGGACCCCGGGCGTCCGCGGGCTTCCGATCGCGGTCTTCGATTCGGGCGTCGGCGGCCTCACGGTCCTGCACGAGTGCCTGGTCTCCCTCCCCCACGAGGACTTCCTCTACCTCGGTGACAGCGACCGCTTCCCCTACGGGACCAGGCCGGCGGCGGAGCTGCGCGAGCGGGTGCGGGAGGTGGCGGAGTACCTCCTCGGGCGCGGCGCGAAGATGCTCGTGGTCGCCTGCAACTCGGCGACAGCGGCCGGCGCCGACGCGGTGCGCGAGATCGCCGCCGGGCACGAGGTCGAGGTCGTCACCGTGGTCGACCCCGAGGCCGAGATTGCGGCCGCGATCACCGAGAGCGGCAGGGTCGGGGTCCTCGCGACTCCGGCGACCGTCGAGGGCGGCGCCTACCGCCGCGCCCTCTCGGCCCAGGGCCGCGCCCTCGAGGTGACCGAAGTCGCCGCCCCGGACCTGGCGCCGATCATCCAGAACGGCTTTCCCTTCGACG
Organism: uncultured Actinomycetes bacterium; assembly: GCA_963781345.1. GTDB lineage: Bacteria > Actinomycetota > Thermoleophilia > Solirubrobacterales > 70-9 > JBBRHQ01. Next base: position 379,548 of record CAWAFQ010000014.1, read on the forward strand.
AGGGGGTGATCGAGACGGTCCGCTCCTACTGCGCGCCGCTGCAGCGCGCCGACGTCGACACCCTGATCCTCGGCTGTACCCATTACCCGCTCGTCGCCCCGATGCTGCAGCGGATGCTCGGCCGCGACGTGCGCCTGGTCACAGCCGGGCACGCGGTTGCAGGCGCCGTCCAGCGCCACCTCGAGGCCGCGGCGATCGAGAGCCCCGGCGGCGCCGAGGGCGACTACCGCTTTCTCTGCACCGGCAACATCGGATCGTTTACCGAACTGGGCACCCGCTTCCTGCAGATGCCGCTCGCCGGGCGGGTCGAGCACGTCGAGGTCCCCTAGCTAGGCTTTCGGAATGGCAGACGAGACGATCCTCGAACAGGTCCAGGCCGACGTGCGCACGGCGATGAAGGCCGGCGAGCGGGAGCGCGCCGGTGCCCTGCGGTTGATCGTCGATGCGCTGCAAAAGGACGCCAAGCTCGGCAAGGGCGATGAGATCGCGGTGCTGCAGAGGGAGCGCAAGAAGCGGCTCGAGGCCGCCGAGGCCTTCGCCGCCGGAGGCCGCTCCGAGCAGGCCGAGGTCGAGCGGCTCGAGGCCGAGATGATCGACGCCTACCTCCCCGATCAGCTCTCCGACGATGAGCTCGGAGCGCTGGCGCAGGAGGCGGTCGAGGAGGCGGGGGCCACCGAGCAGCGCGACATGGGAAAGGTGATGTCGTTGCTGATGCCGAAAGTCGGCGGGCGCGCCGACGGCAGGCGCGTCAGCCAGGCGGTGCGGGAACGGCTTGGCTCGTAGGCAGCTGACCCTCGAGAACACCGTCGCCGCCGAGCTCGCGGGCTCCGAGGACGCGGTCATCCGCGCCCTTCAGGGCCACCTCGACTGTGACCTGCACCTGCGCGGCAACGTCCTCACCCTCGACGGCTCCGACTCCGGTGTCCAGAGCGCCGCGACGGTCGTCGACGAGCTGGTCGAGCTGATTGAGCAGGGGCACGAGATCGCGCCGGGAACGATCGAGGCCGTGACCGGGGCGCTCGACGCGCACGAGAGCCCGGCGGCGATCCTCGAGGACGTCGTCTGGCGCCACCGCAACACCAAGGTGGCGCCGAAGACGCTCAACCAGAAGCGCTACGTCGACTCGATCCGCAGCCACACGATCACCTTCGGGATCGGCCCGGCCGGCACCGGCAAGACCTTTCTCGCGGTGGCGATGGCGGCGGCGGCGCTGGCCGAGGGCCAGGTCCAGCGGATCATCCTCACCCGCCCCGCGGTCGAGGCGGGGGAGAGGCTCGGGTTCCTTCCAGGAGACATCCAGGCGAAGGTCGACCCCTACCTGCGTCCCCTCTTCGACGCGCTCTACGACATGCTCGATCCCGATCGCGTCAACGGCTACTTCGACCGCGGAGTGATCGAGGTCGCACCGCTCGCCTTCATGCGCGGCCGCACCCTCAACGACTCCTTCGTGATCCTCGATGAGGCCCAGAACACCAGCCCCGAGCAGATGAAGATGTTCCTGACCCGGCTCGGATTCAACTCGCGGATGGTGGTCACCGGCGACATCACCCAGATCGACCTCCCTGCCGAGCAGCGCTCGGGCCTGATCGTTGTCCGCGAGATCCTCGAGCAGGTTCCCGACATCTCCTTCATCCGCTTCGGCGGTGAGGATGTGGTCCGCCACAAGCTCGTTCAGCGGATCGTCGCCGCCTACGGCGAGCACGCCGAGCGAGCCGAGCGCCGGCCTCCTCGCGCCGGCGGCGACGCGCCTGCGGGCGAGCATTGAGCACGGACCTCTCCGATGTCCCGGCCGAGCTGCGTGAGGCGGTGGCTGCGGCGCTGGCGGCCGCCGGCGTCGACGATGGCCATATCGCAGTCGAGATTGTCGACCCCGCGAGAATCGCCGAGCTCAATCTCGCCCACCGCGGGGTCGAGGGCCCGACCGACGTGCTCGCCTTTCCGCTCGACGGCGCCGGCCCGGCGACCGGCCCTCGCGAGATCGGCGACGTCGTCCTCTGCCCCGAGCAGTGCAGCGACGCTGCCGAGGCGGCGGTCCACGGGACGCTCCACCTCTGCGGGTTCGACCACGAGCGCGATCATGGGGAGATGCTCAGGGTCCAGGCGGAGGTGATGGGACGGCTGAAGGAAGCGGAAGGCAGAGAGCACAAAGCCGAGGGCTCGTGACCCGGTCCGGATTCGTCGGTCTCGCGGGGCGACCGAACGTCGGCAAGTCGACGCTCGTCAACGCGATCGTCGGGCGCCATGTGGCGATCGTCTCCGAGCGCCCGCAGACGACCCGGCGCGCCGCCCGCGGCGTCGCCACGGACACCGAGGCGGGCTGGCAGCTCGTCCTCGTCGACCTCCCCGGCGTCCAGCGCCCACGCGACGTCCTCACCGAGCGAATGCAGCGCAGGGTCGAGCGCGAGCTCGCCGACGCCGATGTCGCGCTGCTGGTCGTCAACGGGGAGGAGGGGGTCGGGCCCGGAGACCGCTTCATCGCCAGCGCCCTGCTCGGGGCAAACGCGAAGGTCCCAGTGGTCTGCGTCGTCAACAAGGTCGACCGGATGAGCCCGCAGGAAACGGTCACGGTTCTCAGTGACGCGATCGCCCTCGACGTCGTCGGCGAGGTCTTCCCGGTCAGTGCCAAGACCGGGGAGGGGCTCGACGAGCTGGTCGCCAGGCTCACGGAGATGATGCCGGAGGGCACCTACATGTACCCGCCGGGCGACACCAGCGACCAGCCGAGCGAGGTCCTGCTGGCGGAGCTGATCCGCGAGCAGGTTCTGAATCGGACCCGCGATGAGATCCCGCACTCGGTCGAGGTCTCGGTCACAGACGTCTCCACCCGCGAGGACGGCCTGGTCACGATCCGCGCCGAGATCTGGGCTGACACCGAGTCCCAAAAGGGGATCCTTATCGGCTCGGGCGGCCGCAAGATCGGTGAGATCGGCGCTGGAGCCCGGCGCGAGCTCGAGCGCGAGCTCGACGCCCACGTCCACCTCGACCTCCAGGTCAAGGTTCGCCGCCACTGGCGCCGGGACCCCACCCTCCTAGACCGCCTAGGCATCGAGTAGCCCCCGGCGGCCCCGGCCGCCCGGGGGGCAGGTGCGGGGCCGAACCTTACGTTTTGCCTTCATTTCAGAGCAAACGTAAGTCTCGGCCCCGGCGGGGGCTGAAGTCGCGGCCCCGCGCGGCCGTAAACTCGCTGCATGCTCGAGGGGATTCGCTTCGACGAGGCGGGGCTCGTGCCCTGCGTCACCCAGGACCACGCCAGCGGCGAGGTCCTGACGCTCGCCTACATGAGCGAGGAATCGCTGCGGCTCACCGTGGAGACGGGCGATGTCCACTACTTCAGCCGCTCGCGCAACGAGATCTGGCGAAAGGGCGAGACCTCGGGCAACACTCAGCGAGTTCTCCGGCTCCGCTACGACTGCGACGGCGACGCGATCCTCGCCCTGGTCGAGGCGGCCGGCCCCGCCTGCCACAGCGGCGAGCGCAGCTGCTTCTACCGCGACCTCGGCGGCGCCGCGTCGACCGCTCCCGACGCCCCGCGGGCCGAGGACGAGCCGGCGCCGGTCGCCCACGAGGCCCTCGCCGCGCTCGAGCGGACGCTTCGCTCGCGCGCCGCCGAGCGACCGCCGGGCAGCTACTCGGTCGAGCTGCTCGACGATCCGGCGCGGATCGGCGAGAAGGTCGCCGAGGAGGCCGAGGAGGTGGTGCGCGCTGGCCGCGAGGAGAGCGACGAGCGCGTCGCCTCGGAGGCCGCCGACCTCCTCTACCACCTGAGCGTGCTGCTGGTCTCACGCGGCGTCCCGCTCAGCGACGCGCTGGAGGTGCTCAATGCCCGTCGGGACTGAGCCCGAGCTGCTGAGGATGGAGCCGGGCCTGGAGGAGGCACGCGAGCTCGCCAAGCAGGGCAACGTCGTCCCGATCCGTCTCACGGTCGTCGATGACTGTGAGACGCCGGTCTCCGCCTTCCTCAAGCTGAGCGCCGGCGACGGTGCCGCAAATCCCTGCTTCCTGCTCGAATCGGCCGAGCAGGGACAGGTCGGGCGCTACTCATTCCTCGGCTTCCGGCCGCGGGCGATGCTTCGCTGGAGCGAGGGGGTGCTGCATGAGTGGAGTGGCGAGGCGGCCGCGATGGGCGGCCCGCCGAGCGCCGCGAGCGACGCCCCGGACCCATACGGCGCGGTCTCCGACTACCTGGCGCGGTTCCGCCCGGCGCCGGTCGAGGGACTGCCACCCTTCGCGGGCGGCGCCGTCGGCTTCTTCGGCTACGACCTCGTCCGCACGGTCGAGCCGCTCGGGGAGCCCAATCCCGACCCGCTCGGCCTCCCGGACATGGCGCTGATGATCACCGACGTGATGCTCGCCTTCGACCACCTCCGCCACGAGCTGACGATCCTCGCCTGCGCCTTCGCCGACGACGAGGGTGGCATCGACGCCGCCTATGCCCGCGCCGCCGAGGCGATCCACGACATCCGCCGCCGCCTGCGCGGGCCGGTCCCCGCTCCCGGGGCGCCGGCCGTGGTCGAGGCGCCGCGATTCACCTCGAACATGGAGCGCGAGGAGTTCGAGGCCGCGGTCGAGCGGATCATCCGCTACATCCATGCCGGCGACGCCTTCCAGGTCGTCCCCTCGCAGCGTTTCACGGCCCCGGCGCCGGTGGAGCCCTTCTCGATCTACCGAGGCCTGCGCGCGGTCAATCCCTCCCCCTACATGTACTTCCTCGAGTTCGGTGACTTCCAGATCGCCGGCGCCTCGCCGGAGCCCCTGGTCAAGGTCAGCGGCCGCCGGGTCGAGACCCGGCCGATCGCAGGCACCTATCCGCGCGGCGACAACGAGGAGCACGATCGCCGCCTGGCGGAGCGTCTCGTCAACGACCCCAAGGAGCGCGCCGAGCACGTGATGCTGGTCGACCTCAGCCGCAACGATCTCGGCAGGGTCTGCGAGTACGGCAGCGTCAGCGTCGACGAGCTGATGGTGGTGGAGACCTACTCGCACGTGCTCCACATCGTCAGCCAGGTTTCCGGGACGCTGCGGGAGGAAATCGGGGCGATGGACGTGCTGCGCTCGGCGCTGCCGGCGGGGACTCTCTCCGGCGCCCCGAAGGTGAGGGCGATGCAGATCATCGACGAACTCGAAAAGCACAAGCGCTGCTCCTACGGTGGAGCGATCGGCTACCTCTCCTGGGGCGGGGACCTCGACACCGCGATCCACATCCGCACGGTCGTCGTCAAGGACGGCCAGGTGCACGTTCAGGCCGGCGGGGGCACCGTCGCCGACGCCCAGCCCGCCTACGAGTACAACGAGTCGGTGAACAAGGCGAAGGCGGTCTTCCGGGCGGTGGAGATGGCCTGCGAGCAACCGGACTGGCCATGAGCGGGGATCCCGAGGTCGAAAGCCGGAAGCCGGGGGGTCCGGTTCGGGTCCTGGTAGTCGACAACTACGACAGCTTCACCTACAACCTGGTGCAGTACCTGGGGGAGCTCGGGGCCGAGGTCGAGGTCGTTCGCAACGATCACGCGACGGTGGACGAGCTGCTCGCGCGCGAGCCCGATCGCCTCGTCATCTCTCCCGGACCCTGCACACCGGTCGAGGCCGGGATCTCGGTCGAGGCCGTGCGCGCCTTCGCCGAGACCGGGACCCCGGTCCTCGGCGTCTGCCTCGGCCACCAGTCGCTGGTCGTGGCCTTCGGCGGCCGGGTCGTCCAGGGCGAGCCCGTCCACGGCAAGGACGCCGAGATATCCCACGACGGGCGCACTCTCTATCAGGGCCTGCCGAGTCCGTTCGTCGCCGGCCGCTACCACTCGCTAATCGCCGACCCGGACGAGATCCCGGACTCGCTCGAGGTCAGCGCGAACTCGGGCGACGTGGTCATGGGCGTGCGTCACCGGGAGCTTCCGGCCGAGGGTGTCCAGTTCCACCCGGAGTCGGTGCTGACGCCGATGGGGATGGTGCTGTTGCAGAACTTCCTCGGAGAGGCGCAGAGCGGGATAGGGAAGGTGGAGGGCTCGGATGCCGAATGAGATCCTGATGCGCGCGATAGACGCCGTCTGCGACGGCGATCACCTAACCGCCGACCACGCCTCCGCGGTGTTGGCCGAGATCATGGAGGGGCGGGCGGGGGAGGTTGAGACCGGTGCCTTCCTGATCGCGCTGCGGGCGAAGGGGGAGACGGTGCCTGAGCTGGTCGGGCTGGCGCGGACGATGCGCTCGCTGGCGGCGCCGGTCAGCGCCGCCCGCGGCGACCTGCTCGACACCGCCGGCACCGGTGGAGGCCCCTCCACCTTCAACGTATCGACGGCGGCTGCGCTGGTTGCCGCCGGCGCCGGCTGCGCCGTCGCCAAGCACGGCAACCGCTCCAGCACCAGTCGCTGCGGCTCCGCCGACCTGCTCGAGGCGCTCGGGGTGACGATCGAGCTTGCTCCCGAGGCCGTCGGCCGCTGCATCGACGAGGTCGGGTTCGGGTTCATGTTCGCCCCCCGCCACCATGCGGCGATGGCCCACGTGGTCGGGGTCCGCAGGGAGCTCGCGGTGCGCACCATCTTCAACTTCCTCGGCCCCCTGACCAACCCGGCCGCCGCCAGCCGCCAGCTCCTCGGAGTCTCCGACCGCCGCTACCAGGAGACGATCGCCGAGGCCCTGGTCGGCCTCGGTAGCGAGCGGGCGATGGTCGTCTCCGCCGAGGACGGCCTCGACGAGCTCTCGACCGCTTCGCGGACCCGGGTGATCGAGGTCCGCGACGGGGGAACCCAGGAGTGGTTCACCGACCCCGGCGAGTTCGGGCTCGCCGAGGCGCCGCTGGAGGCGGTCGCGGGGGGCTCGCCCGAGGAGAACGCCACGGTGGTGCGGGCGATACTCGAGGGGGAGCCGGGCCCGGGTGCCGACCTGGTCGCGCTCAACGCCGGCGCGGCGATCTACCTTGGCGGCCGCGCCGGGGACATCGGGGCCGGAGTGGAGCGGGCCGCGGAGACGATCGCCTCGGGCGCCGCCCGCAACATCCTCGACAGACTCGTCGCGACCACGGCCGAATTGGCCGCGGTCAACTAGGGTCCACACTTCGGATGGGGATCATCGAGCAGCTCATCTCCTCGGCCCGCGACGGCGTCGAGCGCAGGCGCGAGCAGGTGCCATTGGCGGATCTCGAATCCCGCCTCGGCTCACGCGGCGAGGACGACCGACCCTTCAGCGAGGCCCTGGTTCGTCCCGGGCTATCGCTGATCGCCGAATTCAAGCGCCGCTCTCCCAGCGCCGGCGACATCGCCCCCGGGACCGATCTGGCCGCGCAGGTGGAGGCCTACGAGCGCGGCGGCGCGGCTGCTCTCTCGATCCTCACCGACGAGGCCCACTTCGGCGGCTCCCTCGACGACCTGCGGGCCGCCAGGAGTGCCTCCGGGCTCCCGATCCTGCGCAAGGACTTCGTCGTCGATCCATACCAGCTCTACGAGGCGGCGGTCGGCGGCGCCGACGCGGTTCTGCTGATCGCGAAGGTGCTCGAGGACGACTCCCTCGGGCGTCTCCATGCCGAGGCCGAGGCGCTCGACCTCGACTGCCTGGTTGAGGTCCACGACGGACCCGAGCTCGAGCGCGCCCTCGAGCAGGGTGCCGAGGTGATCGGGATCAACAACCGCAACCTCGACGAGGGCACGGTCGATGTGACGACCACCTACGAGCTGATGCCGGACGTGCCGGCCGGCAAGACGGTGGTCGCCGAGAGCGGAATCTCGCACCGGGCTGAGCTTGATGAGCTCGAGCGGGTCGGGGTAGACGCGGTGCTGATCGGGGAGGCGCTGATGCGCGCCGACGACGCCGAGGCGAAGACGCGCGAGCTGACGGGCTCCGATGAGGGAACCAGAGAGCACCAGCTGCCCTGAGCCAGCGGGCACGGCTCTTTAGGAACTCTTTCGGGCCGGTTTAGGAACGGCTCACCGGCTCCCCCGATGATTCCCTGCAATGGGCAGGGTCAAGAGCTTCTTCCGCACATCGTTCGGTTCCGCCGTCCTCGGCGGCGGGGTGGTCGCGATCCTCGGGCTGGTGGGGATCTCCGCCGGCCTCGTCGACGCCCGGGGCGGCGAGACGACGATTGCCGCGGCGCCGCTGGCCGCGCCGGTGGTCGACACCCACAGCCAGGGCTCGACGAACACCGTCAACCAGATCTACCAGCGTGACGGCCAGGGCGTGGCCTTCATCCAGGCCGAGCAGCCGGCGCGGCCGGCCTCGCCGCTTGATCCCTTCGGCGGCTCGGGCGGCGGCCTCGCGACCGGGTCCGGGTTCCTGATCGACACCGAGGGCCATGTTCTCACCAACAACCACGTCGTCTCGGGAGCGAAGAAGATCGCGGTCAAGCTCGGCGACTCGGAGACGACCTACGACGCCCAGGTGATCGGCACCGACCCCGCCACGGACCTGGCGCTGCTGAAGGTCGATGCGCCCGCCGACCAGCTCCATCCACTGGCGCTGGGTGACTCCTCGCAGATCCAGGTCGGAGATCCTGTGGTCGCGATCGGCAACCCCTTCGGTCTCGACCGCACGGTCACCAGCGGCATCGTCTCGGCCCTGCAGCGACAGATCCAGGCGCCCAACGGCTTCGCGATCTCGAACGTGGTCCAGACCGACGCCGCGATCAACCCCGGCAATTCCGGCGGCCCGCTGATCGACGCTGCCGGCCAGGTGATCGGTATCAACTCCCAGATCGAGACCGGTGGCGGGGGCAGCGGCAACGTCGGCATCGGTTTCGCGATCCCGATCAACACCGCCCGCGACGTCGTCACCCAGCTCGAGACCAGCGGCGAGGTCAAGCACGCCTTCCTCGGAATCACCGGGGCGACGATCGACTCGACCCTGGCGAGTGCGGTCAATCTCCCCGTCGACTCCGGCGTTCTCGTCCAGGACGTGGTCAAGGGCGGCCCGGCCGACGCGGCCGGTATCCGAGGCGGCAACACCTCGGCGACGATCGACGGCGCCAGTCTCAACCTCGGCGGCGACATCATCACCCGGATTGACAGTCGCAAGATCACGACGATGGACGAGGTCGTCAGCATCGTCAACGGTGCCAGTCCCGGCGACACGCTCGACGTCACCTTCCTCCGCGCCGGCTCCACCAGGACCGCCACGGTCACCCTCGGCGACCGGCCGAGCTCGGTCAAGGACGCAGCCTCCCCGCCCTCGGGCAACTGAGTGGGCGCTGACCGCCGGTCCACGGCGGCGGGCCCCCGATGTGGGCTCGCGTACCCTTGATCGAGTGCTGGTCAAGATCTGCGGAATCACCAACTTCGACGACGCCGAGGCGGCGGTCGGCCTCGGCGCCTGGGCGATCGGGCTTGTCCACCACAGGCCGAGCCCGCGCTTCTGCGAGCCGGCCTCCGCGGCGACCATCGGGGCCGCCTTCCGGCGGCGCTGCGAGGTCGCCGGCGTCTTCGTCAACCCGACCCTCGACGAGGTCGCATCGGCGGTCGAGAACGCCGGCCTGTCGATGGTCCAGCTCAACGGCGAGGAGGGCCCGTCGCTGTGCGCCGAGATCGCACGCCGCACCGGTGCCAAGGTGATCAAGGCGATCCACGTCTCCAGTGGCGCCGACCTGCAGGCGGCCGAGGCCTACCCGACCGACTTCCACCTATTCGACAGCCGCCTCGGCCCACTCCGCGGCGGTACCGGGCGGGTGTTCGACTGGAACCTTTTGCGCGACAGGCACTCTGCGGTGCCGGCGATCGTTGCCGGCGGGCTCAACCCGGCCAACGTCGGCGAGGCGATCTCGATCACCCGGCCGCACGCGGTGGATGTCGCCAGCGGGGTTGAGGCCGAGCCCGGTCGCAAGGACCCGGCCCTGCTTGCCACCTTCTTCGAGGCGGCCCGCGCAGCGAGCCCGGCGACGGCATGACCGAGGCTGCCCAGATCGAGGCGCGATTCGGCCCTTACGGGGGCCGCTACGTGCCCGAGACGCTGATCCCCGCCCTCGACGAGCTGGCCGCCGCCTGGTTGCAGGCGCGCGTCGATCCCGATTTCAGCGAGCGCCTGCGGCTCCTTCACCGCGACTTCATCGGCCGCCCGACGCCGCTGTACCGGGCCGAGAGGCTCTCCGAGCGCCTCGGGCGCCTGGTCTACCTCAAGCGCGAGGACCTGGCTCACACCGGCGCCCACAAGATCAACAACGCGATCGGCCAGGCCCTGCTGGCGCAGCGGATGGGCAAGCCGCGGGTGATCGCCGAGACCGGGGCCGGCCAGCACGGTGTCGCGACCGCGACCGCCTGCGCCCTGCTCGGCCTCGAGTGCGTCGTCTACATGGGCTCCGAGGACATCCGCAGGCAGGCGCCGAACGTCGAGCGGATGTCGCTGCTTGGCGCCGAGGTCGTCGCGGTCGAGGCCGGAGCGCGAACCTTGAAGGAGGCGGTCAGCGCGGCGATCCGCGACTGGGTCGCCAACGTCGAGACCACCCATTACGTGATCGGCTCCGCGGTCGGTCCGGCCCCGTTCCCCACCCTCGTTCGCGACCTGCAGCGGGTGATCGGCGACGAGGCCCGCGCCCAGGCGCTCGAGGCCGAGGGCACGCTGCCGCAGCGCGTGATCGCCTGCGTCGGCGGCGGCTCCAACGCGATCGGGATCTTCACCGCGTTCCTTGATGACGAGGTCGAGCTGGTCGGGGTGGAGGCGGCCGGAGAGGGAATCGAGACGGGACGCCACGGCGCCTCGCTCGAGGCCGGCCGCACCGGCGTCCTCCACGGCTCGCTCTCGTCGATCATCTCCGACAACGAGGGCCAGATCCTCGAGGCCCACTCGGTCTCGGCGGGGCTCGACTACCCCGGGGTCGGGCCCGAGCACGCCCATCTGCGTGACAGCGGCCGCGCCACCTACGTCTCCGCCACCGACGATCAGGCCGTGGCGGCGTTCCACGAGCTCGCGAGGCTGGAGGGAATCATCCCCGCCCTGGAGCCCTCCCACGCCATCGCCTGGCTCGGGGAAAACCCACACCCCACCCCAGACCGCAACCCCGGCACGCCCGGACGCGAAGCGGAGGACGTGCCGGGCAGTGATTCCGGCGGACGCGAAGCGGAGGACGTGCCGGGCAGTGATCCGGGCGAGGGCTTTGACGTCCTCTGCCTCTCGGGGCGCGGGGACAAGGACCTGGCGGAGGTTCGGGAGCGTGGCAGTGGCTGATCCGATCGCCGAGGCCTTCGCGGCAGCCAAGGACGAGGGCCGCGCCGCGCTGATGCCCTACATGATGGCCGGGTTCCCCGACCCGGAGGCCTCGGAGGCGATCGCCTCCGCCTACGCCGATTCGGGAGCGGATCTGATCGAGCTCGGCGTTCCCTTCTCCGACCCCCTCGCCGACGGCCCGGTGATCCACGCTGCGGCGACGGAGGCCCTCTCGGCGGGGACAACGTTGGGCTCGGCGCTCGAGGTCTGCTCCTCGGTCGCCCGGCGGGTGCCCGTGGTGCTGATGATCTACGCGAACATGGTCGTCGCCGGAGGTGGCGCCGCCGGGCTCGCGGCCCGCGCCGCAGGCGCCGGCGCAGCGGGGATGATCGTCCCCGACCTCCCCCTCGGCGAGGCCGACGAGGTCCGCGAGGCGCTCGCAGCGGAGGGTCTGGCGAGCGTGCCGCTGCTGGCCCCTACGACCCCTGCGGAGCGCCGCAGGCGGATCTGCGAGGCCGCGAGCGGCTTCGTCTACGTCGTCTCCGACGTCGGCACCACCGGCGAGCGCAGCGAACTGCCGCCGGAGCTCTCGACACTGGTCGCCGAGGTGTCGGATCTAGCCACCGTCCCGGTCGCGGTCGGCTTCGGGATCGGGACTCCGGAGCAGGCCGCCGAGGTCGGTGGGCTTGCCGACGGGGTGATCATCGGCAGCCGGCTCGTCCGCATCGTCGCCGACGCTGCCGACACCGGCGCCGCGGTCACCGCCGTCTCCGCCTTCCTGGGCGAGACACGCGACGCTCTCGCCCGGCGAACCGATTAGGATTGCGGCGCAATGGGACTCGTTGTCAGCCTCTTTCTCGCCCTCGTCGCGATGACCCTCTCCTACGCGATCGGCCAAGGTGGCCCGGTCGCGGGGCTGGTCTTCATCACCGTGCTGTTCATCGGCGCCGCGCTTCGCGTCTCGAAGCCGCTGCTCGAGAAGCTCAAGCCCTAGGCCCTGGTCGCAACCACCTCGAGGTAGTCGGTCGGCAGGACCAGCGCCCGGTCCCCGGCGTCGTTGCTGCGCTCGAGGAGATCGCGCAGGTCGGCCTCCAGCGCCGCCTCCCCCTCCGGCCCGACTCGCTCGAAGGCGACCTTTGTCGGCCCGAAGTAGGTGCGGAAGATTTCAAACCAGTGGTCGCTCGAGCGGAAGCGCTGTCGCAGCGTCCGCCGGCTGACGCTGAGGCTGGAGACACCGTCACCGAAGAGCTCGCGCAGCCGCTCCTCGGTGCCCCAGAGCACCGGGGGGTCCAGACCGGGGGGAAGAGGGGCGTGCTTCGTCGTCGTCATGAACATCTCGCCGACGAAGCTGTCGGGGACCCAGTTCGCCATCCCGATCCGGCCGCCGGGCCGGCAGACGCGCAGAAGCTCGGCCGCGGCCCTGGGCTGGTCGGGGGCGAACATCGCCCCGAATATCGACATCACGACGTCGAAGCTCGCGTCCTCGAACGGGAGGTTCTCGGCGTCGGCCTCGACGAACTCGATCTCGAGGCGCTCGGCATGCGCCCGCTCGCGGCCGCGCTCGAGCAGTGCGGGGACGAAGTCGGCCCCGGTGGCATTGCCCCAGGCGCGCCGGGCGGCGGCGATCGCCCCGTTACCGCTGCCGCAGGCGACATCGAGGACGCGCTCACCGGGGATGATCTCGAGCGACTCTGCGAGATCCTCGGCGGCCATCACGACCATTGCCGCGACCACCGAGAAGTCGCCCTCGGACCAGACCCGTTGCTGTATCTGCTTAACCGCTCCCAGGTCGATGTCTTCGCTCATCGGGTCCTCTCCTTCGGTGGGTGATGTCTGTGACCTGGTCAATAGTCTGACCCCTGGCGCGATCTCGCGTTACTCTGGACACCGAGCCGACATGGAGCCGCCGCAATGCGCATCGGAGTACTGACCGGCGGGGGCGACTGCCCCGGCCTCAACGCGGTCATCCGCGCCGTGGTCCGCAAGGGCGTCGATGTCTACGGCCACGAGTTCGTCGGCTACCGCGATGGCTGGCGGGGCCCGCTCGAGGCCGACTCGCGATCGCTCGGGATCGGCGATGTCCGGGGGATCCTGCCGAGGGGCGGGACGATCCTCGGCTCCTCCAGAACCAACCCTGCCAAGCACGAGGGTGGCATTGGGAAGATCCGCGAGAACCTCGCCGCCGACGGCGTCGACGGCCTGATCGCGATCGGCGGGGAGGACACCCTCGGGGTCGCGACGATGCTCTCCGGGGAGGGAATCAGGGTCGTCGGCGTTCCGAAGACGATCGACAACGACCTCGGGGCGACCGACTACACCTTCGGCTTCGACACCGCCGTCAACATCGCGATGGAGGCGATCGACCGCTTGCACACAACCGCCGAGAGCCACCAGCGGGTGCTGATCGTCGAGGTGATGGGTCGCCACGCCGGCTGGATCGCCGTCCACGCCGGGCTGGCCGGGGGCGCCAACGTGATCCTGATACCTGAGCAGCCCTTCGACATCGAGCAGGTCTGTCACTACATCGAGAAGCGCTTCAAGAGCCAATACGCGCCGATCATCGTCGTCTCCGAGGGAGCCGAGCCGGTCGGCGGGTTCCCGGAGGCCTCCGACGGCCCGACCGATGCCTTCGGCCACGCCCGGCTCGGCGGGGTCGCACACTGGCTCGAGGGAGAGATCGGGCGCCGCACCGGGAAGGAGGCGAGGGCGACGGTGCTCGGGTACATCCAGCGCGGCGGCACGCCGACCGCCTTCGACCGGGTCCTCGCGACTCGGTTCGGCATGCACGCGATAGACGCCGCCGAGGCGGGGAGCTGGGGGAAGATGACGGCGCTGCGGGGGACCGACATAGAGCTGGTCGAGATCTCGGAGGCGACCGCCGAGCTGAAGACGGTTCCCGACTCCCTCTATCGCGAGGCCGAGGTGTTCTTCGGCTGAGGCGCTCCAGCGCCCTCATCGCCCTTGCCTGCCTCGCCCTGATCGGCCCTGCCGGATGCGGCGGTGGTGGCACCTCGGGGAAGGCGACGCTGACCGTCTACGTCAGCGTGCCCCTTCACGGTGCCCGGGCCGCTGAGGGCCGCGCCGTTGCCGACGGCGCCAGGCTTGCCATGGGGCGAGCGACTGAGATCGCCGGGGGGGTCAGAATCCGCGTCCGCTACCTCGACGACACCGGCGGCGCCCCCCGCTGGAGCCCGGTCGCGACCGCGGCCAACGCCCGTCGCGCCGCCGAGGACTCGACCTCGATCGGGTTCATCGGTGATCTCGACTCGGGGGCCACTCGGGTCTCGCTGCCGATCACCAACCAGGCCGAGATCCCGCAGGTCTCGCCGGGGTCGACGGCACTCGACCTCACCGGCGAGAGATACCGGCCGAGCGGGGCGCAGACGTTCGCCCGCATCGTCCCCAATGACGCCGTCCTGCGGCGGGGCGCGGCGGCGCTCGCGCGGCGGCTTGGCGTCGCGGCGAGCGCGGTGCGGACCGGCTCCGCGGTGCCCCCCCCGCCGCGGGAATGCATCGCGGCGGCCGCGGAGCGCTACATCGTCTCTCCCTACCGGGAGCCGTTCCGGCTCGACCCCCGCGGGAAGCCGTTCAACCGCGCCTATCGGGCGCGCTTCGGTCAGTCACAGCCGGCGTCCGCATACGGCTATGAGGCGATGTCACTGCTTCTGAGCGCGATCCGACGCGCCGGGTCCGAAGGCGCCGACCGCGAATCGGTCGCTGCCGAGGTGCTTGCGACCCGCGGCCGCCGCTCGGTGATCGGCGACTACTCGCTCGAGGACTCGGGCGACACCACGCTTCGCCTCGTCACCGCCTACTCGATCGACGCCTGCCGGCTCGCCTACCTGAAGGAGCTGCGAGTGCCGGCTCCCTGAGCTACGGGCCCTCACCAGGCGTCGAGCGCGTCATCAGCCGAGGAGGTCGCGCAGTGCTGTCCTCGCCTCAGCTGAGGAGGTCGCGCAGCGCGGGCTCCAGCTCGGGCTGCGCGAAGGCGTAGCCGAGGTCGAGCGTGCGCCGCGGCATCACCCGCTGACCGCCCCTGACGGTCTCGGCGAACTCGCGCCCGTACATGAGGTTGAGGGCGAAGCCCGGAACCGGCATCACCGCAGGGCGCCCGAGCACGCGGCCGAGGGTCTTCGAGAGATCACGGTTGGTCGCCGGATTTGGGGCGGTCGCGTTGACTATCCCGCTGACCTCGCTGCTGTCGAGGGCCCAGAGAAGGATGCGGACCTCGTCTTCGAGGTGGATCCAAGACATGTACTGGCCACCGCCGGCGACCGGGCCGCCGACCCCGAGCTTGAATGGCGTCAGCAGCTGCTTCAGAAGGCCGTGCCCAGGATCAAGCACGAGGCCGGTGCGGACGATCACCAGTCGCACCCCGGTGCCGGAGATCTCGTCGGCCGCCTTCTCCCATTCGCCGACGACCCTGGCGGCGAAATCATCGCCCCGGCCGGTTGACTCGTCGACGAGGCTCTCGCCACGGTCGCCGTAGAAGCCGATCGCCGACTGGCTCACCATCACCCTGGGCCTGTGCTCGAGTGCCGTGACCGCCTGCACGAGGTTGCGGGTTCCGGTGCGACGGCTCTCCATGATCGCCGTCTTCGCCTCCTCGGTCCAGCGCTGGTCGATCGGCTCACCGACGAGGTTGATGACGCCGTCGACCTCGGCGAATGCCTCGGCCGGGGGGCGCTCCAGCGTCGGCTGCCAGGCGAACCAGTGAACCCTGGGGTTGTTCGGGCGCGAGCGCTCGGGGTCACGGCTGAGGCCGACCACCTCGTCTCCGCGCGCCAGAAGGGCGTCGCAGACCGCGGAGCCGATGGCGCCGCTGGCGCCGGTCACCAGGACCCTCATTGGCTGTCGGCCCCCGTCGAGGCGGTCATGGCGAGATCGCCCTGAAGGTTCCGGTCTCGTCGCTGAAGCGGGCGATTCCGGCCTGCTTCGCCTCCTTGACCACCGCCGCGGCAACGGCCGGGGCGACGTCGCGGTTGAAGACCGAGGGGATGATGTAGTCCTCGGCGAGGTCCTCCTCGGTGACCGACTCGGCGATCCCCTTTGCCGCCGCGAGCTTCATCTCCTCGGTGATCCTCGGAGCGCCGGCATCGAGGGCACCACGGAAGATCCCGGGGAAGCAGAGGACGTTGTTGATCTGGTTCGGGTAGTCGGAGCGCCCGGTGGCCATGATCCGCACGTAGGGGGCGGCGTCCTCGGGCATCACCTCGGGATTCGGGTTGGCCATCGCGAAGACGATCGCGTCGTCGTTCATCTTGCCCAGCGATTCCGGGGCGATGATCCCGGGCCCGGAGAGGCCGACGAAGAGGTCCATTCCCTCGATCACGTCGTCCGGCGGGCCGAGCACGTGCTCGGGGTTCGAGTGCTCCGAGTACCAGCGCTTGATCCCCGACATCTCACCGGACCCGTAGTCGGGGCGGGTGGTCGAGAGCGCTCCCTGGCGGTCACAGCCGACGATGTGGGTGACGCCCGAGGCGAGCATCATCTTGGTCACGGCGACGCCGGCGGCGCCGAGGCCGACCATCAGCACCCGCAGCTCTTCGATCGGCTTGCCGACGATCTTCAGCGCGTTGAAGAGGGCGGCCATGGTCACGACCGCGGTGCCGTGCTGGTCGTCGTGGAAGACGGGGATGTCGATCGATTCCTTCAGCCGATCCTCGATCTCGAAGCAGCGCGGCGCTGAGATGTCCTCGAGGTTGACGCCGCCGAAGGTCGGGGCGATCAGCTCGACGACGCGGATGATCTCGTCCGCGTCCTGGGTCGAGACGCAGATCGGGAAGGCGTCGACGTCGGCGAACTCCTTGAACAGCATCGCCTTGCCCTCCATCACCGGCATCGCCGCTTCCGGGCCGATGTTGCCGAGCCCGAGCACGGCGCTGCCGTCGGAGACGACCGCGACCGTGTTCTTCTTGATCGTGTACTCGAACGCCTTCGAGCGGTCGGCGTGGATCGCCTGGCAGACCCGGGCAACGCCGGGGGTGTAGGCCATCGAGAGGTCGTCGCGGGTCTTCAGCGGGTACTTGTTTCGTTGCTCGATCTTGCCGCCGCGATGCATCTGCATCGTGCGGTCGGTGTAGTCGAGGACGTTTGCGCCACGGGTCGAGCCGATCGAGCGCAGGATCTGCTCCCAGTGCTCCTGGTCGCGCGCGTCGATGGTGAACTCGCGCACTCGCTTGCCCTCGCTGCCCGCGCCCGGCACAAGGTCGACCCCCTGGAGCTGCCCGCCCGCCTCGGCTATCGCAGCGGTGAGCTTGCCCAGGGGCTCCTGGCGCGCGTCGAGCTCGACGCGGATCGTGACGCTGTACTGGGCGCTGACGGGCACGGCGGGGGATTCTATGGGGACGCGTTTCCCGCCCGTCCTCCCGGCCCCCACCCTTTCGGCTGGGCGTGCCCCTGCCGCCCGTCCGCCGGGGGGGCGAGACCGCCGCTGTGGCGACTTCCTTTGGATATGGCTAAGGAAGTCGCCACAGCGGAGCCGAGGATTGCCCGGATGGCCGCTGACCAGTTCGGGCTCGTAACCACCGGGCAGCTGCTCGCGGCCGGGTTCGACGGGGCCGCGATCACGCTCCGGGTGGCTGCCGGCCGCCTGCACCGCCTCCATAGAGGTGTCTACGCGGTCGGCCACCCTGCCGTGAGCCGCGAGGGGCGCTGGCTCGCCGCGGTCCTCGCCTGCGGCAAGGGCGCCGTGCTCAGCCATCGAGACGCGGCCGCTCTCTGGGCCCTTCTCCCTCCGGGGACTGGACCCGTGCACGTCACCGTCTCGGGCCAGGGGGGACGGGGACGGCGCCGGGGCATCCGCCTGCACAGGTCGAGGACACTGGCCGTTACCGCCGTCACGCGCCACCGGGGCATCCCGGTCACCAGGCCCGCCCGCACGATCGCCGACCTCCGCCGTCATCTCCAACCACCCGAGCTGCGCCGCGCCATCCGCCAGGCCGAGGTGCTCGGCCTGGCCCTCGGTGAAGAGGCGGAGACCGACCGCACACGCAGTGAGCTCGAGCGGCGCTTCCTGCGGCTCTGCCGCAGCCACGGCCTTCCGCGGCCAGAGGTCAACGTCCGCGTCGGCCCCTTCCTCGTCGATTTCCTCTGGCGCCCCCAGCGGCTGATCATCGAGGTCGACGGATACCGCTACCACCGTGGTCGGCAGGCGTTTGAGGACGACCGCGCCCGCGATCTGGAGCTGCGGAGGCTGGGCCACGAGGTCGTCCGCCTGACCCAGCGACAGATCGGAGAAGGCGAGGAGGAGGTCGTGTCCGCGGTGCGGGCGCTGCTCTCGCGCTCGACCGACGCCTAGAGTTGAGGCGATGGCCGCACCGGAGACGAAGCCCGAACTCTTCCTGCTCGACGGCAACAGCCTCGCCTACCGGGCGTTCTTCGCGCTGCCGGATTCGATCGCGACCTCGGACGGGAGGCCGACCAACGCGATCTTCGGCCTCGCCTCGATGCTGGTGAAGATCGTCACCGACCATCGCCCCGGTGGGCTTGTCGTCGCCTGGGACGCCGGGATGTCCGGGCGCGAGGTCGTCTATGAGCCCTACAAGGCCCAGCGGCCTTCGAGGCCGGATCTCCTCCGTGAGCAGTGGCCCCACCTGCTCGAGGTCGTGGAGGCGTTCGGCTACACCAATGTCAGGTCCGAGGGCTATGAGGCCGACGACGTGATCGCGACCCTCGCCCGCGAGGCGACCGAGCTCGAGATTCCGGTGATGGTGGTCTCCGGAGACCGCGACGTCTACCAACTCGTCGACGGCAACGTCCGGGTGATGACCACCTCCCGCGGCGTCACCGACACCAAGATCTACGATCGCGAGGCGGTGATCGAGCGCTACGGAGTCGCGCCGGAGCTGGTTCCGGATCTGATCGGGCTCAAGGGCGACACCTCGGACAACATCCCGGGGGTCCCGGGCATCGGCGACAAGACCGCGGCGCAGCTGCTGCAGGAGTTCGGCTCGCTCGAGGAGGTTCTCGCCAATGTCGAGAACATCTCCGGTGCCAAGCGCAAGCAGAACCTGGTCGAGCATGCCGAGGACGCCCGGGTCTCGAAGCAGCTGGCGACGATGGTCTTCGATGTCGAGGTCGGTGCCGACCTGAATGAGGTGATGGCGGTCGAGCCCGACCGCAGCTCCCTGCGTGAGTTCGCCCGCGAGTTCGAGCTGCGGGCGATCCTCGAGCGCCTCGAGGAGGGCCTGCCGGACGACGAGGCTGTTCCGGGCCGCCGGGTCGAGCGCGAGATCGAGATCGAGGTCGTCGAGGGCAGCCCGGCGGACATCGCCTCTACCGAGGGCCCGGTCGCCCTATCGGTGATCGGCTCGAGCTGGGGGGCGGCGATCGGCGAGCGGGTCCTGAGCGGGGACTCGACACTCTCCGAGCTCGTCTCCGCGCTCGGCGGGCGCCCGCTGATCGCCCACGACGCCAAGTCTCTCGGGGGCGGGCGCCACGGCGTCCTCGCGGTCGCCGCGGCCGAGAATGTCGAGATCGTGATCGATCACGACACGATGCTCGCGGCCTACCTGCTCGAGCCGCAGCGGCGCGGTTACGAGCTGGCCGAGCTGGCGGCCGACGCCGGGATCGGGATCGCCGGCGCCGAGGCCCTGGCTGAGGACGACGCCCAGCTCAGCCTCGACGCCGAGCCGGGGGACTCCGGCGACCCCGCCGCGGAGGCGCGGGTGGTCGCCGAGCTCTGTGCACAGCAGCGCACGCGGCTGCGCGAGTGGGATCTCGAGGGGCTGCTGCGCGACGTCGAGCTGCCCCTGGTTCACGTGCTGGCGGCGATGGAGCGGGCCGGGATCAAGCTCGACGTCGAGCGCCTGGCGAAGATCGGCGCCGGCTTCAACGAGGAGATCGCAGCGCTCGAATCCGAGATCCATGAGCTCGCCGGCCACGATTTCACGATCGGTTCCCCGCAGCAGGTCGGCCACGTGCTCTTCGAGGAGCTCGGTCTGACCCGCAAGCGCCGCGGAAAGACCGGTTTCTCGACCGACGCGCGGGTCCTGGCCCAGATCCGCGACGAGCACCCGATCGTCGACAAGATCGAGCACTGGCGCGAGCTGACCAAGCTCAAGAGCACCTACCTGGACACACTGCCCGATCTCGTCGATCCCGAGACAGGTCGCGTCCACACGACCTTCAACCAGGCCTCGACCACCACCGGTCGGCTCTCCAGCACCAACCCGAATCTGCAGAACATCCCGATCCGGACCGAGATCGGTCGCCCGGTTCGCGGCTGCTTTGTCGCCGAGCGCGGCTCGAGGCTGCTCGCGGCTGACTACAGCCAGGTCGAGCTGCGGGTGCTCGCCCACGTCGCCGATGAGGAGGTGCTGAAGAAGATCTTCCGCGCCGGCGACGACGTTCACGCGGCAACCGCGGCAGAGGTCTTCGACATCAACCGCGACGAGGTCGATATCGGCCAGCGCTCGAAGGCGAAAATGGTCAACTTTGGGATCGTCTACGGGCTCACCGGGTTCGGGCTTGCCGAGCGGCTCAACATCCCCCGCGGGGAGGGCGAGCAGTTCGTCGCCCGCTACCTCGACCGCTTCCCTGCGGTTCGCGCCTTCCGCGAGGAGACGATCGAGCGCGCCCAGTCCGACGGCTACGTGACGACCCTGATGGGCCGGCGCCGGCCGATTCCCGAGCTTCGTTCGGGACAGCGAAACACGCGCTGGCAGGGGGAGCGCCTGGCCGTCAACACCGTCATCCAGGGAACCGCGGCGGACATCATCAAGGTGGCGATGGTCCGCTGCGAGACCGCTCTGCGCGAAGCCGATGTGAAGACCCGCCTCGTCCTGCAGATCCACGACGAGCTGCTGTTCGAGGGCCCGGCCGGCGAGATGGAGGGGGTCTCCGCGATCGTCGAGCGGGAGATGTGTGAGGCCTTCGAGCTCGATCCCCCGCTCGAGGTGGACATCGGGATCGGCAAGGACTGGCTCGACACCAAGTAGTGCGGTGCCCAGGTAGAACGGTGCCCGCAACGGCGAAGGGCGCCCCGAGAGGCGCCCTTCGACCTGCTGCTTGTTGATCTCGGCGGCCCTAGGGCGCTGCCGGTGCTGCGGCCGGCTCGAGCTCGACCTTCTCGAAGACGGCGCCATCCGCGCTCACGTGGATCTCGGCCTCGTGAACAACGGCACCGGGTACGAGGTCGTCGACGCTGCACGAACTCTCGTTCTCGTCGTCCCCGGGGTTCTCGGAGCCCTCGTCTTCGCCGGGGTTCTCGGAGCCCTCGTTGTCGTCACCGGGGCTTCCGCTCCCGCCCTCTTGGGCAGGGTTGGTGCGGTCGCCGCCGTGGTGGTCCCCGGTGTCATCGCCGTGGTGGTCCTCGGTGTCGCACTCGATCTCGGTCTGATCCGTGACCAGCCCGCTGATCGAGCTTCCGTCGGCGAGGTCAATGGTCAGGGTCGTCCCGTCGAAGGAGGCAACCTTGCCCGCGTTCTCGTTGCCGTCGACGACGCCGTCGTCGTCGGAATCGTTGTCCGCCGGGTCATCGCCGACCTCGACCTCGGTGCCGTCATCGAGACCGTCGTTGTCGGTGTCGGCATCACGCGGGTTGGTGCCATTCTGGAACTCGCCGAGATTCTTGAGACCGTCGCGATCCTGGTCGCGCTTGGTCTGCTTTACCTTCAGTGAAAGGTGATGCGCCTTCTCCCAGCGGTCCGGGATGCGGTCCCTGTTGCGGTCCTTGGCGGAGGCGAGGCCCGGGAGCGCCAGCAGTGCGAGCGCGCCGAGCGCCATCACCAGCGCCGTCCTGACAGTCCGGAATCGGTTTGTGTTGAAGCTAGTTCTTGTCATCTGTCCTCCTTCGGCGCCCTGCCTGCGAAGCTCAAACCCAGAACCCTTATCTGGACGGCCCGCTGGCGGACGAGTGTGCGTCTGTTGGAGTTGTGAACCCGACCGCCCCCAGAAGATCACGCAGGGGGCGATCGGCGTCGTACAAACGTCCGCTTTTCAGTCGCCTGGGGGGCTCGGCTGCTCTCGGGTATCCGGACTCGTATCCGGACTCGAGCCGGAGAGTCCGCCCTCGCTCGGGGATTCCGTGCCGGACCCCTCGGAACCTGACCCGCTCGGCTCCTCACCGCTGCCCGAACCGGAGGAATGCTCACTGGATCCACCACCGCCGTCGCCGGAACCCCCGCTGGGCTCACCGGATCCGGAGTGACCGCCCGAGCCCTCGCCGCCCCCGGGGGTGCCTCCACCGCCAGGGGTCTCTCCCTCGCCGCCCCCGAAACCGCCGCCATGGTGCGAATCTTCCCCCTGGCCTGAATTGCCACCGCTGCCATCGCCGGACCCGTTTCCGCCGTGATGCTCGCCGCTGCCGGTCGTCGCACCCGCTCCGGCTCTGGACGCGCCGAGCGCTGCCAGGGAAGCATTGTCGCCGGCGCCGGGCCCGCGCCCCGAGCTCTGGCCATCCCGCTGGCCTGACGCTGGGTCGCTGCCCCCTCCGTTGGAGGGGCCTCCGAGGGCGGATCCGGGCCCGCCGCCGCCGGGCAGGCGGGCCGGGCCAGTGGCGACCACGGGGTCGGCCTTGGCCGAGTCGTGCGATTGGTGTTGGAGGGCGACGCCGGCCGTCAGCGCCCCTCCGGCGGCGAGGACGGCGACGATTGCCTTGGCAGCGATCGCGCCGCCGGCGCCGGTGCCGGCCACGGCGGGACCGCTCACACCCTCGAGCAGCTGCCTGAGCAGCGGCAACGGGATCAGCGCTCCCAGGCTCTCACGCAGGGTCATGCGGCCGCGGTGGATCAGCTGGCGCGCGGCCCCGCCCGAGATGCCGAGGGCGGCGCCGATCTCGGAATGGCTCATGCCCTCCATCTCGCGCTTGACCAGCGCCTCTCGCTGGGTCTGGGGGAGGGCCTGGACCCCGGCGACCACGGCCGCCAGCTCCTCGCGGCGCTCGAGCGCCTGCGGTGGCTGTTCGACCCCGTCGAAGTTCTCGTCGAGGTGGTCCATCGCCGGGCCGCTGTCGCGGAGGTTGTTGAGGGCCGTGTTACGGACGATCGTGTAGAGCCAGGCGCGCAGGTGAAGCTCGGAGTCGCCGTCGCGGATCCCCGGCAGCGCCCGCGTGATCGCTTCCTGGACCACATCGTCGGCGCGATCGGCCGGGACGACCGTCGCTGCGTAGCGCACCAGTGCCGGCCGGTAGCGGCGCACGACCTCCTCGAGCGCCGGTTCGTGTCCCTCGCGAGCGAGCGTGATCAGGCGTCCGTCCGGCTGCGCGCGAAGCGCCGGGCCGACCAGGAGTCGCGTTCGCAGGCGTGGAGGCGTCATCTCAGTCGATTCTCTTCATCGATCGGGGGTCCGTTCTGAGGTATCGGCACGGTAGCTGTCCTACGAAAGGGGAGCCTCGATTGTTCAACCCGGTGCGGACACAAGGATCACGGCGCCCGCTTGCCGAGTCGCAGGATCTTGGCTAGCCTTCAGCCACATGACAAGGGGGGAGGCTTTGCAGGGTTCACCTGAGCGGATGACGAGCGGAGCCGCGGGCTTTCGCCGGGCGCTCGCAGGCGTCGCTTCGTGTCTCGTCCTGGGGGCGACCCTGGCATCGCCCGCCTGGGGCGCAACCGTCAGCAGGTCGGGAAACCGCCTCACCTACACCGCGGCCGCCGCAGAGGCGAACGCGCTGGCGATCTCGCGATCTGGCACGGACTTCGTCTTCACCGACGCCGCCGGCGTGACTATCACGCCATTTGCCCCCTGTGTAGGTGGAGGGCCCGCGAACGTCGCCAAGTGCCCCGCGGCCGGGATCGTCGATATGGAGATCTACCTTGGCGACCAGAACGATTCCGGGACAGTGGCCGCCTCCGTCGACGGTCCGGACATCACAAGCATCAGGCTGGTCGGAGATGCGGGCTCGGACATCCTCAACGGCGGCGATGGGATCGAGAACCAACTCGACGGCGACGGAGCCGCGCCGGATGGGGCGGACCAGCTCACGGGTGGCGCCATGGATGATGTGCTGATCGGATATGGCGGCGCCGACCTGATGACCGGCGGCTCCGGCAACGACCGCTTCTTCGCAGGAGCGGGTGACGATGTCGCCAACGGCGGGCCCGGCGACGACTCCTTCGAGTCGTCGCCAACCGGACCCGATGGCGCCGACACCCTCTCAGGCGGCCCCCAGGTCGACTCAATCGACCTCCGCAACCGTTTCGACAACCTCAGCGTCAGCCTCGACGGCGTCGCCAACGACGGCGGCGACTGCCCCGGGCCCGGCTGCGAGGGGGACAACGTCGGCGCCGATGTCGAGAACGTGACCGGCGGAATCGGCGACGACGTGATCGCCGGCAACTCGTCGCAGAACGAGCTGCGAGGCGACGCCGGTGACGACCAGGTTTCCGGAGGCGGCGGCTATGACGAGGTCGACGGTGGCGACGGGGCCGACACGGTGCGTGGAGAGGGTGGGCCCGACGAGATCGACGGGGGCTTCGGTTCCGACAGACTCTTCGGCGGCAAGGGTGACGATTACACCTACTCGAACTTCAATGACGGCGAGACGGATGTGATCAGCGGAGGCCCGGGCATTGACGGGATCGGCGGCGGGGGCGGCGCTTTGTTCGGGGTGCGGATAGACCTCGACGGCAAGGCCGACGACGGCTATGCCTCGAAGTTGTTCAGCTCCAACGACAACGTCAAGCCGGACGTCGAGAATCTGGAGGGAAGCTCGGGTCCTGACGTGCTGATCGGCAGCGGCGGCCCGAACGAGCTCGACGGGGGCGACGGCAACGACCGCCTGATCGGAGGCGGAGGCCTCGACGGGCTGCTCGGTGGGCGCGGCCCCGACTTCCTCTCCGGGGGCAAGGGCCGGGACCTGCTCTCCGCGGGTGCCGGAGCAGACCGGATCGCCAGTCGTGACCGCACCCCCGACGAGGTCTTCTGCGGCAGCGCCTTCGACCGCGTCACCGCGGACCGCGCCGATCGCACCGCCGCCGACTGCGACCGGGTGAGGCGACGATGAGCCGGTGCGGGCGATTGAGGCGAGGCGGTACGAGGGCGGCTGGAGCGCTTCTGGTGGCCGCGGTCGGGGTGCTGGCTCCGGCGACTGCCTCGGCATCCACGGCCCAGGTGAACTCGGGAGATGACGTCTACTACTACGCCGATCCCGGCGAGACGAACAACTTGTCGGTGACGCGATCCGGCAAGGCTTTCACCCTGGTCGACCCCGGCGCCACGATTCTCACCACCGGTCCCGAATGCGCCTCGGTCAACATCCACCAGGCTGTCTGCACGGTGATTGCAGCCAACTCGGTCTACGTCAGACTCGATGACCAAAGCGATGCGGCGACGGTGGCGGTCGGGAACGTCCGAACCTCACTCAACGGCGGCGATGGCGCGGATACGCTCACCGGCGGGCCGGGGCCCGACTCCCTCAACGGCGGTTACGGCGATGACACCGAGAGCGGCGGCGACGGGGCCGACTACTTCGCCGACGAGGGATCGGGCGACGGCGCCGACTCGTTCAGCGGCGGCGGCGGCCTCGACCAGCTCAACTACAGCTCGCACGCCGGCGACCTCCGCGTCGACACCGACGGCGTCGCCGACGACGGCGAGGGGTGCCCCGGCCCCGGCTGCGAGGGTGACAACGTCAAGGTCGACATCGAGGGCCTCAGTGGTGGCTCGGGGAGCGATGTGCTCAGTGGCGGCGCCGGGCCGAACTCCATTTACGGCGCTGGTGGCGACGACACCATTCTCGGCGACGGGGGCGCCGACACCCTCATCGGCGGTAACGATGACGACACGATCCGCGGCGGCGGTGGCGGCGACCTGTTGGCGGGCAGCCAGGGGCGCGACCGGGTTTTCGGCGAGAAGGGAGACGATGCCATTGAGAGCGGGTTCTTCGACGATGAGGCCGACTCGTTCTCGGGAGGGGGCGGGACCGATCTGGTCGACTACTCGGGCGCCAATTCATCGGTGCGCGTCGACCTCGACGGCAAGGCCGACGACGGCGTTGCGGGAGAGAGGGACAACGTTCGCCCAGATGTCGAGGACATCCGGGGGAGCCAGTTCGACGACGTCCTCATCGGCCGCCCAGGCGCAAACGAGCTCGAGGGCGGCTCCGGAAACGACCGCCTGATCGGCGACCGCGGACTCGACGGCCTGATCGGCGGTGACGGCAACGACTTCCTCAACGGAGGCAAGGGCCGCGACCTGCTCGAGGGCGACGGGGGATCCGACCGCATCACCAGCCGCGACCGTGATCCCGATGAGGTCGAGTGCGGCAGCGCAATCGACCGTGTCCTTGCCGATCGCGCCGACCGGGTCAGCGCCGACTGCGACCGGGTGAAGCGCGGATGAGGCGGCGCCGCAGATCTGCCCGGGCTGCGCGCGTGGGTGCTACCCCTGGCTGCCGTGGGATTGCTCTGGACTGCCCCCGCACATGCCTCCAACGCCAGCGTCAGCTTCGACACCCTGCGCTTCGACGCTTCCCCCGCGGAGACCAACGACGTCACCGTTGCGATCGAGGCGGGCCAGTACACGTTCACGGATCCGGGCTCCCCGATCACAGCCGGCCCTGGCTGCTCCGCGATCAACCTGCACAAGGTCAGCTGTTCGATCACAGGGATCCAGCGGGTCGAGACCGATCTAGGAGACCTCGACGACAAGGGGACCCTCGCCGACTCGGCCAAGGTTCCCGGATTCGGCGGGGTCACCGTTTTCGGCGGCGACGGAGCCGACCAGCTCAGGGGCGGGGCCGCTGTCCGCGCCTCGCTCTACGGGGAAGGCGGGGCCGACACGATCACCGCCGGGCCACTCGGCGGATCACTCGGAGGCGGAGACGGCCCTGACGCCCTGATCGGAGGCGCGGGCGAAGACTTCATCGGCGGCGGGCCCGGCGACGACCTCCAGAGCGGCGGCGCCGGGTCCGACTACTTCTACAGCGAGTCCAGCAGCGACGGGAAGGACACCATCGACGGCGGGGCCGAGATCGACATAATCGATTATCGCAGCGAGCTCATGGCGTCGTTGTTGACACCGACGGCGTTGCCGACGACGGCGAGGGGTGTCCGGCCCGGGCTGCGAGGGCGACAACGTCAAGGCGAGCGTCGAGCAGGTGCGGGGCACTCGCAGCGACGATTCGCTGACCGGCGGCCCCGGCACCAACTACCTCAGCGGCGGCGACGGCGATGACAGCCTCAGCGGCGGCGGCGGCGATGACCGTCTTGAGGGCGATTCCGGCGACGACACGCTCAACGGGGAAGCGGGCGACGACTGACCTCATCGCCTTCGACGGCGCCGACCGGATGCTCGGCGGCAGGGGCGACGACTCTCTTGAAGACGACCCCCTCGATGGTGACGCCGACGTCCTCTCCGGCGGTCCCGGAGCGGACGGCGCTCGCTATGGATTCGGCACCTTCGCCCTGAGGATCGACCTCGACGGCAAGCCGGACGACGGCGTGACAAGTCCCCTGATCAGCGGCCAGAAGGACAACTTCAAGGCTGACATCGAGAACGTCACCGGCGGCGAGCTCGGTGACGTGATCACCGGCAATGCCCGCGCCAATGAGCTGATTGGCGGCGGCGGCAACGACAGGCTGATCGGCGGCAAGGGAGCAGATGGCCTCTTCGGCGGTGAGGGCGGTGACTCGCTCACGGGGGGGAAGGACCGCGACCTGATCGAGGGCGAAGGCGGTGCCGATCGCATCGTCAGCCGCGACGGCGGACCCGACGAGGTCTCCTGCGGGTCCAGCCTCGATCGCGTCAAGGCCGACCGCGCCGACCGCACCGGGGCCGACTGCGACAAGGTTTCCCGCCGCTGAGTCGGCCGTTCAGGCCGGGACGGAGACAGGCCCAGCTCTTGTCGCCCCGCGCGCGCCGGCGAACTCGGGCGGGGCGATGCGGAGGTAGTGCTCGAAGGACCAGTCGACGAAGCGCTTGCTCTGCATCCGGTTGAGCAGCATCGCGAGAGCTCGCGGCGGCACCCGTGGAACGAGCTGCTGCGTCCTCAGCATCGACTCGAACTTCCACCGGTGCGAACCCGAGAAGTTCTCGTAGTCGGCCAGCGCCTGTCCGCGCGACTTGTGCCCTTCGTGGACGGCGCGCAGCTCCCGTCCGCAGGCGATCCCGAAGTAAAAGGCGGTGCGGATGCCCTCTGCGGTCAGCGGCAGGCAGTGGCCGGCCGAGTCGCCGGCGAAGAAGACCCCGGTGTCGGTCGCCGGGCGAAGCCGGTGGGGGATCCAGTTGCCCTGGTAGCGGACGCTCTCGACCCCGAGGCGCTCGGCCAGCGCGATCGTCGGCTCCTTGACGTGGAAGCGGGGGTCGAAGGAACCGACCCCGACCCGGACCTCGTCGCCCGCCGGGAAGCTCCAGCCGTAGCCTGCGGGCACGATTCCTCGCTCGATCCAGATCTCGAGCTCCTCTCCCGAGCCCCACGGATGAACCTCGAGCCCGCGAGAGAGGCGGGCATCCGGCGGTTGCACCCTCTCGCCACTGCCGAGGACGCGGCGCCAGCCGAGCGAGTCGACGACCAGGGGTGCCGAGAGCTCGCCGCGGTCGGTGGCGACCCGGATCGCCCCGTCACCGTTGGCGGAGGCGCCGCGGCCGTCGACCTTGGCGGTCTCGAACTCGGCCTCGCAGTCCTCCCAGAGGCTCTGGCAGAGGGCGCGGTAGTCGAATGTCGAGAAGGTCCAGGGAAGCCGCATTCGCGCCGCCGTGTGCGGGGTGTGGATGACCAGCTCGCCGAAGGTCTGGCGAATCGTGTGGGCGAGGCCGAGCCGGCGCAGCCACTCGGTTGGCGCCGCGCAGGCGGAGGTCTGGCGCTCGCCGATCTCGTAGCGGTCGACGACCATGACCCGGGCCCCCGAGCCGGCGAGCTCGCGGGCGGCCGTCAACCCGGCGAAGCTGGCACCGCAGATGAGGACGTCGTATGAGCCCGAGAGGGGCGTCCGGTCCTCGCCACGCTTTGTCTCGCGCCTGGGCACAGGCAGAAGACTAGTAATTAGTCGATAGCTGCCAGCGGCCAGGGACGAGCGGCCAGCGGCTCCTGCCGCCTCTCCTTTTCTCCTTCTGCCACAATCTCCGCCCGTGTCCCCACCCGAGACATTGATCGCGCCTGCCCAGGAGGGCACCCCCGTCGAGGGATCAGAAGGCCTCCTGCTGGAGATCGACGGGCAGATCGTGCCCAACTACGCCGCGACCATGGTCGTCTTCGAAGAGGGCGACGTCGTCAACGGCAAGGTCGTCCGCATCGACAAGGACGAGGTCCTGGTGGACATCGGCTACAAGTCCGAGGGCGTCATCCCCTCGAACGAGCTCTCGATCCGCAAGTCGGTCGACCCCTCGGAGGAGGTCTCCCTCGGCGAGGATATCGACGCTCTGGTCCTCACCAAGGAGGACCAGGAGGGGCGGCTCATCCTCTCCAAGAAGCGCGCCCGCTTCGAGAAGGCCTGGCGCAAGATCGAGGCCGCGGCCGAATCCGGCGAGCCGGTGGAAGGCAACGTGATCGAGGTCGTCAAGGGCGGGCTGATCCTCGACCTCGGCGTTCGCGGGTTCCTCCCGGCCTCCCTCGTGGACATCCGCCGGGTCCATAACCTCGACGAGTTCATGAGCCAGACGCTCGAGTGCAAGGTGATCGAGCTCAACCGCAGCCGCAACAACGTCGTCCTCTCCCGCCGCGCGGTCCTCGAGGAGGAGCGGAAGGAGGTCCGCGAGCAGATCCTCGGCAGGCTCGAGCCGGGCCAGGTGGTCGAGGGCAAGATCTCCAACATCGTCGACTTCGGCGCCTTTGTCGATCTCGACGGCATCGACGGCCTGATCCATATCTCCGAGCTTTCCTGGAGCCATGTCAACCACCCTTCAGAGGTGGTCGCGATCGGCGACACCGTCCGGATCAAGGTCCTCGACATCGACCGCGACCGCCAGCGGATCTCGCTCGGCCTCAAGCAGACCCAGGAGGACCCGTGGCAGCGGGTCGTCAGCACCCATCGCCCCGGAGACGTCCTCGAGGGGAAGGTGACGAAGGTCGTCGCCTTCGGCGCCTTCGTCGAGATCCTGCCCGGGGTCGAGGGCCTCGTCCACATCTCCGAGCTCGCCGACCATCACGTCGAGAATCCGAGCGAGGTGGTCGAGCCGGAGGCCGTCCTCAACGTCAAGATCCTCGAGATCGACGAGGAGCGCCGCCGGCTCTCGCTCAGCATCAAGCGGGTCGAGGGCCAGAACATGCCGCTCAAGGACCTTGGAGCCGCCGTCCAGGAGGCCCAGGCCTCCGCCGTGGACGCGCCCCCCGAGGAGACCCCCGATCTCGACCTCTCAGAGGAGGTCTTCGCCGAGCCCCCGCCGGAGGTTGAAACCGTGGCCGAGGTTGAGGAAGCGCCCGAGGCAGAGGAAGCGCCCGAGGCAGAGGAAGAGGCACCCGCCCTCGAGGCCGAGAGTCCCTCCGAGGAACCGGAGGCCGAAGCGGGGAATGCGGCCGAGGAGCCCGTGGCCGAGGCTGAGGAGCCCGTGGCGAGGGAGGAGCCCGGGCCGAGGCTGAGGTGCCGGAGGCCGAGGCAGCCGTGGAGCCGGAAGCCGAGGCGGGCGAGGGCGACAAGCAGGACTCCTGAGCGGGCCCGATGGCGCCGCTGAGGATCGGCCTGACCGGGGGAATCGCCGCCGGTAAGTCGGAGGCGCTGGCAGCGTTCGAGCGCCTTGGCGCCGCGACGATCTCCAGCGATGCGATCGTCCACGACCTGCTCGACAACGAGCCGATGCTGAGCGCGATCGCCGAGCGCTGGGGGCCCGGGGTGATCGCTGCGGGCGCCGTAGATCGTCCGAGGGTCGGCGAGATCGTCTTCGCCGACCCCGAAGAGCTCGCCTGGCTCGAGGGGCGGATTCACCCCCTCGTCGGCGAGGAGATCGCCTCCTGGCTCAGCTCCCTGCCGGCCGATGCCGTCGCCGCGGTGATCGAGATTCCGTTGCTGTTCGAGACCGAGATGGAGGGCATGTTCGACGCGACCGTCTCGGTCCACACATCCGACGAGGTCCGGCGTGCCAGGGCCGACGCCCGCGGGCATTCCCTCGTCCCCGAGCGTGAGGCGCGGCAGCTCGAGCAGTCCGAGAAGGCGCGGCGCGCCGACCACGTAGTTCAGAATGACGGCACAATCGAGGATCTCGAGACGAAGCTGTCCGCTCTGATCGAGAGCCTGACCGGACCCGCGCAAGCCGCGCGGCCCGACCCGCTACAAAGCTAAGCCTGCGAATGGCCGCATCCCGTACCAAACGCCGGCCGGCGCGCAGCCGGCCCTCCTCGCGAACCAGCGCACGGCGCCGCCGAACCTGGATGCGCCGTGGGATCGCGATCGTCGTCGCCGGCCTCGCCGGCCTCGGGGTCGCCCTGCTGGTGTTCAGCGGCAAGTTCGACAACGTCATCCAGGAGCTCACCCTTCCTCTTCGCCACGAGGACATCATCCGTCAGCAGGCTGCCGAGAAGGGAGTCGACGCCTCCCTGATCGCAGCCGTCATCTACGCCGAGTCGCGCTTCAGCGACCAGACCTCCGCGGCGGGGGCGCGGGGGCTGATGCAGATAACTCGCGATACCGCCAATTACATCGAGAAGTCGAGCGGCGGCACCACCTTCAGCTTCAACGACCTTGCCGATCCCGACATCAACATTCGCTACGGGACCTTCTACCTGCGCGAGCTGCTCGGACGCTACGACGGCAACGAGGTCGCCGCCCTCGCCGCCTACAACGCCGGTCCCGGCAACGCCGACGCCTGGGGCGGTTCGGCGATGGGTATTGACGACATCGGGTTCCCGGAGACCCGCGCCTATGTCGAGGACGTCCTCGACAAGAAGGACCTCTACCGGCGCAAGTACGCGAAGGAGCTGGGCTACTGAGGCGCCCAGCCCTGTCACTGGCCGTGGGGCTGGTGCTCGCAGACTCGTCGGTTGTCGTCCTGGCACTGCCCGACATCTACCGCGAGTTCGACACGACGGTCTCGGGCGTCACCTGGGTGCTGGTCTCGTTCAACCTGGTGCTGGCTCTCGCCGCCGTCCCCGCGGCCCACCTGGCGCGGCGCTTTGGTCCCGGCCGGGTAGCGGCCGCCGGGCTGGCCGTCTTCGCCGGCGCCTCGGCCGCCTGCGCGGTCGCGACCGGTCTCGAGACCCTGATCGCCGCCCGCTGCGTGCAGGCGATCGGCGGCGCCGCCGCGGTGACCGCGGCGCTCGAGCTGATGCCGAGCGTGGTCGGCTCTGAGCGAAACGCCGCCGCTGCCTGGGCCGCCGCCGGCGCCACCGGAGCCGCCCTCGGGCCCGGGATCGGCGGTCTCTTGACCGAGCTCGTCTCCTGGCAATCCATCTTCGTCTGCCAGGTGCCGCTGGCGCTGATCGCCGGAGCGCCGCTGCTCGCGGTTGCCCGCGACGAGGGCGAGCCGGGGACCGTCGAGCGGGAGGTCGCGCGCGCGGGGCACCCGCACATCGCCGCCAACCTCGCCCTGGCGCTGATCTCGGCGGCGATTGCAGCAGCGCTATTCCTCGTCGTCCTGCTTCTGATCGAGGGCTGGCGGCTGACTCCGATCGTCGCGGCAGTCGTCGTCTCTGTGATGCCGCTTGCAGCGCTCGCCGGAACCCGGATCACGCCGCTGGTGCCCAGTGCCCGTGCCCGTGCCGTCGCGGGCGCGATCCTCGTTGCCGGAGGACTGGCGGGCCTCGGGCTGATGCCCAAGGCGACGGTCCTGATCACCCTGCCGCCGCAGATCCTGGTCGGCATCGGGCTCTCGCTTGTCCTCTCTGCGCTCACCGAGACGGCGCTCGAGGGCCGCTCTCCGCAGGCGATCCACGGTGGCTGGACGATCTCGGCCCGGCACGCCGGCGTCGTCGTCGGCCTGCTGGCGCTGACGCCGGTGTTCACCGCGGACCTTCGGGAGCAGCGCCGCAACGCGATCGACGCCGGCACCGCCGTCGTACTCGACGCCCAGGTGGACCCGGTCCTGAAGATTGATCTGGCGCAGCGCATAGCCGACCAGCTCGACCGCGAGCGCGGCAAGGTGCCCGTGATCGATCCGGCCTTCGAACCGCTCCCCTCCGATCCCGGCGACCGTGGCGACGCTCTCACCCTGAAGTCCGAGCTGCAGGATCAGCTCGACCGCGCCGCCACCCATGCCTTCAGTGCCTCGTTCCTGATCGGGGCGCTGCTCGGCCTCCTTGCGCTGGTCCCGATCGGCCTTGCCAGGAGGGTCGAGTTGTGAGCGCGCTGACAAGGTCTCGGGTTCTGGTCGGCTCGGCCGCCGCCGCCGCCCTGCTGCTGGCCGGTGGCTATCTGGCGGCCGGGGGCGCCTCGTACGAGCCGGCGGCGACCCGGGACCCCTGTACGCCCCGGGAATGGCGCTCGCCTGGCACGATCAAGGAAGTCGTCGAGCAGTTCACGCTCTCGGCCCTCGACGGGGCCGCCTGCGAGCTCGGCGTCAGCCGTGAGGTCCTCGCCCGCGCCCTCTCCAGCGAGGAGGCGCGGCAGCGCTTCGCCGAGAAGTACGGAATCGATGACGCCAAGCTCTCCGACGCGGTCCACGCCGGTCTGGTGCGGGGGGTGGACGACGCCGAGAAGGCCGGCGCGCTGAGTCCGATCGTCGCCGCGCCGCTGCGCGAGCTGGCGGCCCGCGTCCCGGTCGAGGAGGGGATCAAGCTGATCAACGACGCCTCACCGATCTTCGGGGACGCCCAGGGGTTGCTAGGCCTCCTCGGCGATGCCGGCAACCTGCTCCCGTAACGTCGGACCAAGGCGAGCATTGGGGTTCGGACGAATCGATCGGGCGCGAAGTCAATCGACCATCATCGGGCGCGAAACTTCAATCGACCATCAAAGTGATGGTTCAAATCACTCTCGCCGGGGACCGGGGGCGCGGCGCATCCCGCGGGGGTTGGGACGGGCTCTCAGTCATCCGCGGTCGCTTTCCAGACCCAGAGCGCCATCAGCGGTTGCAGCGGCAAACGAGTCCACAGCGCCCATCGGGGGACCTTCTCGAGCCCCCGAATCTGGTCGCGGTGGACCGCCATGTGGATGTTGGCCGGGTAGACCGCGACCAGCACGCCGAGCAGCCACCAGCGGGCGAAGCGGCGCGTTCGCGGCGAGGCCATCGCCGCCCCGCCGACGATCTCGGCGACACCGCTGACCACGACAGACTCGCTGTGGGCGGGAAAGCTCGGCGGCATCATCGCCCGGTAGGCGCGGGGGTTGACGAAGTGCATCACTCCGGCGAAGGTGAAGAACGCCGCGAGGAGCTTCTGCGAGCGGGTCATCGCCCCAATCCTCGCAGCTGAACTCGCCGACGGGTGGAAAACGACGATATGGGGGACGCTTTCCACCCAACGGCGGCGGCCCGCACCCAACGGCGGCGGCCCCGCCCATCGGCGGCGGCCCCACCCATCGGCGGGCGGCCCGGCCCATACCCGTTGGCGCCGGTCGCGCCGAGCCCCATCGCTATCTTCCGACAATGCCCGACTTCAGGCTCAACTCGGCCTATTCGCCCACCGCGGACCAGCCGAAGGCAATTGAGGGGCTCGCCGAAGGTCTCGCCGCCGGGGACCGCTTCCAGACCCTGCTCGGCGCCACCGGAACCGGCAAGACCTTCACGATGGCGGGGGTGATCGAGCGGGTCCAGCGACCCAGCCTCGTGATCGCCCACAACAAGACGCTCGCGGCGCAGCTGTGCAACGAGTTCCGCGAGTTCTTTCCCGAGAACGCGGTCGAGTACTTCGTCAGCTACTACGACTACTACCAGCCCGAGGCCTACGTCCCGGCCCAGGACCTCTACATCGAGAAGGACTCCTCGATCAACGACGAGATCGACCGCCTCCGCCACGCGGCGACCGCGGCGCTCCTGGCGCGCCGCGACGTGCTGATCGTCGCCTCGGTCTCCTGCATCTACGGGATCGGCTCGCCGCAGCTCTACCAGCAGCAGATGCAGCTGTTCAAGCTCGGCGAGGCGATCGATCGTGACGAGGTCCTGCGCAAGCTGGTGAAGATGCAGTACCAGCGCAACGACGCCGTCCTCGCTCGCGGCAGCTTCCGGGTCCGCGGCGAAGTGCTCGAGATCATGCCCGCCTATGCGGAATCCGCGTACCGAATCTCGCTCTTCGGTGACGAGATCGAGGGGATCCAGCACTTCGACCCGCTCACCGGCGAGGTCCTCGACGAGATCGACCACATCGCCGTCTGGCCGGCGACCCACTACGTGACCGAGGACGAGACGGTCGAGCGTTCGGTCGAGGAGATCCGGACCGAGCTCGAGACGCGCACCGCCGAGCTCGAGGCCGAGGGCAAGCAGCTAGAAGCGCACCGCCTGCGCCAGCGCACCCTCTACGACATCGAGATGATCAAGGAGCTCGGGTTCACCTCGGGGATCGAGAACTACTCTCGGATCCTCGACGGGCGCCCGCCCGGGAGCCCCCCGCACACGCTGATCGACTATTTCCCCGACGACTTTGTCGTCTTCGTCGACGAGTCGCACCAGACGATCCCCCAGATCGGCGGCATGTACGAGGGCGACCGCTCGCGCAAGTCGACCCTCGTCGACTACGGCTTCCGCCTTCCCTCGGCGATCGACAACCGCCCGCTGAAGTTCGACGAGTTCCTCGAGCGGGTGCCGCAGCTGGTGATGGTCTCGGCGACACCGGGACCCTTCGAGCGGGCCGAGGCCAGCCGCACCGTCGAGCAGATCGTCCGCCCGACCGGGATCGTCGATCCCGAGATCGAGGTTCGTGAGACCCGCAACCAGATCGACGACCTGATGAACGAGATCAAGGCCCGCGCCGAGGCCGGCGACCGGGTCCTGGTGACGACCCTGACGAAGAAGATGGCCGAGGACCTGACCGGCTACCTGCTCGAGTACGGGATCAAGGTCCGCTACCTGCACTCCGAGGTCGACACCCTCGAGCGGATCCAGATCGTCCGCGACCTGCGCCTCGGCGAGTACGACGTCCTCGTCGGCGTCAACCTCCTGCGCGAGGGCCTCGACCTGCCCGAGGTCTCGCTGGTAGCGATCCTCGACGCTGACAAGGAGGGCTTCCTGCGCGGCGAGACCAGCCTGATCCAGACGATCGGCCGCGCCGCCCGAAACGTCGACGGCCGGGTCTTGATGTACGCCGACCGCGAGACCGACTCGATGCGCGCGGCGATCGGCGAGACCGACCGCCGCCGGGCGATCCAGGTCGCCTACAACACCGAGCACGGGATCACGCCTGAGACCGTCCAGAAGGGAATCTCCGAGATGTCCAGCTTCCTCGCGATGGAGGACCGCGCTCCGCGCAAGCGCCGCCGCGGCCGCGGCGACGACTTCGCCGGGCCGGACGAGCTCGAGCGGACGATCGTCGAGCTCGAAGAGGAGATGATCGCCGCAGCCGAGGACCTGCGCTTCGAGGAGGCGGCTCGGATCCGCGATGAGCTGCGCGAGCTGCGCCGCGACCTCGAGGGGATGCGGGCGGGGGCCTAGGCTTCTGCGGGGGTCCGGACGAGCAGCCGCGCCGGCGCCGTCTGCTCGGAAACACGGCGCGAAGCGCAACATATGTTGCCGTCGCCGGCCCGCCCCCGACGGCCCTGATATCGGCTTCCCAGAGCCAAGCGCTCGGTTGAGTACACCACTTATCGGCAGGCGAAAGGCCAAGAACTCGGTACACCAACGCCGGAGTCCTGCGTAGCTGAGTATCCAGTTGTGGGAACCGCTGCAATCGCCCACAATTCGGGAGCATTCCTTTGGCGGGAAGGCTCACCTGGCAGGCGGATCACGAGGAATCGGATCTCGCGACCTACGACCGGCACCGCAACCCATTTAGGGAGAGACCGTGCCGATCAAGAAGACCCGCAGCTCGATCAAGAAGACCCTTCACCTGGTCGCCCTGGGCGCCGCGACGGCCCTGCTCGCGATCCCCGCCGCCGCGCAGGCGGGGGAACCCGAACCGTCCGTGTGCCCGCAGGTCCCGACTGAGCAGGTCTTTGCTGGCTTCGGCGACCTCAACTTCTACGCCCCCGTGCCGGGCGGGGGGTTCGAGCCGGGGACGCCCGAGTGGACGTCGGATTCCGGAGCGGAGGTGGTCGAGGGCAACAACAGCTACCAAAGCGGTAGCTCCACCGACAGCAGATCGCTTCGCCTCTCGCCTGACGCCGATGCGACCTCGCCGCCGTTTTGCGTCTCGGTAGATCACCGGACGCTGCGGCTGTTCGCGCAGGAGACCAGCGGGGACAGCGAGGCCGGGCTCAGGGTCGACATCATCTACCCGGGTTGGAGGCGCCACAACAGGGTCCGCAACTCGGGCGACCTCGACAACACCGGCCTCCTTTATTCGGGGCAGTGGGCACCGAGCGACGAGCTGGCGCTTGCCCTGAAGCTGCCACACAGATTCCTCATGCGGGGCGGCGGCGACGTCCGTATCCGGATCACCTCCGAAGGCGGGACGTGGCTGGTCGACGATGTCTACTACGACCCACGCTCGAGCCGCTGAGGCGAGCATCAGCCGACCACGCGGAGAGATGAAGATGCGAGAGATGAACATGGCAATCAAGAAGGCCCGCCAGTTGATCGCGCTGGGCGCCATCGCGACCGCACTGCTGGCCGTGGGCCCGGCGGGGG
This sequence comes from uncultured Actinomycetes bacterium, assembly GCA_963781345.1. GTDB lineage: Bacteria > Actinomycetota > Thermoleophilia > Solirubrobacterales > 70-9 > JBBRHQ01. The sequence continues at coordinate 417,183 of CAWAFQ010000014.1, forward strand.
CGCAGGCCTCGTGCCCGGCCCCCCAGATCACCCAGGCCTTCGCCGCCTACGGCGACACCGATCCCTACTCGCTCGTGCCGGGCGGGGGTTTTGAGCCGGGCACTTCGGCCTGGGCGCTCACCGGCGGCGCGCAGGTCGTCAAGGTCAGCGGGAAGAGCTTTGCGGACGGAAGCTCGCTGGCGCTTGCGAAGGGGGCGAGCGCTCTCTCGCCACCTGTCTGCGTATCCGACCAGCAGCCGACCCTGCGACTGCTCGCGCGCCAGACCAATGCCTCGATGGGCGGACGGCTCAAGGTCGAGGCCCTCTACACCGAAAGGGGGCGGTCGGACTCGGTGACCCTGGCCGACCTCAGCAACAGCGGCACCTTCGCCGGCTGGTCGCCCACAGGCGCGCTCTCACTTTCGCTGAAGCTGCCCCAGGGCTTCATCAGCGCCGGCGGCGGCAACGTGCAGCTGCGGGTCTCATCCGGCGGCGGCGCCTGGCTCCTCGACGAGGTCTACACCGGCTACAAGGCTTGCCCCGAGACCAAGAGCGCCCCGTCCTTCTCGGCCTTCGGTGACGCCGACCTCTACTCGCTCGTGCCGGGCGGGGGGTTTGAGTCGGGGTCGACGGGCTGGGCCCTCGGCGGCGGTGGGCAGGCCGTCTCGGGCAATGAGAACTTCTTCGTCGGCAGCGCTAGCGACAAGAGCTCGCTGCAGCTGCCGCAGAGGGCGACCGCACTCTCGCCGCAGTTCTGCGTCTCGGCGGGGCACCCCACCCTGCGCCTGTTCGCGCGCCAGGTCGGCGCTAGGACTGACGGGGCACTCAGGGTCAGCATCCTCTACCCCGACGCCGGCCAGGTGAAGCTCCAGACCTCGGGCGTGATCGAGAACAGGGGCAAGTTTGCCGCCTGGTCGCCGTCAGGCGTGCTCCCGCTGGCATTGGTCCTGCCGACGAGGTTCATCAACGCCGGTGGTGGCAACGTCCAGCTGCAGGTCTCGGCGGACAAGGGCGCCTGGCTGCTCGACGACGTCTACTACGACCCGCGGGCGCGGTACTGAGCCCGAGGAGAGTGCCCGCTAGGGCCCCGGCTGATGCGGGCTTCCCGGAGGGATCCCGGGAGGTTCCCGTTGTGGCCGAAATAGCCGAGCCGGGTCGGTGGCGCCTGCCTGGGTCGGGCCTCCGCTAGGCTCGGCTGACGTTGGCGCTTTCACGCGAAGAGATCCTCAAGCAGGTGTCCGAGGCGATCGAGGCGGCCGAGACGAGGGCTGTCGAGATCGAGCGCGGCGCCCGTGAGGAGGCCGAGGCGCTTCTCGCCGACGCCCGCGCCGACGCGAAACGCATCCTCGACCGCGCCCAGTCGGCGGTCGCCGGCCTCGCCGCGGAGATCACCGGAGAGGCGCCGGAACCCGGGTCCGAGCCCCCGGCGCCGGCAGCGGTCCCCGATCCGGAGCCGCAGACTGATCCGGAGCCCGCACCGGATTCGTTGCCGGAGCCGACGCCGCTGCCCGAACCCCCGTCCGAGGAGCCGCCGCCGGCGGCGAAGGGCGCCAACGGCAACGGCGACGACTCCGGCGCCCGCCTGGTGGCGATGAAGATGGCGCTCGACGGCTGCTCCCGCGAGGAGGTCGCCAGGCATCTCGCCGAGAGCCACGACCTGGCCGACAGCGAGGCACTCCTCGACGACGTCTTCGCCCGCGTCTCCTAACGGCCCACGACGGGCGGATTTCGACGAAATGGGGGACGGAATCCACCCGTCGGCGCGATTTGCGGGGGTCGGCCGCAAGGGAACGCCCGTTCGCCCCCGTAGAATCGCTGCGATGCCCCCCTCGGACCGAATCGCCGTCGTTGGCGCTCGCGAGCATAACCTCAAGGACGTCGATGTCGAGATGCCGCGCGACGCGCTGATCGTCGTCACCGGGCTCTCCGGATCCGGCAAGTCGAGCCTCGCCTTCGACACGATCTACGCCGAGGGCCAGCGGCGCTACGTCGAGTCGCTATCTGCCTACGCGCGTCAGTTCCTCGGCCTGATGGAGAAGCCCGACGTCGACTCGATCGAGGGGCTCTCGCCGGCGATCTCGATCGACCAGAAGACGACCTCGCGCAACCCGCGCTCGACCGTCGGCACGGTGACCGAGATCTATGACTACCTGCGTCTGCTCTGGGCGCGAATCGGGGTGCCCCACTGTCCCAGTTGCGGTGAGGCGATCACCGGCCAGTCACTCGAGCAGATCACCGACCGGCTGATGACCCTCGAGGAGGGCCGCCGGTTCATGGTGATGGCGCCGGTGGTGCGGGGGCGAAAGGGCGAGTACGGGAAGCTGCTCGAACAGATGCGCCTCGACGGCTACTCGAGGGTCAAGGTGGACGGTGAGCTGCGGCGCCTCGACGAGGAGATCAAGCTCGACAAGAAGTACAAGCACGACATCTCGGTCGTCGTCGACCGCCTGGTGATGAAGACCGACCTCCGCCGTCGCCTCTCCGAGTCGGTCGAAGCCGCCGCGGTCCTGGCAGGCGGACTGGTCGAGGTCGAGCTCCTGGAGGAAGGCAAACCCGCTCGTCGCGGACGCGGGAGCCCGGGGCCGCAGGCTGATTCGGCGATTGGTGCGGGCCCGGGCGGGAGCGAGCCTGCCCGCAACCGCTCCGCCCCCGGACGCGAAGCGGAGGAGGCGGAGCGCCTTGTCTTCTCGGAGAAGTTCGCCTGCCTCAACTGCGGCACCTCGATCCCCGAGCTCGAGCCCAGGATCTTCTCCTTCAACTCGCCCCACGGCGCCTGCGATCGCTGCCATGGCCTCGGCTTCCAGCGTGTGATCGATCCGGAACTGGTGGTTCCCGACCCGACGCTCTCACTCGAGGAGGGCGCGCTTCAGCCCTGGCGGCTCGGTCACTCGCGCTACTGGAAGCGGGTGGTGGAGGCGGTCGCCGAGACCAACGGTGTCGACATCACCAAGCCGTGGCAGAAGCTCTCGGTCGCCCAGCGCGAGATCTTCCTCCACGGCACCGGCTCCGAGCGCCACAAGGTCAGCTACCGCAACCGCTTCGGCCGCAGCCGCTCCTACAGCGTCCGCTTCGAGGGGATAGTCAACAATCTCGAGCGCCGCTACGGCGAGACCGACTCGGAGAAGGTCAGGGAGCGGATCGAGGGCTATATGGCGGAACAACCGTGCCCGCAGTGCGATGGGGCGCGACTGCGGCCGGAGAGCCTCGGCGTCAAGGTCGGAGGGATCAGCATCGCCGAGTACAGCGCGCTTTCGGCCCGTGCTGCCCGCGAGTGGATCGTCAACCTGGAGATGACCGATACGGAGCGCGCGATCGCGAAGCTGATCGTGCGCGAGATAACCGAGCGGCTCTCCTTCCTCGAGAACGTAGGCATTGGCTACCTCTCGCTGGAGCGCTCCGCCCGCAGCCTCTCCGGTGGCGAGGCGCAGCGGATCCGGCTCGCGACCCAGATCGGCTCGAGCCTGGTCGGGGTCATGTACATCCTCGATGAGCCCTCGATCGGCCTGCACCAGCGCGACAACGCGAAGCTGATCGGAACCCTCGACCGCCTCCGCGACCTCGGCAACACGGTGATCGTCGTCGAGCACGACGAGGGGACGATGCGGGCGGCCGATCACCTGATCGACCTCGGACCGGGCGCCGGCGAGCACGGCGGCTACGTGATCGCCGAGGGCACGCCGGCGCAGGTCGAGGCGACCCCGGCGTCGCTGACCGGCCAGTTCCTCTCCGGTGAGCGGCGGATCGAGGTTCCCAAGCGGCGTCGCAAGCCCTCCGGCGAGCTGACAATTCGTGGCGCCCGCCAGCACAACCTCAAGGAGGTCACGGTCGACGTCCCGCTCGGCGTCTTCTGCTGCGTCACCGGCGTCTCGGGCTCCGGCAAGTCGACCCTCGTCAACGAGACCCTGCACCACGCGGTCGCCAACCGCCTGCACCAGGCGAAGCTGAGGCCCGGCTCGCACGAGGGCATCGACGGCCTCGAGGCGATCGACAAGATCATCAACATCGACCAGTCGCCGATCGGCAGAACCCCGCGGTCGAATCCCGCCACCTACACGAACATCTTCGACCACATCCGCCAGCTCTTCGCCCAGACCCAGGACGCCCGCGCCCGCGGCTACAAGCCCGGCCGCTTCAGCTTCAACGTCAAGGGGGGGCGCTGCGAGGTCTGCAAGGGCGACGGGCAGATCAAGATCGAGATGCACTTCCTGCCCGACGTCTACGTCCCCTGCGAGCAGTGCCACGGCAAGCGCTACAACCGCGAGACGCTCGAGGTCCGCTTCAAGGGCAAGTCGATCGCCGACGTCCTCGAGATGTCGGTCGCGGAGGCGGTCGAGTTCTTCGAGAACGTGCCGAAGATCGCCCGCCGCCTGCGGACCCTCCACGACGTCGGCCTCGACTACATCCGCCTCGGCCAGCCGGCGACGACCCTCTCCGGCGGCGAGGCCCAGCGGGTGAAGCTGGCGACCGAGCTCTCGAAGGTCGCCACCGGCGAGACCCTCTACATCCTCGACGAGCCGACCACGGGCCTCCACTTCGCCGATGTCCAGCGCCTGCTCGACGTCCTCGGCCGCCTCGTCGACGCCGGCAACACGGTCGTCGTAATCGAGCACAACCTCGACGTGATCAAGACGGCCGACTGGCTCATCGACCTCGGGCCCGAGGGTGGGGAGGAGGGTGGCGAGGTCGTCGCCACCGGCACCCCAGAGGACGTGGCAGCGATCGACGCCTCCTACACCGGGCAGTTCCTCGCAGACCTGGTCGAGGCGAGGGTCAAGCGGACGCGAAAGCGCAAGCGGGAGCCAGTGGCCGCCTGAGGCTCGGGCCGCGGCGTCGGGGGCCGGCACGCCGTGGTGTGTTGTTCGATGAGGTTGCCCCGACCCGCATCAGGTCGCCTCAGTGCGCATCGGGACGGGGGCGGCCGACCGGCTACTGGCCCCAGTCGCCGCCGGCGGGGCAACCGCCGGTCGAGACGGGGGTGCAGGTGAAGTTCGCTGCGCCGGTGGTGGCGTTGCGGATCACATTGAAGACGTGGGCTGTGACAGGCGCCGTGACGGCGATCCGATAGCCGGTGTCGCTCAGGTTCGAGAGGGCGAGGTTGGCGCCGCTGAGAGTCGGCTCATAGCCCCTGAGGAGCGCCGCCGTGGCGCCGTTGTAAGCACTGCCGTTGTCAGTCGCGTAGGTCTCCATCGCGAGCTGCGCCGCGTGCACGTACGCCTTGGCCTGCGCATCGTTGGCCTTCTGTTTCTGGTTGAAGAAGGCCGGGATCGCGATCGCGGCGAGAATGCCGAGAATGAGCATGACGACGAGCAGCTCGACCAGGCTGAAGCCGGACTCGCTGTTACCCGAGGGAGGGCCTTTGCTATCAGGGTCTCGCCGCTCCAGCACGTGGCTCTATCGGCCCGTCCAACTCGTGCTTGAACAGAGAATCCCAGTATTCGTCAGCGAGAGTCCCAGTATTCATTGAACAAGAGTGGGCACTGCTTCGATCCGGCCCGCACTCAGCGGGCGAACAGCAGCGAGGCGCCGATGGCGCCGCCGAGGTCGCCCAGCTCGGCTACCTGCACCTTCGGTGGGCGGTCGTCGACGAAGAGGTGTTTGGCCATCTCGCGCTCGATCTCGGCCGCGTAGCGCTCGCCGAAGCGCACGCCGAGGCCGCCGCCGATGATCACGCACTCGACGTCGAGCAGATTGACCGCGGAGGCGATGCCCGTCCCAAGGTGGCGGACCGCGCGCCGGATCAGGCTCTCGGCAAGGGGATCCTTCTCGCGCAGCGCGTGCTCCCAGACGGCGCTGGTGAGCCTGTCCCTGCCACGCTTCTTCATGATCTTGAATAGGTCGGTGTCAACCCCCGCCTCGACCTCGCGGCGTGCCTTGGCCTCCATCGCCGCCCGGCCGGCGTAGGCCTCGAGGCATCCTCGCCGACCGCAGGGGCAGCGGGCTCCGTTGTGCTTGACGACCATGTGGCCGATCTCCCCGGCCGCGCCGCGCCCCAACCATGGTTTGCCATCGAGGATCAGGCCGCCGCCGACACCGGTCCCCCAGAAGACGCCGATCAGCGAGTCGAAAGGCTTACCGGCCCCGAGGTGGAACTCGGCCTCGGTCGCGACCTGGACGTCGTTGCCGATCCGAACCTCGGCACCGATCGCCTCGGCGAGGTTCTCGGCCAGGGGGAAGCTGCCCTCCCAGCCCGGGAGGTTTCTTGCGGCGCTGACGACCCCGGTCTTCTCATTGGCATCGCCCGGGGAGCCGACCCCGACGCCCACCAGCCTCGAGGTCTCGGTTCCGGCCTGCTCGGCCGCCTCGCGCATCGCCTCCGCCATCTCGCCCGCGACGTCCTCGGGGCCGCCCTCGGTCGGGGTGGGCCGCCTCGACTCGCCGCAGACGTTGCCCCTGAGGTCGACGACCGCCGTCTGGATCTTGGTGCCGCCGAGGTCGATGCCGCCACGCAGCTTCTTCGGGGTCGGGCTCATCGCGCCACCCCGAATCCGACTGCCGTGAAATGCGGGATAGCGAAGATGCTCCCGGCCATTGCCACCGCCCGGGAATGCCAACAGCGCTCCCCGCCTTGCTCGTAGATCGTCATTGCCCCGCGGACCCTACTTCCGCCGGCTCTGGAAAGCTAGGCCGGTGGCAGAGCACAAGGGCTGGAGGCTTTGGTTGGCGAAGCGCCGCTGGTACGAGCGCAACCGTCGATCCCTGCGGCGGTGGCGGATCAACCGCCATATGGCCCGAGCCGGCGCCTTCATTCGCTACCCGGTGGAGGGCGAGGTGCTCGAGGCGCTCGATGACGGCAGGCTGACGATAGGCAACGCGACCCTGCTCGAGCCGGGGTGCTGGATCACGATGGCCCCGGAGGCATCGATAGCGATCGGCGAGGGCTGCTTCCTCAACCGAAACACGATGCTCGCGGCAATGCAGGGGATCGAGATCGGCGACCACGTGATGTTCGCCAACGGCTGCTTCGTCGGCGACGCCGACCACCGCTTTGACGATCCCGACACGCCGATCACCTGGCAGGGCTTCAGCTCCAAGGGCCCGGTCCGGATTGGGTCCAACTGTTGGTTCGGCGTCAACTGCGTGGTTACCAGTGGGGTCACGATCGGCGATCGCTGTGTCATCGGTGCCAACTCCGTTGTCACTGCGGACCTGCCGGCGGGCACGATCGCCGCCGGCGCCCCGGCCAAGGTGATCCGCGAGATCGAGTTCCGAAGGCCCGGAGAGGCAGAGGCCTAGGGCCGGTGCGTGTGCGCGACCGACACTCACCCCGCCCGGGTGCTCGGGCCCGAGCGGCTGCTGCGCTTGATCGCCCAGGAAACCGCGCCCGGGTGGCCGCGGCGCTTGCGGTCGTGATCATCTTCGTTTCTGCGGCGATCGCCGGCTGTGGCGGCGGCAGCGACGAGACCAGCACCGGCGGTGGCTCGCTGGCCACGACGGGTCCGACGGCGACCGGGGGTGGGTGGGACGCCGGCGGCTCCCCACCTGCTCCGGTGGCGCCCGGGGGCGAGTCCGGCGGTGGGGCGACACCGCGGGCGCAGATCGGCGCCGCGATCGAGGGCGTTCTCACTTCCGGCAATCCCAACGACGCCTGCGATCGCTTCGCGACGACGAACTACGCCGAGACGACCTTCGGCGGCCGCGCCGGCTGCATCGAGTCCACAATTCCGGCCAGCGCCGCCGACTCCGTGCGTGTCTCGGCTGTCGTCCTCAGCGGTAATTCTGCGACCGCTCGGGTGATCCCCCGCGGCGGCCCTTCGAGCGGCGAGACGATCACCGTGAGGCTGGTGCGGGAGGGTGGGGTCTGGAAGGTCGACTCGCTGCGCTCCAACGCCCCGGTCGGTCCCTAGCCGCACGGTCCGACCTTTGGCCGCCCTCGGGCAGCCCGCGGCCCCACGCCACGTGGCCGACCTCGCGCACGCCTGGCATGCAAATCGTCGGCCACGTGGAGCGGTCGAGCCCCGCTCTGGGACGTGGCCGACCTCGCGCACGCCTGGCATGCAAATCGTCGGCCACGTGGCGCGGTCGAGGGGCCGCTTGGGCGACGTGGCCGACCTCGCGCATGAAATGCATGCGTCTCGTCGGCCACGTCCGGCACCGGGCGAACGTTTGTGCGCCGAGCGCCGGATGGACCTCGGGCGTGGGGCGGGCACCGGACGGGATCAGGAGAGGATCTGGATCAAGATCGTGCGATCGCGCGGGCGGTCGTCGAAGTCGACCAGGACGAGCTGCTGCCAGGTTCCGAGCGCCAGCCGCCCGCCGGCGACCGGGATTACCTCCGATGGCCCGATCACGGAGGCCCGCTGGTGGGCGTGGGAGTTCGTGTCGTGGTTGAGCCGGTTGTGCTCGTAGTCGCCGGCGGCCGGGATCAGCCGCTCGAGCATCACCCCGAGGTCATGGACCCCGCCGGGCTCGTACTCCATGGTCGTGACCGCGGCGGTCGAGCCGGGGACGAACGCGACCGCCTGCCCGACCTCGACCCCGGCGCCATCGACGATCCGCTGCAATCCCGCGGTGATGTCGGTTACATCCCCATCACCCTGAGTGGAAACCCGGATCTCGCCGCTGTGAATGGCCATCGCCTGAACCTAGCCGATCCCACGCGGGCCCGGATCCGTCTGCCGCCTCCGCCCCCTCGGGCGGGTGGCCCGGGATGGGGGGGCCCCATTCCCGAGCACCCGCCGTGGAGCGCAGGAAATGGTGGGTCCCATCCTGTGACAGGACCCGCCTGCCGTGGCGCTTGGGCAGCCCCTGCTGGACCCGCCCGCCGTGGCGCCTGGGCGACGCCGTTGACCCCGCCCGGCGGGACACTGCCTACGGCAGCGGTTCCCAGTCCCAGCTCGACGAGGAGCTGAGGCTCTCCTGATCGAGGAAGCGGGTCAGCTCAGCCAGCTCGCCCGGCTCGACCGAGTAGACGTGCTCGGGCCCCGGGAACTCGCCCGAGCGGACCTCGCCGACGTAGTCGCGCACACCCTGAACCATCGACTCCCGCACCTCGGCGTAGCGCTTGACGAAACTCGGGACCCGCCCCTCGGTGATCCCGAGCAGGTCATGGAAGACGAGAACCTGTCCGGCGGTCGCCGGGCCGGCTCCGATGCCGATCGTCGGCACCTCGAGCCGCTTCACGATCTCCTCCGTCACCGCTGCCGGGACCGCCTCGAAGACGATCGCGAAGCAGCCGACGGCCTGGAGCGCCAGTGCCTCGGAGGCGAGCCTGGCAGCGCGCTCGGCGGTGCGGCCCTGCGTCTTGTAGCCGCCGAGGGCGGTGGCGCTCTGGGGCGTGAGGCCGACGTGGCCCATCACCGGGATGCCGGCGCGGATGATCGCGCGGGCACGGTCCACGGAGGTGCCGGCCCCCTCGAGCTTGACCACCTTGCAGCCGGTCTGCTTGACCATGCGCTGGGCGCTCGATACCGCCTGCTCGTTGCTGACCTCGTAGGAGCCCATCGGCATGTCGCCGACCATCAGCGGGGTTCGAAGACCACGGCGAACGGCCTTGCCGAGCATCATCATCTCCTCCATCGAGACGGGCTCGGTGCCCGGGTAGCCGAGCACCGTCACCGCGGCGGTGTCACCGACGAGGACGATGTCGACGCCGGCCTCCTCGGCCACCTGGGCGGAGGGGTAGTCGTAGGCGGTGACCATTACGATCGGCTCGCCCGCCTCCCTCATCTCGGCAAGGCGTGGCAGTGTCACCGGCAGGCGCTCGTGGCTGTCGCTCATTCGTCCTCCGTTTCTGCCCCGAGGGGCTGCACCAGGATGTTGTCGATAAGGCGGGCGCTGCCGACGCGGGCTGCCATCGCGATCAGGACCGGGCGACCGTTGAGGTCGGCAGCCGGCGTCAGGTCCTCGGCGTCGCGGGCCTCGATGTACTCGGGCTCGATACCCGCCTCGGAGAGCTCATGACGGGCGGCTTCGAGGCCCGCGGCGAGCGAGTCTGCTCGGGCGGCTTCCTCGGCTGCCCTCAGGGCGCGGAAGATCGCCGTCGCACGCTCGCGTTCGGCGGGATCGAGGTAGGCGTTCCGCGTGCTCAGAGCGAGGCCGTCGGCCTCGCGCACGGTCGGCAGCACCTCGACCCTTACCCGGAAGTCAAGGTCGGTTGCCATGCGGCAGATCACCGCCGCCTGCTGTGCGTCCTTCTGGCCGAAGTAGGCGACGTCGGGGTCAACCGTGTTGAGGAGCTTGGCAACGACCGTCGTCACCCCGCGGAAGTGCTCTGAACCGCGCCGGGCCGGATCTCCGCAGAGCACCTCGGTCAGGCCCTCGACCTCGACATGCGTGGTGAAACCCTCGGGGTAGACCTCCGCCACCGCAGGGGCGTAGATGAAATCGACCCCCTCGCCCTCGGCCAGGGCCGCGTCGCGGTCCTCGTCGCGGGGGTAGCGGTCGAGATCCTCGCCCGGCGCGAACTGAGCCGGATTGACGAACAGGCTCATGACGACGAGATCGCAATCGGCGCCCGCCCGCCGCAGCAGGGAGAGGTGGCCCTCGTGCAGGTAGCCCATCGTCGGCACCAGGCCCACGGTCGCGCCTCCCCGGCGGGCCTCGTCGAGGCGGTCGCGAAGCTCCACCTTGGTCCGGAGGATTCTCATCTGACCGCCTCCCGGCTCCCCGCGCTTGCGACCGCGCGGGTGCGCTCGGCGAGCACCCGGTAGAGGTCGAGAAGGTCGGGCTCGGTCACGGCGATCGCTTCGAGGTGGCGAGCGATCGTCGCCTCGTCTCCACGGGCGATCGGCCCGGTCAGGGCGGCGGAGCCGTGCTCCGCCCAGTTGGCGGCGCTTCGCAGCACCAGCGGCGCCAGCAGCTCCCGCGGAGCATCGACCCCGGCGGCCTCGAGCAGCTCCGCCGCCGACTCCTCCAGCGCGACGAGGAAATTCGAGGCGATCGAGGCGGCGGCGTGATACGCGCCGCGGCTCTCCTCAGGAAGCTCGAATGGCCGCATCCCGAGTGCGGTCGCGAGGCCCCTGGCGGCGGCGAGCGCCTCCGGGTCGGATCCGGAGACCGCGCATGGCGCCGCTGTGAGATCGGATGCCTCGCCGCGGATCGTCTGCAGGGGATGGATCGAGAAGGCTGCGGCCCCCTGTGCCGTCGCGGGCGCGAGCGCGTCGAGGCCGGTGGCGCCGCTGGTGTGGCCCACGAGTCGCAGCCGCGTGCCTGCGGCGGCGAGCGCCCGGCAGGCTTCGGAGATCGCAGAGTCGGGAACACAGAGCAGAACGGCCTCGGCCTCGGCCGGGATCCGCTGGTCTCGGCCGATTAGCTCGACATCGATCGCGGCCGCGGTGGCGGCAGCGGCAACGGCGCGGCCCACCCTGCCGGGGCCGAGGATTGTGAGCGCGGATGGCGCTCGCGGGTTTCCGTTGATTTCCCGTTCCAGTTCCCGCATGCGAGATACCAGACGGAGCTCTTTCAGCTCATTTGACGAGTGTGGCCGGTCCTTCCGGCCGGTCCGCGCCAGATCGGTCGCGGCCAGGGCGGATTATAGGGACGCGGGCAGGGTGTCCGGGGGCGAATACGATGGTGGAAGACCCGCGATGCCGATCTATGAGTTCGAGTGTGAGAAGTGCGGGGCCCGCTTCGAGGAGCTGGTCTCAGGCGGCACCGAGGCCGTTGCCTGCGTGGCCTGCGGATCAGGCGACACCAGGCGGCTGATCTCGTCGTCGATCTCGCCTCCCGGGCGACTGCCGAGGGGCGCCAAGGTCCGCGACAGCGAGTCGCGGCGGGTCGAGCGCGAGGCCGCCCGCGGCGAGCGGCTGGCGGAGACGAGGAAGCTGCGCGAGTCCGGCGGCGTCCCCCCGCCGCGCAAGGAGGCGAAGCCGAGATGAGCGGCGGCTCGGCGGCTGCGGAGCGGCGTCGGAGGCTCGTCGAGCTATTCGACGAGGCGTCCGGATGTGTCCGCTGCCCGCTCTCGGGGACGCGCACCAAGGTCGTCTTCGGAGCCGGCAACGCCGACGCTGACCTGATGTTCGTCGGTGAGGCGCCGGGTGCCGAGGAGGATCGTCGCGGGCTGCCGTTCGTGGGTCGCGCCGGTGGTCTCCTGAACGAGATGCTGGCGGAGATCGGGATGTCGCGCGACGACGTCTTCATCGCCAACGTCCTCAAGTGCAGGCCACCGGGAAATCGTGACCCCCAACCGGCGGAGATCGAGGCCTGCCGGCCCTACCTGCTCGAACAGGTGGAGCTGATCGAACCGCGGGTCGTCGCCACCCTCGGCAACTTCGCGACCAAGCTGCTGAGCGGAAACCCGACCGGGATCACCAGGGTCCGCGGAACACCCCAGGTGCAGGATCTCGGTGGCCGCACTGTCTTCCTTCTTCCGCTTCTTCATCCCGCGGCGGCACTGCGCGCCACGTCCGTGGCGGAGACGCTGCGCGGCGACTTTCGCGCCCTGCCGGACCTCCTCGCGCAGCCGCTGCCCGGCTCCGGCGGCGCCGACGAGCCGGCCGAGCCGACGGAGAGCATGGTCGGGATCGAGCCCGACCCTCCGGAGCCCGACCAGCTCGGCTTCTTCGGTTGAGCACTCACACCGAGACGCTCAGAACCTCCTCGGCCGAGGAGACCGAGGCCCTCGCGGGGCGGATCGCCGGCGATCTGCGGGCCGGCGACGTGGTCGTCGTCAGCGGCGAGGTCGGTGCCGGGAAGTCCACGTTTGTGCGCGGTGCCTGCCGCACACTCGGGATCGAGGGTCCGGTCACCTCTCCGACGTTCACGATCGGCCGCCGCTACGAGGGTGGCCGCCTGCCCGTGTCACATCTCGATCTCTACCGCCTCGAGACTCTCGAGGGAGAGGACCCGGGCTTGCTCGACGACTACATCGGGCCCGAGACGGTCACCTTCATCGAGTGGGCCGCGCCGGCGGAGCCCCACCTGCGGCAGCCGGTGCTGCGGGTGAGGCTCCACCATGCCGGCGGCGACAGCCGCCTGGTCGAGATCGGATCGACGGACTCAGCCGCGTCCGCTCAGTAGCCGGAGCCCTGGACCGCGTTCTGCGCCTGGTCGGCGGCGGACTGGGCCTGCTTCTTGGCCTTGTTGATCGCCTCGTTGGCCTTCTTCTGCGCCTGGTTCAGCTGCTTCTGGGCGTCGGGCACCTTGGTGTTGAGCTGCTTCTGGGCCTTATTGAGCGCCTTGTTGCCCTGCTTCTGGGCTTGTTCGAGGGCCTTGTTGGCCTGGTTGACCACGCTGTTGACGGCGTCGGTGGCGTCACTGCTGCTGCTGCCGCAACCGCTGATCACGGTGCCGCCTGCCAGCAGCGCTGCGACAAGCAGGGGTGCCGCGGTTCGGCTGATGATCTTGTTCATCTGATGTCCTTTCGGAAAGATCGCGCCTGGCTCCTTGCTGCCCGGCGTCTGTCGCGGCCAGACTAGCGAGCAGGCGGGTGCGCACCTTTTCCGGCGCGGCCGTGTTCCTTCGGACGGTCGGTAGCATCGGCCGCAGGAGAATTCGAGAGCAGGAGGAATCGGCATGAAAGCAGTCAAGGGATTCGGTCTGACGCTGTTGCTGGGGACGGCGCTGCTGGCCGGCGCTTCGCCGGCGACTGCCGCGAAGCCGGCCACCTACAAGCACTACGTCGCCTGCGGGCTCCAGGCCAGCGCCAAGCCTTCCCACTTCTGCCCGAAGGGGGCCCGCAAGGGAGCCTTCTTCCGCAGCAACAAGGCCGACGTCTTCTACAAGGTCTGCGTCAAGTTCCCGAATGGGCGCAGCCTCTGCGCGTCTCCCCAGGAGGCCAAGCAGGGCACCCTCTACGTGAACAAGATCACGACCAATATTCCCGGGAAGCACAAAGTGACCTGGTTCGTCAAGGGCAAGCAGGTCGGCAGCTTCTCCTTCCGCGTTCCGTCGTGAAGACAGCCTGCTCGTAGTCGGCTTCGACACCGCGAGCGACGACACCGCCGTCTGTGCCTGGCGCGACGGCGATCTGGTCGATGAGTCGCTGACCGGGCCCGAGGGGCCCGGCGGTAGGCCCGCCCACGCCACCGCGCTACTGCCGGCGGTCGAGCGCTGCGCGGAGTCGGCGGGGGGATGGGACGAAGTCGGGCTGATCGCCGTCGGCACCGGTCCCGGTTCGTTCACCGGTCTCCGCATCGGGATCGCGACGGCGCGTGCCCTGGCCTCGGCGCTGTCGAAGCCACTCGTGGGGGTCGGGACGCTCGACGCCCTCGCGCTCGGGCTCTGGGAGGCCGCCGAGGGTGAGCGTGATCTGCTTGCCGCCCTCGACGCCCGCCGCGGAGAGCTCTTCGCCGGGCTGCGGCGGGCCGGCGACCCGGAGATGCAACCACCGTTCCTGGCCTCACCCGGGGACCTCGCCGGATTGGTTGCGCGGTTGGGCGCGGCTCCGCTGATGGCGGGGTCTGGGGCGCTACGATTTCGCCAGGAACTCTCCGGCAGCGGCGCCGAGATCCCCGACGGGGACGATCCCGTCCATCGAATCGCCGCCCGGCACATCTGTGCCCTCGGCGCCGCCGGCGCGGGAGCCGGGGCCGGGAGCGCCGAACCCAACTACCTGAGGCCCCCAGACGCGGAGCGCTGGCGTGAGCGAGACACTTCACCAAGATCCGAAGACGGCTGAATCCGGCGGCGGTTTCGAGCTGCGGCGGCTCGCCTACAGCGACCTGCCGGCCGTGATCGCTATCGAGCGCCGCTCCTTCCCGACCGCCTGGTCGCTGGCCATGTTCGTGCTGGAGCTCTCGAAGCCATCTGGGATCTGTCTCGCGGCCAGCGCCGACGACCGTCTCCTCGGCTACCTCGTCTGCTCGCGATATGACCAGGTCTGGCACCTGATGAACGTCGCCGTCGCCCCCGAGGAGCGCCGCATGGGGGTCGCCACCCGGCTGATCAGCCGGCTCTTCGAGGAGGCGGGGGAGGGGCTGCCCTTCACCCTCGAGGTGCGGCTCTCCAACCGCCAGGCGATCACCATGTATGAGGGGCTCGGCTTCCGCTCGGCCGGCGTCCGCCGCCGCTATTACCACGACAACGGCGAGGACGCGATGATCATGTGGCTCGACCAGCCTTGATCCTTGCGATCGAGACGTCGTGTGACGACACCTGCGCCGCCGTTCTCGACGGACCGCGGATCCTCTCCAACGTGATCTCCTCGCAGGCCGCCGCCCACGAGGGCTTCGGCGGGGTCGTCCCCGAGATCGCCTCCCGCCAGCATCTGGAACTGGCGGTACCTGTCGTCGAGGCGGCCCTGGACGGAGGCCGGGGTCGACCTCTCGAGGATCGACGCGGTCGCTGTCACCGCCGGCCCCGGCCTGATCGGGGCACTGCTGGTCGGCCTCGCCACCGCGAAGTCGATCGCCGCGGCGCGGCGGCTGCCGCTGATCCCGGTCGATCACCTCCAGGGACACGTAGCCGCCAACTTCCTCGACCCCGAGCCGCTGGAGCCGCCGTTCCTCTGCCTGATCGCCAGCGGCGGGCATACCCTGCTGGCCGCCGTTCGCGACCACGAGGGCCACGAGGTCCTCGGCCAGACGCTCGATGATGCCGCCGGTGAGGCTTTTGACAAGGCCGCCAGGATGCTCGGCCTCGGCTACCCCGGAGGGCCTGCACTGGAGCGGCTGGCCGCAGAGGGCGACGAGAGCGCGGCCGAGTTCCCGGTGGCGATGGCCCGCAATCCCGGCCTTGATTTCAGCTTCAGCGGCCTGAAGACGGCGCTCGCCTATCGCTGCCGCGAGATCGGTCCGGAGGGTGTCGCCACCGAGCGCGCCGGCCTCGCGGCCGGCTTCCAGGCCGCCGTGGTCAGCCAGCTTCTCGCCAAGCTCGAGCGGGCGCTCGACGCCGGCGGGTGGGAGGCGGTTGCCCTCGGTGGCGGCGTCGCCGCCAACGGCCCCCTGCGTCGCGGGGTCACCTCGGTGTGCGAGGCCCGCGGCCTGCGGCTGAAGCTCGTCGCCCCCGAGCTGTGTACGGACAACGCCGCGATGATCGGGTCCGCGGCACGCTTCGCGGCGGCCAGCCCTTACCCGGATTACCTCGCCTATGACGCCTTCGCGTCTGGCGGCGCAGGGGTCGCGGCGTGATCCTCACCCTCTACTCGCGGCCCGGTTGCCACCTCTGCGACGAGGCCCGGGAGAAGATCCTCGGCCTGCGCTCGGAGGGTCTCCGCTTCGAGCTGCGCGAGGTCGACATCGAGTCCGACGATCGGCTGCTGCGCCGCCACCTCGAACGGATCCCCGTCGTCGCCCTCGACGGCGTCGAGGTCTCCGAGCTCCTTCTCGATCAGGGAGCCCTTCGGGCCAAGCTCGATACTGTGACCACATGATCGAGCAGGGAACAATCGAGCCGGGCAGTTCCACGGCAGCGCTGGCGGCCGACGGCGAGCGCCTCTCACTCGGCGTTGCGGCCCGCCTCTCACGCTACCTCCAGGTTCTGACCCAGGCGCGCAAGATGGGCCGGGAGACGATCTCCTCGCAGGAGCTCTCCGAGTACACCCACATCAACCCGACGCAGATCCGTCGTGATCTCTCCGGGTTCGGGAAGTTCGGCAAGCGCGGCGTCGGCTACAACGTCGACTCGCTGGTCGCGGAGATCCGCAAGATCCTGCGCACCTCCGGCCAGCACAACATCGCCCTCTTCGGCGCCGGCAACCTCGGCCAGGCGATCGCCAGCTCCGACATCTTCGCCGACCACGGATTCCAGATCGTCGCGATGTTCGACGTCGACCCCGAGCTCGTCGGGATGCAGGTGGGGGAGATGGAGGTCCGCGACTTCGGTGAGATTGACGGCGTCGTCTCCGAGCATGAGATCGTCGTCGGGGTGCTCGCGGTCCCTGCCGACGCGGCCCAGGACGTCGCCGACCGGCTGGTCGAGGCCGGAGTCAAGATCATCTTCAACTACTCCGAACAGCTTCTCCAGGTCCCGCCGGAGGTGACGGTCCACACGTCGAGCCCGGCCGTGGACCTCCTATACGCGCTGTACTTCTACCTGGCCTGACCACCTTGGCCGACGCTGGCCTCGACCTCGACCGCGCCCGCGAGACCTTCGAGGCCTCGACCGATTTCACGATCGGCCTCGAGGAGGAGTTCGCGATCGTCGACCCGCAGACCCTCGAGCTCCAGAACCGCTTCGAGGACCTCCGGGACGCCTGTCTTCGCGACGGGCTTCTCGCCGACGTCGGCCGCCGGGGAGCTGATCGCCTCGGAGATCGAGATCCGCTCCGGCCGCTCGCAGACCTTCGCCGAGGCGCTCGACCGCCAGCGTCGAGCGCCGGGCCCGGCTGTTCCGCCTGAGCTCGGAGATGGGGCTCTGCCTGGCGGCGATGGGGACCCATCCCTGGGCCGACTATCTCGAGCAGGTGATCATCGACACCCCCCACTACCAGCGCCTTCGTCGCGACCTCGGCTGGGTCGCTCAGCGCAACAACACCTGGAGCATGCACGTGCACATGGGAATCCGCGGCGCCGACCGCGCGGTCGCCGTCTGCGACTGGCTGCGCGAGCTGCTGCCGCTGCTGCTCGCGGCCTCGGCCAACTCGCCCTTCCTCGACCGCCGCGACACCGGCCTGCACTCGGTCCGGACCGAGATCTTCACCCGCACCTTTCCCCGCTGCGGGATCCCGGAGTGCTTCCGCACCTGGGAGGAGTACGCCGGCTTCATCTCGGCTCTCGAGCGCTTCGGCTCGGTCGTCGAGTCGACCCAGCTCTGGTGGAGCGTGCGTCCGCATCACGCCTTCGGCACGGTCGAGGTGAGGATCTGCGACGCGCAGACGAGGGGGGACGAGTCGTTCGCGCTCGCGGGGCTGATCGCCGCCTGCATCGCACAGACCGCGCTCGATTACGACGAGCACGGGTACGAGGGAGCGGGCGCGCCGCTGCGCGGGCGCGAGATCGAGGAGAACCTCTGGCGCGCGATCCGCTACGGGATGGACGCCGAGATGATCGACTTCCGCAGCGGTGAGGTGAAGCCGGCCCGGTCCGCGCTCGCAGAGCTGATCGCCTGGACGGCGCCGGCCAGGGAGCGGCTGGGAATCGCCGTCGACCTGCCCGCAGAAAACGGGGCGCAGCGGGCCAGGGCGGCGCTGGAGTCGGGCGCGGGCATCGAGGAGATCTATCGCGACGCGGTGGCGCAAACGGCGTCCACCTACACGGTAGGATCCGCGCTCAGATGAGGGCGGTCGCATCACGGGGGTCGGTTGGGGTCGTCCTGGCGGCGAGTGCATTGCTGCTGTCTGCCTGTGGTGGAGGGGACACCCGGACCGAGGTCTACAAGCCGCCGAAGGTTCCCGACAGCGGCGCCTTCGTCTTCCAGCTGCGCCACGCGAACACCGCGCAGGACACGCCCGCCTACCAGCTGCTCGCGCAGACCGGGGTGCTCGGCCGGATCGTCGCCGGGATGAACGACACCTTCAAGCTGCCACGCGACATCGGCGTCGTCGTCACCTCGACCGACGTCGGGCCCGCCTACATCCCCGAGGCCAACACCCTCGTCATCGGCTACCCGTTCATCCAGTCGATCGCCAACACCTTTCTCCAGGCCTACCCGAACCTGACCGCGGGGCAGCTCGCCCAGAGGGTCGTCAACGTCGCCTCCTTCGTCCTCCTGCACGAGATGGGCCACGCACTCGTCAATCAGCTCGACATCCCGATAACCGCCCGCGAAGAGGACGCCGTCGACAACCTCGCGACGGTCATCAACGTTGAGGCGTTTCCCGCCGGCGGCAATGTCGTCTTCGATTTCGCCGACTTCTTCTCACTGCTTCAGGCCAACCCGACAGCGCTCAGCTTCTGGGACGAGCATTCCTTCGACCTGCAGCGAGCAAACGACGCCGTCTGCCACCTCTACGGGAGCGACCCGCAGGCCTACGCCAATCTCGCCGGGCTGATCCCCCAGGAGCGCCGGGTCCGCTGCCGCGACGAGTGGAACCAGATCTCCTCCTCGTGGGAGGAACTGCTGAAGCCCTACACGCAAGGAGCACCGAGCCGCCCGAGCAGACCCCGGGGGTGCCGAGACACCCCCCACCGAGGAGGAGATGCGGGCCGCGCTCGAGGAGCAGATGCGCAACGTCCGGGTCGAGGACCTGCTTCTGCAGAGCGTCGCCAGCATCGTCAACCTGACCGCGCGGCGGATCGCCAAGCCCGACGAGCGCGACCTCGGCCAGGCCCAGATCGGGATCGAGTCGGTCGCGGCGCTCGTCGACTTGCTCCCGGAGGAGGCTGCCAAGCAGGTTCTCAACGCGCTCTCGGAGCTGCGGGTTCTCTATGCGCAGGCCGCCGGCGGGGGCGGGGAGGAGCCGCCCGAGGGCGGCTCCGAGGGGCCGCGGGAGGCGGCGAGGGCCCCCGGGCGGGGGTCCGGAGCGCTCCGCCCGCGCCCGGGCCGCGCCGGAGCCGCCGCCGCGGCTCTGGACCCCGGGTCCTGAGACTCGTGGGCCGCAGGGCGCGGGACCCCACTCGCAGATAGACTCCCGCGCCGCCTGACCCCGGCCCTGACCCGGGGATTCCCCAAACTAGGAGCCAAACTTGACCGATTTTCTGAGCCAGTACGGAGTCGTCATCGCGCTCGTCTGCGCTGGCGGCGGCAGTGGTCTACGGATTGCTGATCACCAGGCGGCTGCTGAAGCTGTCGCCCGGCAACGAACGGATGCAGGAGATCTCGCTGGCGGTCCAGGAGGGCGCGAGCGCCTATCTGCGGCGCCAGTACCAGATCATCGGCCTGGTGGCGATACCGCTGGCGATCCTGCTCTGGATCGTCCAGGGCGACGTCCTGCCGGCGATCGGCTTCGTGATCGGCGGCTGCCTCTCCGGCGCCACCGGATTCATCGGCATGAACCTCTCGGTCCGGGCCAACGCCCGCGTCGCCGAGGCGGCGCGCGGCGGCGTGCCGCCGGCGCTCGACGTCGCCTTCAAGGGCGGCTCGGTCACCGGCCTGCTCGTCGTCGGCCTCGCGCTGCTCGGGGTCGCCGGCTACTACGGCGTCCTGGTCCTGACCGGACCACAGCGACAAGGAGGCCGTTGATGCCCTCATCGGCCTCGGCTTCGGCGGCTCGCTGATCTCGGTCTTCGCCCGACTCGGCGGCGGAATCTTCACCAAGGCCGCCGACGTCGGCGCCGACCTCGTCGGCAAGGTCGAGGCGGGAATCCCCGAGGACGACCCGCGCAACCCGGCCGTGATCGCCGACAACGTCGGCGACAACGTCGGCGACTGCGCCGGAATGGCGGCCGACCTCTTCGAGACCTACGCGGTGACCTCGGTCGCGGTGATGCTGCTCGGGGTGCTCACCTTCACCGGCGAGTTCTCCCGCGAGGTGGCGATCTTCCCGCTGGTGATCGGCGGCGTGGCGATCCTCGCCTCGATCATCGGCGCGCTATCGGTGCGGACCAAGACCGACCGGGTCGAGGGCGCCCTCTACCAGGGGCTGATCGTCTCCGGCCTGCTCTCGATCATCGCCTTCTACCCGATCACCGACTGGCTGATGAGCGACACGCTGCGGCTCGGCTTCGCCGACCCGCTCGCCAACGCGGTCAGCGTCACCGATCTCTGGCTCTGCGCGGTCATCGGAGTCGCCGTCACGGCGCTTCTGTTCGTGATCACCGACTACTACACCTCGACCCGCTTCCGGCCGGTGAAGACGATCGCCAAGGCATCCGAGACCGGCCACGCGACCAACATCATCCAGGGGCTCGCCCAGGGCTTCCAGTCGACCGCCGCACCGGCGCTGGTGCTGGCGCTGGCGATCCTCGCCGCGAACGAGCTGGCGGGCATCTACGGGATCGGCGTCGCCGTCATGGCCCAGCTCTCGCTGACCGGGCTGATCGTCGCCCTCGACGCCTTCGGGCCGATCACCGACAACGCCGGGGGCATCGCCGAGATGGCCGACCTGCCGGAGGACGTTCGCAACGTCACCGACCCGCTCGACGCGGTCGGAAACACGACCAAGGCCGTGACCAAGGGTTACGCGATCGGCTCGGCTGCGCTCGCGGCCCTGGTCCTGTTCGCCGCGTTCAAGGAGGAGCTCAGAGGCGAGGCGCCGGCCGGGTTCGACCTCAACGGCCTCTTCAACCTGTCCTCCCCCGACGTCCTGATCGGCCTGATCGTCGGCGGCATGATGGTCTATCTCTTCGTCGCGCTGGCGATCGAGGCTGTCGGCCGCGCCGGCGGCCAGGTGGTCGAGGAGGTGCGCAAGCAGTTCCGCGAGCACCCGGGGATCATGGAGGGGACCGAGAAGCCCGAGTACGGAAAGACGGTCAGCATCGTCACCCTGGCGGCGCAGAAGGAGATGATCCTTCCCTCGCTGATCCCGATCGTCGTTCCGGTCGTCGTCGGTCTGCTCAGCGTCGACGCCCTCGGCGGACTGCTGATCGGCGTCATCGTCGTCGGCCTCTTCGCGGCGATCTCGATGACCGCCGGCGGCGGCGCCTGGGACAACGCCAAGAAGCTGATCGAGGACGGCGCCTACGGCGGCAAGGGCTCCGAGGCCCACGCAGCCTCGGTCACCGGCGACACGGTCGGCGACCCCTACAAGGACACGGCCGGGCCGGCGATCAACCCGATGATCAAGGTGGCGAACATCGTCGCGATCCTGATCATCCCGATCGTCCACTTCTAGGTTCGGACGGGAGCGCGGCCGGGCGGGAGCGTGGCCGGGCGGGGGCGTGGCCGGGCGGGAGCGTGGCCGGGCGGCAGCCGCCCGGCCGCCCGGTCCGCAGAGGCGGACGCCCCGGCGAGAGTGATATCCACCATCACTAGAGAGTGTCGATTGAAGTCTCGGCGGCGGCGCTGGGGGCTCGGCGTTAGGGTTCGGGCGTGAGCGAGGCGTGGGAGCAGGCGGTCAACGTGGCAGATTTCGAGCGGATCGCCTCGGAGCGGCTCGATGCGGGGACGCTGGGGTACTTCGCGGGAGGGGCGGCGGATGAGGTCACGCTGCGCGACAACGTCGCCGGCTGGCGGCGCTGGCGGTTGCGGCCCCGGGTGCTGGTCGACGTCAGCGACGTGCGCACCGAGGTGGAGCTGCTCGGCGCGCCGCTGCTCGATGCCGGTCTGCGTCGCGCCGGTCGCCTTCCAGAGGCTGGTCGACCCTGACGGAGAGGTGGCGATGGCGCGGGCGGCGGCGGCGGCCGGGACCGTGATGTCGCTGTCGACGATTGCGACGGCGCGGCCGAGCGAGGTCGCCGCCGGCGCCCCGGGCGGGCGTCGCTTCTTCCAGCTCTACAGCTTTCGCGACGAGGCGGTGACGAGGGCGCTGATGGAGGAGGCGGTCGAGTCCGGCTTCGAGGCGATACTGCTGACCGTCGACGCCCCGGTGCCGAGCCTGCGCGAGCGCGATCTGAGGACCGGCTTCGCGATCCCGCCGGAGGTCAGGGTCCCGAGCCTCGAGGCCACGCTCGGCGGCGGCAAGCCGGTCACGGTCGCCGAGGTCTTCGCCCAGGTCAACCCGGCGCTCGACTGGCAGGACCTCTACGACCTGGCGTCGGAGTGCAGCGTCCCGGTGCTCGCCAAAGGGGGTCTTCACGGCCGAGGATGCTGCGCTCTCGATCGAGCACGGAGCCGCGGGCGTCGTCGTCTCCAACCACGGCGGCCGTCAGCTCGACTGCGTCGGGGCGAGTGCCGACGTGCTCGGCGAGGTCGTCGAGGCGGTGGAGGGGCGGGGGACGGTGATCGTCGACGGCGGAATCCGGCGCGGGACGGATGTCGCCGTCGCCCTGGCGCTGGGAGCCGATGCCGTCCTCGTCGGCCGGCCGGCGCTCTGGGGCCTCGCCGCGGGCGGAGAGGCCGGGGCGCTGCGGGTGCTGGAGATGCTGCGCGAGGAGCTGCGGGTGACGCTTGCGCTCTGCGGGTGCACCGTCGCCCGCGGACCTCACCCGCAGGCACGTCGAGAGGGGCCCGGCCGGCTCCGTATATTCGGTTCGGATGCAGACTCATCTGAACGCTGCCGATGGCTAGGCGGATTCCGCAGGACGAGTCGCTGAGCCGCGTCCACGGCGTCGGCGCGCTCTTCGCCGCCGCCTACGGCAACGTCGGCTCCTCGATCTACTACGCGCTCGGCGTCACCGCGGCTTTCGCCCTCGGCCTCACGCCGATCGCCTTCGTCATCTCCGGACTGATCTTCATGTTCACCGCCGCGACCTACGCCGAGGCGACGGTGATGTATCCGGAGGCGGGTGGCTCCTCGAGCTTCGCCCGCCACGCCTTCAACGAGGTGGTCAGCTTCGTCGCCGCCTGGGGGCAGATGCTCAACTACGTCATCACGGTCGCGATCTCGGCCTTCTTCGTGCCCGCACTACCTGGCGGTCTTCTGGGCGCCGCTCGGGCGCGGGCCCGGCGACGTCATCGGCGGCGCCGTGCTGATCGTCATGCTCGCCGCACTCAACGTCAAGGGCACGCAGGAGTCGGCGAAGTTCAATCTGATTCTCGCCGTCGCCGACCTCGCGACCCAGGTCGTGCTGGTGGCTGATCGGCCTCTTCCTCGTCTTCAGCCCCCAGGTCCTCGTCGACAACGTCCAGCTCGGCGTCGCCCCGACCTGGAGCGACTTCGCCCTCGGGATCGCGGTCGGGATGATCGCCTACACCGGGATCGAGACGATCTCGAACATGGCCGAGGAGGCGAAGGACGCCTCGAGGACGATCCCGCGCGGCGTCGGCCTCGTCGTCCTCGCGGTGCTCGGCCTCTACCTGCTGATCCCGATGATCGCGCTCTCGGCGCTGCCGGTGACCCAGAACGCGGCCGGTGATTTCACCACCCAGCTCGGCACGACCTTCGCCGACGACCCGATCCTCGGGATCGTCGAGAACCTCGGCCTCGGGGCCGGGCTGACCGACATCCTCCGCGTCTATGTCGGCATCCTCGCCGCCGTGATCCTGATCATCGCCACCAACGCCGGCCTGATCGGGGTCTCGCGACTGACCTACTCGATGGGCCAGCACCGCCAGCTGCCGGAGGGCCTGCGGCAGGTGCACCCGACCTTCCGCACCCCCTACATCGCGATCATCGTCTTCTCGGGGATCGCGATCATCACCCTGCTACCGGGGCAGACCACCTTCCTGGCGACGATGTACTCGTTCGGGGCGATGCTCTCGTTCACGATTGCCCACGTCTCGGTGATCCGGCTGCGGCGAAGCAGGCGGACCGGGAGCGGCCGTGGACGCCGCCGCTGAACGTCCGGGCCTTCGGCTTCGAGGTTCCGCTTACCGCGGTGCTCGGGGGTCTCGGCACCTTTGCCGCCTGGATCGTCGTGATGGCGCTGAACCCGAAGACGCTGGTTGTCGGCTCGGCCTGGATGGTGCTGGGGATGACCCTCTACGTCCTCTACGCAAGCGCCAGAAGCTGCCGCTGACGAAGACGGTCAAGGTCAAGCTGAAGGCGGCTCTCGGGGTCGAGGACATCGAGTACCGAAGCGTCGTCGTCGCCTTCGAGGACGGGCAGCCGTTCTCCGAGGAGATGGTCGCGACCGCGGTCAAGCTGGCCTCGACCCGCCGTCGCGGGATCCACGTCCACTCGATGATCGAGGTCCCCAGCCATCTGCCGCTGAACGCCGAGATGAAGCGCGAGGAGTCCGACGCTCAGAGCAAGATCGAGCAGGCGAAGCTGATCGGCGGCATGCGGGTAAGCGGCCACGTCGAGCGGGTCCGTCCCGGCCAGGCCGGCTACTCGATCTCGAAGGAGGCCGAGCTGATCAAGGCGGTTGCGGTGGTCGTCGGCCTGCGGCGCCGAAACGGCCGGCCGGTCTACGGCAAGACCCTGCAGACGGTGCTCGGCGAGCGCCCCTGCAGGGTGATCGTCGTCTCCGAGGGTGGCGGTCGAGCGCCAGCCGCAGCCTTCACCACGTGCTGGTCGGGGGCTGAGGCTGCGCCCTCGCTTCTAGAATCGCGACGATGGCTTCGCCCGAGGGCATCTACCACGGCTCCGTGCGCGCCTTTTCGGTCGTGTTCATCGCGATCGGGGTGGTCGTCCTCGTGGTCACGCTGCGCGCCGGGGGTGGCCCGCTCTCGGTGGGCGTGCTGATGGGGGTCGCATTCGTCGTGCGTCGGCGGCGGCCGCCTCTGGGCTGCCTCACGGATGGGTCGTTGAGCGAGCGCAGCCCCTCGGGGCCCCCGGGGACCGGCGAGGAACCCTCGGAGCCGGCGGCCCCGGCCGCCGACGAAAGCGCTCGCTCCGGGCCTGTTGCGCCGCGGACTTGGGGTTCCCTGGCTGTTCGCGACGATCTACTCCGCCGTCGGCTTCTCGATCTACTTCGCGCTTGGCGTCGTTGCCGATCGCGGCCTCGGCCTGACGCCGGTCATCTTCCTCGTCTCCGGCCTGCTCTTCGTGCTCACCACCCTCAGCTACGTCGAGGGCGGGGCGATGTTCCGCGAGCGCGGGGGGTCATCGACCTTCGCCCGTTACGCGTTCAACGAGCTGATCTCGTTCGTCGCCGGCTGGGCGATCCTGATCGACTACCTGATCGTGATCGCGCTCGCCGCGATCTCGGTGCCC
Source organism: uncultured Actinomycetes bacterium (assembly GCA_963781345.1). Lineage (GTDB taxonomy): Bacteria > Actinomycetota > Thermoleophilia > Solirubrobacterales > 70-9 > JBBRHQ01. The sequence goes on from CAWAFQ010000014.1 coordinate 442,555, forward strand.
CACTACCTGCAGCCGGTCTCCGCCGAGCTTCGGCGAGCCCAGGTGGGAGATCGCGGTCGCCGTGGTTGTGATCGGCGCCGCCTGCCTGCTCAATGTCCGCGACATCGGCGGGCGCACCCGCCGCCGGGCGCTCGCCGGGCTGGCGCTGGCCGACATCCTCCTGCAGCTCACGGTGATCGTCGTCGGCGTGCTCGCGGTCTGGCACCCCGATCGCCTCACCGCGCAGCTCGACCTCTTCGCAAGCCCGAGCTTCGTCGACATCGTCTACGCGGCGGTGCTGGCGATGCTCGCCTACGCTGGAATCGAGGCTGCCTCGGACTTTGCCCCCGAGATCGATTTCGACCCCCGTGAACTGAAGCGAGTCGTCTCGGTCGGAGCCGTGACCGTGCCGCTGATCTACGCCGGGATGGCGGTGATCGCGCTGATGGCGGTTCCGGTCGTCGCCGGACCCTCCGGTCCCGAGACCGCGCTCGGTTCGAGGTTCGTCGAGGACCCGGTCCTCGGCGTCGTCTCCGCCTATCGCCCGAGCTGGCTCGCCGACATCATGAGATGGGTCGTCGGGCTGGTTGCCGCGACCGTCCTCTTCTCGGCCGCGACGACCTCGATGCTGGGGGTCTCACGCCACATCTACACGCTCGCGATCAACCGCCAGATACCGAGCTGGCTCGGCAAGTTGAACCAGCGATACTCGACGCCCTCGGTCGCGATCGTCATCTCCGGCGTGATCGCCATCGGTCTCACGCTCCCGACCGACGTCAAGCTGCTTGCCGGCATCTACGCGTTCGGGGCCACCCTCGCCCTGACGATCGCCCATCTCTCGGTGATCCGGCTCCGCATCACCGATCCCGACCGGGAGCGCCCCTTCAGGGTGCCGCTGGGGATGCCGTGGCGGGGCCGGGAGCTGCCGCTGCCGGCAATGTTCGCGGCGCTGGTCAGCGGACTCGCCTTCCTCAGCGTCCTCCTCTACCACGACAGGGCACGCTGGGTCGGCGGTGCATGGATGCTGTTCGGGATCACCGCCTACGTCCTCTACAGGCGAGTGTTCGAGCGCACCAGCCTGACCCAGCGGGTCTCGGTCAGCCCCGAGGCGCTGACCAAGCAGGTCCCCGATGTCGAGTTCCGCAACATCCTGGTGCCGGTTTTCGGCACCGAGCTCGACGATGACATCGTCGGCACCGCCGGGAGGCTGGCTTCGGCCGAGTCCGGCGAGCCGGGGGATCTCGCTGCGCTTCCGCAAGAAGGGCACGGAGCGCACCGGCGCCTCGCTGACGGTGCTGCACGTGACCAGGGTGCCGCTCAGCCTGCCCGAGGACGCGCCGCTTCGCGCCGAGGATGCCGAGGCCGAGCGGATCCTCGAGCGGGCCCGGGAGGTCGGCGACGGAGTACGAGAACGTCAGGGTGCAGAAGATGGACGTGCGCGGCCGCGAGGTCGGGCCGAAGATCGTCCAGGTGGCGCGAGGACCTCGGGGTCGAGGCGATCGTCATGGGAGGCGAGCCGCCGTCGAAGATCCGTGGCGGAGCGATCTTCGGGGGCATCGGCGCTGCCAGGCCGCCCGAGGTCGGAGCCGCCACCGAGTACGTCCTCAAGAGGGCTCCGTGCCGTGTCCTTCTGACCGCGCCGCCCGAGAGCTCCGCGGATGCTGCCGATGATGCCGACGGCGGACCCGGCGAGAGCAAACCCGACCTCTAGTATCCGCGAGGTGTTCATCCTGATCGTCGGATGCGGTCGCGTCGGCTCGAGCCTTGCCCGGGCGATGCTCGGCGACGGCTACGAGGTCTCCTGCCTCGACGAGGACCCCGAGGCGCAGGCGCGGCTCGAGGTCGGGCTGGATTGCAGCTGGGACGATGCGGGCGGCCAGTTCACGGTTGGAACCGCACTCGAGACCGATGCCCTCGAAGCTGCGGGGATTGCCAGGGCAGACGCCTTCATCGCCTCCACCAACGGCGACAACACCAACATCATCATCGCCCAGATCGCCCAGCGCCGCTACAACGTGCCGACCGTGATCACGCGCATCCTCGACCCGCTGCGAGCGGAGTGGTACTCGCGCCAGGGGATGCGGACGGTATGCCCTACCAAGGTGGCGATCGAGATGCTCGAGACCGAGATCAGGGCGGCCGCGGACAAGGCCGGCGGTCCTCCCAGCGCCGGCGAGGCCACTTGAGGCGGAGGAGGAGGCGGGCATGTACATGATCATCGCCGGGGCCGGCAAGGTCGGCTGGAACCTCGCTCGGGAGCTGATCGAGAAGGACAACGAGGTGACCCTGATCGAGAAGGACCGTCGCCGCTATCTCACCGTCGAGCAGGAGCTCGAGCACGCCGTCCAGTACGGCGACGCCTCCGAGCTGTGGGTGCTCGACCGCGCCGGGATCCAGCGCGCGGACATGGTGATCGCGGTCACCGGCGACGACGAGGACAACATGCTGATCTGCCAGGTGGCGCGCGAGAAGTACATGATCGGCCAGGTGATCGCGCGCGTCAACAATCCCCGCAACCGCCCCCATTTCGACCTTCTTGGGATCAAGCCCTCGGTCTCGGCGACCGACCTGATCCTGCGCCTGATCGAGCACGAGGTGCCCGAGTACGGCCTCGTCCACCTGCTCGACCTCCAGGAGGAGCGCCTCGAGATCATCGAGATGCAGATCAGCGAGCGCTCGCCCGTGTCGGGTCAGCGGGTCGGCGACCTGCAGATGCCCGAGGGAAGCCTGCTGATCTCGGTCCTTCGCGAGGGCGGCGGGTTCGTTCCGGGTCCCGAGACCGTCCTCGAGGCGGGCGACGAGGTGCTGGCGGTGCTCGACCCCGGCAGGGAAGAGGAGCTGAAGACCCTTTTCGGCACCGGGAGCGACGACTCGCCCGCCGCTTGAGCCGGCGAGTCTGCCTCGCTGAAGGGGCGGCCAATCGTTATCGTTGGCTCTGACCCCGGATGGGGATCTTTGCCCGGTCGTCTAGTGGCAAGACACGCGGCTCTGGACCGCGGAACGGTGGTTCGAATCCATCCCGGGCAGTTCGAATTGCTTTCCACGGCTGGTAGGGAGGGAGAGATCTCCGTCGGGCCCTCTTGGGAACATATGTTCGTGGAGGTGGACCGAGAACGCATAAGGGAGTTGTTGGGTGCCGGGCTAACGCGACAGGCCATCGCAGCCCAACTAGGCGTGCATCCGTCAACGGTTACCCGATACGCCCGGCTGCTCGGCTTCAAGGATTCGAAACCGAGACAGTCGCCGTTCGACTGGGGGGCAATCCAGAAGCACTATGACCAGGGGCACACGATCGCTGAGTGCCGCGAGAAGTTCGGCTTCTCATACGGGGCCTGGGACAAGGCCGCGACTCGAGGCGAGATCAATGCAAGGCCGCGCTCCGACGGACAGTTGAGGCGGTCGACGAGAGGCCAGGTCGAGCAGATGCTGGCGCTTGGCCAAGCACCGGCGGAGATCGCGCGCGAGCTGGGATTGTCCAAATCAACGGTTGCCTACCACTGCCGCAGGCTTGGGCTGCGTGCTGATCCGCGCTTTGCCAGAAGATACGACTGGCAAGCGGTTCAGAGGGCGATCGACGAAGAGCGGCTTTCGCGTAGGGGCTGCATGCTCCGGTTTGGATTCTGTGCCGAGACTTGGGCGGACGCGGTGAGCCGGGGAGATCTCGTTCCCAAGCCAAGAGCAACTCCGCTTGAGGAATTGCTGGTCGCTGGAAGGCCAAGACAGAGGGGGCACCTCAAGACGAGACTGCTGCGGTCGGGCCTGAAGGCCAACCGATGCGAGGTCTGCGGCGTGTCGAGTTGGCTGGGCAAGCCGCTGAGCCTCGAGCTGCACCACGTCAACGGCGACGGGAACGACAATCGGCTCGAGAATCTGCAGTTACTCTGCGGCAACTGTCATTCCCAAACCGACAATTGGGGAGGGCGCGCCCTGCGCAGAGGTGATGGGGATGCCGCCGAGGTGAAAGGCAAAGACCCCTGCTAGCTGCGACGTTTCGCTCTGCTAACTTCGCTAGATGACGGCTCGTACCTACTTCTTCGCCGTGATGCCTGTGATCGCGGTCGTCGCCGCCGGCTGCGGCGGATGCGGCGGCGACGGCAGCTCGCTGCCCGACACGCCGATCGCGACAACGACCACGGACACCACCTCCACGCTGACGAAGGACGACGTCCTCCAGCAGGGCGACGACATCTGCGCCGAGGTCAACGCCGCCGTCGGCACCGTCGAGGCCTCCTCAACCAGCAGCGCCGACGCGCTCGGCCAGGAGGCCGACCTCTACTCGGGCATGATCGAGCGGCTGAAGGGTCTCGGCACCCCCGACGACGCCACCGGCCTGCAGGCTGTCTATGACGCCGGCGACGCTCTGGTCCAGGCTCAGAGCGACGCTCAGCTCGCCGCCCAGCGTGGCGACTCGAGCAGCCTCACCGCGGCCGAGTCCGACGCTGCCTCGGCGCTGGCCTCCTTCCAGGACGCGGCCTCCGCCTACGGCTTCCAGGAGTGCGGCAACCCCCCGACCGCGCCCCAGGGCTCCTCGGCTTCGACCACACCCGTCACCCCCGTGGCCCCGGTGACCCCCACCCCGGCGACCCCGGTCACCCCGGCACCCGCCCCGGCGCCCGCCCCCGCCCCGGCCCCGGCCCCGGCCGCCGGCGGCGCCGGCACCGGCGGCGGTACCACTGGAGGCGGCAGCAGTGGAGGCGGCAGCAGCGGCGGCGTCGGCCCGGGGTAGCCACGCCCGATTGCCGAGCTACGCCGCCGAGGACTCCGCCCAGGCCCCGTAGAGGCGCGCGTAGGCGCCGCCGGCGGCGATCAGCTCGTCGTGGGTGCCCTCTTCGGCGATCCGCCCGCCCTCGAGGACGACGATCTTGCCGGCGCGGCGAATCGTCGAGAGGCGGTGGGCGATGACGATCGCGGTGCGCCCGACCAGGAGGCGCTCGAGGCCCTTCTCGATCACCCTCTCGGTGCGGACGTCGACGTTCGAGGTCGCCTCGTCGAGGATCAGGATTCGCGGCTCCGCCAGAAGTGCCCGAGCGAAGGCTACGAGCTGGCGCTGGCCGGAGGAGAGCTGGACGCCGCGCTCGCCGACCTCGGTTTCGATGCCGTCGGGGAGTGCCGCGATGAACTCGGTTGCGCCGACGTTTGCGGCGGCCTCCTCGATCTCGGCGAGGGTCGCCTCGGGGCGGCCGAAGGCGATGTTCTCGCGGACGGTGCCGGAGAAGAGGAATCCCTCCTGGGGGACGATGCCGAGCTGTTCACGCAGGGCCTTCTGCTGCACCCCTCGCAGGTCGCTGCCGTCGATCGTCACGGTGCCGGACTGGGGGTCGTAGAAGCGCGCCACCAGCTTCGCAAAGGTCGACTTGCCGGCTCCGGTGGCTCCGACGAGCGCCAGGGTCTGGCCGGCCGGCACGAAGAGGTCGACGTCGCGTAGGGCCCACTCGACTCGCTCTCCGGCCGCCTCACGCTCGAAGGCGCCATCGACGTAGGAGAACGAGACCCCCTCCATCCTGATCTCCCCGCGCAGCTCGCCGGGGTCGATCGCTCCCGGCTCGTCAACCATGTCGGGCTCGGTCTCGAGCAGGTCGAAGATCTTGTCGAGCGCCGCCATCCCCTGCTGGTAGGTCGTATACAGCTGGGAGAGCTGCTGGATCGGGTCGAAGAAGGTCTGCAGGTAGCCGACGAACGAGACCACAACCCCGATCGCGATCGTCCCCTCGATCGCCTGGCTGCCGCCGTAGAGCAGGATCACCGCGGTCCCGATCGCCGCCAGCAGCTCGACCGCCGGGAAGTAGGACGCGTTGAGGACGACGGTCTTCATGTTGGCCTCGCGGTTGAGCTCGTTGAGCTCGGTCATCCGCTTGCGGTGGCGGTCCTCCTGGCCGAAGCTGCGCACCACCCGCACCCCGCTCAGCGTCTCCTGCAGGTAGGCGGTGATCGCCGCGATCCGCTCTCGCGTCGCCCGGTAGGCGCCGGCCGAGTAGATCCTGAAGAGGACGCTGGCGATCGCCAGCAGCGGGAAGGTGATGAAGGTGACAAGCGCGAGCTTGACGTCGAGGAGGAGCAGGATCACGACGACGCCGATCAGCGTCAGCGTGCTCGAGAACAGGGTCACGATCCCGTCGGTGACGAGCTGGTTGAGCGCCTCGATGTCGTTGGTCATGCGCGAGATCAGCACCCCAGGGCTGCGGCGGGTGAAGAAGCCGATCGACATCCGCTGGATATGGACGAAGATCCGCGCCCGCAGATCCTGCAGGACCCTCGTACCGACCCACCCCACCAGGTAGGTCTGAAGGTAGGTGGCGAGGGCGAAGATCAGCGCGGCGCCGATGAAGGCGGCGACGATCAGGTTCAGTGCCCCGACGTCGCCGGGGATTATCCCCGAGTCGATCGCCCTCCCCGCGAGGTAGGGAGGGGCGAGGCCGGCCGCCGTCGCTATCAGCAGCGAGACGAACATCAGCGTGACCCGGCCCCGGTAGGGGCGAAGCTGCCCGACCAGCCAGCGGACCTTGCGGCCGCGCTGGTCCTCGCCTCTGAGCAGGCGCCAGAGCGCCGAGAAGAGGAGGAAGACGTTCTGCAGCCGGTTGCGCTCCGGCGAGTAGGCGGCCTGCTCTTCCTCGATCTCCTCGACGGCGCGGATCTCCTCGAGGCGCTCGGCCTCGCGTGCCTCCTCCTGCTCGTCCTTGGCCCAGCGCATCTCGCTCTCGCGCTCCCTGTCGCCGCCGTTGGCGGCGGGCCGATCGGCCGCAGATCCGTCCCCGTCTTCGGCTTTTCGCTTCTTGTCTTCGCCGCTCACAGCCTCGCCATCTCCTCACGCTGCTCGAGGTCGCGCTGGAGGAAGACGGAGTCGGCCAGCCCGTGCTCGGCGATCTCCGAATAGAAGCCGCAGCGGTCGAGCAGCTCGGCGTGGGCGCCCCGGTCGACGATCCGCCCGCCATCCATGACCACGACCTCGTCGGCGAGGGCGACGGTCGAGAGCCGGTGAGCGATTATCAGGGTCGTGCGCCCCTCCATCACCTCGCGCAGGCCATCCTTGATCGTGCGCTCGGTGGTCGCGTCGACCGAGGAGGTGGCGTCGTCGAGGATCAGGATCCGCGGGTCGGCCAGCAGCGCCCGCGCGATCGAGACCCGCTGGCGCTGTCCGCCGGAGAGCGTCAGCCCGCGCTCGCCGACCACCGTGTCGTAGCCCTTGGGCAGGTCGCGGATGAAGCCGTCGGCCTGGGCGCGCCGTGCCGCAGTCTCGACCTCTGACCGGGTCGCATCGGGGCGGGCATAGCTGATGTTCTCGGCGACCGAGGCGGAGAAGAGAAAGCTGTCGTCGGCGACGAAGGCGATCTCGGAGCGCAGAGAGTGAACGTCGACGCTGCGCACGTCCGCGCCGTCGACGAGGACCGCACCCTCGGAGGGGTCATAGAGGCGGGCGATCAGCGCCACGAGGCTCGTCTTTCCCGAACCCGAGGGGCCGACCAGGGCGACCGTGTGGCCGGGCTCGATCTCGAGATCGACGTCGCGCAGGGCAGGCTCTGATCCGTCGTAGCGCAGCGATACGCCCTCCAGCTGGACCCTGCCGCCACCCTCGGGGAGTGGCCCCGCTCCCGGTGGGCTCTGAATCCGGGGCTCGCGGTCGAGGATCTCGAAGAGCCGGTTGCCCGAGGCGACGGCCCGCTGGGCCATCCCCAGCGTCACGCCGAGCATCCGCATCGGCGCCGCCAGCATCACCAGGTAGGTGTAGAAGGCGGTGAGATCGCCGAGGCTGAGGGTGCCGTTGATCACCTCGTGTCCGCCGACGAGGAGGACGATTCCGGTGCCGATCTGCGGCAGAAGCCCTATCAGGGGGGAGAAGAAGGCCGCCAGCCGCGTCGTGTAGATGCTCTGGTCGAAGACCCGCGCGACCGCCCGCTGGAAGCGGTGCAGCTGGTGTTCCTCGCGGGCAAACGCCTTCACGATCCGGATCCCGGAGACGTTCTCCTCGGCCTCGGCGGTGAGCTCGGCGAGCCGCTGCTGGACCTCCTGCAGGGCCGGGCGCGAGAGGCTGTTGTACTTGGCGGCGGTGAGGATCACGAACGGCGCCGGCAGCAGCGCGAGCAGGGCCAGCGGCGGGTTGATCGCGACCATCACCACCGTCGCCAGGGTGATCGTCAGCAGGTTCTGGGTGATGAAGATCAGCCCGTAGCCAAGGAAGAAGCGGATCGACTGCAGGTCCACGGTCGCGCGCGACATCAGCTGTCCGGTCTGCTGGCCGTCGAAGAACCCCAGCTCCAGGGACTGCAGGTGGCCGTAGAAGCGCTCGCGAAGGTCGAACTCGACCGCGAGCGAGACCTTGCCGGCGACCAGCCGCCGGACGACGGTCAGCCCGACCCGAAGGACCGCGGCGCCGACGATCGCCGCCGCCAGCGGCAGCAGCGAGGGCTTATCGCCCTTCTCGATCGCGTTGATCGCCTGGCCGACCAGGTAGGGGATGAGCACGGTCATGCCCATCGCGGCCCAGGCGAATACGAGCGAGCCCCACAGCTCGCGCCGATACGGGCGCAGGAATCCCATGAGACGTCGCAATGTCCCCATCGAACCTCACTATACAAAGTGAAGTAGTGCGGCCGCCCCCGCATGCTCCCGCCTTCGCCGCCGCCGGTCCGGCGCTGGCGCGGACACGAGGCGCGGCCGGCCGCGGACGCTAACGGATCGCTTCGGCCGCCTTGGCGCTGGAGACCTTGCCCTTGCAGTCGATCGCCGGAGCCGGCTGGCCTCGCTCGGACAGGATCTCGAAGTTGGTGACCGTGTGGAACGGCGTCTGGGCTCCGTTGTTCTCGGCCAGCGTGATGACCAGCCGGTAAAAGCCCGGGGGCAGCCGCTGGTAGTAGATCTGGGGCAGAGTCGCAGGGGAGTAGAGACCGGCGCTGCCGATCCGCTCGGCGAGCAGGCCGTTGGGTCCCGACCACTGCGGGTAGTCGAGCGAGCGCCCGATCAGACGGCCGCTGCTCGTCGGACTGTTGAGGGCTCGGTCTAGCTTGGCCGGGTCGACGCAGTCCGGAACCCGGTTGAGGGCGAAGCGGATATTTCCCTCACCAAGCTGCGGCGCCTCGCCGAAATGCCGCGGGGCGAGGTGGAAGTTCTGCACATCGACCTTGACGACGACGGCGCGAGCGGGCTGCACCGAGCCGTTGCGGGGCGAGATCACTGAGACCGAGGGGCGGCCCGGGGCGAACGCCTGATCGCTCGGTCCGGAGTCGCCTCCGCCGAGTGGAAGCAGCGCGACGACGGCGACGATGGCAGTCGCCACCAGCACGATGATTGCGATTCTCGCCTTCAAGGGAGCGGGAAGATTACGCACCCGGGCGCCGCCCGATCGGATAGGTTGCGCCCTGAGCCGACTCGAGGGAGATGACGGATGGACGCAACCCAGCTGAAGAGGATCCGGATTTTCGAAGACGTTCCCGACGAGGACCTGCGCGTCGTCACCACCTTCGCAACCTCCGATGAGGTCCCGGAGGGCACGGTCATGGTCAAGGAAGGCGATTTCGCCAACGAGTTCATGGCGATCGAGGAGGGCACGGCCAGGGTCACCCGCGGCGGCGAGGAGATCGCGCAACTCGGCCCGGGCGACATTTTCGGCGAGGTTTCGCTGCTCGAGAAGGACAAGCGCGCCGCCAGCGTCGAGTCCACCTCCCGGGTGAAGCTGATCAAGATCGACCGCTGGGAGCTGGCGCGGATGAAGAAGGTCCTGCCCGACGTCTTTCACCGGATCGAGCAGCTCGCGGGCGAGCGCCGCGAGCCCTAGAGCCTCCGGCATCGCCGCGGCCCGGTGAACGGGCCCGTGCGCCCCGACCAGCTCACCTGGTCGCAGCTGCGACCGGTCCTGGTCGCCGCGCTGCTGTTCGTGGACGCCTTCGTAGTCGGGGCTCTGGCGCTCTCCCGCCCGGGTGGCTGGCTGCCGCCGCTGATCGCCTTCGGCTCGGTGATGATCGGTTTGGTGGGGCTTCTAGCCTGGTCGATCCGCCACCGCGGCGACGGTTGATCGCGCTGGTCCCTTCGGCGCCAGGGCGCTGGTCTGCGCTGCTAGCTTGACCCGAGATGACCGCTGCTCGCGACTTCGCGCCGATGCTTCTGATGCGCGGCCTGCTGGTCAACCGGCGCAGCCCGGACCTGGAGGCCCTGGCCCGTGAGAGCGATCCCGAGCGATTCGTCTGGCGGGTGCTGCCGCACGCCGCCCGAAGCTTCTCGGCGAGCATCGCCATGCTCCCCCCGGATCAGGCCCGCGCGGCGGCGGTCGCCTACCTCTACTGCCGCATGCTCGACACCTACGAGGACCTGATCGAAGACCCGGCGACCAGCATCTCGGAGCTGGAGCGCTTCGCGGCGCGGTTCGATTCCGAGATGCTGCCCGCTCCACCGCCACTTCCCGAGGCCGCGGCGAGGGACGATCGCGACCGCGTCTACCTGCTGCTGATCGCGCGCTGCGAGCTCGTCGATGCGGTCTTCGAGACGCTTGCTGCCGAGGTTCGCCGGCAGATCGGCGAGCTGGTCCGAGCGATGGCAGAGGGCATGGTCTGGTCGAGGGGCGCATTTGCCAGACAGGGGGGCGTCCTGCTCGACTCCGACCAACTGGCTCTGTACTGCCGAAACGTGATCGGGCATCCGGCGGTCTTCACCGTCAACCTCGTCAGCACCCGGGAGGTCACCGAGGCGGCCCGCGAGGACGCCTTCTTGGTCAGCGAGATGATCCAGCTCGCCAACGTGACCCGTGACATCGAGAGGGATCTGGCTCGGCGGATCGCCTACCACCCGGCGCTGAAGCCCTACCTGGGCATGAGCGGCCACGAGCCCGAGTCGCGGGCCGTAGTCAGGGATGTGCGGGAGGCCTACCTGGCGATGGCCCTGACGCGCGCCCCCGCATATCGTCGCCTGTTCGACCGGCTCGACCTCGGCGTGACCGCCTCGGTCCGCACCGCCGCGGTCCTGATGTTGCTGTTCACCGACCTCCACTACCGCTCCTGCGCGGTCCGGACCGGCCACCCGTCCTGGCCGGGCCCGCGGGGACGGTTTCAGGTCGTCGCCGCCGCCCTGCCGGCGCTGGCTTCGCAGCGCTGGGCGGACCGCATCCTGATGCGCGTCGAGAGCGATTTCTCCAGCGCGGCTGCCGGGCTGAGGATCGACCGAGGCCAACCGGCCGCCCCCCGGAGTGCCCTGGCCGAGGCGTAGCTGGTCAGCTCTCGGGGCGCACCAAGACCTTTAGGTAGGTCCCGGATCCGCCGCTGCGGGCCCACGTCCGTGGGATTTCACCCCGGTAACGCGCCTTGCCCTATTTTCAGGGAGGTGGTCGTGACCTTGGAGAGAGAGCCGACCGCCGTCGACAATAGGGTCGGCGCTCGATGAAGAACCCCAGTGACCGCATTGCCTTCGTGTTGGCAATGGTCCTCAGCGTGTTTGCCGGAGTGGCTATCGCGTCCCTGTCGGGCGGTCCGCCGTCGTTTCTGTCGGGCGGTTCGCCGTCGGTGGATACCGGCCTATCGACAGCACGCTCCGAGTCCGCGAGACAGGACGAGCAGAAGAAGGCGCTATCCGTACCGTCCGTATCCGTACCTAAGACCGAGGCCACGCCGATCGGGTTGAAGGGCGCCGGAGACTTCGACCCTCCGCCCGGCGATGGGGAGGAGCACCCGGAGGAGGTCGCCTTCGCGGTCGACCGCGATCCGACCACGACATGGAGCACCGAGACCTACCCGGGCGGGCTCGCGGCATACGACAAGGACGGCGTCGGACTCGCCGTCGATGCGGGCAACGCTGTCAAGGCAAGCGAGCTGGAGGTCAAGACGGTGACGCCCGGGTGGCGCGGGGATGTCTACGCGGCGAATCAACAGGCAGGCGACCTCGCCGGCTGGGGCAAGCCAGTCGGCTCCATCTCGAAGGCCTCCAAGAATGAGACGGTCCCGCTCGAGTTGAGCGAGCCGGCGCGTTACTACCTCGTCTGGATCACCGACCTGGGGAACGGCGACGCGGTCAAGCTCAGCGAGATCCGACTGCTCGGCTGAGCCGGATAGATCGTCCGAGTGAGACTTGAGCCAACCAACGCGCACGGGGCCATGAAAGCGGCGTTTTCCAGGGAGAAGACGATGCCGGAGCCGGATAGATCGTCCGAGTGAGACTTGAGCCAACCAACGCGCACGGGGCCATGAAAGCGGCGTTTTCCAGGGAGAAGACGATGCCGGGGGAGGGACTCGAACCCCCGACACGCGGATTATGATTCCGCTGCTCTAACCAGCTGAGCTACCCCGGCGGGGGACGAAATCGTAGCGGCGGAGCGGGCTTGCCGAACTGATGGGTTTTCCTCTCGAGGAGTGGGACTTCAGAGGCGACAGTTCGGCCTGGGGACGGCGCCTCTAGGCTTGCGCGGATGAGCGATGGCCTCGATCGATCGGCGCGGGCCGTGGTCCGGGATTGCCTCGACGTCGGCGAGGGTGAGAATGTGCTGGTCATCTGCAATCCGGCGACGGAGGCCGTTGGCGCCGCGCTTCGTGACGAGGCGGCGGCGGCCGCCGCCGATGCGGTACTGGCGGTGATGGCGGAGCGAGCGTCGCACGCCGGCGAGCCGCCGGCGACTCTTGCAGCGGCGATGGCCGCCGCAGATGTCGTCCTCGCGCCGACGGTGCAGTCGCTTTCCCACACCGCGGCCCGCAAGGCCGCCAGTGAGGCCGGGGCGCGGATCGCGACGCTGCCGGGTGTCACCGAGGAGATGCTCGCCCGGGTGATGAGCGCCGACATGGAGGGCCTGCGGCGAAGGGGGGCGGCCGTTGCCGCCGCTCTAGACGCCGGCTCGGAGGCGCGGATCACCTGCCCGCTGGGCAGCGATCTGAAGCTCGGGATCGAGGGGCGTGCGGCGATCCCCGACGCCGGCGAGCTGAGTGCTGCCGGCGCATTCGGGAACCTGCCGTGCGGAGAGGGCTTCATCGCACCGGTCGAAGGAACCGGAGAGGGGACTCTGGTCGTCGCCGGCTCGATCGCCGGGGTCGGGAAGGTCGCCGAGCCCGTCACCCTCGAGGTGCACTCGGGCCACCTCGTCGCCGCCAGCGGCCCCGACGGCGCGACGCTGATGGAGCTGCTTAGCGCCCACGGACCCGACGGCACCAACGTCGCCGAGCTCGGAATTGGCACCAACGAGATGGCGATTCTGACCGGCGAGATCCTCGAGGACGAGAAGATCCTCGGCACCGCCCACGTCGCCTTCGGCGCCTCCGCCGCAATCGGGGGAACGGTTCAGGTGCCCGTGCATCTCGACTGCGTTGTCCTCGATCCGGATGTGGAGATCGACGGCGAGCTGCTCGTGCGCGGCGGCGAGCTGCTCGTCTAGGTGGGCGCTGTGCTTGCCGTGCCGAACCTCTCCGAGGGCCGCGACGAGGGCCGGATATCCGCCCTCGAGGGGGCCTTCTCGCAGGGCGCCTCGCTTCTCGACCGCCACACCGACCCCGACCACAACCGCACGGTCCTCACCCTCGCCGCGGGTGAGTCCGACCTCTGCGACGCCCTCCTCACCGGCGCCGAGTCGGCGGTCGAGCTGATCGACATGCGCCGCCACGACGGGCTGCACCCCTGCGTCGGTGCGCTCGACGTCTGCCCCCTCGTCTGGCTGAGCGCCGCGGGCCGCGAGCCGGCGCTGGCGCAGGCGAGGGGAGTCGGCGAGCGGATCGGGGGCCTCGGCGTCCCCGTCTTCGGCTACGGCGAGCTGGCCACGGCCCCCGAGCGGGCCGAGCGCTCCTTCTTCCGTCGCGGCGGGCTCGCCGAGCTGCGGCGGAGGATGGAGGCGGGCGAGCTGAGCCCCGACTGGGGCCCGCCGCTGCCGCACCCCAGCGCCGGGGTGACCCTGGTCACCGCGAGACCGCCGATGGCCGCGTTCAACGTGATCCTCGACACGGGCGATGTCGAGGCCGCCCGTCGCGTCGCCGCGGGGCTGCGGGAGTCGGGCGGGGGGTTGCCCGGCGTGCGGGCGATCGGCCTTCTCCTCTCCGGCAGCCGCGCTCAGGTCTCGACCAACATCCACGACCCGCTCGGCGTTCCGCTCGCCACCGTCGCCGCCCGGATCGGCGAGCTCGCGGTCGCCGAGGGCGCGGCGCCGGCCGAGGCCGAGATCGTCGGCCTGGTGCCGGCGGCGACGCTCGAGGGCTTCCCCCCCGATCTGCCGATCCGCGGCTTCGACCCTGCCGAGGGTGTGATCGAGCGCCGCGTCCCCGCCTCCCTCCGAGGCGGCGACCGCTAGATTTCGCCCATGGCCCAGACGCGCAAGAAGCGCCGCCGCAAGCACCGTGGAACCCAGGGTGGGCGGATCGACACCGGCAGCCGCCGCAAGGCCAGGCCGCGAACCAAGGAGGAGGCGCGGGCGCGGGCCCGCTCGAGGGGTGGCTCGAAGCCGAACCGCCTCGACCGTCCACCGAACTGGCGCTCGGCGACGATCAGGGGCCTCGTCGCCGCCGGCCTCTTCTTCGTCCTGCTGCTGCTCATCTTCAAGCGGCCGGTCGCGGAGGCGCTCGGCTTCAGCCTCTTCATGCTGATCTTCTACATACCGGCCGGCTATTACATGGACCAGATGCTGTGGCGCCGCCGCGAGCGCGCCAAGATGCGCGACGGGGGCAGCTAGATGAACAACTCGACGACCCCGCGCATTGCCGCCGAGGAATCGAACAGCTGATGGACGTCCGCATGCTCACAGTCGGGCAGGTCGCAGAGAACTGCTTCATCTTCCGCCGCGAGGGCTCCGACCACGCCCTGATCGTCGATCCGGGCGACGAGGCCGAGCGCATCCTCGCCCCGGTCGAGGAGCTGGGCCTGAGCGTGGACGCGATCCTCCTCACCCATTGCCATTTCGACCACATCGGCGCCGTCGCCCCGGTCGCCGCGGCCACCGGCGCTCCCGTCTACTGCCCCGAGATCGAGGTGCCGCTGCTCGCCGACATCATGGCCTACGTCCCCTGGCCGGGCTTCGGCCCGTTCGAGAGCTACGACGCCGACCACACCGTCGCCGGTGGCGAGAAGCTCGACCTCGCCGGCTTCGAGATCGACGTCATCTTCACCCCCGGCCACAGCCCCGGGCACGTCACCTACTCGGTTCGCGGCGAGGACGCAATCTTCTCCGGCGACGTCCTCTTCCAGGGCTCGGTCGGCCGCACCGATCTCCCCGGGGGCGACTGGGAGACCCTGGCGAGGTCGATCACGGGGCTGGTCGAGTCGCACCCGCCTCAGACCACGGTCTACCCCGGCCACATGGGAATCACGTCTCTGGGGGCCGAGCGCGCGACCAACCCGTTCCTGGCCGAACTGGCGCGCTGATCGCCGCCGCCGGGGGAGTGGGCAGATGAGCGAAGCCGCAAAGGCCCCGAAGGGCACGTTCGATGTGCTGCCCGAGAACGCGCGGGCACGCGACCGGGTCGAGCGCGCGGTCCGCGGCATCTTCGGCCGCGCCGGGTACGGGAGGATCGAGACACCGGTCTTCGAGGACACCGAGCTGTTCGAGCGCGGGGTGGGGGAGGCGACCGAGGTGGTCCAGAAGGAGATGTTCACCTTCGAGGACCGCGGTGGGCGCAGCGTCACCCTGCGGCCTGAGGGCACCGCCCCCGTCTGCCGCGCCTACATCGAGCACGGCATGCACAAGCTGGCGCAGCCGGTGAAGCTCTTCTACTGGGGGCCGTTCTTTCGCTACGAGGCTCCGCAGGCGGGTCGCTACCGCCAGTTCCACCAGTTCGGCGCCGAGGCGATCGGATCCGAGGAGCCCCTGGTCGACGCTGAGGTGATCATGCTCTTCGACGACCTCCTCAGTGAGCTCGGCGTCCCCGGAGTCGAGCTCCGGCTGTCGAGCCTCGGCTCACCCGAGTCGCGCCTCGCCTACCGCGAGGAGCTGGCGGCCTATCTGCGCTCGAACGAGTCTCGCCTCTCCAGGGAAGTGCGCGAGCGGATCGACGCCAACCCGCTGCGCGCCTTTGACTCCAAGGACGAGGGCACCCGCGAGGTGATGGCGGATGCGCCGAGGCTGCTCGGGCGCCTCGACGGCGCCGACGCCGAGCACTTCGAGGCGGTCAGGGCCCTGCTCGACGCCAACGGGGTCTCCTACGTGATCGACGACACCCTGGTGCGGGGCCTCGACTACTACACGCGGACCGTGTTCGAGTTCAACAGCGACCGCCTCGGCGCCCAGTCGCAGCTCGGCGGGGGCGGGCGCTACGACAGCCTGGTCTCCCAGCTCGGTGGGCCCCCGACGCCCGCAGCCGGCTGGGCGGCGGGGATCGAGCGGATCCTGCTGGCGATCGGCGACGACCTCGGGGTCGAGGCCGAGCGCCGCGATGCCTTCGTCGCCGCGACCACCGACGAGCAGCGCGCAAAGGCAGTGGCGCTGGTGGCGGAGCTGCGAAACGCCGGCCTCTCGGCTGAGCTCGACCTCGCCGGCCGCGGTCTCAAGGGCCAGCTCAAGCAGGCCAACCGGATCGGCGCCCGGGCGGCGCTGATCATCGCCGAGGACGGCTCGATGCAGCTGCGCGACATGGAGACCGGCGAGCAGCGCCCGGTTGAGGCCGGACGGGTGACCGAGGAGTTGGGGCGCGAACGCCCCTGATTGCCGGCCCGGTGTCTTATCCTCGTCTGAGTTCGTCGACGAGCTCAGGGAGAGAGAAGGCACATGCACGAGGGGATCAGCAGCACCAAGGTCCGCGCGCTCACGCTCTGCGCCGCGATCACATCGCTGTTCTTGCTGGCGGCGATGGGAGGCAGCGCGAGCGCCGGGACGATCACCGTCAACACCACGGCCGACCAGTACGGCTCCGGCGCGCAGTGCTCGCTGCGCGAGGCGTTTCAGACCGCCAACAACGACGTCTCTTTCGGCGGCTGCTCGGGCGCCGCGGGCGCTGACCTGATCGGGATCCCTGCGGGCACCTACAAGCTGACGATCGCTCCCGCCGGAGCTGACGACATCAGCACCGGCGACCTCAACAACTACCAGACGCTGACTCTGGATCGCAAGGGGAGCGGTGCGGTCGTAATCGACGCAAACAACATCGATCGCGCCGTCATCAACGACGCCGTGGGCGCCGATCTGACGATCCGCAATCTGTCGATCCGAAACGGCCTCGCCCCCGACAACGGCGGCGGGATCCTCAACAACGTCGGCAAGCTCAAGCTCGAGAACGTGACCCTCTCGGCCAACAGGGCCGCGATCGACGGCGGCGGCCTCTCCAACTACTACGTGGCGAACCTGGTCAACGTGACGATCAGCGGCAACAGCGCCAAGGACAGCGGCGGCGGCATCTTCGCCCCCGGAAGCTCGAGCACGACACTGAGAAACGTCACGGTCGCCGCCAACACGGCCGACGCCGACGCCAACGGCCTCGGGGACGGCGGCGGCTTCTCGACGATCGGCACGTTCAGCACCTACAACTCCCTGATCGGCGACAACGCCGACGCCTCCCCGCTGCCGGCGGACCAGGACCCCGATTGCGCCAGCGGCCCCGACTTCTTCCCGCGCTACACGCTGATCGAGGTCTTCAAACCGGCGACCTGCCTGGTCGGGTTCAACCCCGGGACCAACGTCACCGGGCAGGACCCCGCCCTGGGGCCATTGCTCGACAACGGTGGCCCGGTCAGGACCCACGCCCTTCTCGCCGCCAGCCCGGCGCTCGGCGCCGGCACGGGCGGCGGCCTGGACACGTGCGCCCCCACCGACGCTCGCGGGGCCCCTCGCACCCTCAGCCCGCCCTGCGACCTCGGCGCCTACGAGCTGGTCAAGTGCCGCGGGGTCGCCGCCACCCGGATCGGGACCAACGGCGCCGACAAGCTCAAGGGGACCCCGGGCCGCGACGTCTTCCTGATGCTCGACGGCAACGACACCGCGACCGGCCTCGGCGGCAACGACCTCGCCTGCGGCGGCAAGGGCAAAGACAGGCTGATCGGTGGCAAGGGTAAGGACACGCTGTTCGGTGAGCAGGGCAAGGACACCCTGCTCGGCGGCCCCGGCAAGGACAAGCTGGTCGGCGGTCCAGGCAAGGACGTCACGAAGCAGTAAGACTGCTGGCTCGATGCCCGAGCCATTCCCCGCACTTCGCCCGAACTCCTACCGTGACGCCTGGTGTGGCCAGGTCCTGCCCGAGCGCGTCGACTCAGAGGTGCGCGTGGCGGGATGGGTCCACCGCCGCCGCGATCACGGCGGGCTGATCTTCATCGACCTGCGCGACCGCACGGGGATCGTCCAGCTCGTCTTCAACCCGGATTCGGCCGGGGAGGCTCACGGGCTCGCCCACAATCTCCGCGCCGAGGACGTGATCAGCGCCACCGGCACGGTCCTCGCCCGCTCCGATGAGACGGTCAACCCGGGCCTTCCGACCGGGGCGGTGGAGCTGATGGTCTCGGGCGTCGAGGTGCTCGCTGACGCCGAGACGCCGCCGTTTGAGATCGAGGGCTACTCCGGCGAGGTCGGCGAGGACGCCCGGCTGCGCCACCGCTACCTCGACCTGCGGCGCGAGCGGATGCAGGAGGCGATCGCCCTCCGCCACCGGGTGACGACGTCGATGCGCGCCTTCCTCGGCGACGAGGGCTTCTACGAGATCGAGACCCCGGTGCTGACCCGCTCTACCCCTGAGGGAGCGCGCGACTTCCTCGTCCCCAGCCGCCTCCAGCAGGGCTCCTTCTACGCGCTCCCGCAGTCGCCGCAGCTGTTCAAGCAGCTGCTGATGGTCGCCGGCTTCGAGCGCTACTTCCAGATCGCCCGCTGCTTTCGCGACGAGGACCTTCGCGCCGACCGCCAGCCTGACTTCACCCAGCTCGACATCGAGATGTCGTTTGTCGACGTCGAGGACGTTCTCGATCTCAACGAGCGCCTGATCGCCCACGTGCTGGGCGAGATGGGGGTCGAGGTCTCGCCCTCGTTTCCCCGCCTCGCCTACGACGACGCGATCGCCCGCTACGGCAGCGACCAGCCGGACACCCGCTTCGGACTCGAGATCAGCGACCTCACCGACATCCTCGAGGGCACGGAGTTCAACGCCTTCGGCAAGGTGATCGAGGGCGGGGGAGTGGTCCGCGGCCTCAACGCCGGCTCTCGTGACCTCTCCCGCGCCGAGCTCGACGGGCTGATCGAGGAGGCGAAGGAGTTCGGCGCAAAGGGGCTGGTCTGGGCGTTTCGCGAGGGCGACGGCTGGAGGGCGCCGATCGCCAAGTTCCTCTCCGCGGAGGAGCTCTCGGGCCTAAACGCCCGCCTCGGCGCCGCCGAGGGCGATCTGATGCTCGTCGCCGCCGACCGCCCCGACCGGGTCGCGACGATCCTCGGCGGGCTGCGCCAGCGTCTCGGCCGGCGCTGGGGATTGATCGAGGAGGGCAGCAACGAGCTGACCTGGATCGTCGATTGGCCGCTGTTCGAGCGAAACCCCGACGAGGACCGCTGGGACGCCCTCCACCATCCCTTTACCTCCCCGGCCGGAGACCTCGACCCACAGAACCCCGGAGACGCCCGGGCGCTCGCCTACGACCTCGTCTGGAACGGGGTCGAGCTCGGCGGAGGGTCGATCAGAATCCACAGCCCCGACGTCCAGCGTGCCGCCTTCGAGGTCCTCGGAATCGCTCCGGCCGAGGCCGAGGAGCGCTTCGGCTTCCTGCTCGAGGCGCTTCGCTACGGCGCCCCGCCGCACGGAGGGATCGCCTACGGGGTCGACCGCTGGGTCGCCCTCCTGCACGGCACCGACTCGATCCGCGACGTGATCGCCTTCCCGAAGACGGCCTCGGGCGGGGACCCGCTGACCGGCGCCCCCGCCGCCGTCGATGATCGCCAGCTGCGCGAGCTCGGCCTGCAGACGCGGGCCCGCCGTCCGGGCTGAGCCCCGGCACTACGGTGGCCGACGAACCCAGGAGCCCGTTCGAGTGGCTCCGCGACCGCTTTCGCAACCGCGCGCCCGGTCCCGGTCAGACCCCCGTACACATCGGCGATCCCCGCTTCGACGATTGGGAGGTCGTGCGCGACTTCGGCGATCGCGGAACCGCCCGGGCCTGGCATCAGGCACTCGCCGAGGCGGGGATCGAGGCGGCGCTGACCTCGGACTGGCCGCTGGACTCCCATGGCCGCGGAGACATCGCGCTGCGGGTGCCGGCGGAGAGCTGGAGCGAGGCCGAGATGCTGCTCTCGAATATCGACTGACCCGGGCCACACTGCTACGGTTTTCGCTGGGCCCGAGCCCGTACGCCAGCCATCCCACCGTTTGACCCAACACAAACGGCGCGGGAGCCGATTTCTTCCGGTCCTGTGGGGTCGGAAGTAGGCACCCACCTTCACTGAAGGGATCAAAGCCAGGGGTGGCAACGGCGGGTTGGGGCCTGTATTCGTGAACGACGCCTTCGAGAGCCACCTCGCCCAGACCGCCCGCATCGGCCCGCCGGCGCCGGGCTCTTTCACCGGCGCCGCCGGTGGAGCTGCCTGCGGCGACCTTGTCCGGCTCTCGGTCGAGATTGACGGGGGCAGGATCGAGTCGATCAGCCTCGACACCGAGGGGTGCGGAGCGATGCGGGCCGCTGCGAACGCGGCTGCCGAGCTGGCCGAGGGCGCGAGCGTGATCGACGCCGCGGCGATCGGCGCCGCCGACATCGACGCCGCGCTCGGCGGCCTCACCCCGGGGAAGCTCCACGCTCCCGGGCTTGCGGCCGACGCGCTGCACCGGGCGCTGGCGGCCGCTTCCGGATCCGGGGCCACCCTTGCCGAGCCCGATTCGCGCCGGGTGCTGGTCGCGCTGTCCGGGGGCGTCGACAGCGCCGTCGCGGCGCTGCTCGAGCGCGAGCGGGGGGCCGAGGTGGTCGCGGTCACGCTCAAGCTCTGGGCCGACCCCGAGACCGATGGGACCAGGGCCTGCTGCTCGCCGGAGGCCGTTCTCGGCGCTCGGGCGCTCTCGCACTCGCTCGGGATCCCGCACCTCACGCTCGACCTCGAGGACGAGTTCCGGCGCCGGGTCGTCAGCGGGTTCGTCGCCGGCTACAGCCGCGGCGAGACCCCGAACCCGTGCGTGCTGTGCAACGGCGAGGTCAGGATCGCGGCGATGGTCGCTCTCGCCGATCGCATCGGCGCCACATCGCTCGTCACCGGCCACTACGCGCGGCTGCTCGCTGACGAGAGCGGCCCGCTTCTGGCCCCGGCGGCAGACGAGGCCAAGGACCAGAGCTACATGCTGGCGGCGCTGCCCCCCGAGATCCTGGCGCGGCTGCGCTTCCCCCTCGCGCAGATGACCAAGCCCGAGGTCCGCGAGGCAGCCCGGCGACACGGCCTCGCCGTCGCCCGCAAGCCCGAGAGCCAGGACCTCTGCTTCCTCGCCGGGGGGGCAAGCGCGCCTTCCTCCGACGCCACGGCGGTCTCGAGGACCACGATGGGCAGATCATCGACCGCCGCGGCCGGGCCCTCGGCCGCCACCGCGGCCACCACCACTTCACCGTCGGCCAGCGCCGCGGCATCGGCGTCGCCGCGGCCGAGCCCCTCTACGTGCTCGCGACCGACTCCGCCGCAAACACCGTCACCGTCGGACCCCGGGCCGAGCTCGAGTCATCCGAGGTCCGGCTGCGCGACGCCGTGCTCCACCGTGACGGGGCGAGGATCGACGCCGTCAGGCTGCGCTACCACTCGGCGCTGGTCCCCGCCAGGGTGCAGGGGGAGGCCGGGGCCGGGCACCACCCGGCCCTTCGGCTCGCGCTGGGCGAGCCGTTCGCGGGGCCCGCTCCGGGGCAGGCCGCGGTCCTGATGAGCGGCGAATCGGTAGTCGGCCACGCCACGATCGCCTCCTGGACTTAGGCTCTGCGCTCGATGCGCGCTCAGGACATACGTGAGACCTACCTCTCGTTCTTCGAGGAGCGGGGACACCTGCGGGTCCCCTCGGCGTCGCTGGTGCCCGCCGCCCTCGATCCCTCCGTGCTACTGACGACGGCGGGGATGCAGCCGTTTAAGCCCAGCTTCCAAGGCCGTGAGAAGCCGCCGGCGCCGCGGGTCACCGATGTCCAGAAGTGCTTTCGCACCACCGACATCGAGGAGGTCGGCAACACCGCGCGCCACCTCACCTTCTTCGAGATGCTCGGCAACTGGAGCTTCGGCGACTACTTCAAGGAGGAGTCGATCGCGATGGGCTGGGAGCTCTCGACGCAGGGCTTCGGGTTCGCGCCGGAGGAGATCTGGGTGACCGTCTTCGGCGGCGACGAGGAGCTCGGCCTCGGCCCCGACGCCGAGTCGATCGAGATCTGGAAGGGACTGGGGGTGCCGCAGGCGCGGATCGTCGAGCTTCCGCGCTCTGAGAACTTCTGGCAGGGCGGGCCGACCGGCCCCTGCGGACCCTGCTCTGAGCTCTACCTCGACAGGGGCGAGGAGTTCGGTGGCCCGGACGATCGCCCCGGCGACGACACCGACCGCTTCCTCGAGTTCTGGAACCACGTCTTCATGAGCTATGACCTCGCCGAGGACGGCACCCTGACGCCGCTGCCGATGCGAAACATCGATACCGGCATGGGTCTCGAGCGGATGGCGGCGATCCTCCAGGACGTCCCCTCGGTGTTCGACACGGACCTGCTGCGGCCGTTGATCGACCTCGCCGAGGGGATGTCGGGCCGCTCCTACGGCGAGGATCGGGCAACGACCCGGGCGATGCGGATCATCGCCGACCACTCACGCGGCGCCACCTTTCTCATTGCCGACGGCGTCGTTCCCTCGAACGAGGACCGTGGCTACATCCTGCGCCGGATCATGCGGCGAGCGATCCAGCAGGGGCGCGCGCTCGGGCTCGAGGCGCCCTGGCTCGGCCGCTTCGCCGAGCGCACAATCGAGATCATGGGCGACGCCTACCCGGAGGTTGCGGCCGAGCGCGAGACGATCGCCCGCTGGGTCGACGACGAGGAGGAGAGCTTCGGCCGCACCCTCGAGCGCGGAACCGAGCTGCTCGAGCGGCTGATCGCCGAAGCCGGGGAGTCCGGTACCTCCTGGATCGAGGCGCCCGAGGCCTTCAAGCTCCACGACACCTACGGCTTTCCCTACGACCTGACCAAGGAGCTGCTCGCCGAGCAGGGGCTCTCTGTCGACGACCAGGGCTTCGAGGAGCTGATGGAGGAGCAGCGCGACCGCGCCCGCGGGGGCTCGGCGACCGCCCACGGCTCCGAGGATCGCCACGGCAGGGTGATGGATTTCGTCTCGAAGGCGGCGCCGACCCGCTTCGTCGGCTACGAGTCGCTGCGGGCAAGCACCGGCGTCGCCGCCGCCGAGCCCGACGGCGAGCGGATCCTGGCGAAGCTCGAGGAGAGCCCCTTCTACGCCGAGGGCGGCGGCCAGGTTGCGGACTCGGGCGTGGTGCGCTGGGACGGCGGCGAGGCGCGGGTGCTCGACGTCTACAGGGTGGGGGAGGACCAGGCCCTGGAACTACAGCCGTCCACCTCCTCAGAACCCCTGCCGTCCGCCTCCTCACAACCCCTGCCGTCCGCCTCCTCAGCTTCGCCTCCGGGGGCGGACGGGGTGCGGGCGGGATTGCCGGAGGCGGGCGTCCGCGTCGAGGCCGTCGTCGATCGGGAGACGCGGCACGCGACCATGCGCAACCACACCGCGACCCACCTGTTGCACGCGGCGCTGCGCGAGCGGCTGGGGACGCACGTGCGCCAGGCGGGTTCGGCGGTGCGGCCCGACAAGCTTCGCTTCGACTTCACCCACGGCCACGCACTCGGCCCGGACGAGCTGCGCGCGATCGAGGACCGCGTCAACGAGTGGGTCAAGGCGAGCCGGCCGGTGCGCTGGATCAACATGGATCGCGGCGAGGCGGAGCGGCTCGGGGCGATGGCCCTGTTCGGCGAGAAGTACGGCGAGTGGGTGCGTGTGGTCGAGGTCGAGGGCGTCTCGCGCGAGCTCTGCGGAGGCACCCACGTAGCCAACACCGCCGAGATCGGGATCTTCCGGGTCGCCTCGGAGGGATCCAGCGCGGCCAACGTTCGCCGGATAGAGGCGCTCACCGGGCCGGCGGCGATCGACTGGTACCGCGAGCGCGCCGACGAGCTGCGCGAGGCCGGCGAGCTGCTGGGGACCCCGCAGGACCCACTGGCCGGAGCCCGCCGCGCCGCCGAGCAGATGAAGCGGGCGAGTGAGAGGGCCGGCGAGGCGCTGGCCCAGGGCCTGGGCGAGGAGGCGAAGCGACTTGCGGAGGAGGCGGCCGATGTCGGCGGCGTCCGGGTCCTCGTGGCCGAAACGGCGATCGCCGACCAGAAGAACCTGCTCGAGCTGGCGAACCGGATCCAGTCGGGGCTGGAGGACTCGGCCGTCGTCCTCGGCGGGGCCGGGGAGGGGAAGGTCGCGCTGGTCGCGCTCTTCTCGAAGGCGGCGGTCGAGCGCGGGCTCTCCGCCGGCGACGTGATCCGCGAGGCCGCCGCGATCGTCGGCGGCGGTGGGGGTGGTCGCGACGACATGGCTCAGGCCGGGGGCCGCGATCCGGGGAAGCTCGGCGATGCGGTCGCGACGGCGCGAGCGTCGATCGAGCGGGGGCTCGGCTGAGGCGCATGCGAGTTCTGGCTCTCGACTACGGAAGCGCCCGAATCGGCTGCGCGGTCTCAGACCCGAGCGGCACCCTGGTGCGCCCCCTGCCGGTGATCGAGCCCCCCGAGATCCGGGAGGTGGCGCGGGTCGCGGACGATCTCGGCGTGGAGCGGGTCGTGGTCGGCATGCCGCTGAACATGAACGGGACCGCGGGGGCCCAGGCCGAGACCACACTCACCTTCTGCGATCAGCTTCGAGCTTCTCTCGACCTGCCGGTGGATACCTACGATGAGCGCTTGACCACACGGATGGCACAGGCGAGCCTCCGCTCCGGTGCGGAGGCCGCCGAGGACTCGCTGGCCGCGGCGCACCTGCTCGAGGCCTACCTCGCGGCCTCCTTGCGCGATGCCGGAGGGAGCGACGATGACGGCTGACGACTGGCTCGAGGGCGATCCCTTCGCCGATCCCGACGACCCGGCCGCGGTCGAGCGGGCCAGGCGCCGCGCTGAGCGTGAGGAGAAGCGCCGCAAGCGCCAGGGGGAGAGCGCGGCCAAGGACGAACCGGTGGCGCCCGACGAGCCGGCTCCGCCGGCGAGGCCGAGCGCGACGCCGAGCCCCCCTGTGCCGCGGCCGCCCGAGGCGGCGCCCGAGCCCCCACCGCCGCCTGATGCCCCCGACGAGCCACAGTCTCAAGCCCCCTCCGAGCCCCCGCCACCCCCTGAGCCGCCGGCCGAGCCGCCGCCGGATCCAGCAGCGCGGGCTCGGCATACATCGGATCAGGTTCCGGCCCCGGCGGAGGATGTCGGATCGGGATCGGTCCTCTCCGGCGACCCGCTCCCGCCCGAGGAGCGTTTCTGGGGCCCCGACGAGGGGACCGGGCAATCACCACCCCGCAAGGGCGGCGGCGGCCGCCGCTTCCTGCGCCACCCCGGCCGGATCGCACTGATCGTCGTCGGTGTTCTCCTCCTCGGTTTCCTCTGGGCGCTCTTCCAGCCCTTCCACGGTGACGGCTCTGGGGACCCGTTCGATGTCCGCATACCGAAGGGATCGAGCGTCAGCGAGATCGGCGACCTGCTCGGCGACAGGGGGGTGATCTCGAGCTCGACCCTGTTCCAGATCCGGGTCACGCTCGACGGCAAGCGCTCCGAGCTCTACCCCGGCAACCACCGGATGCGCGAGGACATGAGCTACAGCTCCGCGATCGACGTCCTCTCGCAGCCGCCGATCAAAAAGACGCTCAACGTGACCATCCCCGAGGGGCTGACCCGGCCCCAGATCGCGACGATCGCCGGGCAGGACGGGCTCAGCGGCGACTATCTCAAGGACACCGTCTCCTTCAAGGGCTTCGATCCAAACAGCTACGGGGCCCAGGGCCGCGCCAGGAACCTCGAGGGGTTCCTCTTCCCGGCCACGTACGAGATGCCGAAGAACCCGACCACGAGCGATCTTGTCGGGCGCCAGCTCGACGCCTTCGATCAGAACATCAAGAGCGTCGACATGAGCTACGCGAAGAAGAAGAACCTGACGACCTACGACGTGCTGATCATCGCCTCGATGATCGAGGATGAGGCCTCGCCGGCGGACTTCCGAAACGTCGCGGCGGTGATCTACAACCGCCTCCGCGACGGAATCTCGCTCGGGATCGACGCGACCGTGCGCTTCGCTGTCGGCAACTACACGCAGCCACTGACCCAGTCCGAGCTCGCGACCGACTCCCCCTACAACACGCGGATCAACAAGGGCCTGCCGCCGGGGCCGATCGGAAACCCGGGCCTGGCCGCGATCAGGGCGGCGGCCAACCCATCGAACGCCGACTACCTCTACTACGTGACCAAGCCCGGAAGCTGCAACCGGCTCAGCTTCTCCTCGACCGATGCCCAGTTCCAGCGTGACGTCGACGCCTACAACCAGGCGAGGGCGGCCGCGGGCGGCAACTCGCCCACCAACTGCGGATGAGCCGCGCCGAACCCGCGCCGCTGCGTCGGCTCGCGGTACTCGGCCACCCGGTCGCGCATTCACGCTCTCCGGCGATGCAAAACGCCGCCCTCGATGCCCTCGGGCTCGGCACGACCTGGACCTATGAGACGATCGACGTCGCGCCCGAGGGGTTCGAGCAGAGGGTCCGGGCGATGGCGGCGGCGGGCTTTGCCGGCGCCAACGTCACCGTCCCCCACAAGGCAGCTGCGCTGGCCGTCGCCGATGCGCCCTCGGTCAGCGCCCGCGAGATCGGCGCCGCCAACACGCTGCTCTTCGACGGGGAGGCGATCGCCGCCGAGAACACCGACGCGCCGGGGCTGATCGCGGCGCTGCCCCACTCGCCGGAGGGCTCGCGCGCGCTCGTGTTCGGCGCCGGCGGCGCCGCCCGCGCGGTCGTCTGGGCGCTGGTCCGCGAGGGTGCCGAGGTCGAGGTCTGGAACCGCACCCATTCCCGCGCCGCAGCCCTCTGTGAGGCGCTCGGCGGGCGCCCGAACCTCGAGCCCGAGCCCGCTTCCTTTGACCTGGTCGTCAACTCGACCGCGGTCGGCCTCCGCGGCGAGGACCCGTTCGCGGAGCTGCCGCTTCGGCCGCAGGATCTCGGGCCGGGGCAGATTGTCATCGACATGGTCTACGGGGACGGCCCCGGCCCGCTCCTCGACGCCGCCGCCCGCGCCGGGGCGCAGACCGTCGACGGGATCGAGATCCTGGTCCGCCAGGGAGCGGCCTCACTCGAGCTCTGGACCGGGCTCGAGGCGCCGCTGGACGTGATGCGCGACGCTGCCCGGCGCGGCTGAGCTCAGCCGGCCCGCTTCTTCGACACGATCGTCCCGACGACCCTGCCCGCGGCGAAGGCGCGCACGGCGAAGCGGCCGGGACGGTCGACGATCAGGTCGAAGATCGCCGCCGCCGATGGCGTCATCGTCTCGGTCAGGCCGAAGGCCGGGATCGAGATGTCGTCGCCGGCGGTCCCGCCGACACCCAGGACCAGCCGGTTGCCCGGCTCCACCGCGACAACCGGCGGCGGTCCGCCGGGTTTCGGGGGGATGTCGATGCGGGCCTCGACGAGGCCAGGGGCTGCCGCAGGTTGGGGGAGCATTGACCGGGGCCTGGGATGTGGACGTGGGGCCGCTGGGCCCGGTCGCCGGCCTTGTCACGTTGCCGCCGCGGTCCGGCGCCGGCACCAGCGCCGCGACCAGGGTCGAGAGGGCGAGCAGCACCAGCATCACGATCACCAGGCGGCGGGCGGCCATCAGTCGGGTGCGGGGCGGGGAGGGGACACGGCGTTCGCCGATAGCCTAGGCCCGGAACATGGCCTTCCGCTTCACAACTGCCGGAGAGTCGCACGGACCCGGGCTCGTGGCGATCGTCGAGGGGATGCCCGCCGGTCTCGAGCTCGACCGCGCGGCGCTCGACCGCGACATGGCTCGGCGCCAGCTCGGGCACGGGCGCGGAGGCAGGATGAAGATCGAGACCGACAGCGTCGAGGTCCGCTCGGGAGTCCGCCACGGCCGCACCCTCGGGAGCCCGATAGCGCTCCTCGTCGCCAACCGCGACTACGCCAACTGGGAAGAGCGGATGAACCCGTGGCCGGTCGAAGCCGAGATCGAGGAGGTGCACCTTCCCCGCCCCGGTCACGCAGACCTCGTCGGGATGCAGAAGTACGGCTTCCGCGACGGGCGAAACGTGCTCGAGCGAGCCAGCGCACGCGAGACCGCGGCCCGGGTCGCGGCGGGGACCCTCGCCCGCTCCTTCCTCAGCGCCGTCGGCGTCGAGGTCCGCAGCCATGTCCTGCAGATGGCCTCGGTCCGGGCCCCGGAGCCGCCGATGGACCTCGCCCCCGAGGCCTTCGACGGGGTCGACGAGGACCCGGTGCGCTGCCTCGATCCCGAGGCAAGCGCGGCGATGGTCGCCGAGATCGACCGCCTGCGCAAGGCCAACGAGTCACTCGGCGGCGTCTTCGAGGTGCGGGCTTTCGGGCTCGTGCCCGGGATCGGTTCGCACATCTCCTGGGAGGATCGCCTCGACGGCCGCCTGGCCGGGGCGATTGCGTCGATCCAGTCGATCAAGGGGGTCTCGGTCGGTGAGGCATGGGACGTCGCCGGGCGGCCCGGCTCGGAGGCCCACGACGAGATCTTCCACTCGCCCGAGCGCGGCTACTACCGCGAGACCAACCACGCCGGGGGCCTCGAGGGCGGGATGACGAATGGCCAGCCCCTCCTCGTCCGCGGCGCCGTCAAGCCGATCTCGACGATGACCCAGCCGCTGCGCTCGGTCGACACCGAGACCAAGCAGCCGGCACAGGCGCTTCGCGAGCGCACCGACTCGACCGTCGTCCCCGCCGCCGCCGTCGTCGGCGAGGCGATGGTCTGCCTCGTCCTTGCGCGCGCCTATCGCGAGAAGTTCGGAGGCGACTCGATGGACGACGTCCTCGCGGCGATCGAGCACTACAAGCGCCGCATCGACTGGCGTGGCTGAGCCCGCCGTCGTCTTCATCGGGTTCATGGGAGCGGGGAAGTCCACCGCCCTCGAGGCCGCGGGCAGGGCGGGGATGGAGACCACCGAGTGCGACGACCTGATGGAGGCCGATCTGGGCATGCCGATCGCCGACGCCTTCGAGCGCGACGGGGAGGAGGCGTTCCGGGCCCGCGAGGAAGAGGTGGTCGGGGAGTTGCTGGAGCGAGCCGACGGCGGCGCGATCGCGCTCGGGGGCGGCAGCGTCCTCCTGGAGCGCGTGCGAGTTGCGCTCGGGCGACATCTCGTCGTCTGGCTTCAGGTGGACGCCGACGACGCCTGGCAGCGGATCGGCGGCACCGACCGTCCGCTCTCGGGCTCGCGCGAGTCGGTCGAGCGCCTGATTGCAGAGCGCCTTCCCCTCTACGAGAGCCTTGCCGACGCGATCGTGATGGCCGCCGAGCCAGGTGTCGCCGGGCGGGCACTGCCTGCGATTCGGGCCCTCGCCGATCTGCCGCGGGGAACAAGAATGCTGTGGGCGGCGAGCGAGGGCGGCGAGTACCCGGTCTTCGTCGGCGAGGGCCTGCTCGGAACCGGGTGGTGGCCGCTGCGCAGTCGCCGCTTCTGCGTCACCGACCGCACCGTGGGAGGCCTCTACGCCGAGAGAATCGAGCCGCTCGCGGCGCGGATCGAGGTCGATCCGGGCGAGGGGGCGAAGACCATGGCCGAGGCCGAGCGGGTCCTCGAGGCGCTGGCCGAGGCGGGGATGACCCGCGCCGATCACCTGGTCGCACTCGGCGGCGGCGTCATCGGCGACCTCGGTGGGTTCTGCGCCCACACCTACCAGCGCGGGGTGGAGGTGGTCCAGGTTCCGACCACGATCGTCGCTCAGGTCGACTCCGCCTACGGCGGCAAGACCGGGGTCGATCTGCCGCAGGCCAAGAATTACGTCGGCGCCTACCACCTTCCGGCGGCTGTGATCGCCGACTGGGAGACGATCCGCTCGCTGCCGGGCGAGGAGCTTGCCGCCGGCTTCGTCGAGGTGCTGAAGACCGGACTGCTCGCCGGCGGAGCCCTCTGGCCCCGCGTGCGCGACATCCCCGCCGGGTCCCTGGCCGAGAACTCCTGGGCCGCCTTCGACTGCGCCCGCTACAAGTGCGGGGTCGTCGCTGCCGACGAGCGCGACTCGGGCTGGCGAAACGTGCTCAACCTGGGGCACACGGTCGGCCACGCGATCGAGGCCGCCAGCGGCTACTCGCGCTACCGCCACGGCGAGGCGATCGGCCTCGGCCTGCTGGCGACGCTGCGGCTCTCGGGGGCCGGGGATCTGCGGGCGCAGGTGCTCGATTGGCTCGGGCGCCAGGGCCTACCGACCACCCTCGACCGAGCGGTCGCGCTCGAAGAGGTGACCGCGGCAGTCGGGCGAGACAAGAAGCGGACCTCGGCCGGGGTTCCCTTCGTCCTGCTCTCCGAGCCCGGTGACCCGCGCCCGGGGCAGGTCGTCGATCCGCATAATGTCGAGGCCGCGATCGAGGAGCTATACGGATGAACACCGCGCACAACCGGGTCGAGGTCCTGCATGGGCCCAACTTCGACGTCCTCGAGCGCCGCGATCCGGAGGTCTACGGCGGTCACTCGCTGAACGAGCTCGAGCGCCAGATCCGGACCTGGGGGCAGGAGGCCGGCCTCAACGCCCGCTGCTTTCAGACCAACGCCGAGGGGGATTTCATCGAGCACCTGCACCGGCTGCCGGAGCTGGCCGACGCGGCGATCATCAACGCGGGCGCCTGGACCCACTACAGCCGGGCGATCGCCGACGCGCTCGAGCTGACCCGCCTGCCGGCGGTCGAGGTCCACATCTCCGACGTCGACTCGCGCGAGGAGTGGCGCCGGGTCTCGGTCTTCGACGGGCTCGTGCTGGCGAAGATCGCCGGCCGCGGCGTCGAGGGCTACCGCGACGCGCTGGCGCTGATCGCCGACAGACTCGGCGCCGAGGATTGATGGCCGCTCGCGGCGACCGGCTCGCGAACCTGGTCGCAGAGCGCGAGCTCGAGCGCTTGCTGGTCACCAACCTCATCAACGTCCGCTACCTCACCGGTTTCGGGGGGACGAACGGGGCCTGCATCTGTGGTCCCGAAGAGCGGCTCTTCCTCACCGATTTCCGCTACACCGAGCGCGCTGCCGAGGAGGTTGACGGCTGGGAGGTGATCACGGTCAGCGGCGACTGGTACGCGGGGATCGCCGAGCGGCTCGTCGGGAGGGCGGGCTTCGAGGACGACCACCTCTCGGTCAGATCTCTGCGCCGCCTTCAGGAAGCCCTTCCAAAGGGGGCCGAGCTGATTGCCTCCGGCGGTGCGGTCGAGATGCTTCGCCGGGTCAAGGACGCGGCCGAGCTGGAGGCGATAGGGGAGGCCGCCCGCCTCGCCGACGACATCTACCTGTTCGCGCTCGAGCGGGGCCTGCGTGGACGCACCGAGGCGGAGGTTGCCGCCACCGCGGTCGCCCGCATGCGCGAGCTCGGCGCCGAGCCCTCCTTCCCGCCGATCGTCGCCGCCGGTCCCAACGGCGCCCTCCCGCACGCCGAGCCGGGCGGGCGCGAGATCGGGGCCGGAGAGCTGGTCGTTTTCGACATGGGGGCCGAGCTCGACGGCTACTGCTCGGACTGCACCCGCACCTTCGCCACCGGCGAGCCCGGCGAGGTTGCCTCAGACGTCTATGAGGTCGTCCTCTCGGCCCAGATCGCCGCCCTCGGTGCGGTCGTGCCGGGTGCCGAGGGCAGCGCGGTTGACGCCGTCGCGCGCGAGATCATCGACGCCGCCGGCCACGGCGAGCGCTTCGGGCACGGGCTCGGTCACGGGGTCGGGATGGAGGTCCACGAGGGACCTCGCCTGGCTGCCAGCTCCGAGGACACGCTCGAGGCCGGCGAGGTCGTGACGGTCGAGCCCGGGGTGTATCTGCCGGGCGAGTTGGGGGTACGTATAGAAGACCTGGTGATAGTCACCGGGGAGGGCCACCGGGTACTGTCCAGCCTTCCCAAGGAGTTGCAGGTGGTCGACTAGCGGCGCTCGGCACCGCTCCGATCGTGGTCCCCGGTTGTTGGAAGTTGCAGAGACTTGAAACGAAAACCGCCGCGTAGCGGACTCCGCCACGCGCATTGAACGAAATGAGGAGAAACATGCGAAAGCGTTTAGTCGGAGCCCTCGGGTTCGCGCTCGTGCTGGTGGTCGGAGTCTCGGCCGTCGCAATGGCCGCCAACACGAACGTCCAGCACCTGAGTCAGACATTCAAGCCAACCAAGGTCCCGAAGAACAAGCGCGCGGGGGGAAGCATCAGCATCCTCTCCACGACCGATACGACTCTCACCGGGGCGCTGGCGCTGAAGCCGGTGACCAACGCCAAGATCTTCTTCGACAAGGACCTCGCCTTCTTCACGACTGGTTACAAGCAGTGCAACCCGGCTCTGATCGCGGGCACGACCACTGAGGTCGCGAAGCAGAAGTGCGGTTCCTCGCTGGTCGGAATCGGCACCGGCAAGGTGCAGATCGCCGGCGACCCGAACCCCGCGAACACCGTTCAGGCCAAGATCACCGCGTTCAACGGCAAGCAGGTCAACGGCCGGCCGGTGGTCCTGCTGCACGCACGCGTCGACGCGATCGCCTCGACGGTGGTCCTCAACGGGGTCCTGCAGAACACCTCGGCGCCCTACGGGACGATGCTCCAGATCAACGTTCCGGTGCTGCCCGCCGGCTCGGCCCTCAACTTCCTTGAGGTCAAGATCCAGAAGTCATTCAAGTACAAGGGCAAGCAGCGCAACTACGTCTCCGCCCAGTGCTCCCACTCCAACCGCAAGTGGAAGATCAAGGGCACCTACAACTACGCCGGCCATCCGCCACTGACGGTGACGTCGACCCAGGGCTGCCAGGTCAAGAAGTAGACCTGCGTTCCACGGAAGACCCAGAAAGGGCGGCCGGCAGGCCGCCCTTTCTCGTTGTCGGGGCCCTCAGCGGCTGAGGTCGATGTCCGGCGTGAGGCTCGCCGCGAAGGCGGCGATCAGCTCGACCACGGCCTCGAGGTCGGCGAGGTCGACCATCTCGACCGGCGAGTGCATGTAGCGAAGCGGGATCGAGACGAGCCCGGTGGGCACGCCGGAGCGTGAGATCTGGATCGCGTCGGCGTCGGTGTGGGTGGAGCTGCCGGCGCCCTCGAGCGTGTGGTCGATTCCGGCGCTCTCGGCGGCGGCGACGAGAAGCTCGAAGACGCGGGGGGAGAGGGTCGCGCCGCGCGCTATCACCGGGCCCGAGCCAAACGGGTGGCTTCCGACCTCCTTCTCCTCGACCCCGGGCGCGTCGGTCGCGTGGGTGACGTCGACCGCGACGGCGAGGTCGGGCCGGACCTGGAAGGCGGAGGTGCCGGCGCCGTGCAGCCCGATCTCCTCCTGGGCGGCGGCGACGGCGGCGAAGGAGCCGCTGACCGACCCCCGCTCGTGGCAGCGGCGCAGCGCCTCGAGCGCGACATAGGCGCCGAGGCGGTTGTCCATGGCGCGGGAGACGAGCCGGCCGCCGGCAACCGAGACCGGCTCTGCTGCGATCACGACCGGATCGCTGATCCCGACAAGCTCGGCGGCCTCCTCGCGCGAACCGGCGCCGATGTCGATGTGCATCGACTTCAGCTCGACGACCTTCTTGCGCTGGTCGGGGTCCAGCAAGTGGATCGGCTTGCGCCCGACGACGCCGGGAACCGGCCCCGCCTTTGCCTGGATCTCGACCCTCTGGCCGACCAGGATCTGCGGGTCCCAGCCGCCGATCGGGGAGAAGTAGAGGAAGCCCTTCTCGTCGATGTGGCTGACGACGAGGCCGATCTCATCGATGTGCCCGACGACCGCCAGCAATGGCTTCGCGTCCTCGTCGCCGATCCTCGCGATCGAGGAGCCGATCCCGTCGCTGCTGAGCTCCGCAAACGACGCCGCCTCGCGCCAAACCGCCGCGGCGGGGGCCTCATACCCGGAGGGCCCAGGGGCGCGCAGCAGAGCATCGAGCAGGGAAGGCGTCTCGCTCACGGTGGCGCAGTATGCCAATTAGCCCACGCCGACCCCTGCGAGACGGCACCCCCGCACCAGGGAGCTGTCACCTTCTCCACACACACGCGACGCGGCGTAACCGAACCTCTCGGCCAATGCCTGCCGAGACTTCAATCCCGACGCCTGCCGAGACTTCAATCCCAAGCCTGCCGAGACTTCAATCCCAACGCCTGCCGAGACTTCAATCGACCATCAAGGTGATGGCGAATATCACGCTCGCGACCGGCTTCGGGAGGTGGCGAGGCTCGCGACGGATCAGAACGGCGTTGTCTCTCGAAGGCAGCTGAGCGAGATCGGGGTTGGCCGGGGGGCGATTGACCGCTGGCTAGACCGGCGGCGGCTGCACCCGATTCACGCCGGCGTCTATGCCGTCGGCCACGGTGCGCTCACCCCCGAGGGCAGATGGACGGCGGCCGTGCTTGCCGGGGGGCCGGGGGCGGTCCTCAGCCACCGCTCGGCGGCAGCGCTTTGGCGGGTGCTGCCGGACCCCGGGGCCCTGATCGAGATCACGGCCCCGAGCCAGCGCCGCACGCCCGGCCTCTGCGTCCACCGGCGGCGGCTGCCCTTAGACGAGATCACATCTCGTGGCGGGATTGCCACCACCTCGGTGCCGCGCACCCTCTTCGACCTCGCCGCGGTGGTCCCGCGGGCGAGGGTTGAGCGCGCGGTCAATGAGGCGGAGGTGCGGCGGCTGACCGACCCGCTCTCGCTCGACGTTCTCGTCCAGCGCAACCGCGGGCGCCGCGGGGTGGCTGTGATCCGGCTGATCCTCGATCAGCGCCGGATCGGGGCCGGGGTGACGCGGAGCCGGTTGGAGGAGCGGTTTCTCGCCTTCGTCGACGATGCCGGTCTGCCCCGGCCCCAGACCAATGCTGGGGTCCAGCTGGGCGGCAGATGGGTTGAGTGTGACTGCGTGTGGCGGGCTCAGCGGGTCGTGGTCGAGCTCGACGGGCACGCGTTTCATGCGACACGAGACGCCTACGAGCGGGACCGAATCCGCGACCGCGAGCTGAGCGCGGCCGGCTGGCAGGTGGTTCGGGTCACCTGGCACCAACTGGAGCGTGCACCCGAGGCCCTCGCCGCCGACCTCTGGACGCTCCTCGATGACTCAAATATTGGTCTTGGCGTCCGATCCGAGGTCGGTTAAAGTCGGTCCTCGGGGATATGCCGACCCATCGGCCATCGGCGACGAGGAGGAAGGAGCGCCATGCGGAGACTGATGACGTGTCTGGGGGCGGCGGCGGTTGTGCTGGCGACGGTGGCAAACACGGGGGCGGCAAGCGGTGGGCCACGGCTGCAGGGGGCCTTCAAGATCGCGGCGACGATCCAGGGGAACGACTTCGGCATTCGCAAGGGGACGAAGACCGCCGACGTGTACAAGCTCACTCCGACCTGCACCTCGGGCGGATGCGCCAATGTCAAGCTCGACCGCGACGGCGGAAACCACGCCCATTACAAGTCGACCCTTCACAGGGTCGCTCCCGGCAAGTACAAGGGCACCGAGGGACCCGAGGCCTACAACTGCCCCGACAACTCGGCGGGCTCGTTCACCGCCGATCACGCGATCGCCGTGACCAGGTCGGAGAACGGCAGGGCGACCAGGTTCACGGGGTCGATCAAGATCCATTTCAAGGGCTGCACCGAGAAGTACATCAACTACACGATCGTCGGCACGCCCAAGAACTGAGTCCCAGGGCCGGTTGAGAGATCCGGGCCGGTGGCGGAATGCCCCGCTGCCGCTACCCTTCGCCGCCGTGATTTCCACCAACCAGTTCAAGAACGGCAGCCATATCGAGATCGACGGGACGATCTACCGGATCCTCGAGTTCCAGCACGTCAAGCCCGGTAAAGGCGGCGCCTTCGTGCGGACGAAGCTGCGCAAGATCGCCGACGGGTCGGTGATCGACAAGACGTTTCGGGCCGGCGAGAAGTTCAGGCCGGTGCGGACCGAGTCGCGCAAGATGGCTTACCTCTACGACTCCGGCGAGGCCGCCGTCTTCATGGACAGTCGCGACTACGAGCAGATCGAGATCTCACGCGACCTTGCCGCGGAGGCGATGCGCTGGGTGATGCCCAACGACGAGGTCGACATCCTCTTCGTCGATGAGCGCCCGACCGACGTCCAGGTTGCGAGCGCGATCGACATGAAGATCACCAAGACAGAGCCCGGGGTCAAGGGCGACACCGCCTCCGGCGGCGGCACCAAGCCGGCTACGCTCGAGTCCGGGGTCGTCGTCCAGGTACCGCTCTTCATCGAGGAGGGCGAGACGATCCGGGTCGATACCCGCAGCGGCACCTACGTCTCCCGCGCGTAACCTTGCACCCATGCGTCGCTCAGACCAGCGCCGGGACGCCGTCTTCGCCTGTTACCAGCGCGACGTGACCGGGCGCCCGCTGGCGGAGCTGCTCTCATCGGCGCGATCGTTTACCCGTGAGCTCGCCGAGGGGGTGGAGGCCAATCGCGACGCGCTCGACGCCGAGATTGCCCGCCATGCCCGCGGCTGGGAGCTCGACCGGATCGCGCCGTTGGAGCGCAACATCATGCGGGTCGCGCTCTATGAGGTCGAGCACCGCGAGGACGTCCCCACCGAGGTCGCGCTGGATCAGGCCGTCGAGCTGGCGAAGCGCTACTGCGGCACCGACGCGCCCTCCTTCGTCAACGGCGTTCTCGGCGCCGCGGTCCGCGACGGAGAGGCGATCGAGCATGGCTGAGACCGATCGCTTGCGCGAGATTGCGGCCCGCCTGGGCCAGATCACTGCGGCGCTCCGCCGACGCCGACGGCGAGCAGGCGGCGAAGCTGAGCGGCGAGGCGGCTGACCTCGCGGCCGAGGCCGTGGAGGAGGCAAACCGGCTGATGCGCGGGGCAGATGCTGGGTGAGCTACCCCGACGACCTGCGCGAACTGGTTGACGCCCACCTCGCCGACCTTCGCTTCTCACCTCACGCATCGACCGCCGGGCTCGAGGAGGCGATGCGCTACTCGCTGCTCGCCGGCGGCAAGCGGATCCGCCCGGTGCTGGCGCTGGCGACGGCGCGGGCACTTGGTGCCGATCCGGCGCGCTTTCTCTGCGCAGCTTCGGCGATCGAGCTGATCCACACCTACTCCTTGATCCATGACGACCTGCCGGCGATGGACGACGACGAGTTGCGCCGTGGTCGCCCGACCGCGCACGTTCGGTTCGGAGAGGACGTCGCGATCCTCTCTGGCGACGGCCTCTTCGCCGAGGCGGTGCGGATCTTCTGCGAGCAGCCCGGGGAGTCCGAGCGGGTGCTTGCCGCGCTTCGCAAGTTGGCCGCCGCGACCGGGATCGACGGCATGGTCGGCGGCCAGTATGTCGACGTCACCCAGGGGGAGTTGAGTGCCGAGGAGCTGCGTGCGCTGCATGGGCTGAAGACGGGCCGGCTGATCTCGGCAAGCGTCGGCGTCGTACTGACCCTCGAGGGAACTCCGCAAAGTGAGACAATCCCGTACCTCCGGTTCGCCGACGAAGTCGGGGTCCTGTTCCAGATCGTCGACGACATCCTCGACGTCACCGGCAGCGAAGAAGAGCTCGGAAAGCCACACGGCAGCGATGAGAAGCACGGGAAATACACATACGTCAGCCTCTTCGGGCTCGAGCGCGCTCGAGAGCTCGCCGGCGAGTCACACCGAAATGCCCGGGAGGCGCTCGCCGGCGCCCACGGCGACACCGACGACCTGAGGCGGATAGCCGACTTCATCCATACCAGGCACGAATGAGCGAAGAAGTAGAAAACGCAGAGCAAAGAATGCAGGGAGGCGGGCCGCAGGCACCGCTTCTGTCCGGCATCGATTCTCCGAGCGATCTGCACGATCTCGACGACGAGCAGCTGCAGCAGGTCGCGCAGGAGATGCGAACTTACATCATCGACACGATCGGGGAGATCGGCGGCCACTTCGGCGCCAACCTCGGCACCTGCGAGCTCTCCGTCGCGCTCCACAGCCTGCTCGACTCCCCGCGCGACAAGATCCTCTGGGACGTTGGCCACCAGGCCTACCCACACAAGATCCTCACCGGCCGCCGAGAGCAGCTTCCGACGATCCGCCAGTACGAGGGCCTGGCGCCATTCTGCTCGATCGAGGAGTCCGAGCACGACATCATGGGGGCCGGCCACGCCTCGACCTCGATCGGCTACGCGGTCGGCCTCAAGGAGGCGATGCGCAAGGGAATAGGAGAAGACGGGAAGGTCGTCGCCGTGATCGGCGACGGGGCGCTGACCGGCGGTGTCGCCTACGAGGCCCTGCACGCCGCCGGCGGAATGCAGACGCCGGTCGTGATCGTGCTCAACGACAACGGGATGTCGATCTCACCCAACGTCGGCGCCCTCTCGCGCTACTTCAACCGAGTCCGCCTCAACCCGCGCCTCTACCACGCCCGCGAGGGGGTCGAGGACCGCCTGACCAAGCTTCCGCTCGGCCTCGGAAAGCGGATCGAGCGACTCGGCCCCGAGATCAAGTCGGCGATCAAGGCCTACTGGGCACCGGGGCTGCTCTTCGAGGAGCTCGACCTCGCCTACATGGGCGTCATCGACGGCCACGACGTCGGTGCCCTTCGCGAGGCGCTGCACGAGGCCTTCGACGCCGACCGCCCGGTGGTCGTCCACATCCACACCATCAAGGGCAAGGGGTTCGCGCCCGCCGAGGAGGGCGGCCTCGAGGGAATGGAGCAGTGGCACGCCGCCAAGCCCGCCAGCATCGTCGATGGAAAGCCCGCCGCCGCCTCGGCTCCGCCCCCCGCGCCGGCGGGGTTGGTGGAGGTCCGGGAATCCGATGCCCCCGCCTCGATCGCCCCGGAGAGGCTGGAGAAGCCCCCGCCCCCGAGCGCTCCGCCGCAGTACACGCAGGTCTTTGCCGATGCGATGGTCGCCGAGGCCAGGCGCGACCCGAAGGTGATCGGGATAACCGCGGCGATGGCAGGCGGCACCGGCCTTCAGAAGCTCGCCGACGAGGTCCCCGATCAGTACTACGACGTCGGAATCGCCGAGCAGAACGCGGTCCTGATGGCATCGGGGCTGGCGCTTCAGGGTGCCAAGCCCGTCTGCGCGATCTACTCGACCTTCCTCCAGCGCGCCTACGACCAGATCATCCACGACGTCGCCCTGCAGAGCCTCGACGTCACCTTCGCGATGGATCGCGCCGGCCTCGTCGGTGACGACGGCCCGACTCACCACGGTGCCTTCGACGTCTCCTACTTCCGCCTGATCCCCAACGTCGTCGTCATGGCCCCGCGCAACGAGGCGATGCTCCTCCACATGCTGCGTACGGCGATCACCCACGATGGACCCGCCGCGCTGCGCTACCCCCGCGGCGCCGCGGAGGGCGTCGAGCTGCCCTCCGAGCCCTCGGTGATCCCGATCGGGACCGGCGAGATGCTGGCGCAGGGAGAGCGGGTGGCGCTGCTCGGCTACGGCTACGGGGTCGCGGTCGCCCTCGAGGCCGCCGAGCTGCTCGCCGCGCACGACCTGAGGCCGACCGTTGCCGACGCCCGCTTCGCCAAGCCCCTCGACACCGAGCTGATCGAGCGCCTCGCGCTCAGCCATGACCTCGTCGTCACGATCGAGGAGAACGTCCTCGCCGGCGGCTTCGGCTCAGGCGTCCTCGAGCATGCCGAGGACGCCTTCTCCGAGGGCCCCGGCGAGCGCGCCAGGATCCTCCGCATAGGCCTGCCGGACCGCTACGTAACCCACGGCAAGCCGGCGCTGCTTCGCGGCGAGGTCGGGCTGACGGGCGAGTCGGTCGCCGAACGGGTGCTGGCGGCGCTCGGCGCCCCCCAGGCACTCCTGCGCTGACCGAGCCCCCGGGCGCCGCTGCCGAGAGTTCAATTCACCCCCGAATGTGATGGTCGATTGAAGTCTCGCGGGCGCGGCTTGGGGTATGGGGGTGCGGTTAAGGGAAACGCCCGTCTGGGGAGGCGGGGCGACACCTCCCAGGCCGCCAGAGATCCCTCGCCGGCGAAGGGGGTATTTCACGATCTGACGTAGGCGAGCAAACCTTGCTCGCCTGACCCGCTGGCCAGGGGCTGGGCGGGTCAGAAAGAGAAACGCCCCGCCGGGGGAGGCGGAGCGTTCTCTGGGTTACTACAGGGAGGAGAGATATGGGTATCTCTATATATGTGGATCTGTGGGAGGTAGGTGGGTCCTTCTCATACACCGCGGGCGCTGAACCGCGTGAACGCGGTAAGCGTCATATAGGCGGCGCCGAACCCGACCAAAAAAGCTGTTGCGATCGCCTCGCCGGTGACGATCCCGACGGCGAGGCCGGTGGTGATCGTTGCGGCGGCGATCGCGTAGTCGAAACCGGCGTGCGCGCTGAGCGGAATCGTCCGCTGCTCGCTCGCCGCTGAGATCGCCAGGCTCATCATCAGGATTCCGAGCACCAAGGTGACCGCGCCGCTGACCGGCCCGAAGCCGAGGGCGAAGGGTGCCACCATCAGCAGCGGGGCTGCGAGGAGCTCGATGACCGTGTGGGCCGTGATCGGAATAGATCTGGTGCTCATGACTGAATTCAGGGTACGAACGTATGTGCGATCCGTGTGTGAGCGGGGTCACAGATATTCGCCGCCCCAAGCATGGGCGCCGGTACCGTTGCGCAGGTGAAGAAGCTGAGAATCGACACTGCGCTGGCCGAGCGGGGGCTATTTCCCTCGCGGACGGCGGCCGCCGGCGCAGTTCGCGCAGGCGAGGTTCGCGTCGGCGCCGATGGCCCGATTGCGCTGAAGCCGAGCGAGCTGGTCGGCCCCGATGCCGACCTGATCGTCGCCGAGCGCCGCCGCTTCGTCTCCCGCGGCGGGATCAAGCTCTCCAACGCTCTCGACGCTCTCGGCATCGACCCGGCGCGACGCGACTGCCTCGACGTCGGCGCCTCGACCGGTGGCTTCACCGACTGCCTGCTCCAGCGCGGCGCCTCCAGGGTGATCGCCCTCGATGTCGCCCACGGTCAGCTCGACATGGGGCTGCGCGAGGACCCGCGGGTGAGTGTGCTCGAGCGCCGAAACGCCCGCGAGATCGAGCCCGGGATGCTGCCCTTCGCGCCGCAGCTGGCCGTCGTCGACGTCTCCTTCATCTCACTGGCGAAGGTGATGCCCGCCGTCGTCGCCTGCCTCGCCCCGGGAGGGGAGATGCTGGCGATGGTCAAGCCGCAGTTCGAGCTGGGGCGAAAGCGCGTCGGGCGTGGTGGGGTGGTCCGCTCCGCCGCCGACCGCCGCGATGCGATCCGCTCGGTCGCCGCGGAGGCGGAGGCTCTCGGCCTGCGGGTCGGCGGCCTCGCCTCCTCGGGGCTCCCCGGCCCCAAGGGCAACCTCGAGACCTTCCTCTGGTGCGGGGCCGAGGTCGCGCCGCTCGCCGACTTCGACGCCGCCCTCGCAGAGGTCGAGCCGTGAGTACTCCCGAGCCAGGACCCGCGGTTCCGCCGCGCACGGTGGCGCTCGTCACCCACACCCACCCACCCGCGACGTCGTCGGCCGTCTCGGAGGCGATCGCCGCGGCGCGCGAGACCGGTGTCGAGCTGGTCGGGACCCAGGAGGAGATGGACAAGCACGGAGCCGCCGCCGAGGGGCTCGTCGTCGCCGCCGAGCTGCCCGAGCGCCCCGACCTCTGCCTCGTCCTCGGCGGCGACGGCTCGATCCTCTGGTCCCTGCGCCACTACGCCCGCAGTGGCGTTCCTGTCTTCGGCGTCAACTTCGGCACGGTCGGCTTCCTCGCGGCGGTCGAGCGCGCCGAGGCCGCCGACGGATTGCGCAAGGCCTTCAGCGGCCACTACGAGGCGATTGCGCTGCCCGGACTCGAGCTCGACGGCTCGGCGATCGCCCTCAACGACATCACCTTCAGCCGCCAGCCCCACGCGCGGGTGGCCGAGCTCAGCTACACGATCGCCGGCGAGGAGGTCGGAAACGTCCGCTGCGACGGTCTGGTGGCCGCGACCCCGACCGGCTCGACCGGGTACAACCTCGCCAACAGCGGGCCGATCCTCGCCTGGGGGGTCGAGGGCTACGTCGTCAGCTACATAGCCCCGCACTCGCTGACCGCGCGGGCCCTGGTCGTCGCTCCCGGTGACGTGCTGCGTGTCGGCAACCAGACCGGGGGCGAGCCGGTCGACATCGCCATCGACGGCGACCCGGTCGCCGAGCTTGCTCCGGGGGCGGAGGCCGCCGTTCGCTTCTCCGACGGCGCAGCGACCCTGGCGCAGATACCGGGCTCGAGCTTCTACCACCGGATCCGCGAGAAGTTCGGGCACCTGGCGGTCTGACCAGGATGGAGCGCAAGTGGTGGACGCTGCTGCTGATCTCGATCGCGACATTCATGTTGCTGCTCGACATCACCGTGGTCAACGTCGCGCTCCCCGACATCCAGCGCGACCTGGGCGCCAGTCTCGCGAGCCTGCAGTGGGTGGTGGACGCCTACGCGCTGACCCTGGCCGCATTTCTGCTTACGGCCGGCTCGTTCGGGGATCGCCTCGGGCGCCGCCGGGTCTTCTCGATCGGTTTCGGGATCTTCACCTTCGCCTCCTTCCTCTGCGGGATCGCCTCCGACCCGACTCTGCTCAACCTCGCCCGCGGGCTCCAGGGCGTCGGCGGCGCGGCGATGTTCGCAACCTCGCTGGCGCTGATCGGCCAGGAGTTCCACGGTGCCGACCGCGCGACGGCGTTCGGCGTCTGGGGCGCCACGATCGGGGGCGCCGTCGCGATCGGCCCTCTCGTCGGCGGGCTGATCACCGAGAA
Source organism: uncultured Actinomycetes bacterium (assembly GCA_963781345.1). Classification (GTDB taxonomy): domain Bacteria; phylum Actinomycetota; class Thermoleophilia; order Solirubrobacterales; family 70-9; genus JBBRHQ01. The sequence continues at coordinate 485,252 of CAWAFQ010000014.1, forward strand.
CCTCGGCTGGCAGTGGATCTTCTTCGTCAACATCCCGATCGGGGTGGTGGCGATAGCGCTGGTCGAGCAGAGGCTGGCCAACGTCGCCGCGCAGGACCCGGAGCCGATCGACATCCCCGGCCTCGTCACCTTCTCGCTCTCGCTCTTCCTGCTGATATTCGGGCTGATCCGGGGCAACCCGGAGGGGTGGGGGAGCCCGGTGATCCTCTCCTGCCTGATTGGGTCGGCAATCCTGATGGCGGCATTCCTCACCATCGAGCGCGCCAGCACCCACCCGATGCTCGACCTGTCGCTGTTCCGCAAGCGCGCCTTCAACGGCGTCTCGATCGTTGCCTTCTGCCTCTCCGGCGGGATGTTCGCGATGTTCCTCTACCTCACCCTCTACATCCAGGGAGTGCTCGGATACCAGCCGCTGCAGGCGGGCCTGAGGTTCCTGCCGCTGAGCATCCTCTCCTTCGTCGTCGCCCCGATCGCGGCGCGCCTGGGGCAGAGAATCCCGGCCCGGGTGATGCTCGGAACGGGGCTGGCCACGGTCGGCGTCGGCCTCCTGCTGATGCGAGGTGTCGGGCCGGACTCGGAATGGACGGCGCTGCTCGCCGGTCTGATGGTTGCCGGGATCGGCGTCGGCATCACCAACCCCTCGATCGGCTCGGCCGCGATCGCGGTCGTCCCGCAGGCCAAGGCGGGGATGGGCTCAGGTATCAACACGACCTTCCGCCAGCTCGGGATCGCCACCGGTGTGGCCTCGCTCGGCGCGATCTTTCAGTCGCGGGTAGACAGCAGGCTGGCCGAGGTTCTGCCGAGGGCGCCGAGGGGGCTCGGCGAGATTGTTGCCTCGGGAGGCTCGCAGGCCGCCGCCGGGGTGGCGCCACCGGGAACGCGGGCCGCCTTCTCGCAGGCTGCGTCGGTGGCCTTCACCAGCGGGCTCAACGAAATCCTGCTGATCGCCGCGGTCCTCTCCTTTGTCGGCGCCGGTCTGGGGTTCGCATTGACCCGCTCCCGCGATTTCGTCGTTCAGGGTGCGCCGGAGGGGGCCGAGACCGTGCCCGACGCGGCAGGCGCCTAGGGGCTTTCGGGGGAAGAGTCGGTCCGCGGCCGCTGCTAGACAGATGTCGGTGCTGCGCGAGCTGAGAATCGAGAACCTGCTGCTGATCGAGCGCGCCGAGCTGCGCCTCGGCGAGGGGCTGAACGCGATCACCGGCGAGACCGGCGCCGGGAAGACGATCCTCGCCCACTCGCTCGACCTGTTGATGGGAGGGAAGGCGCGCTCGGGCATCGTCCGTCCCGGCTGCGCCGAGGCCTGGGTCGAGGGGGTCTTCGACCTCCCGGCCGAGCTGCTCTCCGATCCCGATATGACCGAGCTTGCGGAGCGGCTTCCCGAGGGTGCGGAGGAGGTCGTCCTCGGCCGCCGCGTCTCGGCCTCGGGCCGCACCGGGGCTTTCGTCGCCGGCCGCTCCGCCTCGGCCGCCGACCTGCGCCTGCTCGGCGGTCGCCTGCTCGCCTTCTACGGCCAGCACGAGCACCGCAAGCTGACGATCTCCTCGGCCCAGCTCGAGATCCTCGACGGCTTTGCCGGCCAGGCGCACCTCGAAGAACGCGACGGCTACCGGACCGCGCATCGCGCCTGCGCGCGCCTCGAGGCCGAGATCGCCGAGCTGCGCGAGCGCGACGGGGCCCGCGAGCGCGATCTCGACCTCTTCCGCTACGAGCTCGCCGAGATCGAGGCCGCGGCGCCGGACGCCGAGGAGGAGGCGGGACTCGGCGCCGAGCGCGAGCGCCTGCGCCACGCCGAGGGCCTGCGCCTCGCCGCCGCCGAGGCGCTCGCGGCGATCTCGGGGGATGGCGAGGACGGCACAGGCGCCAGCGGTCTGCTCGCCGTTGCCCAGGGTGCGATCCAGGGGGTCACGGGCGTCGACGCCGCTCTCGACGAGCGCGGCGCCCGCATCGACACCGTCGCCCTCGAGGTCGCCGATCTGGCGACCGATCTTCGCTCCTATCTCGACTCGATCGAGGCTGATCCCGGACGCCTGGTGGCGATCGAGGAGCGGCTCGAGACCCTCGACCGGCTGCGGCGGAAGCACGGCGGCACGGTCGAGTCGGTTCTGGCCCACGCCGAGCGCTGCCGTGCCGAGATCGAGCGGCTCGAGAACGCCGAGGGTCGCAGCTCGGAGCTCGACGCCGAGCTGGCGGCAGCGCGGGATCGCAGGGTCGCCGCCGCGGAGTCCCTCACACGGGGGCGAACCGAGGCCGCTGCGGCGCTGCGGGACCGGATCGCAAAGGAGCTGGAGCAGTTGGCGATGCCGGGGGCGCGGCTCGAGGTCCGGCTCGACCCCCACCCCGACGGCTTCGGCCCCAACGGCGCCGAGACCGTGGAGCTGGCGGTGGCGACCAACCCGGGGATAGAGCCGGCGCCGCTTCGCGAGGCGGCCTCGGGAGGCGAGCTGTCGCGGGTGATGCTGGCGCTCTGCGGTCTCGGTGAGGCCGGTGCTTCGGCGACCCTCGTCTTCGATGAGATCGACTCCGGCGTCGGCGGCAAGACCGCCAGCATCGTCGGCGAGCGCCTGCGGGCGCTGGGGCAGGGCCGCCAGGTCCTCTGCATCACCCACCTTCCCCAGGTCGCGTCGCTCGCGTCTGCCCATTTCCGGATCGTGAAGAGCACCGTCGCGGGCGAGTCACAGGCGAGCGTCGAGAGAGTGGACGGCGATCAGCTGGTCGCCGAGATCGCCCGCATGCTGGGGGGCGGCGATGGCGAGGCCGACGATGCGGCCAGCCGCCACGCACGGGAGATGCTGGCGGCGGCCTGAGCCGCCCAGTCCCTGGCGAAGGCTCCCCCGTTGGCTTAACCTCAATCCGTGGCCACGGCAAGCCGCACCCGCTTCAGGTTCCCGAGGCCGCGCCGAAACGGCGCAGCCGACGATGCGGCGATCCATGGCACAGCCCGGCTCGGCCGCAAGACCAAGGACCTGGTCAAGCGCCTGGGTCCGGCCGACATCGCCGTCATCGACCACACCAACATCGACCGGATCGCGGCCGAGGAGCTGATCGCCACCGGCGTTCGGGCGGTGATCAACACCTCCGATTCCTCGAACGGGCGCTACCCGAACTCGGGACCCCTGCTGCTTGCCCGTGCGGGGATCACGATCATCGACGCTCCGCGCTCGGACCTCTTCGACGTGCTCCGCGACGGCGACCCGCTCGCCATCTCCGGGGGGGCGATCATGCGGGGCGGCGAGGAGGTGCTGCGTGGGCGAGTGCTCGACGCCGACGAGCTCGCCGAGCAGCTCGAGCGCCAGCGACGCGAGATCAACGCGGCGCTGGGGGAGTTCGCCGAGAACACCGTCGCCCGCGTCCGCGACGAGGGTGACCTGCTGATGGGCGGGGTGGACTTCCCAACGACCCGGACCAGCTTCCGCGACCGCCATGTCCTGATCGTGGTTCGCGGCCACCGCCACCGCAGCGATCTGCAGGCGCTTCGCGCGTACATCCGCGATGTCAAGCCGCTGCTCGTCGGCGTCGACGGTGGCGCCAATGCCCTGCTCGAGGCGGGGCTCACCCCCGACGTGATCCTCGGCGACATGGACTCGGCGACCGACGCGGCGCTGCGCTGCGGCGCCGAGCTGATCGTCCACGCCTATCCCGACGGCAGCGCGCCCGGGCGCGATCGGCTGATCGGGCTCGCACTCGAGCACACGATGATCCCGGCCGCGGGGACGAGCCAGGACGTCGCGATGCTGCTCGCATTCGAGAAGGGGGCGGCCCTGATCGTCAGCGTCGGGGCTCACTTCAACCTGATCGAGTTCCTCGACAAGGATCGTGGCGGCATGTCTTCGACCTTCCTCACACGGCTGCGGATCGGCGAGACCCTGGTCGACGCCAAAGGGGTGAGCCGCCTCTACAACCCGGGCCTCGACATCAGCTACGTCGCCCTCTTCATGATCGCTTTCGCCGCCCTGCTGGTGATCGTCATCATCACCTCGCCGGCGCTCGACGACGTCGTCCGCCTGACCTGGCTGAAGATCAAGATCTGGCTGGGCCTCTGAAGATGGGGATCTGGCCGGGCTCTACCGACTAGCCTCCCGGGGTCATGACGGTCCCGATCGAACAGTGCCGCCCCCGGACGAGCGGCGGAGGAGGCGGCAGGCATCGGCTATAGCGCTCGCTATCACGCGGCGTCCCTCGCGGCTGTCTTTCTCGCGCTCGCGATCGGGATCCTGATCGGCGCCGAGTTCGGCGGCGATGTCGTCTCGAACACCCGCAAGGACCTCGAAAAGAGCATCACCGGTGATCTCGCCGACGCCCGCAGCCGCGCCGATGACCTCGCCGGCCAGCTCGCCCGCGCGAAGGAGTTCTCCGATCGCATCTACCCGGTGCTGGCCCAGGACAAGCTCAACGGCCGCCGCATCGGTGTCCTCGGCCTCGGCGGGCTGCCCGGGGGGGTATCCGGTGAAATCGAGGCGGCGCTGGAGCCGACGGGGGCGAAGCTGGCCGCGGTCGGCGTGATCCGCGAGCCTCCCGACGTCAACTCGCTTGCGGGCGACCTCGCCGACACCCGCTTCTCCGATGTGGCCACCAACCCCGACACGGTGCAGGCCCTCGGAGCCGGGCTCGGGCGCCAGCTGGTGATCGGCGGGAACCTGCTGCAGCGGACGAGCAGCAAGGTGTTCTCGCGCGCCAGTGGGCGCTTCGGCAACCTCGACGGGCTGATAGTCGTCCGCGACCAGCCAGAGCCTCTGGGCAGCGTTGAGCGCGAGAACACGAAGAGGCTGGAGGACGGCCTCCTCGACGGAGTCGGGGGGACCGCCGTCAACGCGGTCGGGGTCGAGCAGAGCGACGCCGATCCCTCTTCGATCTCCTACTTCGACGACCACGGCCTCTCGACCGTCGACGACATCGAGCTCACCTCAGGCAAGGTCGCGTCAATTTTCGCCCTGCTCGGAGCCGAGGGCAACTTCGGGATCAAGGGCTCGGCCGACCGGCTTCTCCCCGATCTGCTGACACCCGGGCCCGTGATCGTGGTTCCGAGGCCGAGCGGCTCAGGCAACGGCGCCAACCCGTCCGGCTCGGGCGGCGGCGGCAACTCGGGCGGCGTGGCCGTTGGCCAGGGCAAGTGACCTGGATCGGCTTCCCCGTCGCGATCGCGGTGGCGCTGCTGGTCCTCCCGGCGGGAATACGCGGGCTGATCGACGCCGGGCTCACCCGTGAGAACTACCGCGGTGCGGTCCTCGCCTTCCCGCTCGGCGCGGTGATCGCCACCTCTGCCCTGGTCGCGCTGGCGCCGCTCGCCTTCCTCGACGACCGCGCCGACCTCGACCTCCTCGATCCCGACCTGCGGCGCTGGATCACCTACGTGATCGGGGTCGCATTCCTGGGCTTCCTCGACGACTCGCTCGGTCGTGGTGCGGCTGTGGATGCCCCCCGCGGCTGGCGCGGACACGCCGCCGCCCTGCGCTCCGGGCGCCTCTCGACGGGCGCGATCAAGGCGATCGGGGCGCTCGCCCTCGCCGCCTACGTCGTCAGCGGAACCGGCCGCCAGTCGGGCGCCTACCTCGCCGACGTGGCGCTGCTGATCCTGGCGACCAACCTCTTCAACCTGATCGACCTGCGGGGCGGGCGGGCGGAGAAGTCGCTCGTGCTGCTCGGCGCCGGGCTCTGTATCGGCGCCTGGACGCTGGGGCCGATCGAGCTGATGGGGATATTCGCCGGGCCTGTCATCGTCGGCGCATGGTTCACGCTGGGCGAGCGGGCGATGCTCGGCGACACCGGATCGAACCTCGTCGGCGCCGTCGCCGGGGTCTGGCTGCTCACCACCCTCGACCAGAGCGGGCGGCTGATCGCCCTTGCGCTGATCGCGCTGATCACGGTCTATGGGGAATTCCGTTCGATTTCAGCGGCGATCTCCTCGATTCCGCCACTGCGCCTACTAGACTCGCTCGGGAGAGCCAGATGAGCAGATCTCGACAGGGAGACACCCGATTCATCTTCGTCACCGGCGGGGTGGTTTCGGCTCTCGGAAAGGGCATCGCCTCGGCCTCTATCGGCCGCCTCCTCGTCTCTCGCGGCTTCCGGGTGCAGCTGCAGAAGTTCGACCCCTACATCAACGTCGACCCGGGGACGATGAGCCCGTTCCAGCACGGCGAGGTCTTCGTCACCGAGGACGGCGCCGAGACCGACCTCGACCTCGGCCACTACGAGCGCTTCACCGACGAGAACACCTCGCGCGCCTCCAATGCCACCGCCGGGGCCGTCTACAACTCGGTGATCAAGCGCGAGCGCCGCGGCGACTACCTCGGTGCCACGGTCCAGGTGATCCCGCACATCACCGACGAGATCAAGAACCGGATCCTGATCGTCGCCGAGTCGCAGGCGGTCGACTTCGTCATCACCGAGGTCGGCGGCACGGTCGGCGACATCGAGTCGCTGCCCTTCCTCGAGGCGATTCGCCAGCTCTACACCGATCTCGGCCCCAAGCACTGCATGTTCGTCCACCTGACCCTCGTCCCCTACATCGGCCACGCGGGTGAGCTGAAGACGAAGCCCACCCAGCACTCGGTCAACGAGCTGCGGCGGATCGGGGTCCAGCCGCACGCGCTCCTCTGCCGCTCCGAGGGCGGCCTCGACCGCGAGATACGCCGCAAGATCGCCCTCTTCGCGAGTCTCCCGGAGGAGGCGGTGATCTCCGCTCGCGACGTCGACAACATCTACAAGGTCCCGCTGGTCTACCGCGCCGAGGGCGTCGACGACCTCGTCCTCGACCATTTCGGGATGGAGGCGCCGCCCCCCGACCTCGCCGAGTGGGAGGCGATGGTCAAGCGCGCCGACACCGCCGAGGGCAAGGTCAGGATCGCTCTGGTCGGCAAGTACATCCAGCTCGCCGACGCCTACAAGTCGGTGATCGAGGCGCTCCACCACGGCGGCTTCCACCACGGCGTCGAGGTCGAGGTCGAGCTGGTCGACTCCGAGGAGTTCGACCCCGAGCGCCTTCGCGACGCCGACGGGGTCCTGATTCCCGGCGGATTCGGGGAGCGGGGGATAGAGGGCAAGGTCGCGGCGGCGAAGATCGCCCGCGAAGGCCCGATTCCCTATCTCGGGATCTGCCTCGGGATGCAGATCGCGGTGGTCGAGTACGCGCGCTCGGTCGCCGGCATGGAGGGAGCCAACTCGGCCGAGTTCGACCCGGAGACGCCATACCCGGTCGTCGATCTCCTGCCGGAGCAAAAGGAGCTCTCCGACATGGGCGGAACGATGCGCCTCGGCGCCGACCCGGTCAAGCTCCACGAGGGCACCCGTGCCCGCGAGATCTTCGGTGAGGCCGTCATCTACAAGCGCCACCGCCACCGCTATGAGGTCAACTTCCAGCTGCGCCGCCGGCTCGAGGACGAGGGCCTCGTCTGCAGCGGTACCTCCCCCGACGAGCGCCTGGTCGAGGTGATCGAGCTTCCCGAGCACCCGTTCTTCATCGCCTCCCAGTTCCATCCCGAGTTCAACTCGCGCCCGAACCGGCCGGAGCCGCTCTTCCGTGAGTTCATCGGCGCCGCCGCCCGCCATGCGGAGGAGCGTCCCGCCGAGGGCCGCCAGATCGAGGCCGAGGCCGAGATGGAGGGCGCCGCAGCGACCGAGGACGCCGACGTCGGCGTTCGCCGCTCCGCCTGAGCGCTCTGCAGGGCGCCTCGGGCATCTCGGTCGAGGGCGAGGAGAGTGCGCGGCCGAATAGCCTTGGCGGCGTGAACGCCGAGCGCCTGCACGACCGCTTCGCCCGCCTCTGTGAGCTCCGCAGCCCGAGCGGGGAGGAGCGCGAGGCTGCCGACGCGGTCGCCGCCGAGCTCAGCGGGCTCGGACTCGAGGTCAGCGAGGATGACGCCGCGGAGGCGACCGGGTGCGGGGCCGGCAACCTGCTCGCGAGGTTGGCCGGGCGCAGCGACCGCTGGCTGCTGTTCAGCGGACACCTCGACACGGTTCCCCACGAGGGCCCGGTCGAGGTAGACCTCTCCGATGGCGTCTTCCGCAGCGCCGGTGAGACGATCCTCGGCGCCGACAACAAGGCGGCTCTGGCGGTCCTGATCGAGCTTGTCGCGCTCCACGCTGCCGACCCGCCCGAGGTCGGGATCGAGCTACTGCTGACGGTAGGCGAGGAGCAGGCGCTGCTCGGTGCCAAGGCCTTCGATGCATCCGCGCTGCGCTCCGAGGCCGGGTTCGTCCTCGACCACGCCAGCCCGATCGGTGAGGTGATCACCGCCTCACCGAGCTACCAGCGCCTCGACGCCCGCTTCGAGGGTGCGGAGGCGCACGCCGGGATACGTCCCGAGGAGGGGAGCAGCGCGATCGCCGCCGCCGCCGCCGCTGTCGCTGCGATGGACCTCGGCCGCCTCGACCCCGAGACGACCGCCAACGTCGGCGTGATCGAGGGCGGCTCCGCTGCCAACGTGGTCCCGGGAAGCTGCCGGATCGAGGCCGAGGCTCGCAGCCTCGACCCCGGTCGCTCGGCCGAGGTCGCCGGCGCGATGTCGCAGGCCTGTGCCTGGGCGGCGAGCGAGCGTGGCTGCGACCTCGATGTCCGCATCTCGGAGCTGTTTCGCGGCTACCGGATCCCGTCGTCCTCGCCCTCGCTTGCACTGGCCGAGGCGGGTCTTCGGCGTGCGGACCACGAGCCGATTCGGGTTGCAACCGGCGGCGGGAGCGACGCCAACGCGCTGATCGCGGCCGGGTTCGACTGCGTTCTGCTCGCAAACGGCACCGACGCCAATCACACCAACCACGAGAGCGTCCCGGCTGCAAACCTCGACTCCATGCTCGCGGTCTGCGAGGCGATCCTGCTCGAGGCGGCGGCGAGCGGAAAGCCGCCCGTGGAGGCTCACCCATGAGCGAAGTGCGGCGATGCTGAAGCTGCGCCGCGGCGTGATTGTCGAGGAGGCGCCGCTGACGGTCGAGGTTGACGGTGAACGTCGAGCGGCCTGGGCCGACGAGGGGCTGCTCGGGGAGATGCGCGTGGGCGACGAGGTCGTCGTCAATGTCGAGGCGCTCGACCTCGGGCTCGGATCGGGCGGGCTCGACATCGTCCACGTCAATCTCAGCCGCGGGCTCGAGGGCGCCGGAGCCGGCGGCGCCCATGTGATGAAACTCAACTACACGCCGATCCAGCACTCGGTCGAGCCGGTGGAGCGCTCCGATGAGGATGTGGCAGCCGGGCGCGAGACGACCACCCCGGTGCTGGTGATCCCCCTCCACGGCCAACTGGCGCCGGCGGCGTGGGCTGCGGGGCAGGCCCTGCCGGGGCTTCGGGTCGGCTACCTGCAGACGGCGGGGGGCGCTCTGCCGGGGCGGATCTCCCGCGACGTGGCCCAGCTGCGGGGCCTGGGAATCCTCTGCGGCCACGTCACCGCGGCGCCCGCCTACGGCGGTGAGCAGGAGTCGCTGAGCCTCGCCGGGGCGCTGGACGCGGCCGCGCACCGGCTCCGCTGGCAGGCGGTGATCGCCGGACCCGGGCCGGGGATCATCGGCTCCGAGACCCATTTCGGGCACGGTGGTATGGCGGCGCTCGACAGCGCTCACGCCGCCCTCGCCCTGGGGATGCCGACGCTGCTCTCGCCGCGCCTCTCCGACGCCGATCCGCGCCCGCGCCACCGAGGCGTCAGCCACCACACGCGAACGGTGCTGGAGCTTCTCCTCGCCGGGGTCGAGGTGCCGGTGCCCGAGGACGCCCGGGCCGCGCTCGAGGAGCTGCGCTCGCTCGCAGGCGGGCGCCACCGCGTCGATGCCCATCCGGCCGACGTCGACCGCTACGCAGCCAGCGGCCTGCCGACGCGGACGATGGGGCGGGGCCTCGACGAGGACCGGGTCTTCTTTGCTGCCGCACTCGCCTCCGGCACAGCGCTCGCTGCTGCGGCGGGGGAGCGATGAGCGGCGGCGGGAGTGGCGGGGGTGCGATGAGGATCGAGCGCCTCGGCTCGCGCACCGCTTATGAGGGCGGTTTCTTCGATGTTCGCGTCGACCGGGTCCGCTACCCCGACGGTTCCGAGCACGAGCGCGAGATCGCCGTCCACCCGGGTGCGGTGGCGATCCTCCCACACGACTCCGAGCGCCTCTACATGGTCCGCCAGCCGCGCGAGTCGGTCGGCGAGGAGGACCTGCTCGAGCTTCCGGCGGGGAAGCTCGATGTCGAGGGTGAGTCGCCGCTGGAGTGCGCCCGGCGAGAGCTGCGCGAGGAGGTCGGCCTCGTGGCCGAAGACTGGAGGGAGTGCAAGCGGATCTACACCAGTCCCGGGTTCACCAGCGAGGAGGTCCACCTGTTCGTCGCCACCGGTCTCGAGCACGTCGGGACCGATCCGACCGAGGGGGAGAGGATCGAGATCGTCGAGTTCCCTCTGGCGGAGATCGACGCGGTGATCGAGCGCTGCGCCGACGCCACCTCCCTGGTGGCGCTGCTGCTGTTTCGCGCGGGCCTTCTTCCCTAGCTCGCCGCCCGGCCGGGCGGGCGCCGGCTTGCGGCGCAAGGGATGGGTGGCGTCGGGCAGAAACCCGGGCCATGGCAATTGCCGTCCGTCCCCAGCCGCCCCAGTCTCCAACACCGCCGTCCGGCGCCCGGTTCGAGGGGTTGGTTCTCGACTTCCTCTCCTACCTCGAGCTCGAGCGGGGGCTCTCACGGAACACCCTCAACGCCTACCGCACCGACCTGCACCAGTACGGGGAGTTCCTCGGCCGGCGAGGAGTCGACGCGCTCCAAGCGCGGCCCTCCGACGTCGCCGACTTCCTCGCCGAGCTTGCGATCGGCAACGGGCGCCCTCCATGCTCGGCTTCGACCATCCACCGCAAGGCCGCCTGTCTGCGGTCCTTCTACAAGCACCTGCGGCGCGAGGAGCTGATCGTCGACGACCCGACAGCGGCACTGAGCGCTCCCCGGCGCTCGAAGAAGCTTCCGGTGGTCCTCAACTACTCCGAGGTGCGCAATCTGCTCGCCTCCCCGCGCGGCGACTCCCCGACGACCCTTCGCGACCGCGCGATGCTCGAGGTGATGTATGCGTGCGGGCTGCGGGCCTCGGAGACGATCGGGCTCGAGCTCTCCGACCTCGACCTGCGCCAGGGATTCCTGCGGGCCCGGGGCAAGGGCTCAAAGGAGCGCCTGGTCCCGCTCGGTCGCCAGGCAATCGCCGCTGTCAACGTCTACCTGCGCGGCGGCCGCCCGAAGCTGATCGGTGAGCGCCCCGAGCGCAAGCTCTTCGTCAACTTCCGCGGCGGCCCGCTCACCCGCCAGGGCCTCTACAAGATCGTCCAGCGCCACGCCGCAGACGCCGGCCTCGCGGGGAAGATGAGCCCGCACACGCTGCGCCACAGCTTCGCCACCCACCTGCTCGTCGGAGGCTGCGACCTGCGCGCGGTGCAGGAGATGCTCGGCCACGCCGACATCGCGACGACCCAGATGTACACGCACCTCTCGGGCGACCAGCTCAAGGAGGTCTACTTTCAGGCTCACCCGCGAGCCAGCGCCCGCTAGCCGGCCCCCAGGCGCCCCCGGCGGCCGAAGGCAGTTCTCCGTGCATCGCATGCCTAGCGGGTGCGCTCGGCGACGTGGCCCCGCGTTCTCGGCTGAGAGAATCGGGCGATGCCCGAACTTCCCGAGGTCGAGACGATCCGCCGCCAGCTCGAGCCCGAGCTCGACGGCAGGCGGATCGAGGGCCTCGAGATCCTCGACGAGCGCTGGTCGCGGCCGCGCGCGCCGGGTGAGCTGGCGGCGGCGGTCAGCGGTCGCCGGGTCACGGGGCTCGATCGCCGCGGCAAGTACCTGTTGATGCGCCTAGATCGCGGCGAGACGCTGACCATGCACCTGCGGATGACCGGCAACCTGCTGATCGTCGATCGCCTCGGGGGCCGCTTCGCCGCGGAGGAGCGGCTCTACCGGCCCTCGGAGGAGGAGCGGCACCTGCGGGCGCGGTTTCGGCTCGACGATGGCCGCGAGCTCTGGTTCACCGATCCGCGCCGCTTCGGGGAGGCGTTCCTCCTCGGCGACGAGGCGCTCGAGGAGCGCTTCCGCGGCCGGGTTGGGGTCGAGCCGCTCTCCGAGGACTTCACCCCGGAGGCCCTCGCCGCGATGGCCGCGGGGAGGACCGCACCGCTGAAGTCGTTTCTGCTGAACCAGGCCGGGGTGGCAGGGGTCGGCAACATCTATGCCGATGAGGCCCTCTTCCGCGCCCGCCTGCACCCACTGTCACCGGCCGGGTCGATGCGCTCCCCCCACCACGAGGCGCTGCATGACGCCGTCGTCGAGACTCTCGAGGCGGGCATCGCCGGCGGCGGCGCCTCGATCGACGACTACCGCGATGCCCGCGGCGAGCGCGGTGCGATGCAGGAGGAATTCCTCGTCCATACCCGCGAGGGCAAGGGTTGCGTCGCCTGCGGCGAGTCGATCCGGCGCATCGTCGTCGGTGGGCGCTCGACGTATTTCTGCCCGAGCTGCCAGGTGAGGTTGAGGAAGAGAAGGCGCAGAGGGCGGGCGGCAGAAGGCGGAGAAGGAGGAGCCCGGCGGTGACGGCGGGGCGGGTACTGCCGGAGGGGTTTGCGGTCGGACACTGGACCGACTCGGAGGCGGCGACGGGTTGCACGGTGGTGATCCCGCCGCCCGGCTCACGGTGCGGGGTGGACATCCGCGGCGGAGGCCCGGGGACGCGCGAGACCGACGTCGTCGGGATGCTCGCGGGGCCGCATGAGGCGAGCGCGGTGCTGCTCTCCGGGGGCAGCGCCTACGGTCTCGCCGCGGCCGACGGCGTGATGGCCTGGCTCGAGGAGCGCGGCCGCGGGCACCCGACGCCCGGAGGCGTCGTGCCGATCGTCCCCGCCGCCGTGATCTATGACCTCGCCGCGGGTGAGGGCTCGGTGCGGCCGGGACCCGAGCAGGGCAGAGCCGCCTGCGACGATGCTTCCGGGGGCGACCTCCGTCTCGGTCGGGTCGGCGCCGGCACCGGGGCGGCGGTGGGCAAGATTCTCGGTCGCGAGCGCGCCTGCGCGGGGGGCATCGGCGCGGCCTCGGCGCTCTCGGGCAGGGGGGAGCGGGTGACGGCGCTGGCCGTTGTCAACGCCTTCGGCGACGTCGTCGGCGAGGACGGCACCCTGATCGGGGCCGCCCGGGGCGACAACGGCGGCCCCGTCTCCACCACCGAGGCGATCGCCGCGATGCGGGCGCCGCCTGACTTTAGCCGGATCGAGGAGCGCAACACGACCCTCGTCTGCGTGCTCACCGACGCCGGCCTCGACCGCGGCACCTGCGCCCGGGTCGCGCGGATGGCGAGCGCCGGTGTCGCCCGCGCCGTCGACCCCGTCTTCACCGACTTCGACGGCGACGTCGTCTTCTGCCTCTCATCGGGGGAGCCCGCCGAGGACCGCTTCGCGGCACTCGCCGTGGGCACGCTGGCCGCGACCGTGACCGCCGCCGCGATCCGCGACGCGGTCGGCACCTGACCCCCGCGCAGCGCCGCCCGGTCCCCTCGGCACCCCCCCCGGGGGTGGGACCTTTGAAGCAGCTATGTCCTGTATCAAAGGTCCCACGTCACCGTCCGGGGCGGTGGTCAAGGTGGAGAGTTCATGCCCGGGACCCTGAAGACCGAGGCGATCGTCCTGCGCAGCATCCGCTACGGCGAGGCCGACCGCATCCTCCATCTCTACTCGACCGCTCGCGGGCGGATCGGGGCGATCGCCAAGGGATCGAGGCGCCCGCGCTCGCGCTTCGGCGGGCGGCTCGAGCCCTTCTTCCGCCTCGACCTGGTCCTCCACGAGGGGCGTGGAGACCTCGCGACCGTGACCGCCGCGTCGACGGTGGCGGGCTATGCGAGGCTGCGCTCGAGCGGGCCGGCGCTCTCGGCGGGTGCGCGCGCCTGCGACGCGGTCCTGCGCCTGCTCGACTCGGCCCAGCCGAATCCTCCCGCCTACAACCTCCTCTGCCGGTACCTGGCACACCTGGACGAGCCTGCGGTCGAGCCCCGCCTCGAGACCGCGCTCTCCTTCCGCCTCAAGCTGGCGCTCGCGGCGGGGTTCTCGCCTGAGCTCGCATCATGCGCTCGCTGCGGTGAGGCCGAGCACCTCAGCGGCTTCTCCGGCGCCGCGGGAGGGGTGGTGTGCGCGGGCTGTGAGCACGGCTCCTTCGACCTCTCCCCGCAGGCACACCGCTTCATGGTCGACGCGCTCGGCAATCCCCTGGCGGAGGCGCCGGAGGCGGGGCGCAGTGCGCTGCGCCAGGCCGAGCGCGCGGTCACCGAGACGCTCGAGCATCATGCCCATGTGCGCCTGCGGGCTGCCGCCTGAGCGGGCGCGCGCGAGACTAGAATCGGCGGGCGAGGGTGCCCGCCGCTTGACACAGACCACATCCGAGACCCGCTACGTCTACGAGTTCTCGGAAGGCTCGCAGGGAGATGCGCGAGCTGCTCGGCGGCAAGGGGGCGAACATCGCCGAGATGACGAGGATCCTTGGCGCCGACCGAGTACCGGCCGGGTTCACGATCACGACCGAGGCCTGTGTGGCCCACATGCAGGCGGGCGGGGGCGAGGTCCCCGGCCTCGATGCCCAGGTGGACGCGGCCCTCGCCACGCTCGAGGGGCGGAGCGGGAAGCGTCTCGGGGATCGCGAGGACCCACTGCTCGTCTCGGTCCGCTCCGGCGCGCGCGACTCGATGCCGGGGATGCTGGAGACGGTGCTCAACCTCGGTCTCTCCGAGGCCGCCGCCGAGGGGCTCGCCGAGCGCACCGGCAACGAGCGCTTCGCCTGGGACTCCTATCGGCGCTTCGTGCAGATGTTCGGCGACGTGGTCCGGTCCATCCCCTCATCGCAGTTCGAGTCGGCGCTGCGCAGTGCGCGCGAGGAAAAGGGGGTCGCGGAGGACACCGGCCTCGACGCCCGCCGACCTGCGGGCGCTGACGGCGACCTTCAAGCGGATCTTCGCCGAGGAGACGGGCGAGGGATTCCCGGGGACCCCTCGCGAGCAGTTGCGTCAGGCGATCAGGGCCGTTTTCGACTCATGGAACGGGGAGCGGGCCGTCACCTACCGGCGGATCAACCGCATCCCGGACGATTGGGGAACCGCGGTGAACGTGCAGCAGATGGTCTTTGGCAACAAGGGAAAGACCTCCGGCTCGGGGGTCGCATTCAGCCGCGACGAGCGCACCGGCGAGCCGACACCCTCGGGCGACTTTCTCCTCGACGCCCAGGGAGAGGACGTCGTCGCCGGGACCCGCACTCCCGAGGGCCTCGACTCGCTCGACGAGCGGCTGCCGGAGGCTCACGCGGAGCTGCTGGAGATTCTCCGCCTGTTGGAGCGCCACTACGGCGATATGCAGGACGTCGAGTTCACAATCGAGGAGGGCCGGCTGTATCTGCTCCAGACCCGCAGCGCGAAGCGCCCCGCGCAGGCCGCCGTTCGCTTTGCCCACGATGCGGTAGCCGAAGGGTTGCTCGACCGGCGCGGTGCCCTGATGACCTTTGACCCCGCGTCACTGGACGCACTGCTGCACCCGACCTTCGACCCCGGCTTCTCCTACGAGGTGCTGACCCAGGGTGTCGCCGCCTCTCCCGGCGCCGCGACCGGAGCGATGGTGCTGAGCGCGGCCGAGGCAGTCAGGCGCGGGGAGGCCGGGGAGGACGTGATCCTGGTGCGTCCGTTCACCGAGGCCGACGACGTGGCCGGGTTCCACGCCGCGCGCGGCATCCTCACGTCGGAGGGCGGAAAGGCCTCGCACGCAGCCCTCGTCGCCCGCGGGATGGGGAGGCCGTGCGTCTGCGGCGCCGGCGATCTGAAGATCGACGAGGAGGCCGGTCTCGCCCGCGTCGGCGGAGTCGAGCTGGTGGCCGGCCAGGTGATCGGCATAGACGGCTCGAACGGGACAGTGACACTCGACGAAGTACCGCTGGTGCGCCCGGAGATCGGCGACCACTTCGCGACCTTGCTCGGCTGGGCGGACGAGGAGCGATCCCTCAGGGTTCGGGCGAACGCCGACTCTGCCGAGGATGCGAAGAGGGCGCTCTCCTTCGGCGCCGAGGGCATCGGCCTCTGCCGGACCGAGCACATGTTCTTCGGCGAGGACCGCGAGGAGCTGGTGCGCCGGATGTTCCTCGCCGCTGAGAGCTGGCGGCGGGCCCGGGCGAGGGCCGCGGGCGGTGAGGAGGGCGCCCACGCGGAGCTGGGTACGGCCGACTCCGAGTACAGAGAATCGCTGACGCGGCTGGGGGAGCTCCAGCGAGCCGACTTCAGAGCGATCTTCGACCAGATGAAGGGGCTCCCGGTGACGATCCGCCTGCTGGATCCGCCGGTTCACGAGTTCCTTCCCCTGGGGCTCTTCCGCGAAGATCTGCACCGGGTCGAGCGCTTGGGCAACGAGGCCGAGATCCACGAGGCGCAGCGCCGACTGGCGCTGGTCCACGACCTTCAGGAGACCAACCCAATGCTCGGGACGCGGGGGATCAGGCTCGGGATGCTCTTCAACGAGATCTATGAGATGCAGGCGCGGGCGGTGGTCCTCGCCGCCGCCGACGCGGCCGGCGGTGGCGACACCCCGCACGTGGAGATCATGCTCCCCCTCGTCGCCTACGAGGCGGAGCTGGAGATTCTCCGTGCGGCGGTGGAGCGAGCGGCTGAGAACGCGATCGAGGAGGTCGGCCGCGACGTGCCGCTGACGATCGGCACCATGATCGAGCTCCCCCGCGCGTGTCTGGTGGCGAAGCGGATCGCCGAGCACGCCGACTTCTTCAGCTTCGGCACCAACGATCTCACTCAGACGACACTCGGGTTCTCTCGCGACGACGTCGAGGGCGGCTTCATGCCGGACTACCTGAGCCGGCGGATCATCGACCGAAGCCCGTTCGAGACTCTCGACGTCCCCGGGGTCGGGGAGCTGGTCGAGACCGGGGTTCGCAGGGGCCGCGAAGAGAACCCCGGCCTGGCATGCGGCGTCTGCGGCGAGCACGGCGGTGATCCCGACAGCATCCGGTTCTTCCACGGCATCGGCATCGATTACGTCAGCTGCTCCCCCTACCGGGTCCCGATCGCAAGGGTCGCGGCGGCGCAGGCTGCGATCGAGCCGGGGGAGGGCGGAGGCGATGAGTGAGACGGGGACGGTGGCGGCCCCACTGGAGGAGCGCGTTCGCGCCTGGGAGCCCGATCACCTCTCCCCGAGCGCGGTTCGCTCCTACCCGGCGAATCGCCGCGAGCCGGAGCCGGACAGCCCGCTGCGGACGCCGTTTCAGCGCGACCGTGACCGGATCGTCCACTCGAAGTCGTTCCGACGCCTCATGCACAAGACCCAGGTCTTCGTCGCGCCCGAGGGAGATCACTACCGCACCCGCCTCACCCACACGCTCGAGGCCGCCGGGATCGCCCGCACGGTGGGGCGGGCGCTGGGGCTCAACGAGGACCTGACCGAGGCGATCGGCCTCGGCCACGACCTCGGACACCCGCCCTTCGGTCACATAGGCGAGGAGGCGCTCGACCAGGCGCTGCGCGAGCGCGGGGGTGGGGAGTTCAGGCACAACGTCCACTCGCTGCGCGTTGTCGAGGTGCTCGAGCGCGACGGCCGCGGACTGAACCTGACCGAGCAGGTCCGCGACGGAATCCTCAACCACACCGGGCCGGTGAAGCCGGCGACCCTGGAGGGGCGGATCGTGAAGCTGGTCGATCGCGTCGCCTACATCAACCACGACATCGACGATGCCCTGCGGGCCGGCATCCTCGAGCAATCCGACCTGCCGCGGGCCGAGATCGAGCTGCTCGGGCCGACTGGCTCGAAGCGGATCGACACGCTGGTCACCGACATCGTCGAGCGCTCGTCGGAGACCGGCGACATCGTCCAGAGCGAAGAGCTGGGGGGAGCGATGCTGCGGCTTCGCAAGTTCATGTTCGACCAGGTCTACCTGGGCCCGGCGGCGCGTCGCGAGCACGAGCGGGTCCACCGAACGATGCGCGGGCTCTTCGACCACTACATCGAACACCCCGGGGAGGTGCCGGTCGCCGATCCGGGCGCGGATCCCTCTCAGCGGACAGTCGACTACATCGCCGGGATGACCGACCGCTACTGCATCGCCCGCTTCACCGACCTGACGATCCCGGAACAAGCGAGATTCTGATCGGGAGGCCTCCCGGTCGGGGCGCTACGGTGAGCCGATGGCGATGATCTCCGCAGACAGCCTCGAGCGGGTCAAGGAGGCCTCCGACATCGTCGAGGTGATCTCCACCCACACCGACCTGCGCCGCCAGGGGGCGCGCTGGGTCGGGCTCTGCCCATTCCATGAGGAGCGCACGCCCTCGTTCTCGGTCGAGCCGACGGAGAAGCTCTACCACTGCTTCGGTTGTGGCGTGGGGGGCGATGTGATCAAGTTCGTCGAGGAGAAGGAGGGGGTCGGATTCGGCGAGGCGGTGGAGTTGCTCGCCGACCGCTACGGGGTCGAGCTGGAGCGCGAGAAGGAGGACCCGCGCGAGGAGGAGAAGCGGAGGAAGCGGACGCGGGTGAGCGAGCTGCTGGGGCGCACGGCCGCCTTCTATGAGAGCTTCCTCTGGGACGCGGGTGAGGCCGAGAAGGCGCGGGCCTATCTGCTCGGGCGCGGGCTCGGCGAGGAGGTGCTGAGGCGCTTCGGCGTCGGCTACGCGCCGAGCGCCTGGGACCAGGTGCTGACGCGGGGCCAGCGGGCGGGTTTCGGAGTCGCCGAGATGAAGGCGGCCGGCCTGATCCAGCGCGGGCGCCAGGGTGGCGAGTACGACCGCTTCCGCACCCGGATCATGTTCCCGATCCGCGACCGTCGCGGCCGCGTTCTCGGGTTCGGCGCCCGGGCGATGCGCGACGAGCAGGGCGCCAAGTACATCAACACCTCGGAGACCGAGCTCTTCCGCAAGAGCCGCATCCTCTACGGCGTCGACCAGGCGAAGGGGGCGATCGCCAAGGCCGGCCGGGCGGTTGTCGTCGAGGGCTACACCGATGTGCTGGCATTGCACCAGGCCGGGATCGCCGAGGCGGTGGGGGTGATGGGGACCGCGATCACCGAGGACCAGATCGCCGCGCTCTCGGGCATGGTCGAGGAGGTCGTTCTCGCCCTCGACGCCGACTCCGCCGGACAGGAGGCGATGCTTCGCGCGCAGCGGGTGGCGGCCGGGAGGCGGATGCGGATCCGGATCGCGGCGATGCCGGCGGGCGAGGACCCGGCCGACATGCTCGCCGCCGAGGGCGGGGCCGAGCGCTTCCGGGAGCTGGTCGAAAACGCCGTCGAGCTGCCGGAGTTCCGGGTGATGCTGGTGCTCGACGGGGCCGACTCCTCCTCTCCGGCCGAGCGCGACCGGGCACTGTCGGAGGTGGCGCCGGTGCTCGGCGAGATGGGCGAGTCGGCGAGCCGCGACGACCTCGTGCGCAGGGTCTCCGAGCGCCTCGACCTCGACCCGGCGATGGTCCTGCGCCGCGCGAGCGCTGCCAGGGGGCGGGGTGGGGGAGACGGCGCGGCGACGCCCGCCGGGCAGGGAGACTGGATCGAGGGCCCGGCTGGGGCCGTTGTCGAGCTGACTCCGCGCGAGCGTCGCGAGCGCGCATTGCTGGCGATGTGCATCGCCAAGCCAGGGGAGGGGGCGGACTACCTGCAGCGGCTGACCGATGAGCATCTCTCTCCGGCCGGTGTCAGAGCCCGCGATTGGCTGCGGGATCATCTCTCCGACCCCGGGGCGGGCCTGCCTCACGACGACGCCGAGCTGGCGGGCATCGTCAGCGAGTTGGTGATCATGGCCCGCGCCGAGCCTGCCTCGGCCGAGGCGATGGAGTTCAACTTCCTCCAGCTTGAGCAGAGGCGCCTCGAGGCCGAGATCGGCGCCGCTGGTGACGACTACGAGCGCCGGGCCGAGCTCAGCCGAAAGCGCGCCGACCTGGTGCAGCGGATCGCCGAGGCTGAGCAGGTGACGGGCTGAGCCCGAGCAGGTGGCGGGCTGAGGCGGGCCGAGCGCGCAGCGGGTCGCGGCCGAGGGGCAGCGGGTCGTGGCCGAGGGGCGGCGGTCGCGGGCCAGGGGCGGCCGGAACTCGAATGTTGGAACGAATTCCGGGTCTATAGACCCGGAAAACACGCAGCCTTTCGAGCGGGGGACGCCGTGTTGGGAGCGGGGAGCCGGTGACGGGGCCGGGTCCGGCGCGTAGTTGGATTGGAATGAGCCGCCGATACCAGCTCGCAGCCGCCCTTTGCGTCGTCGCCCTCTCAACAGGGTGCGGGGGCGGGTCGTCACGCCTGGCTGACGTGCCCTGCACCGAGATCGGCTGCACGTCGGGCCTGGCGCTCGATCTGGCGCCGATCACGGCGAAGGTCGACGATGCCGCCGCGATCAGGGTCTGCCTGCGGCGCAAGTGCCGCGTTTACTCGCGGCGCCGGTCTCAGGGCGGGGCGTTCTTCTCGGTGCGCGGCCTCAGGGCCGGGCGCCGGGTCTCGGTGAGGCTCGCGGTGACCGATGGCGACGGCCGGGTGATCCTGCGCCGAGGTGTCCGCGCGCCGGTCGCGCGGGTTCGCCCCAACGGGCCGAAGTGCCCGCCGACCTGCTTCCAGGTCGCCGTCCACATCGACCGGCGGAGCCTCGATCTGATCCCCCCGGGCTGAGCTCCCGGAGCACGTCGTAGCGGGCGCCGACCGGAGCGAGGAACGCCGAGCGCTGAGTCGCCGTCCCCCAACTAGAATGCATCGCTGGCCTGGGAGTGTTCGGCCACTGTCCCCCGTGATGTAACGGCAGCATGACTGACTGTTAATCAGTTCGTAGTGGTTCGAATCCACTCGGGGGAGTTAGGTGTTCGCGCGCCGCCGCGCCAACTCCTCGACCAGCTCCGCTCCCCGCTGCGCCCCGTCGTGCGCCCGGCCCCACTCGGCGATCGCCTCGGCGCGCATCGCGAAATCGGGCTCGTCCAGCAATCTCCGCGCCGCCCAGCGGATCGGACCCGGCCGGCATAGCCGCCACGGCACCGAGAGCCCGACGCCGGCCCAGGTGATCCGCGCCGCAGTCTCGTTCATGTCACCTGCGACCGGTGAGGTCAGGACCGGAACTCCCTCGCCGAGCGCCCGCGCCACCGTCCCGTGGCCTCCGTGGCAGATCACGAGAGACGCTCGCGGCATCACCTGGCTGTAGCTGAGCCAGTCGACGAGAATCGCATTGGCGGGGGCCTCCGGCAGCTCGCCCGAGGCCTCCCGGTTGACCGTCGCCACCACCCGCACCGGCTCATCCGCCATCGCCTCCAGCGCCACCCGTACGAGGCGGTTGCCGGGGTCCTGCGATGTGCTCGGCGCGACCAGCAGCAGCGGCGCGCGCTCCTCGGGAAGGTCGATGTCCGGGTATGGCAGCTCGAAGGTCATCGGGCCGGTCACCTCGACCCCGGGCGGCCAGCGGCGGGGGTACTCGAGTTGCGGGTACGTCGCAACCATCGCCAGCTCTTCGCTGATGCCGCCGTGGAAGCGATCGAGCGGCTCCAGTCCGAGGCGCCCGCGCTGCTCATTCAGCTCGCGCCGGCCGCGCCTCAGGCCCGTCTCCAGAATCGGCAGAGCGCCGGTCCAGAGCGCGCGGCCCGCCGCGGTGCGCGGCGGCTGCGCCCCGAAGGCGAAGAAGGGCAGCCCCGGCTCGTGCAGCGGGTGGATGTGGGGGATCAGCGTCGCCCGCGGGACCGCCGCGACCTCGGCGGCGAGCGAGGGCGCCAGGGTGAGGATGTCGCTGACGACGACGTGCGGGCGCATCTCCTCCAGCAGCGGGGCGAGCGCGCGAGCGGCGTCGGCGGCGCCGGCACCCTCGGGGGAGTCCGGCGGGGGAGGGGGGAACGTCCGGTACTCCTCGGCCGCGGTGAAATCCAGCCCGACTCCCTCGACCGCCTCGCGCCAGCGCTCCCAGGACTCGACCACGACGGAGTGCCCGCGGCCCGCCAGCGCGCGAGCCAGGGCGATCGCCGGGAAGGCGTGCCCCGGATCACCGAAGGCCGCGACCAGGAGCCGCAGACGCCCGCCCTTGCTCACGGCCGTCCCAAGAGCATGAAACTTCCCGTTCGACCTCGCCCTAGGCCCGCTGCGAACCCACCCGAGGCGCTATCCCTTCGCAGATGCTCGCGAGAAGGAAGAGCCGCCGCTCGGCCCGCCTGCGGGCAGCGGCCCAGGGCCTGCCCCGCCACACCCGCGAGGCGATGCTGCGCGGCCTCGACGCAAACGAGATCATCGTCGGCGCCTACACCGACGCCGACGGGGGCGTCTGCCCGATGCTCGCCGCCCACCGGAATGGCGGCCGCACCGACTTCGCCTCCTTCGCCCGTGCCTGGGACGAGTTCACGGGCGCGGGCAAGCGCTCGCGCCACGCCACCCGGCGCGAGATCAGGGCCCTGCGCACCTACCTCGAGATGAGCCTGCTCGACGACTCCGCCCTCGAGGAGATCCGCGCCCGCCCGCGCCCGCCGGCACCGAGCCGCAGCCGTGATCGCTTCCGCGTCTATGACCTGCGCAGGCGGATCGGCCGCCGCCGTTCCCCGCAGCCTGACCAACGCAGCGACGCGCCCGAGCGCGAGCCCGCCCAGATCGCCTAGAGCCCGTCGCCGGGTCGCATGAAGACGATCTCCGGGACCAGGCAGTAGCGCGAGGTCCGCAGCAGGAAGCGCACGGCTTCGCCGAGGTCGTCGGGCTGGATCATCTCCTCCGCCTTGACGTGCTCCTTGACGAACTCGGTCATCGGCGTGTCGACGAAGGCGGGGGCAAGGGCCGTGCACTGAACCCCGGCGTCGCCCAGCTCCTTCTGGGTGCCATGGCTGAAGTTGATAACGGCGGCCTTGGTTGCGGCGTAGACCGAGAGCCAGCCCTGACCCGACTTGCCGGCGATCGAGGCGGTGTTGACGATCAGCGCCTTGCCGTGCTCGCCGCCCGCCTCGCGCAGCATCGGCAGCCCCTCACGGGTACCGATGATCAGCGCCCGCAGGTTGATCCCCAACTGCATGTCGAGCTGTTTGGTCCCGATTTCCTCCATCGCCTGGCCGAACCCGACTCCGGCGTTGTTGACGAGAGCGTCGAGCCGGCCGTAGGTCTCGCGGTGCCTGTCGAAGAGGCCGACGATCTCCTCCTCGGAGGTCATGTTGGCGGGCACGCTCAGCACCTCGTAGCCATCGCTTCGCAGGCCCTCGGCGGCCGCCTCGAGCTTCTCCGGGCGGCGCGCCGAGACGGTCAGCGAGTAGCCCTCGTCGCCGAGCGCCCTCGCGATCGCCAAGCCGATCCCGCTCGATGCTCCCGTCACCAGTGCCGCTCGATCCGCCAACGCCCGCTCCTCTCGCTCGCCTTCAGGTCCGCGCCACCCTAGTACGGGTGAGCGCAGGCCGGGCGTCCGCCGTGGTGCTGCCGCCGGCGACGCCTGACTAACATGGCCGCGTGCGCCTCCTCCGGATCGCCTCCGCTTGCCTCTGCCTGCTCGCCGTCGCCGGGTTCGCGACCGCCTGCGGCAGCTCGGATTCCACCGGCTCGACCTCGGTCACGGTCACGGATCGCCCCGCTCCACCCGCGGCCGACTTCCCGGCAGCCCAAGGCAAGACCCTCGGTGAGGTCCTCGATTCCGCCTCCGGACCCTCGAGCCTCGTCGTCTCACCCGCGTCGCAGGTCTTCTACACGGGCGAGAACCGCTACTCCTTCGGTGTCTTCGAGGCCGACCGAACCCAGGTGCCCGACGCCGAGGTTGCCCTCTACTTCGCCAAGGTCCCTCCGACGAAGCCGACGGAGACGGGATCCACAGGGGCGACCGGTGCCACCGGCCCGTCCCCTCCGCCGGCCAAGGCCGAGGCCAAGGCCCTCGACCAGCCCGCCGTCGGGCCATTTCCCGCGGCGATCGAGAGTCTCGTGACCGAGCCCGCCTTTCGCGCCGCAACCACCTCGAACGATCCCGATTCAGCCACCGCCGTCTACGTCACCGACGTCAACTTCCCCAGCAATGGCGAGTGGCGGATCGCGGCGATGATCAAGGACGGCAGTGAGCTCAAGGCGACCCTTCTGCCGAGCGCGATCGTTGGCCAGTTCTCAGGTGTCCCCAGGGTCGGCCAGCGCCCGCCCCGGATACACACGCCGACCCCGGCATCGGTCGGAGGCGACCTCTCGAAGATCACCACCCGGGTCCCGCCCGAGGCGATGAACAAGGAAGATTTCTACGACGCTCTCGGCAAGAAGCCGATCGTCCTCATCTTCGCCACGCCCCAGTTCTGCCAGAGCCGCGTCTGCGGCCCGGTGGTTGACGTGGCCGCCCAGGTGCAGGAGAAATACGGGGACAAGGTCGAGTTCATCCACATGGAGATCTACAACGACAACGACCCGAGCAAGGGCGTGCGGCCGCAGGTTCGCGCCTTCAGCCTCCCGAGCGAGCCGTGGGTGTTCGTGATCGACAGCAACGGCGATGTCCAGACCGTGATAGAAGGCGCCTTCGGCGTCAACGAACTTGAGAGGGCCGTCGAGGGGGTGGCCGGCAAATGAGCGAGACAGATTCCGAGGCAGCCCTGAAGGGGTCCTTCGCCGTCGAGGCTCGGCGGCGCTGCGATGTCATCTCCGCCGGCCTCGAGACCGGCACCACCGATTTCGAGACCCTGCGCCTCGAGGCCCACGCCCTCAAGGGGACGTCCGCGGTGGTCGGACTCCAGCGCTTGGCCGAGCTGGCAGGCCTGATGGAGTCCGACCTCGCCGAGGCAGCCAAGGCGAAGGACCTCCGCCCCGGACGCGCCCACCAGATAGCAGACGCCGCCAAGGCCTTCGCCGAGGGTGCCGCGGCTGCCGCCGCCGGCGAGGAGGAGCCGCCCGACGTCGGCCGCTCCCTCGCCCAGCTCTTCAGCGTCTGAGCCGGGAGCGGTTGCCGTTTCCATCCGGCCGCGGGCGATAAGACCCAGGGGAGCTCCCCTCTCGAGGTTGAGCGCCATCACCGCGCTGGCCGTATTTGCGGTCGTCGTCGCGGGGTGCGGCGGTGGGTCCGATACCGAGAAGGTCGAGATCGGCGGGTTCGTCGTCGTTGTGCCGAAGGATGCGTCCCCGAAGGAGCGCCTTGTCGCCGAAGCAGATGGCGTCTACGGGCAAACCAACCTGAACCCGGCCTATGAGTCCTGCGTGCTCGGCGAGCTGAGGAAGATTCCGGCATCGAGGGTTGAGCAGCTCTATGCCGGCGACAAGGTGCCCAGGAACCAGGGGTTCTTCGGCGCTATCTTTGCCGCGGCAGTGGCTGGCGGTTGCCTCGACCGCGGCAGCGTCGTAGCGCCGAATCCCAATCGGGCGACGATGAAGCTGCTCAGGGGCGCGATAGCAGCGACACTGCCCCTCAGGCTCGAGAAGCTCGGTGTGCCGCCCCAGAAAGCGGCGTGTATCACGAGCAGAGCAAAGCGAGCGAGCGATGCCCAGGTGGTCGAGCTGTCAGGCGCGAGCGATACGGGGATTCAACTCCTCTATCGCTGGGGCAGGAGCTGCTCGTACGTGTTCTAGGCCCTAGGAAACGTGCGCCCATGCTTCCGCTGGGCAGAACGGCGAGACGTATCGACGTGACCGCTGATAGGCACCGACGGCCTGGCGGGCCAGGATCCGCATGGCCGAGCCATAATCAAGTGGCGCGGGCCGGTAGCTCAGCTGGTTAGAGCAGCGGACTCATAATCCGTAGGTCGAAGGTTCGAGTCCTTCCCGGCCCATCGTGGGGCAGCTGCGGCGGGTTCTCGGCGAATGGGCTCGGTCACGGCCCGCCGCGGCTCCCCCCTCGAAACCGAGAGGAGCAGACGACGAAGGGCACGACCAGCATCAGCCTCGAGTTGATCCGCCGCGGAAGGCGATTGCGCCGACCAACACCGATCGGGGCCGATCGACCAATAACTCAGGCCGACTCGATGGCGCTCTCCCGGGTGCTGAGCTACCTCAAGGCCAAGCGCGAGGCCGGGCAGGGCCCAATGCTCAGCGCCTCGAGGTCAGGCTCTCGGCGGAGAGTTCGGATACCGCGGCGAGGTCGATCAAGGTCGAGCGCAACGCATAGACCGCTCCCGCCTCCTGCTGGCCCCTCGCCATCTGAGCCTCGGGCACCGCGGCCATCCGGGCCCTCAGGACATCTTGGCCGCACCCCCGCTCGAGGTCGAGAGCCTTGCGCCGCTCGATCGCTCGGCGGGTGTCCGATGGCGGTCGATCCACGCCCCGGGGTTCTGACAAGGGCACTCGACCCGATCGGGTCAGTCGAGAGCCTCGCGAGCCTCTACCACCTCGGCCTGACTCGGCAGAGGCAAGAGCCGTCGAATTGGAACCACCAGAGCAACGACTCGGCGGCGAAGTAGCGGGCCTGCTCGAGGGTCTGCCCCTCGTTGACGCTCGCCGGGCCTGTCACCTCCACGATCTGCTGCTGCTCTGCGGTCAAGGCCACCGTGCAGTCTTAGCAGCCCGCTACCGAGCGGCCCTCCTCCTGGCCGACAACTCCTCGGCCAGAAGCTCGGAGACCGCCGCCAGGTCAATGAGGATCTGCCGCAGCAGCTTGGGGGGTGGTAGTGCGCCCTTTGTGCAATTTGATACCTTTGTCTGGTGCCGAGGGGGAGCGTGGGAAAGAGCCGCCTGATGCGCGTGCTGCCGATCGCGGTTCTGGTGATGGTGCTCTTCCCCGCGGTGGCGTCGGCGGCTAAGAAGAAGCCGCACCTGGTGGTCACCTCGGTGAAGGCAGCCCCGAACGAGCAGAAGCCCCTGCACAGTTTCTGGAACGGCAGCGCCTTTCAGCTCGTCGCAACGGTCAAGAACAAGGGCGAGGCGGCTTCCAAGGACGGAGGGGGCGTGCTCAAGGTGGCGCGCCCGGGAGATCACTTCTTCGCCGAATCCGAGTTCGACCTCCCCAGCGTCAAGCCTGGAAAGCAAAAGAGCGTAGCCCTCGGCACATTCGGAGCGGTACTCAGTGACGAGGGGCTCGGCCCCCGGATTCCCCAGGTCTGCGTCCCGGTCAACGGACGGGGAGGAGGGATGAGCTGCAGGGAGGGGCCCCACTTCTCCGTGATTCCTCGGAGGTGGACCGGATCGATCCACTCGACAACCGATGAGAACGTATACAAGGACAGCGCCACCTACGAGATCACCTTCAGATACGACGGCGGCAAGTCAATGCAGACGCACTTCTTCCACTACCGGGTTGCCTCGGGACAGGCGCACCTCGCCGTGTCCGGCGTCGACGCAAGGGGATGCAGCCGCAGCGGCGGCCTGGAGACAGCCCCGGACCAATTGTCCTCGCTGGATTTCGATCCGGGGATGAAGACATACGGCCTGACCATCCATCCGAAGAACCCGACCTACGAGGTGACGATCAACTGCGGCAAGGACGGGATCAGCTATGAAGATCACACCTTCGCCGGGCCCGGACTCGCGAGCCATCCCATCAACGTCCGAGAGACCACCTGGTCGGGAAGCGACAATCAACCCTTTGACGAGCTCTCCTGGGAGCTGGACGCGCGGTAGAGGCGGGGAAACCACCGCGGGGCGGCCTGCCGGCAAGGGAAGCGATCGTCAGCATTGAGATAGCCGGGTCGACTCGTTCTTCGTGGTCGAGGGAGAGTTGGAGGCGATGCTCGCGGGGAGGAGTCAGACCGTGGGGCCCGGCACACTGGTCTCGGTCCCGCGCGGCGTGCAGCACAGGTTCAGGTGCCGCGGGTCCGGGCGCGCGCGGAGGATGCTGAGCCTCCACACACCCGACGGCGGCTTCGCCGATTGCCTGCGCGGCGTCTCGGGTTGACCAGTCCGGGTGCTGTGGACGTCGCCGCCCGAGATGGCCAGGGCCCTTCTTCTGCAGGTGCGCCCGTGTTTTTGCGAGGAACGGGGCAGTTGCCCCGCGGAACCCTGGAGGCGGGCATCAGTTGAGGGTAAATTCAGACCCTCGGGCTCGCCGCCTGGTCGTTCGTTGGCCCTATTCGCGCTCCCTGCGGTGGGCTACCTCGTAGATCTCGACGCTCGAGCGGCTCTGGCCGGCTTCGACGGCTGGCGACATCGCGTTGAGCGCCTGATCGCCGCGACGCAGGTCCTCCTCGTTCTCATAGAGGGTTACGCCGACTCCCCTGGCGTTCTCGCGGTCGACGAGCATCCATACGGCCTTTACACCCTCCAAACCCTCGGGCGGCGAGTCGAACGTCGAGTCGATCATCTCGCGTGTGCCGGCGATCACCTCGTCCATTCGCGACGTATCGCCACCCTCAAACCGTGCAATCCGGACATACATGAGACCCTCCTCCGTTGTGATTAACGGTCCCGAGCCTACTCCTGTGGCTGACGCCCTCGCTCCCGCGACCTGCAAGCGAAATGCGCCGCTCTTCGGGCTGCGCTTCGCGATGGGGTGCCGCGCCATCCTCGGAGGTCGTTTCCACGACCCCCGGCGCGGCGATGAGCCAGCCTGACTACTTTCGTTTCGGGTACTTGCAGCGCATCACGCCGGCGAACACGTAACCCTCGGTGAAGCTCCTGTTCGACGCGGGAGAGAGACCGACGCCCATCTTGCGGCCTCCCTCGCCGAAATCGATCGCGCCTCCCCCGACGGCACCGGCCGGCGTGCCCGGAATCTTGAAGTTGCTGAAAAGCTCGTTGTCGGATCTCCTGCGGAGGAACACCTCGGGGTCCTTGCCCCCGTAGAAGATCGTGTAGTGACGCCCGAAGCCGCTGAACACGGGCGCGTCGATGAACGCAGTGAGCGTGAACTTGCCCGAGTCGGACTTCGCGGCGGCGAAGAAGTCCTGATTGCCCTTCTTGCCGTCCACCCGGCAACGGCTCTTCGAGATCGTGTCAACCCGTCGTCCGCTGTCGCTGTTGAGGATCGTTACCTTGGCGCTCGCGACCGGTGCGAGCAGGGCAAGACCGAGGCCGAGTGCGACAAGGGCAGTGTTCAGGCGCTTCAGGCGGCCAACCTTGCCAGAGTCCCACCCGCCGGTCAAGTCCCCGCCGTCCGTCCAGCCGTTATCTCCGCAGCAGAAGCGCCAGGGAGGCCAGGAGCAGCGGGCCCGGCACGTACCAGAGCCGCCCGACCGTGGTGAAGCAGATGCCCGCCGTCGCAAGGATCAGGAATCCCGCCAGCGCTCGTTCGCGAGTCGGCCCCCCACGATGGCCTTCCAGGTATCGGACGCAGATCAGTGATACAAGGCTGAGAACGATGGTGATGATCCCGAGCTGGACGGGGTGGAGCTTGTTCCCGGTCCACTCCGGGATGTCGTCGCCAAACGCCCACTGAAGAACTCCGGCCATCACGCCGAGGCTCCCGCCGGCAACACCGAGTCTGTAGCCGAGGGAGGGCAGGGCAGGGAGCCTAAATGCGGCTGCGGGAGACGACTGTTGGGCCGGATGATCCTGGCCTCAAGCCGGACCCGCGGCAGCGACCCAGGCCAACGCGTGCCCCCCGCGTCAGATCCTGAATCTCCTCTTCGCCGGCGAGGGATCGCTGGCGCCCAGGGGGTTTCGCGCCCTGACCCTGAAGGTGTGCTTGCCCCTGGCCAGATCCGTGTAGGTCTTCGGGGAGGCGCAGCCCCCAAAGGGCTCGCCGTCGAGGCTGCAGCGGAAGCTCGAACCGCGCTGCGAGGAGGAGAACGTGAAACTCGCCTTGCGCTTGCGGCTGCTGATGCTGGTCGAGTTGATCTTGGTGTTCGGGGGTGGCAGGGCATCGACAGCTATGCCGAACGGGCTAGCGGCGCCACTGATGAAGCTCTGGTTGGCGCCGGAGCCGCTGAGGTTGGCGCGGCCGATCGTGGTCGCCTCGCCGTTCGCGCCGTTGGTCCAGTAGACGTGGTGTGCGTCGACCGCGACGCCGACCGGCTCGTTGGCGCCAGCGATGAGGCTCTGGTTGGCGCCGGAGCCGTTGGGGTTGGCGCGACCGATCGTGTTCGCTCCGGCGTTGGCCCAGTAGATGTGCTTGGCGTCCACCGCAATCCCACCCGGGTTGCTGGCGCCGCCGATGAAGCCCGGGTTGGCGCCGGAGCCGTTGAGGTTGGCGCGGCCGATCGAATTCGTGGCGTTATCCGTCCAGTAGAGGTGGTGTGCGTCGACCGCGACGCCGATCGGCTTGACGGGGTTGATGAAGCTCTGGTTGGCGTCGGTGCCGTCGATGTCGGCGCGCCCGATTGTGGTTGTGCCGGAATTCGTCCAGTAGACGTGGTTGGCGTCGACCGCGATGCTGTACGGGACGCTGGCGCCGCTGATGAAGTTCGGGTTGGCGTCCGTGCCATCGATGTTGGCGCGACCGATCGAGTTCGTGGCGCCGTTCGCCCAGTAGAGGTGGCGGGCGTCGACCGCGACGCCGGCCGTGAAGTCGGCGCCGCTCATGAAGCTGAGGTCGGCGCTCCCTCCACCCAGAGCGCCGCGGGCGATCGTGCTCGTCCCACCGTTCGCCCAGTAGATGTGGGCGTTGGCGACCGCGGGCGCGATCGCGAGCGCGGCGAGCGCAAGGGCTGCGAGCTTGGCTAGCTTCGCGGTCCTGGCGGATGCGGGGCGAAGCGGGCGATCAGACAACGGCGAACCTCCCTGTTTCCTGCGCTTGGAGTGGCCTTGCCGGATTGGGCGGCCTGGGCTCAACACTAACTGCTAACGCTGGTCGCGCCGGCGACTTTCCCCACCGCCAATGGCCCCGGTCTCGACGGCGCGTGATGTGAGAGGGTCGGCGGCGTGCCCGAGTCATTCTCCGTACCTGCGGCCTTCAACGGGCCCGTCGACAGCGGCAACGGTGGATACTGCTCGGGCGTCGTCGCCGGCTTCGTCGAGGGGCTGGCGGAGGTCAGTTTGCGGGCTCCGGTGCCGCTCGATACGCCGCTCGACGTTGTCCCCGAGACCGACGGCTCGGTGCGCGTGTACGACGGCGAGGCGGTGATCGCCGAGGCGCGTCCGGTGGCTGGGATCGACCTCGAGATTCCGGCACCGGTGAGCCCAGACGAGGCGCGCCTGGCGGCGGCCTACTACAGGGGATTGGCCGATGGCGTCTTCAGTCACTGCTTTGTCTGTGGGCTGGCGCGCGAGGACGCGTTTGGAGTCTTCGCCGGTGCGGTCGAGGGCCGGCAGCTTGTCGCGTCGCCGTGGAGGCCGCCGGCTTGGACGGCCGACCGGGGCGGAGTTGTGCTCGCGGAGTTCATATGGGCAGTGCTCGATTGCCCGACCTACTTCGCGCTGTACCAGGACCAAGAGCTGCCGCTGAGCATGCTCGCGCGCTTCGCTGCACGGATCGACGGGCCCGTCGTCGCCGGCGAGGAGCATGTCGTGATCGGGTGGCCGATCGAGATCGACGGCCGCAAGCACCACGCGGGATCGGCCGTGCTCTCGACCAGCGGTGAGGTCCTTGCGGTTGCCCGTGCGCTCCTGATTGGGCCGCGCGACGAATAGGAATCCGTACTCGCCCGACGGAACTCGGGTGCTCGAGCTGAAGACTCCGAAGCCACCACCTGGGGCCGGGTTGGTTGCGATCGGCCGGCCCCAGGGCTTAGGCTCGGATTCAGACGGCAGCCACAAGCGGGAGAACGCGATGCTCAAGAAGGTGCGCCACCGCCTCACCTACGCCAACGTGATGGCGACGGTCGCGGTCTTCATCGCTCTCGGGGGCGGCGCATACGCCGCATCCCAGCTGAAGAAGAATAGCGTCGGCTCCAAGCAGATCAAGAAGAACGCGGTGACCGGCGCCAAGGTCAAGAACAACTCACTGACCGGCTCCGACGTCGCCGAGTCGACCCTCGGCCGGGTCCCGGCAGCAGCCAGCGCCGAGCCAGCCGCCTTTGCGCATGTCAGCAGCGATGGCGTTCTCGATCAGGCGAGGTCAAAGAACGTCGGGTCGGTGGCGCTGACAGGCACCTCGACCTACTGCTTCTCCGGCCTTCCGTTCACCCCAAGGGGCGGCCAGGCGACCATCGACGAGCTCGACTCGGCATTCCAATCCGCGCAGTTTGTGGCCGGAACGGGCTCTTCGTGCCAGGCGGGAACTCAGGCCTTTGTATTCACCATTGAGCCGGGGTCGGTCGCGTCGGGGAAGGGCTCGCCCGCCGCGTTTTACGTCGTCTTCTACCGGTAGCGCTCCATCTAGCCCGCCTCGACTCCGACCACGAAGTCGATCTCCGGATCGAGGATCTGGTCGATCAGCTCCTGATCGGGGGTTACGCCCATCTCGCGGCAGCGGTTGCGATAGTGGCGGACCTTCTGGTCCTGGTACTTCTGCACCTCGAGACCCGGGACGGCCTTCTGGTACTCGACCAGGCCGACGACGTTGCCGCGGTAGGCGTCGAAGACCTCGTGCACGATCTCCTCGTAGTCGGGGTTCTTCTCGATCAGGGTCCGGCAGGAGCCGGTGCCGAAGGTGATGTGGCGGCCCTCGTCGAGCAGGATCAGGCGGAAGCCCTCGCGCAGGGTGGGGAAGGCGTCCCAGAGGAGGGTGGTGTCGATGACGATCTCGTAGGAGGGCATCGTCAAGACGCCCTCGACGAAGGCGTTGTAGGCAGTCGAGAAGCGCACGAAGGCGCGCTCGATCTCCTCCTCGGTGCCGTCCATTGCGGCTTCGAGCAGGGCCCGGCCGTACCTGGGCAGCGCTTCGTGGAGGACGTCTCGCACCTGGAAGCGCCCGCTCGGGTCCACCGTGGCGCCACGGACGAGGAAGTGCCTGGCGACCTCCTCCGGTTCGAGGATGCCGACCACCTCGCTGTGCCAGCGCATGAAGAACTCGGCGTGCTTGGCCTCCTCCATGAGGAAGGTCGAGAGGTAGGTGACCCAGTCGAAGCGCCCGAGCGCGTGGGAGGCGGCGATCATCGGCACCAGCTCGTCGGTGACGGCCTGCTCGCCGGCGAGGAAGCGGACGGTGACGCCGAGCAGGCCCTCGCGCTGCGCCGGGGTGATCTGGTTCCAGTCCTCGGCGTCCCCGGTGAAGTCGAGGTCGTCGACGTTCCAGATCCTGTTGATCGCGAACTTGTATTTGCGGTAGACGGGTCCCTTGATCATCTCGCGGGTGAAGTGGAAGCGGCGGACCACGTCTGGGTCCAGCTCTCCGTTGCCGCTGCTGCCGTTGACGAGCTCCTCGGCCATCAGCTCTCCGCCTCCTCCTCGACCTCCGTGGACATGTCGATGATCACATCCTCCAGCTCGAAGCTGTCATGCCTTTCGGCCATGTGGCGCTGGACCGCCTCGACCAGGGCCTGCTCATCTGCGGCGACAACCACCTCGCCGCAACCGGCTTCGAGGCACTCGTACTGGCGGGCCATGGTCTCGACCGTAGGTTAAGCCCTGGCCTGAAGCCGCGCGGCGCCAAGAGTCCGGGATCGGCGCCGAGCGGTCCTGGATGTCGACGCCAGGCGGTGCGGCAATCGCGAGGTCGGCCCGCCCGGTGGGGCTTGTAGATGTAGCTCGCTGACCGAGTCGAGTGGACGATTGCCTCTGTCATATCGAGGTTTTCGTCCACTCGACCGAAGCAGCCACCGCTCACGGCGCTAGATGCAGGCCGATCTACCTCCGCCACTACAACCGCGGGCGCGGCGTCGTCCTCATCGGTCACTCCCAGGGCGCGCGGTTGCTGACCGCCCTGCTCGGCGATGAGATCGATCCCGACCCCGGCGCCCGTGCCCACCTGGTCTCGGCTCTGCTGATGGGCGGTCACGTCACCGTGGCCAAGGGCCGAAACCTCGGCGGCAGCTTCCAGCACCTGCCGATCTGTCGCAGCGATCAACGCAGCGAATGCGTCGTCACCTACGCGAGCTTCGACGCGGAGCGGCCCCGACTCCTTGTTCGGGCGCGTCTCTGACCCGTTCGATCCCAGCGGCGATCCCAACAAGCTGAAGATCGCCTGCTCCAACCCGGCGGCGCTCTCCGGTGGAAGCGGCGACCTGCAGCCCTACTTCACCTCGTCGGGGCCGACCCCGTGGGTGCGCTACCCGGGCCTCTACCGCGCCCGCTGCATGCACAAGGACGGCGCCGACTGGCTCCAGGTCGACGCCACCCGCATCCCCGGCGACCCCCGCCCGGTCGTCACCCCGAGCGCCTTCCTCGGGCCGGGGTGGGGCCTGCACATCCACGACGTCAATCTCGCCCTGGGCAACCTCGTGAAGCTGGTCAAGGCGCAGGGCAAGGCCTACCTGCGCGGTCGCTGAGGGCGGCGGCGGTCGTGTGCGGGTTCCGCCGAGTCGCGATGTAGCTTCCGCTTCTTGGAAGAGCGAAGCAATCTCTGGCCCCTCGTCCTCGGCGGTCTCGCCCTCGTCATCGGAGTCGTCGCGATGTTGATCGCGATCGACGCCAAGAACAGCACCACCAGCGACGAGGAGCTGGCGCATTCGGTTCGGACCCAGATCGAGAAGTCGGTGCCGGCGCTGAAGCTTGCCCTCGCCTCTCAGAGCAAGGCGATCGCCACCGCGGGCGCCCGCCTGCGCCAGGCCGAGCGCGCCCAGAAGCGGCTCGCCGGGGGCCAGGCGATCGACCGCAACGACCTCAACAATCTCTCCGCGCAGATCAAGGCGCTGCAGGGCGACGTCAACACGCTCACCAACGACGTCAACGCCCTCAAGAACGAGCAGAACAAGACCCGCGACTCGCTCGCCAACCTGACCTCGAGGGTGGACCGCCTCGAGGTCCAGGTCCAGCAGAAGAAGAACAAGTAGCGGCGACCGCCCAGTAGCGCCAGCCGCCCAGCGGCTGCTCGGCAAGTCGCTCCCGCCGCCTAGCTCTAGCGGCTGCGTGGCTTGCGGCGTCGCCCCGACACCACCCGCCCTCGGGCCTCGAGCTTGTCGGGTCGTGTCTCCTTCGCCTGCACGCGCTCAACCCCGCGCAGCTCCGGGATCAGCAGCTCCTCGGCGCAGCGGCGGTGCCAGTGGTGGTGGTCGGTTCCGCCGAGGCGCCTGACGTTTTGGACGACGACGTGCTCGGCCCCGATCTCGATCTCGCCGTGGCAGCCGGGGCAGCGATAGAGCTTCTGCGAGATCCCCCGGATCAGCCAGACCTCGTCACCGTCGGCGTTGCGCCCGAGGAGGCTGAAGCGGGTATTCGGAAATCCCTCGTGCGAGTCCATCTCGCGCTGCAGGTTAGGCGAGGGGTTCTGCGACCATCGTCGCCGATGCATAGCCGCCGGAGCCGTACCTCAGATGGCTGAGCTGGAGGAAGGATCCCTCTTCGCGGGGTACCGGATCGGCCCGATGCTCGGCCGGGGCGGAATGGGGGTCGTTTACGAGGCGACGGAGACGGCGCTCGATCGCAACGTCGCGCTGAAGGTGATTGCCGCCGACGCCGCGGCGGATGAGGTCTTTCGCGAGCAGTTCGAGCGCGAGTCGCGGGTGGCGGCGCGAGTCGATCATCCGAACGTGATCCCGATCTACGCCTTCGGCGGGGAGGGCGGGAGGCTCTTCATTGCGATGCGCCTCGTCCCCGGCCTCGACCTCGGCGCAAAGCTGGCGCAGCGCCGCCTCGAGCCCGCCGAGGCGGCGCGGCTGATCGGCCAGGTCGCGGAGGGCCTCGACGCGATCCACGCGGCAGGCCTCGTCCATCGCGACGTCAAGCCCTCGAACATCCTGCTGGCGGGGGTGGAGGGATCCGAGCACGCCTATATCGCTGACTTTGGCCTCGCCAAGCAGGCGGCTACGACGAGCGGGCTGACCCGCGGGGGGCGGGTGGTCGGAACCCTTGACTACGTCTCGCCCGAGCAGATCGAGCAGGGTCCGGTGGACGCGCGCGCCGATGTCTATGGGCTCGGGTGTGTCCTCTACAGGGCGCTGACCGGCAGGGTTCCCTTCGAGCGTGAGACCGACGCGGCCAAGCTCTGGGCCCACGTCCACGAGGATCCGCGCCCGCCCTCCGCGCTTGGCGGCGTCCCGACCGACTTTGACCCGGTGATCGAGCGGGCCCTGGCGAAGGAGCCGCGTGATCGCTACCCATCCGCCGGCGACCTCGGCCGCGCCGCGATCGCCGCCGCTGCGGGGCGCGAGGTGAGCGCATCGGAGCGTTGGGTCGCGACCGGGGACGCCGCCGCGGCGCCGAAGTTGATGCTCGAGAACGAGCAGGGCTCCACCGGGGATCTGGCACGGCGCTACGCACACGAGGAGCCGACGCCGCGGCTTGGTCCCGACGGGCCCGCCTCCCGGCGAAGGCGCCGCAGAGTTCCCCCGGCGCTGATCTTCGGCCTCGTCGGTGCCGCGGTCGGGGTCGGGGTCTTCCTGGTCGAGCGCCCGGGCGATTCGGGCCCCTCGCCGGCTGCCAAGCGGCTGATCGGCCGCGCCGACGAGATCTGCGCGGAGAGCCGGGGCGCCTTCAACGCTGTCGCATCAGGGCGCGTTGACACCTTCGCGGAGGCCGCGCGCCAGGCGCAGAGGGAGCGGGTGATCGCCCAGGATGCGCTGGCGCGGTTGCGCCATCTGAAGGCGCCGGAGGAGATCGCCACACGCTGGAGCGCCTACCTCGAGCTTCGCCAGATCCAGATTCGCCGCTTCGAGCAGGCGCGAGACGCCGCGCTGAGGGGAGACAATCCCGCCTACGAGACCGCCCAGCGAAAGATCGCCAAGGGCGAGGCACTTCGATTCCAGGCCGCACGGGAGATCGGCCTGCGCCAGTGCAGCCGTGGCGCCTGAGCGGCCACCGGGCGCGCGGGCACCGAGGCGCGGGCACCGGGCTAGGGTGTAGGACATGAGCGAGGGAGAAGTCAGCTGGTCCGAGCTCAGCGAGGGTTCGGAGTTCGCCGGGTACCGGATCGAGCGCCGCCTCGGGCGCGGCGGCATGGGGATCGTCTACCTGGCGGTCGAGCCGGGTCTCGACCGCCGTGTGGCGTTGAAGCTGGTCGCCCCGGACGTCGGCGCCGACGACGTCT
The DNA here is from genome assembly GCA_963781345.1 of uncultured Actinomycetes bacterium. Classification (GTDB taxonomy): domain Bacteria; phylum Actinomycetota; class Thermoleophilia; order Solirubrobacterales; family 70-9; genus JBBRHQ01. The sequence continues at coordinate 521,989 of CAWAFQ010000014.1, forward strand.
TCCGCGAGCGCTTCACCCACGAGTCGAGGATCGCCGCCTCGATCGAGCATCCGAACGTGGTCCCGATCTACGCCGCCGGCGAGGTCGACGGGATCCCCTACATCGCGATGCGCTTCGTCTCCGGCTCCGACCTCAACCGCAGGCTGATCTCGGCCGGCCGGCTCGAACCGCAGCGGGCGGCGGCGCTGATCGCCCAGGTCGCCGCCGGCCTTGACGCGATCCACGCCGCCGGCCTCGTTCACCGTGACGTCAAGCCCGCCAACGTCCTGCTCAGTGGCCCCGAGGGCTCCGAGCACGCCTACATCACCGACTTCGGCGTCGCCCGCAACGTCGCCTCGACCTCGGGCCTGACGAAGACCGGGCGCTTCGTCGGCACCCTCGACTACGTCGCCCCCGAGCAGATCCGCGGCCGTGAGGTTGACGCCCGCGCCGATGTCTACGCCCTCGGCTGCCTGCTGTTCAAGATCCTCACCGGCGAGGTCCCGTTCCCGCGCGATGGCGAGGCTGCGCGGCTCTACGCCCACCTCAACGACGATCGCCCCCGCGGCGTCGCTGTTCACGCCGCTGGTGCCCAAGGCCCTGGACCGGGTGATCTCGAGGGCGATGGCGAAGAGCCCCGACGAGCGCTTTCCCTCGGCCGGGGACCTGGGCCGCGCCGCGACCGCCGCCGTCTCCGGCGGCGAGGTCGCGCTGCCCGAGCGAACCGTCGCCACCGGCATGGCGGCGACCCGAACCGCCGAGACCCCGAGTGAGGGAACCGGAGCCACCGGGGCCGCCGCAACCGCCCCACTCGAGGCGACGCGGGAGACAACCGCCGCGCCGACCCAGCGAGCCTCCGAGGATTCGGCGAAGCCGCCCGGGCGGCGCCGACTCGCCCTGCTCGTGGGCGCGATCGCCGCGGTCGCGATCGCCGCCGCCGCGATCGCCCTCGGCAGTGGGGGCGGTGGCGGGGGAGGCGATTCCACGGCCGGGGCGCAGGGTAGGCAGGGAAAGCCCCAGCAGCGCAAGCCGCAGAAGGAGACGCTCACGGCAGCACAGCTGAACGCCAAGGCGGGGGAGATCTGCCTCAACAGCCAGGTCGAGTTCACCGCGGCGCGGGATCAGTTCCCGAACGGGGAGACCGACATCAACGAGGCGAAGCCGTTCGCTCTGCGGCTGACACAGGTCTCGGAGAAGGCCCTGAGGGGACTTCGAAGGCTGGTTCCCCCGCCGGGTGCCGCGGAACCCTACGCGGCCTACGTCGAGGCCCGAAAGAGGGTCCACCAGTACGACATCGAGGCCTACGGCGCCGCCGTCAGAGGCGATCTCGCGGGCTTCCAGGCGGCTCGCCAGAAGAACACCGACGAGGGCCCCGATGCGGCACGAGCTGGCGAAGAAGGCCGGTCTGACCCCCCAGTGCAGCCCGATTCCCAACCCGCAGGGCTGATCAGCGCCGCGAGAGCCAGGCGAAGCCTGCGGCCATCGCCAGGTTGGCGACGCCGGCGAGCCGCAGCCCGGCCTTCGCCCCCGGGCGAGCTGATCGCCGGCGAGCGCGCCCAGAGCGCGTCGGTCCCGATCTCCGTGCCCTCGCAGCCAGGCCAGCGCCCACCAGTCGCGCGGCTCGCCGCGACGGGCTGCGACGGCGTGGGCGGCGGCGAAGGTGAGCCAGATCGGGCCGCAGCGGCGGAACAGGTGCGCCGCCTCCGGGGCTCGGCTCATCGTGGCCGATGCACCCTGAGGGTCGCCTCCGGTGCTGCGATCGCCGCCGAGCCGAGAATCAGGTCGAAGACGATCATGTTGCGATTCGTCTGACGAAGGACGTCCTCGAGGGTCATCGGGGGCATCCAAGCACACCGACGCGAGGGCCTGCACGGATGCCTTCACGAAATCGGCTAGAAGGGAAAGGCGCGACCGGGGCGAAATCCACCGCCGTGACCCGGACTGCGACGAAGACGCTTCCCGAGCGCAAGAGCCTGTCGGCCTACATCACCGAGCGCTTCGACGAATTCTCCCGCTCGCAGAAGGACGTCGCCCGCTACATCGTCGACCATCTCGACGAGGCCGCCTTCCTCACCGCCGAGGAGCTCGCCCGCCGGGCAAGCACCTCATCCTCGACCGTCGTCCGCTTCTCCCAGGCGCTCGGCTTCGAGGGCTATCCCGAGCTTCAGCAGGCCGCCATCGAGGAGTACCGCAACGCGACCGCCAACGGAAACGCCTCCGGGAAGGGGAAGGGGAAGGCCTCCAGCGGCCCCCTCTTCGCCTTTGACCACTCGGAGTTCGAGGCCTCTCTCGGAGCCGACCACGCCAATCTCGAGGAGACCGCGCGAAACCTGACCCGCGAGCAGATCGAGGCCTCGGTCTCAGCCCTGGCGACCGCCCACAGGGTCGTGATCGTCGGCGTCGACCAGATGGCCTTCTTCGCCAGCTACCTGCGCCACATGCTGAGCCTGCTCGACATCCGCGCCGAGATAGTCGCCAGCACCGGGGGGGAGTCCCTGCAGCGGCTCGGCCGCATCGACGAGGACACCCTGGTCATCGCCCTCTCCGCCGGCCGCGCCCATCCGCTGCTGCAGCGTGCGATGAAGCTTGCCGTCCACCGCCGCGCCCGGACCCTGGCGATCTCCGACGCGACTCTCTCCGAGATCGGCGAGCACGCCGAGCTGACCCTGTACTACTCGTCCAACAGCCCTTCCTACGCGCGCTCGAACACGGCGCTGATGGCCCTGGTCCAGGCGATCGCCCACGGCGTCTACGCCCGAGACGAGGCCGCCCACCGCGACAGGATCCGCGCCTACAAGCTGAAGTAAGCCTCTGAGCTTCCCTCCACCAGGCCGGTAAGAGGGGCCCGCATCGCGGGCCCCTCTGCTGTCGAGCGACCGGCCTCGAAGCGCTCGGTCTTCGCTCCGCTCGAAGGCCGGCCCCCGGCGGGGCCGCACAGATTCTGTGGCCGATTACGGTGGCGGTGAAGCGGGGTCCGCGCAACCCTTGGATCATGCGACAGAAGACGGGATCGTGGCTGGTCGTCTCCCTGCTGGCTCTCCTCGGGCTGGCGGCCCCGGCGCAGGCGCTGCCTCCTCCCGACCGTTCGCTCTACGTGCCCACCGGCCTCACCCAGACCGCGAGCACCCCGCACTTCGTCCTCCACTACAACCCGAGCACGCCCTCTCCGGAAAGCGGGATGACGATCGGCCAGTACGCGCAGGCGGGCGTCGCCGACTTCGAGGAGGCCTACGGGCGAGACGTTGTCGGCGGCGCCCTGACGCCCAACGCCGGCCTGAAGGCGCCCGTCGCCGACGACGATGCCAAGACCGACGTCTACCTCTCGGCACCGCTCAACAAGCCAACCTTCAGTGGCGGCACGGTCTATCGCGACTCCGCGCCGTATTCGAGCGCCTACGTCTTCATGACCCCCGGCCTGAGCCGCAGGGGCTTCCGCTTCCGCGCCGCCCACGAGTTCATGCACGTCCTGCAGCGAGCCTACTCCGGCGTCTACGGCGAGGGCCTGGGCGAGGGCTTCGCGAATTGGGCGGCCGAGTGGGCGCTCCCCGACGTCGATCCGCTCGACAACAACTTCTACGGTGAGACCTATCCCGATGCGCCACACCCCTGGCTGCCTCTCGACTGCAGCTACGGAACCTGGAAGACCAACACTTGCGGGAATGGCTACTGGCAGTGGCTGTTCGTTCAGGCGCAGGTCGAGGACTACGGCCCCAGCTTCGTCTCCGGCTACTACGAGCGCTTCGCCCTGAACGTCAACGCGAAAGTCGCCTGGCTGCTCGATGAGCAGATCAAGGTGGAGACCGGGGGAGCCCAGAGCCTCCGTTCGCGCTTCGCCGCCTACGCCGCCGACGTCTGGGATCCGACCCGCTGGACGACCGGGTCGATCAGCCGCATACGCGACGAGATGGGCCTGCAGCCCGCGGCCTACAACTACGGGCGCACCACCGCGAACCTCGGCTGGCTCAATGTCAACGTCGACCACCTCGCCGTTCGCTACCTCAAGGTCCGCAACGACGTCGGCGTCGCCAAGCCCGGCGACCAGATCGAGCTCTCCTGGACTCGCCCCGCCGCGATGGCGGCGAACGTGACGCCCCTTGTCAAGTACGCCGCGCAGGCCGGCTGGAATGACGTCGGAGGCTTCTCCGGGGCGGAGGGCTCGGTCCTCGTTCCCTTCGGCCCCGAGGTCGAGTACATCGTGCTGCCGCTCGTCAACGACAGCCTCGATGTCGATGAGGCGCCCTTTGGCTACCGGGTGCAGCTAATCGCCGCTCCGGACACGACAGCGCCACGGACCCTGCTCGGGAGGCACCCGCCGAAGCGGACAACCAAGCACACCGCCACCTTCTACTTCAGGACGTATGAGCTGCCCGTGCACTTCGAGTGCAAGCTCGACAAGCGGCTATTCGCTCCCTGCCGCTCGCCGAAGCGGGTGAACGTGCCCCGCGGCAGGCACACGTTCCAGGTCCGCGCCATCGATGGCGCCGGCAACATCGACATTACGCCGGCGAAGTGGAGCTGGACGGTTACGAAGCCGCGCCACAAGACGAGCTGATTCCCCGAAGCCGGGCGCCGAATAGCCCATATGAACGGGTCGGCCGATGGGCGGGCCTTCTATATTGGTCGTAATGAGCGAGCGTGCGACCTTCCGCCTCAAGACCGGCCTTGCGGAGATGCTCAAGGGCGGCGTGATCATGGACGTGACCGACGCCGAGCAGGCGCGGATCGCAGAGCGGACCGGCGCCTGCGCGGTGATGGCGCTGGAGCGAGTTCCCGCTGACATCCGCGCCGAGGGCGGCGTCGCGCGGATGGCGCCGACGCAGAAGATCACCGAGATCCAGGCGGCGGTGACGATCCCCGTGATGGCGAAGGCCCGTATCGGCCACTTCGCCGAGGCCCAGGTTCTGCAGGCGCTCGAGGTCGACTACATCGACGAGTCCGAGGTCCTGACCCCGGCCGACGAGGCCAACCACATCGACAAGTTCGCCTTCGAGATCCCCTTCGTCTGCGGCGCAACCAACCTCGGCGAGGCGCTGCGACGCCTCGGTGAGGGGGCGGCGATGATCCGCTCCAAGGGCGAGGCCGGCACCGGCAACATCGTCGAGGCCGTTCGCCACATGCGCGAGATCACCAGCTCGATCAAGGCGCTCGCCGCGGCGGGCCCCGAGGAGCTCTCCTCGGCCGCCAAGGAGCACCGGGCGCCGCTGGAGGTCGTCCGCGAGGTCGCCGAAGCCGGCAGGCTCCCGGTGCCGCTCTTCTGCGCCGGCGGCATCGCCACCCCCGCCGACGCGGCGCTGATGATGCAGCTGGGCGCCGAGGGCAACTTCGTCGGCTCCGGGATCTTCAAGAGCTCCGACCCCGAGCGCCGCGCCCGGGCGATCGTCGAGGCGACCACCCACGCCAACGACCCCGAGCGGGTCGCCGCCGCCTGCGCCGAGCTGGGCGATGCGATGCCCGGTCTGGAGATCTCCGAGCTCGCCGCCGCGGACGCCCTGCTGCAAGACCGCGGTGCCTGAACCTCCTCGCACCCCGGCACGTTCCGATGAATCCGCCCGGGGGCGGATCAACGGCCGCCGGCGCTCGGTGCGATGAAGAGCCTGACGATTGGCGTCCTGGCGCTGCAGGGTGATTTCGCCGCCCACCGGGAGATGCTGCGCGGACTCGGCGCCGATGTCAGGGAGGTAAGACGGCCGCAGGAGACTCGAGTCCCTCGATGGCCTCGTCATCCCCGGCGGCGAGAGCACGACGATCGAGATGGGAATCGAGTCCGCCGGGCTCGAACCGGCGATCCGCGCCCACCACGAGGGCGGGCGCCCGATCCTCGGGACCTGCGCCGGGATGATCGTCTGCGACGACGCTCACCTCGGCGTGATCGACGCGACCGCTCGCCGCAACGCCTTCGGCCGCCAGCTGCAGAGCTTCGAGGCCGACCTCGGCGTCGAGGGGATCGGCGACGAGCCACTGCGCGCGGTCTTCATCCGCGCCCCCTGGATCGAGCGCCACGGCGACGGCGTCGAGGTGCTGGCGACCCACGGCGGCCACCCGGTCGCGATCCGCGAGGGCTCGCGTGCTCTGCTGCGCCTTCCATCCTGAGCTGACCGACGACCCGCGCGTTCACGCGCTGTTCATGGCAATGGCGACCTCCGCATCGGAATGGAGGGCGCGGCAACCGGAGGGGGCGAGCAGTTGAAGGACCCGCGCGCGCAGGGATTGGCGAAGATCCTGGTCGGCTACTCGACCAAGGTGAAGGAGGGAGAAGTGGTCTCGATCGACGGCGAGAGCGCGGCCGAGCCGCTGCTGGCGGCCGTCTACGAGGAGGTCCTGAAGGCCGGGGCGCACCCGATCCTCAACATGAGCCTCGAGGGCCAGTCGGCGACCTACTTCAAGCACGCCGGCGACGCCCAGCTCGACTGGGTTTCGCCGGTCGCCGAGTGGATGGTCGACAACGTCGACGTCCGCATCTCGGTCGGGGCCAGCACCAACACCCGCGAGCTCTCGGCGGTGCCACCGGAGCGCCAGACCCGCCGCCAGGCTGCGATGGGGGAGCTGATGGGCCGGGCGATGGAGCGAAGCGCCGAGGGCTCGTTTCGCTGGTGCTACACGCTCTTCCCGACCGCCGCCTACGCATCGGAGCGCGGAGATGAGCCTCTCCGACTACGAGGACTTCTACTACGGCGCCTGCCTCGCCACCGACCCCGAGCCGCTGACCGCCTGGGAGCGCGCCTCGGAGGAGACGAGGCGGCTGGCAGAGTGGACCGAGGGCCACGAGGAGGTCCGCGTCACCGCACCGGGCACCGACATCCGCCTCGGCATCGCCGGGCGCAGGTTCATCCCCTGCGTCGGCGACCACAACATGCCCGACGGCGAGTTCTTCACCGGGCCGGTCGAGGACTCGGTCGAGGGCGAGGTGACCTTCCACCTGCCGGCGCTGATCGGTGGCCGCGAGGTCGCCGGGGTGCGCCTTCGCTTCGAGGCGGGCAGGGTCGTCGAAGCCTCGGCCGAGCGCGGCGAGGACTACCTGAGCAAGCTGATCGACACCGACGAGGGCGCCAGCCGCCTCGGCGAGCTCGGCATCGGCACCAATTACGGGATCGACCGGGGCACCGGCGAGGTCCTGCTCGACGAGAAGATCGGCGGCACCGTCCACATGGCCCTCGGCCGCAGCTACCCCGAGTCCGGGGGCTTGAACGAGTCGGCGGTCCACACCGACCTCGTCTGCGATCTGCGCCAGGGCGGTTCGATCGTCGTCGACGGCGAGGAGCTGTCGGTCGACGGCAAGTTCGTCGTCTAACCGCTAGCTCTTCGGCAGCGGCGAGCCGGCCAGCAGCACGAACCAGAGCGCGAGCGCGAGCGCGGCGAGGAGCACCGAGCCGACGATCACGGTCTCGACGATCGTCCACGAACCTGCCTCGGGCGTGTCGCGCATGCTGCGAAGCCAGGTCGCGCGGATCGGTGCGGCCGAGTTCGTCCCGGTGATGCGCACGTAGAGAGAGTTGAGGCGGCCGATCAGCCAGCCGAGGATCAGGATCGAGAGGACTATCCCGACGAGGACGATCATGTAGGGGCCGCCGCTCGGGAACTGCGTCTTCGAGAGCTTCGAGCCGATGTAGATCCAGGTCAGCGGCATCGCAGTCCACATCGCCAGTGCCGCGACCAGCATCGCCGCGACGACGACCGTCGCCGCCGCCCCGCTTCCCCGGGTGCTGTTGTCGAGATGTTCTTCCATCCGCGTACTCATAGAATCGCAGGCCCATGTCCGGACACTCGAAGTGGTCCTCGATAAAGCACAAGAAGGCGGCCGTCGACGCCAAGAAGGGCAAGGCCTTCACGAAGCTGGCGAGGGCGATCACGATCGCCGCCCGCGAGGGTGGGGGAGACCCCGAGGCGAACCCCGCCCTGGCGAGCGCGGTGCAGAAGGCGCGCGACCTCTCGATGCCCAAGGACAACATCCAGAGGGCGATCGACCGCGGCACCGGCGAGGGGGCCGACGCGGAGGCGATCGAGCGGGTCGTCTTCGAGGGCTACGGCCCCGGCGGCGTCGCGATCCTCGCCGAGGCGCTGACCGACAACCGCAACCGCACCAGCGCCGAGGTCCGCCACGCCTTCACCAAGCACAACGGCAGCCTCGGTGAGCCGGGATCGGTCGGCTGGATCTTCGAGAAGCGCGGGGTGATCGTCGTCGACGGGGCTCGCTACGGCGAGGACGACCTGATCGCCGCGATCGACGCCGGCGCCGAGGATGTCGCCGAGGACGGCGACATCCTCAAGGTGATCAGCGACCCCTCGAACCTGACCGCGGTTCGCCGAGGCTCTGGAGGAGGCGGGGGTCGAGATCGAGTCCTCCGACCTCGTGATGGAGCCGAGCAACACGGTCGAGATAGACGAGTCCGAGGCGGGCGCTCTGCTGCGCCTGCTCGACACCCTCGAGGAGCAGGACGACGTCGACAGCGTCCACGCCAACTTCGATATCTCCGACGAGGTGATGGAGCGGGCGCTGGCGTAGGCTGTGGCGAGAACCTTTGGCATCGGGCAAGAAACCCGCCACAGGTGCGGTGCCGCTTGGAGGCATCCGACCCTCCCCGCAGAATCTCCCCATATGAAGGTCGTAATGGGCATAGACCCGGGCGCGGCCAATCTCGGCTTCGGCGTGGTCAGGATCGAGGGAAACCACATGGTTGCCCTCGACGGCGGCGTGATCGAGACCTCGCCCGATCAGCCGATGGAGAGGCGTCTGGAGCGGATCCACCGGGCGCTGGCTGAGCTGATCGAGTGGCACGAGCCGAAGGCCGTGGCGCTCGAGGATCTCTACTTCGGCAAGAACGTCCGCTCGGCGATGTCGGTCGGCCAGGCGGTCGGTGTGACGATGCTCGCGGCGGCCCAGAAGGGGATCCGCTGCTACGCGTACACGCCGCAGGCGATCAAGATGTCGGTCTGCGGCTCCGGCTCGGCCGGCAAGAAGCAGGTCCAGCGGATGGTCGGCACGCTCCTTCAGCTTCCCGAGCCCCCGTCCCCCGACCACGCCGCTGATGCCCTTGCGGTCGCGATCTGCCATGGCGGAGCCGCCGGCACCAGACAGGCGTTGGAAGCGCTGGAACAGAAGGGCCCGACGGCGCCGCTCCGGGAGCAGCTCGCCGGATGATCGCCGGCGTTCGCGGTGAGGTCCTGGTGCGCCGCCCGGACCACGTCGTCATCGACGCCGCGGGCGTCGGCTACCGGCTCGCCGTCTCCTCGGAGACCCTGAAGTCGGTGCCGGCGACCGGACGCGAGGTCTTCCTGCACGCGGAGCTGATCGCCCGTGACGACTCGCTCGCTCTCTACGGCTTCGCCTCAGAGGAGGAGCGCGACCTCTTCGGCGAGCTGATCTCGGTCAGCGGTATCGGTCCGAAGGTCGCGATCGCGACGCTCTCAGGCGGCGCCGCGCGCGAGCTGCTGCGGGCGATAGCCGCGGGCGACGCGAAGCGCTTCCAGGCGGTCCCGGGGATCGGCAAGCGGACCTCGGAGCGGATCATCGTCGAGCTGCGCGAGAAGGTCGCCGGAGCGCTCGAGGAGGAGATCGCCGAGCGCGGCGAGGGCGAGGCGGACGCCCGCTCGCTCGCCCGCGACGGGCTCGTCAACCTCGGCTACGCGCCGCTCGAGGCCGAGCAGCTTCTCGACGGCGCCGAGAGCGACGACCCCGAAGAGCTGATCGCCACCGCCCTGCGCCGCGCCGGCGAGTCGAAGACGAGAGCCGCATGACCGAGGGCCCCGACTTCGGCGGCAACGGCCCAAGGATCCGCACCCCCGGGGTGGCCGAAAGCCGGCCTGCCCCGAACCCGCGCACGCCCGGACGCGAAGCGGAGGACGTGCGCGGCGGTGATCTCGAGGAGGCGGCGGGCGGTTATCCGGAGGACGTGCGCGGCGGTGAACTCCGCGTCCATGACGCGGTCGCCGACATCGCCGACGACGATCTCGACCGCTCGCTGCGGCCGCCGAGCCTCGCCGACTTCGTCAACCAGGAGCAGGTCACCGGCCAGCTCGCGCTCTTCATCGAGGCGGCGCGAAAGCGCGGCGAGCCGCTCGACCATGTCCTCCTCGCCGGCCCGCCCGGGCTTGGCAAGACCTCGCTCGCCTTCATCGTCGCCACCGAGCTCGGCGTCCCGATGGTCCAGACAGCGGGCCCGGCTCTCGAGCGGAAGGCCGACGTCGCCGCCTTTCTCACCGCGCTCGAGCCCGGCAGCGTCTTCTTCATCGACGAGATCCACCGCCTCGGCCGCGCGATCGAGGAAACGCTCTACCCGGCGATGGAGGACTCGCAGCTTCCGGTCGTGCTCGGCCAGGGGGCCGGCGCCCGCACGGTGACGCTGCCATTGCCGCCGTTCACGCTGATTGGCGCCACCACCCGCAGCGGCCTGTTGACGACTCCTCTGCGCGACCGCTTCGGCGTCTGCCATCGCCTCGAGCACTACAGCCCCGAGCACCTGGGGCAGATAATCGAGCGCTCGGCCGGGATCCTCGGCGTCGAGATCGACGCCGCCGGCGCGGCGACGATCGCGGGGCGCTCGCGCGGCACGCCCCGGGTCGCGAACCGGCTGCTGAAGCGGGTCCGCGACTTCGCCCAGGTCAAGGGGGAGGGGCACGTCGATACCGAGGTCGCCACCGCGGCCCTGGAGATGTTCGAAGTCGACGAGGCGGGGCTCGACCGCAGTGATCGCAGCCTGCTGGAGACGATCGCCTCGAAGTTCGGCGGCGGGCCGGTCGGTCTCTCGACCCTGGCGGTCGCTATCGGCGAGGAGCAGGACACGATCGAGGACGTGCTCGAGCCGTATTTGCTGCAGCAGGGCCTGCTGAAAAGGACTCCTCGGGGACGTGTGCTGACCCGGCGCGCGTTCGAGCATCTCGATCTCCCGGTGCCCGAGGGCGCGGCCACGCTCTTTTGAGGCGCGGCAGGATTCGCCGCTCAGTTTGTAGCCTGTCTGCTCGATGCCGTTCTTCATCTGCCCCAACTGTGGAAACCGCGAGCTCAGCACGGACCGGACCGCTGGGTTCAGCTCACGCCCCAAGGGCTGCTCGAAGTGCGGATTCGGTTTCGTCTTCGAGCTCCTCGACGACTACTACCCGGCGCCTAACGCGGCCTTCTTCGTCTGCGACAAGCAGGCGCGCGTGATCGACGCAGGAAAGGGCAGCTTCGAGCTCACCGGTCTGACCGACGAGGACGTGATCGGCCGTCCTGTGCGCGATGTGCTCGGTCTGCGCTGGCGCGAGAAGGGCGACGGCGGCGAGACCGCCGACACCAACGGTGACGGTTTCACGGACCCGATCGAGACCTCGCTCGAGTGGGGCGTGCGCTCGCTCGGCAAGCCCGTCTCGGTCAACGCCGAGGGCGACCTCCCGGCGGAGGCGGTTGCGGACGTCTTCCCGGCATACGACGACGACGGCGGCCTGCTGATCGTCCTCACCCCCGAGGGGTAGGGCGCCGACCGCATGCGTAGCGAGCGTCGATCGTTCATCCTGCGCGAGCGGAGCATGCCGGAAGGTCATTCGTAATGGGGAGCAGACGCAGGAATCTCTTCGTCCTGCTCTTCGTTCTCGGCCTGGTCGCGGTCTCGGCGCTGGTGATCGTCTCGAGGCCGACGAAGCTCGGTCTCGACCTCAAGGGCGGCGTCGAGCTGATCTACCAGGGCAAGCCCTCGGGCCAGGTGAAGACGGTAACCGGCGGCGACATCGACCGCTCGATAACGATCATCCGCGAGCGGATCGACAAGCTCGGCGTCTCCGAGCCCGAGGTATCACGGCTCGGCACCAACGAGATCTCGGTCAGCCTCCCCGACGTCACCAACGCCCAGCGCGCGATCGACCAGGTCGGCACCACCGCGCAGCTCTACTTCTTCGACTGGGAGCCGAACCTGATCGGCCCCGGGAAGGTGATCGGGGGCAACCCCGGTGTGAACCCGCCGCCGGCGGCGCTGAAGGCGTCGAAGCAGCGCTGGCGCGACGCCGGGCGCAATCCCAGCAAGCCGCTGGCCCAGCAGCTCGTCTTCTCCGGCGCCTACCCGACCGCGTACGAGGCGGCCCAGCTCGCGGCGAAGCAGCCGACCACGGGATGCGACAACTGCACCGCCTCGACTCCGCGCTACTACCTCTTCGACAAGAAGGCCCCGCACGCCCTGATCGCCGGCCCCGAGACCTCGGTGAAGGACCTCTACGTCAGCCCGACCGGGCAGAAGCGGCCCAAGGACGGGCTCGTGGTCAAGGTCCCGGTGGGGACGATCGTCGTCTCCGAGTCGCCGACCGACTCCGACGGCAAGACGGTGCCGCCGGAGCAGTTCCCACCCGGCTGGTACGCGATCCGCGACCGCCCGGCGCTCTCGGGCACCGACATCACCAATCCCAAGCAGGGCTTCGACCAGACGACGAACGCGCCCAACGTCACCTTTGACTTCACCGACAGCGGCCGCTCGGCCTTCCAGGACGTAACCCGGACGATCGCCCAGCGCGGTGCCAACAGCGCCGCGGCGGCGGGGGCGATCGGCGGCGTCAGCGTCGACCAGGCGGGCGCCCTCTCCGGCCACTTCGCCGTCGTTCTCGACAACGTCGTCGAGACGCGGCCGATCATCAACTTCGTCGAGAACCCGAGCGGGATCGACGGCCGCACCGGGGCGCAGATCTCTGGCGGCTTCCAGGACATCGGCGAGGCGCAGGACCTGGCGACGACGCTGCAGATCGGCGCCCTGCCGATCAACCTGAAGCTGATCAGCCAGACGCAGGTCTCGGCGACCCTGGGCCAGCAGGCCCTCGACGAGGGCGTCAAGGCCGGGATCATCGGCCTGATCGCGGTCGTCCTCTTCCTGCTGATCTTCTACCGCTTCCTCGGCCTGATCGCCTCGGTCGCGCTCGGCGCCTACGGGGTCATCTTCTTCGCCCTGATCAAGCTGATCCCGATCACCCTGACCCTGCCGGGCATCGCCGGCCTCGTGCTGACGATCGGGGTCGCCGCTGACTCCAACATCGTCATCTTCGAGCGAATAAAGGAGGAAGTCCGGGCTGGGCGATCTATGCCCTCCGCGATCGCGGCCGGCTACAGGCGCGGTATCGCGACCATCGTCGACGCCAACGTCGTCACCCTGCTGACTGCGTTCATCCTCTTCGTGCTCGCCACCGCCGGCGTCAAGGGGTTCGCCTTCACACTCGGGATCGGGACGATCGTCTCGCTGCTGACCGCGGTGGTCTTCACCCAGGCGCTGCTCGGAAGCATGAGCCGCAGCAAGTTCCTGCGCTCGCCCGGCATGCTCGGAACCACGGGGGAGGAGCGGGTCCGGTGGCACTTCGACTTCATGGGCGCCAGCCGCTGGTTCTTCACGATGTCGGGATTGATCCTGCTGATCGGCTCGCTCTCGCTGGCGACGAATCAACTCAACTTCGGGATCGACTTCGAGTCGGGGACCCGGATCAAGGTCGCGCTGGTCAAGCCGACCAACGAGGACGGCGTCCGCAGCACGCTCAGCAGCGCCGGCATCGATGGCGAGCAGATCCAGAAGGTCTCCGACCCGGTGCTCGGCGACAACGTCTTCCAGATCGAGACGCGCCAGCTCCAGCCCGACCGGGTCAAGAACGCCCGCGCCGCGCTCGGTTCGACCTACGGGATCGCCGAGAACGGCTTCGACAGCACCAGCGTCGGGCCGACCTTCGGCCAGCAGGTGGCCAACAGCGCCCTGCAGGCGCTGATCCTCTCGCTGCTGGTGATCGGCGCCTACATCGCCTTCCGCTTCCAGCCGAAGTTCGCGATCCCGGTACTGATCGCCCTCTTCCACGACATCCTGATCACGGCGGGGATCTACTCGCTGACGGGCCGCGAGGTGACCACAGGCACGGTCGCGGCGTTCCTGACCATCCTCGGGTACTCGCTCTACGACACGATCATCGTCTTCGACCGGATACGCGAGAACCTGCCGCGGATGCCCCGTGCGGCCTTCTCACAGATCGTCAACCGCTCGATGAGCGAGGTCATGACGCGGTCGCTGGCGACCAGCATGTGCACGCTGTTCGGCGTCCTCTCGCTGCTGATATTCGGCGGCACCACGCTTCAGGACTTCGCCTTCGCGATGCTGGTCGGGATCGCTTCCGGAACCTACTCGTCGATCTTCATCGCCTCTCCGGTGCTTACAGCCTGGAAGGAGCGCGAGCCCGCCTACCTGCGCCGCCGTGCCCGGATCGAGCAGCTCGAGGGCACCGTCCCCGCGTTCGCCGACGAGATCGAGGTCGCGAAGCTGAAGACCGACGATCAGACCGACGAGCAGATCGCCGAGGGCATCGCGGAGAAGCGTGCCGCGAGCCGGGTCGGCGCCGGCGTCGAGGAGCCGGGGGCCGCAGCCCCCGCCGTGGTCGAGGACGCCGCGCTCCCCGAGGAGGCGGCCGGGACGCCCGCCGGGGCGGCTGAGCCGGCGGCGGCGAGCGAGCTGGAGCCCGGAAGCCGCGAGGCGGAGCGGGCCGCACGCCGCGAGCGGCGACAGAAGCGCCAGGGCGGCCGGCGCAAGCACGGGAGGAATCGCTAGCCGATGGCACTGCTTGTTTGGTTCACGATGGGAATCGCCCTCTGGCACTTCACCGTCTTCCTGCCCGATCACTTCTGGCAGGGCATCGTCGGCGCCTTCATCGGAGCGGTGATCGGGGCGGTCGTGTTTGGTGCGGCCGTCCAGTTGGCGACCGGCAAGGGCCTCGGGGACACCGACCTCGGCACCGCGCTGCTGGCGGTTCCGGGCACGGCGATCGGGCTCGGGGTCATCTACCTGATCGGGATCCGCGAAGAGCGCGCGCAGCAGGGCTAGGGTTTGGGCTCGATCATCTGGGCGCCCGCGCTCTGAACTCCCGCAATTTCGGTGCGCGCGGGGGGCGAATGTCGTCGGGCCGACAACCTAGCCTCCACGTGTGGCGCAATCACTGAAGGCCTACGCGGCCGAGCCCTACGCCTATGCCGAGGCGCGGGCCCTCGCCGAGAGCCTCGGCGTCAGCGAGCCGGTTGCGATCACGCTGGTTCGGCGCGGCTACCGCACAACCGAGGAGGCGCGCCGATTCCTCGATGCCGACGAGTCGCATCCGGCTTCGGCCTTCGACTCGATCGGCGATGCGACGGGGCGGCTGCTCGCGGCGATCCGCGAGGGCCGCCGGATCACGGTCCACGGCGACTTCGATGTCGACGGGGTCTGCGCGACGACGATCGCCGTCAGCGCGCTTCGCGAGCTCGGTGCCGAGTGCGACTGGTTCATCCCCGACCGCCTCGCCGATGGCTACGGACTCGGCTGCGCGGGTGTTGATGCGCTCGCTGCCCGCGGCACCTCGCTGATCCTGACCGTGGACTGCGCGATCACCGCGGTCGAGGCGGTCGAGCACGCCAGGTCCCTCGGAATCGAGGTCGTCGTCACCGACCACCACCAGCCAGGCCCGGAGCTGCCCGACTGCACGATCGTCCACCCGGCGCTGAGCGGCTACCCGTTCACCGAGCTCTGCGGCACCGCGGTCGCCTGGAAGCTCACCCAGGCGCTGCGCGAGGCCGCCGGCGCCGACCCGGCGTGCGCCGACGATGACCTCGACCTCGTCGCGCTGGCGACCGTTGCCGACGTCGTTCCCCTGCTGGGGGAGAATCGCTCGCTGGTGCGGCGCGGCCTCGACGTCGCCCGTCGCGCCCGCCGTCCGGGGATGCGGGCGCTGATCGCCGTCTCCCGCTGTGAGCCCTCGACGCTCGACGAGACCGACCTCGCCTTCAGGCTCGGCCCGAGGATCAACGCCGCCGGTCGCCTCTACCGCGCCGACGCCGGGGTCGAGCTGCTTCTGACCGAGGATCCCGAGCGGGCCGAGGCGATCGCCGATGAGCTCGAGCGCGCCAACCAGGAGCGGCGCCGGACCGAGCGCGAGGTCGACGCCGCTGCCGCCGCGGCGCTCCGGGAGCTGCCCGAGGACCTGCGCGATGCCGGCGCGCTGGTGCTCGCCGGAGAGGGCTGGCATCCCGGCGTGGTCGGGATCGTCGCCTCGCGCATGGCCGAGCGCCACTTCAAGCCGGTGGTGCTGATCTCCCTCGATGCCGAGGGAGGGGGCGTGGATCCGGGCGAAGCGTTCCCGGATTCGACCTGCTCGAGGGCCTGCGTTCGTGCTCGCAGCATCTGGAGCGCTTCGGAGGTCACCGCGCGGCCGCGGGCCTCGAGCTTCGGGCGGAGAACGTCGGCGCGTTCCGCGACGCCTTCGTCGCCCACGCGGCTGCGGCGATCGGACCCGGCGCCGGCGCTCGGACCGAGACGGATCGACGCCGTCGTCGGCGGCGACGGGATCGGCCTCGACCTGGCCGAGGAGCTGGAGCGGCTCGGCCCCTTCGGCGCCGGCAACCCCGGCGTCAGCCTCCTCGTTCCCTCCGCCCGGGTCCGTGACGTGCGCGGCATGGGGGAGGGCAAGCACTCTCGCTTCGACCTCCAAAGCGGCGCTCACCGCGCCCTCACGGTCGCCTTCGGCCGGCCCTCGATCCCTGTTTCCGAGGATGAGCCGGTCGACGCCTCGGTGCGGCTCGAGGTCAACCAGTGGAATGGCGCGGTGGAGCCGCGGCTGGTCCTGCGTGAGATGTACCGGCTGGGGGAGAAGCCCGGCCTCGCCGCCGAAGGTGAGCACAGCTGCGAGATGGCGCCGCAGGAATGGTGGCAGCGCTTCGACACCGAGCTCGAGCGCGACCCGAGCCTGGCGCCCGCTGCCGCCCCGGGAGCGGAAGTCGCGCGCTCCACGATCCAGCGCGGGGGCTCCGCGCTGGCGATCATCGCCGAGCTCGTCTCCAGCGGGGGCCAGGTGCTCGCGCTCAGCGCCGATGCCTCGCGCCGGGCAGGGCTCGCGGACGGCCCCGCCGGCCTCGCCCGCTTCGGCGGCGGCGCCCCCCGAATCGCCTGCGGGCGATGTCCGGTTTCCGCAGTCGAGGCCCTTTCCGATCCCGGGGCGGGCCGCCTCGCGCTCGCGGACTATCCGGCACTGGAACTCGCGCCCGGGATCGTCGCCGGCCACGATCACGTCGTCCTCGTCGACCCGCCGCCGTTCCCGCAGCTGATGGCCCTCGCGAGCGCAACCGACGCGCCCGGGCGCTTCCTGCACCCGGTCTGGGGGGACGCCGAGCACGCCTTCGCGCTCACAGTGCTCGATCAGCAGCTTGGCCTGCGGATGGAGCTGCGCTCGCTCTTCCGCGATCTCCGCGCCGCCGGTTCAGTGGCGGGGGAGGGGCTGATCGCGGCGCTGCGCGGCTCGGGCCGCCACCCGAGAAGTCCGGAGCTGGCGGGGCGCTGCCTGCGCGTTCTCGGCGAGCTCGACGTTGTGCGGATCGATCGCGAATCCGGTGTCCGGCGCCTCGGGGCCGTATCCTCGGATGGGACCGAATTGGAGCGCTCGGAGACGTTTCGAGCCTACGGCGCCCGTCACGAGGAGGGCAAGAGATACCTCGCAAGTCTGAGACATCGGTAGATGACGCAAAGCCCGTTGGGGCTGCCCCCGGGGCAAATGGAGCCAACGGGGCCGACTCCGACGATCACAGCGGCCACACCAAGGTCGGCGAGCCCGCTTCCGAGCACGCTGCCGCCCCGCTGGACGAGGTCACCCGCGAGCTGACGGATGACCAGCGCGCTCTGCTCGGGGACCTGCTCGCGGTGGTCGAGGAGTTCGATACCTACACCGAGGCGGAGGGTCCCGCGGTGGAGCCGATCGACCGCCGCTCGCTCGAGCGCGCCTTCGCCTTCGCCTGCGACCGCCACGCCGACCAGATGCGCAGGTCGGGAGACGAGTTCATCACCCATCCGGTCGGGGTGGCGCAGATCTGTGCCGGGATGCGGCTCGACACCGGGACGCTGTGCGCGGCGCTGCTGCACGACACCGTCGAGGACACCAGCGCCAGTCTCGAGGAGATCGACGCCGAGTTCGGAGAGGAGGTCGCACAGCTCGTCGACGGGGTGACGAAGCTGACCGGGATCACCTTCGAGAGCCGCGACGAGCGCCAGGCCGAGAACTACCGCAAGATGATGGTCGCGATGGCCACCGACGTGCGGGTCATCCTGATCAAGCTGGCCGACCGCCTCCACAACATGCGCACGCTGGAGGCGCTGCCGAAGCAGAAGCAGATCGCAAAGGCGCGCGAGACGATCGAGATCTACGCGCCGCTGGCGCACCGGCTCGGGATCCACGCGATCAAGTGGGAGCTCGAGGACCTGGCCTTTGCAACCCTGCACCCGCGCAAGTACGAGGAGATCAAGGATCTCGTCGCCCAGCAGCGCAACGAGCGCGAGGCCTACGTCACCGAGGCGGGCGAGTTCCTCGGCCGCGAGCTGGGACAGGTCGGGATCGAGGCCCAGATCTCCGGCCGCGCCAAGCACTTCTACTCGATCTACACGAAGATGACGAAGAAGGGCCGCGAGTTCAACGAGATCCTCGACCTGACCGCGATGCGGGTGATAGTCGGCTCGGTCAAGGACTGCTACGGGGCGATCGGCGTCATCCACTCCCTCTGGAAGCCGCTTCCCGGCCGCTTCAAGGACTTCGTCGCGATGCCGAAGGCCAACATGTACCAGGCGCTGCACACGACCGTGATCGGCCCCGAGGGCAAGCCGCTGGAGATCCAGATCCGCACCGCCGGGATGCACGAGCTGGCCGAGCTCGGGATCGCTGCCCACGTCGCCTACAAGGAGGGCGGAGCGAGCGACCCCAAGCGCGAGAAGATGACCTGGCTGCGCCAGCTGGTCGAGTCCGAGGGTGACCAGGACCCGGCTGAGTTCCTCGAGTCGCTCAAGGTCGACCTCTTCGAGGACGAGGTCTTCGTCTTCACCCCGAAGGGGGAGGTCAAGAACCTCTCCGCCGGCTCGACCCCGCTCGATTTCGCCTACTCCGTTCACACCGACGTCGGCCACCGCTGCGTCGGCGCCAAGGTAAACGGCAAGATCGTGCCGCTGCACTACCAGCTGAAATCAGGCGACATAGTCGAGGTCCTGACGGCAAACCGCGAGCGCGCGCCCTCGCGCGACTGGCTGAAGCTCGTCCGCACCAACCGCGCCCGCAACAAGATCCGCGCCTGGTTTAAGGAGGAGCGCCGCGAGGACGCCGAGCGCAAGGGCCGTGAGGTCCTCGAGCAGGCGCTGCGCAAGCGCAACCTGCCGATGCAGAAGCTGGCGATGTCGCCCCTGCTCGCCGACGTCATCCGCGAGATGGGCTTCCGCAAGGCGACCGACTTCTACATCGCGCTGGGCCAGGGGAAGATCTCGGCGAGGACGGTGACCAACAAGTTGATGCAGCGCCTCAAGGCGGGCGAGGCGGTGGAGGAGCGCGAGCCACTCGCCCTGGCCCCGGGACGCGAGGACGCCGCCCGGCGGACCAAGGAGGCCTCCAACTTCGGGATCCAGGTCAAGGGGGTCGAGGACGTCGCGGTCCGCCTGGCCAAGTGCTGCCGGCCGGTTCCTGGCGACAAGATCCTCGGCTACGTCTCCCTCGGCCGCGGGATCACGATCCACCGCGAGGACTGCAGGAACGTCAGGGCCCTGAAGAAGGCGCCGGAGCGCTTCGTCGAGGTCAGCTGGGGCGGCGACAACGAGGCCTCCTACCGAGTCGAGCTCCAGGTGGATGCGTGGGACCGCACGAGACTGCTGGAGGATCT
Source organism: uncultured Actinomycetes bacterium (assembly GCA_963781345.1). Lineage (GTDB taxonomy): Bacteria > Actinomycetota > Thermoleophilia > Solirubrobacterales > 70-9 > JBBRHQ01. The sequence continues at coordinate 541,595 of CAWAFQ010000014.1, forward strand.
CTCGCGGACACTGGCCGAGGGCGGAATCAACATTCTCGAAGCGACCTGCATCACCAAGCACCCGATGGTCAAGAACCGCTTCGTCGTCGAGGTCGGCGACACCCAGCAGCTGAAGCAGTGCCTGACGCGGATCCGCAACGTCGAGTCGGTCTTCGACGCCTACCGAGTCACCCCCGGGGGCTGAGCTTCCCCCGCGCCTAACCCACCCGGGGCTACTAACCCACCCCGGGCGCCTGCCCCACCCCGGGCGCCGCCCCGGCCGAGACTTACGTTTCGTCTGAATATCAGCCAAAAGGTCAGGTTCGGCCCGGTTTGGGGGGCTTAGACTGGGGGTATGGGGCTTTGTGTTGCGGTTACTGGGCCTACGGGTGAGATTGGGAGGCCGCTGCTCTCGGCGCTCGAGCGCGCGGAGGGGGTCGAGCGGGTGCTCGGGATGGCCCGCCGGCCATTTGACCCGGCCTCGGAGGGGTGGGAGAAGGTCACCTATCGCCGGGGCGACATCCTCGACCGCGGTGCCGTGGATGCTCTGGTCGAGGGCGCCGACGTCGTCGTCCACCTCGCCTTCATCATCTTCGGCAGCCACGACGAGACCCGCCGGGTCAACCTCGAGGGGACCCGCAACGTCTTCGATGCCGTTCGCGACGCGGAGACGACGCGCCTGGTCTACACGTCCTCGGTCGCCGCCTACGGCTTCCACCGCGACAACCCGCAGCCGCTGACCGAGGACGTGCCGGCGCGCGGCAGCGACGGCTTCTACTACTCGGCGCAGAAGGCCGAACTCGAATCATTGCTGGCTGAGACGCTGGCGGGGTCGGCGACCGAGGCCTACGTCTTCCGTCCCTCGATCGTCGGCGGCCCGCGGGCGCCGGCCCTCGTCAGGGAGGCGATGAAGCTGGTCCAGATAGGAGAGCAGGTGCCGCTGATCGGGGGGGCTTTGAGCGCGCTGCCCTCACCTGCGTTCCTGCAGCCGCTGCTGCCCAACACGGGCGTTCCCTTCCAGCTCGCCCACCATGACGACGTCGCGGTCGCACTCGAGGCGGCGATAGGGGGCAGGGGCGAGCCCGGCGTCTACAACCTCGCGGGCGACGGGGATCTTGACCTCGGCGACCTCGCCCGGGCGCTCGGCTGGTACTCGTTTCGGGTCCCGGATCCTGCCGTCGGGGTCGCCGCCGGCGTCGCGGGCCGGCTCTCCTTCCTCTCGACGGAGCTGGAGTGGATCAGCGCCTTCCAGGTGCCGGTGCTGATGGACACGTCGAAGGCCCGGCGGGAGCTCGGATGGGAGCCGCTGGCCGACGCTGCCGAGACCCTGCTGGAGACCGTCGAGGGCGCCCAGGCCGCCGGAATCATGGGCTGAAGGCGGCAACTGGCCCCGACCCACCTGGCGAAACTTCAATCGACCATCACCTTGATGGTTCAGATCACTCTCGGCCGGCAGGCCCGTCGAGAGTGGAAGAATGGCCTCAGATCACATTCGGCCTGCAGGCCCGTCGAGAGTGGCCGCGATCGCCGCCCGCACCGCCTCCATCTCCTCCGCCGACCCGTACTTCGTCCGCGGCCAGAAGAAGCCGCGCAGGCCGTCCTTGCGCCGGCGCGGGACGACGTGGGCGTGGAGGTGGGGCACGCTCTGGCTGACGACGTTGTTCATCGCCACGAACGTCCCCTCGGCGTCCATCGCCTCGGTCACCGCGCGCGCCAGCCGCTTGGCGGCGACGAAGAAGGGTCCTGCCTCGGGGTCGGGCAACTCGAGCAGCGTCTCGGTGTGGGTTCGTGGGATCAACAGGCAGTGGCCGTGAAAGAGCGGCCGGTGATCGAGGAAGGCGAGCGCGCCGGGGTCGTCGAGGACGATCGCGGCCTCGTGCGCGCCGGTGGCGATGGCGCAGAAGGGGCAGTCCGGCTCAGGCAACGATCGTCAGCGCCCCGGGCACGGCGCGCAGCGTAACCCGCTCGTGCTCGCCGAGGTAGTCGCCGTCGACCTGGACCGGGAAGCGCCGCAGGGTCCGGTCCTCGGCCTCGGAGATCGAGGTCACCGTCGCCTCGGTGATGTCGTCGAAATGCTCGACCGCGCGGTGGCCGGCGAGGCCCCTCTCGCTCAGGAGCCGCGAGATCAGGGTCGGCTGGTCGCGCATTACGGCTCTGGTCAGGACCCCCATCGAGAGCGTCCCGTCGTCGATCTCGATCCCCTCGCAGACCCGTATCGGCCGCTTCGAGAAGTAGGTGAACGGATCCGAGTTCTGGGCGAGGGCGGTGACCCCCTCGACCGAGTGCCCATCGGCCTCGACCCGCATCCGGACCGGATTGCGCAGGTAGCGGCGGTAGAAGCCGGCTACCGCCGAGTAGACGTAGAAGTAGGGGCCGGCGCGGGCCTTCAGCCTCGGGTTCGCCTCGACCCTCTCGACCACGGCCGCGTCGATGCCGACACCGCATGAGAAGACGAAGTATCGGTCCTCGACCATTCCCAGGTCGATTCTGCGGGGTCTGAAGTCGTCGGCGATCGAGAGCAGGTGCTCGGTCGCGTCGACGACGTCGTTGGGGATGCCGAGGGTGCGGGCGACAACGTTGGTGGATCCACCCGGCAGGATCGAGACCGGGACGTCGGTTCCGGCGAGGCCGTTGGCGACCTCGTTCAGGGTCCCGTCGCCGCCGAAGGCGACGACGATGTCGTAGTGGCCGTCGCGCACCTCGCGACCGATCTCGGTCGCATGGTTCTGCGCTTCGGTCATCACCGCCTCGACCTCGTAGCGCCCCTGAAGCGCGTAGACGACGAGGTTACGGAGGCGGTCGGAGACCGTGGTCGCGTAGGGGTTGACGATGATCAGCATCCGCTTCTTCGCGCGCCCGACGCCCTCGCCGGTCATCCGCCCACCGCCTCATAGCGCAGGACCGAGTCGACCTCGACCTCGACCACTCGCCCCTCGTCGAGCAAGAGGTCGGTATGGCCGATCACCTCAGAGAGGGTGAGGTAGGCCTGGGTGACGGCGACGTTGCCCCAGATCGCCTCGGCGAGCTCGAAGCCGGTCCGCGACTGCTCGGCGATCAGTCCGTAGATCTTCTCCTTGCGGCGTTCGTGCTTGGCGATGCGGTCGTCGATCAGGGCGACGTGGTCGGTGATCGGCTCGCCGTGCCCCGAGAGGACGATCTCCGCCGGCAGCTCGCGCGTCTTTCGCATCGAATCGAGGTAGGAGACCAGTGCCCTGGTGCGGCCCTCGGAGCCGTCGAGCGGGCGCGCCACCAGCGGGTTCGAGGAGATGTGCTTAATCAAGTGGTCGGCGGCGAGCAGGATCCTGCGCTCCTCGTCCCAGAAGATCGTGTCCGAGGGGCTGTGGCCGGGCCGGTGCAGTGCCTTCAGGGTGCGGTCGGAGAGCTCGATCAGCTCGCCGTCGTCGAGCGGACGGGTGACATGGGCGGGGGCTCCCCACTTGCGGAAGCCGGCGGTCACGGTCCGCAGGCCCGTGACGACCTGATCCGGGACGCCGTGCCGGATCATCAGCTCGGCGGCGAAGGCGTCCTCGCGCTCGCTGTCGGTCTCGAAATTGGCGAGTCGCTCGGCGGCGAGGCCGATCGCCGCGACCTCGGCGCCCGATTGCCCGACGATGGTCTCGACCAGGCCGAGGTGGTCAATGTGCTGGTGGCTGACGATCACCAGCTCGAGGTCGGAGATCGCATGGCCGCGCTCGCCCAGCTGGGCCTGCAGCTCATCGAGCGCCTTGCCCGAGTTGGGGCCGGTGTCGACGAGTGTCAGCGGCTCGTCCTCGATCAGGTAGCAGTTGACCCGTCCGACGGCGAACGGGGTCGGGATACGCAGGCAGTGGATGCCCTCCTCGCCCGCCCTCTCGAGCGCCTGCTCGGAGGTCACCCCCTGATCAGCCCCAGGACCTCGTCGCGCTTTTGCGCCATGTGCTCGGGGGAGACGAGGGACTCGAGGTTGAGCCGCAGCAGCGGCTCGGTGTTCGACGGCCGCACATTGAAGTGCCAGTCGGGGTAGTCGACGGAGACCCCGTCGAGGTGGTCGATCTCGCCGTCGGCGTAGCGCTCCTCGATCAGCGTCATACTCGCCTCCGGGTCGGCGACTTCGGAGTTGATCTCACCGGAAATGAAGTAGCGCGAGCGGAAGTCGGCCATCAGCTCGCCGAGGCTCTTCTCGCCGCGGGAGAGCAGCTCGAGCATCAGCAGCGCCGGCATCGTCCCCGAGTCGGCGTTCCAGAAGTCGCGGAAGTAGTAGTGGCCGGAGACCTCGCCTCCGAAGACGGCCTCCTCCTCGCGCATCCGCGCCTTGAAGAAGGCGTGGCCGACGCGTGAGAGGTCGGAGCGCCCGCCCGCCTCGGCGACGACGTCGGGGACGGCGCGGCTGGAGCGGGGGTCGTAGAGGATCATCCCGCCGGGGTCCTTTGCCAGCGCTGCCTGGGCGAGCAGGGCGCAGACGAAGTCGCCGTCGCAGAAGTCCCCGGAGGCATCGATGAAGAAGCAGCGGTCGGCGTCTCCGTCCCAGGCGATCCCGAGGTCGGCCCCCTCGGAGCGAACCCGCTCCATGATCATCGTCCGGTTCTCCTCCAGCAGCGGGTTCGGCTCGTGGTCGGGGAACTCGCCGTCGGGGACGAAGTACATCTCGACCAGGTCGAGGCCGAGGTCCTCGAGGATCGGCCCGACCATCGGTCCGGCCATGCCGTTGCCGCCGTCGACGACGACCCGCATCGGCTTCACCGCCCCGGCGTCGACGAAGGATGCGGCGTGGGCCCGGAACTCGCCCCAGATATCGACCTCCTGCAGCGAGCCGCCGCCGGGGGCGTGGCCGAGGCCGGCCTCGATCTCCGCCCGCACGTCACCGATCCCGGCATCCCCGGAGAGTGGCAGCGCACCCTCGCGCACGAGCTTGACGCCGGTGTAGGCCTTCGGGTTGTGCGAGGCGGTGACCATCGCGCCGCCGTCGAGATCGCGTGAGCCGACGAGGAAATAGAGCATCTCGGTGGCGACCATTCCCGCGTCGATCACTGTGGCGCCCTCGAAGATGAGGCCGTCGCGAAGCTCGGCCGCCATCGCCGGGGCGGTTAGGCGCATGTCGCGGCCGAGGCCGATCCGCAACTCGTGCGGGTCCTTGCCGCGCAGCCGCCCGAGCACGCGGGCGAAGGCGCGGCCGATCGCGTGCGCGGTCGTCTCGTCCATCTCGGAGCCATGCAGGCCGCGGATGTCGTAGGCCTTGAAGATCGCGGCGGGCGCCAGCGGGGGGCCCTCGGTCAAAACGCGCCCCTCAGCGCCTCGTAGCTCTGCTCGAGCGTCTGCGGCATCACCCGCGTGTCGGAGATCACCGGCATGAAGTTCGTGTCACCGCCCCAGCGGGGGACGACGTGCATGTGGATGTGGTGCTCGACGCCGGCGCCGGCGGATCGGCCCTGGTTGAAGCCGACGTTGTAGCCGTGTGGGTCATACACCTCCTCGAGGCGGTTCATCGAGCGCTGAGCCAGCGTCATCATCTCGGCGATCGTCGCGGGCTCGATCTCCTGCAGGCGGCCGGTATGCGTGAACGGGGCAACCATCAGGTGACCGTTCGTGTAGGGGAAGAGGTTGAGGATGACGAAGCAGCTCTCCCCCCGGTGGACGATCAGGTTCGCCTCGTCGTCACCCTCGGCCGGCTTGGCGCAGAAGATGCACTCGTCCTCGGTGTCTTTGGATGCGTCGCTCACGTAGGCGAGGCGCCAGGGCGCCCAGATGCGTTGATTTGCCACGGGGTCCGAATCCTAGAGGGCCGAAGTGGAGCCCACGCACCCGGGCGGTATCGCAGTCGGCCCCCCGGCCGCTCAGGCCGCGTCGGGCTCCGGCCGGCCCGCATAGGCGGCCGTGAGCAGCCCGGCCAGCTCCGCCAGCATCGGCATCCGCGGGTTGGTCCTGATGCTCGGATCGGCGAAGGCCGCCTTGACCAGGTCGGGAATCGCGCTCTCGAACTCCTGCCTGTCGACGCCCGCCTCGGCCAGCGATTGAGGCATGCCGACCGCGTCGAGCAACTCGTCGATGCGGCCGAAGAAACGGTCTCGCCGCTGCGCCATGTCCTTGCCGCCGAGCCCGAGCACCCAGCCCATCTGGGCGTACTTGTCCGGGGCGACGTAGGTCGAGTAGCCGGGGGCGGGCATGAACTTGGACGGGATCGAGGCGTTGTAGCGCAGGACGTGGGGGAGGAAGATGCCGTTGGCGCGGCCGTGGGCGATCCCGAAACGGGCCCCGACGGCGTGCGCCAGAGCGTGATTGACGCCGACGAAGGCGTTGGAGAAGGCGAGCCCGGCGACGGTCGCGGCGTTTGACATCGAGGTTCGGGCCTCGAGGTCGGTGCCGTCGCGCACGGCTCGCGGCAGCGCCTCCATGATCAGGTTGATCGCCTGCATGCAGAAAGCATCCGTGTAGGAGGAGGCGAAGATCGAGACCCCCGCTTCGAGCGCGTGGGTGAGGGCGTCGACGCCGGTGTCGGCGGTCACCGTGGGCGGCATCGACAGGGTCAGCGTCGGATCGACGATCGCGGTGTCGGGGACCAGCGAGTAGTCGACCAGCGTCACCTTTCGCCCCTCGACGCTGATCACCGCGGCGGGGGAGACCTCCGAGCCGGTCCCGGAGGTGGTCGGGAGGGCGATCAGTCGTACCGAGTGCTCGACCTGGGGGTACTGAGAGACCCGCTTGCGGGCGTCAAGGAAGGGAAGCGAGAGCTGCTTCAGCGAAGCCTCCGGGCTCTCGTGGAAGAGCCGCATCGCCTTTGCTGCGTCGAGAACTGACCCGCCGCCGACGGCGACGATGCAGTCGGCCCTGAACTGGCCCAGGACCTCGGTCCCGGCGCGGATCTGCTCCTCGGTCGGCTCGGGCTGGATGTCGGAGTAGACGTGTACGCCCGTGCCGTCGAGGTAGCGCCGGACCTCGTCGGCAACGCCTCGCGCCTCCCCGTCGATGTCGGTCACCAGCAGCACCTGGGAGGCGCCGATCTCGCGCAGGCTTTCGATCGCCCCGGCGTTGAAGTAGGTGTCCGAGGGAACCCGGAACCACTGCGGCGGGGCCTGGCGGTGTGAGACGGTCTTCACATTCAGCAGGTTGAGGTAGTTGACGTTGTCGGTGGTGTTGGAGCCGCCCCAGGTTCCGCATCCGAGCGAGAAGGTGGGGGTGAGGGAGTTGTAGATGCCGCCCAGTGCGCCGACCGCTGTCGGGGCGTTGACCAGGATCCGCCCGGTTCGGATCCGGGTGGCGAAGGCGTCGATTACGGCGTCGTCCTCAGCGTAGACCGCGGAGGTGTGGCCAAGGCCGCCGTGCTCGGTGACCAGCTCACACGCGGATATGGCGTGCTCCACCGACGGCGAGCGCACGAGGCCCAGTACCGGCATCAGCTTCTCCTGGATCATCGGGTGGGCCGCAAGCTCCCCCAGGTCCGAGGGGAGCGGTGCGATCAGAACCTTCGTGCCCTCCTCGACCGTGAACTCGCCCATCGCCCCGAGGTTGACGCAGGATTGGCCGAGGGCGCGGACGTCGACCCTGCCGTCGGGCTCGAACGCGAGATCGGCCAGAGACGCGACCTCCTCGGTGCCCAGCATGCGCGCGCCCATTCGCTCGAACTCGGCCACCACCTCCTCATAGATCGCCTCGTCGACGACGCAGGTCTGCTCGGCCGGGCAGATCACCGAAGCGTCGAAGGTCTTCGAGATCAGCACGTCGACCACCGCCATCCCGACGTCGGCGCTTCGGTGCAGGTAGACCGGGGCGTTGCCGGCGCCGACGCTGAGCGAGGGCTTGCCCGCCGCGTTCGCCGCCGCCACTGCCTTCGGCCCGCCCGTCGTCCAGATCAGGTCGATGCCGTCGTGGTGAAAGAGGTATTGGGAGACGTCGAGTGTCGGGTCGGGGACGACCTGCAGGGCGTCCGGCGGCAGTCCGGCGGCCTCGCCCGCCTGCTGGAGGACCTCGATCGCGCGCTCAGCGCAGCGAGCGGCCCGAGCCGAGGGCCGGAAGATGATCGCGTTGCGCGTCTTTGCGGCGACGATCGACTTAAAGAGCGCGGTGGAGGTCGGGTTCGTGATCGGCAGCAGCGCGAGGACGACGCCGATCGGCTCGGCCACATACTTGATCCCCCGCTTTGGGTCCTCGTCGATGACGCCGACGGATTTCTTGTCCTTGAGGTAGTCGAAGAGGAACTCGGTGGCGATGTAGTTCTTCACAACCTTGTCCTCGAGGACGCCGAAGCCGGTCTCCTCCATCGCCAGCTGGGCCAGCTCGAACGCGTTCTCGAGCCCGGCGACGACCATCGCCCAGACGATCTCGTCGACGGACTTCTGGTCGAGCTCTCGGAACGCCGCGGCCGCCGCCTGCGCCCTCGCGACGAAACCGTCGAGGCGGTCCGCTACGACCATGTCCAGCTCCAGCGGTGCCCGGGTGTCCTCATCAACTTCGGTAATCGAGATCCTCCATTGCCGACAGGTCTACCGTATCGCCCTCGGCCGGGCCGGGGAATCCGGGTTTTCCACCCGTTCATCCGTGTTGGATTACGGATGCCCGAGGGCGCCGGCCGTTTGGGCCCTAGAGCCAGCCGCGCCGGCGGAAGTAGACCACCATGGCGACGAGCATCACCAGCATCGCCCCGACGATCACGTAGAAGTCGGTCGGGTCACCCTCCCCGGGTACGCCCACGTTCATGCCCCAGACGCTCGCAATCAGGGTCAGCGGCAGGACGATGACGCTGATCGAGGTGAGCACCCGGAGGATGTCGTTGACCCGGTGCGAGATGACCGACTCGTTCGTCTCGCCGAGGGCCTCGACCACCTCCTTGTAGTTCTCGAGCTGGTCCCAGATGCGCTCGTGGGCGTCGACGATGTCGTCGAAATAGATCTCGAGGTCGAGATCCGTGGCGAGGTAGCGCTGCTTGACCGACTCGAGGTCGCGAAGCACCGGGCGCTGGGGCCGGATCACCTTGCGGAAGTTGATGATCTCCTGCTTGACGTTGGAGAGGTCGCGGACGACGTCCTCGCCACGGCCCTCGAAGATCTCGTCCTCGAGGTTGTCGAGCTTGTTGGCGATCTTTCGCAGCATCGGGAAGCAGTAATCGAAGCTGTCGTCGACGATCCGGTAGAGCAGGTAGCCGGCGCCGCGCGCGAAGACCTGCTCGCGCAACTCCTCCTTGGCACGACAGCGCTCGAACAGGTACTCGACCGGCTTCAGCGTCTGGTTCGGAATCGTCACCAGGTAGCCGGGCCCGACGAAGAGGTCGAGCTCGCCGGTGCCGAGCCGTCCCGCGGCGCGGTCGAAGACCGGGAAGTGGAGGACTATGAAGAGGTAGTCGTCATAGTTGTCGATCTTCGGGCGCTCGTTGCGCGAGAAGACATCCTCGAGGTCGAGTGGGTGGAAGTCGAAGTGCTCCTCGAGCCAGGCGCGCTCGAGGGGCCCCGGCTCCTCGATGTGGACCCAGCGAAGGCCTTCGGCGTCTATCTGCTCGACATTGGGGGTGCTGCGCTCAGGTGTCGACGCCGCCGCGATGAGCTCGCCGCGCCGTGTCTGCCGCCTCAGCCTTGGCTTTGGAAGGTTCGGCATCGCTCTTGCTCATCTTCTCGTTGGGCACCATCATCACCTGTGAATACAAGGTTACTGCGCAGCCGCCGAGCGCGAGCATGATCGGTCCCAGCCCGATTCGGAGCCCCGCCGAAAACGCGCCCGAGCACTGGTATAGTCGCGGCCACATAAGCGCCACATCTAGAGGGGTGGAGGGACTGGCCCGTTGAAGCCCCGGCAACCACTGCGACCCGAACGGTTCGCAGAAGGTGCCAAGTCCAGCAGGCGAAGTTTGAGGCCTGAAAGATGTGGGGGAAGTCCGATCGGACCTCTGCCCCACACAGGCGGAGGTTTTTTTCTGAGTTGAGCGCGGAAAGTGAGATCGGATGTCAATTGAGAGCCTGAGATGCAAGGAGTGCGGGACTACCTACCCGCTCGAGGCCCTGTTCGTCTGCGAGCAGTGCTTCGGGCCGCTCGAGGTCGCCTACGATCACTCCGGCCTCGACCCGGCTGAGACGAGACGACGGATCCAGGCGGGGTCGCGCGGGATCTGGCGCTACAGCGACTTCCTGCCTTTCGAGGGCCGCCCGGCGGATCCCCTCGAGCCCGGCCTGACGCCGCTGATCCGCGCCGACCGCCTCGCCGAGCGCCTCGGGGTCGACGCCGAGATCTGGATCAAGAACGACGCGGCCAACCCGACCCACTCGTTCAAGGACCGCGTCGTCGCCGTCGCCACCGCGAAGGCGCTGGAGCTTGGCTTCGAGACCGTCGCCTGCGCCTCGACCGGCAACCTGGCAAACGCCGTCGCCGCCCGCGCCGCGGCTGTAGGCCTCGACTCCTACGTCTTCGTCCCCTCCAACCTCGAGGAGCAGAAGCTGCTGGCCACGGGCGTCTACGGCACCAACCTGGTCGGGGTTCGGGGGACCTACGACGACGTCAACCGTCTCTGCACCCAGCTCGCGGAGACCCGCCCATGGGCGTTCGTCAACGTCAACCTGCGGCCCTACTACGCCGAGGGCTCCAAGACCCTCGCCTACGAGACGGTCGAACAGCTCGGCTGGGAGCTTCCCGACCGCGTCGTCGCACCGATCGCCTCGGGCTCGCTCTTCACCAAGATCTACCGCGGATTCCAGGAATGGCTCGACGTCGGCCTCGTCGAGGGAGTGCAGCCGGCGTTCTGCGGCGCCCAGGCCCGCGGCTGCAGCCCGGTCGCGACCGCTTTCGAGCAGGGCAGGGACGTATGCAAGCCGCAGAAGCCGGACACGATCGCCAAGAGCCTCGCGATCGGCGACCCCGCCGACGGCCCCTACGCGATCGAGCAGGCGCGCGGCAGTGGCGGCTCGATAGACGCCGTCAGCGACGCTGAGATCCGCGACGGGATCCGGCTGCTCGCGGAGACGACCGGGATCTTCACCGAGACCGCCGGCGGCGTCACCGTTGCCGTCCTTGCAAAGCTCGCCGAGCGAGGCGAGATCGGCGACGGCGAGCGGGTCGTCACCTACATCACGGGCGAGGGCCTGAAGACGATCGACGCCACTCGCGATACCTTCCGCATGCACGAGATCGACCCCGATCTCGGCAGCTTCGAGTCCGAGTTCAAGCAGGAGGTCGCCGCCTGATGGCAGTCACAGTCAAGATCCCCACCCAACTTCGCGCCGCAACCGGGGGGAACTCCGAGGTCGAGGTCGAGGGAGCCACGGTCGGTGAGGCCCTCGACGCCGTCTTCGACGAGCACGACGGCCTGCGCGAGCGGATAACGCAGGACGGAGACCTGCGTCGATTCGTCAACGTCTACGTCTCCGGCGAGGACATCCGTTATGGCGACGGCCTCGAGACGGCGATCACCGACGGCGACGAAGTGACGATCCTCCCCGCAGTCGCCGGCGGCTGATTCGACACCACCGGCGAGAGTTGTCCGACGCTCGCCAGGGGGTCAGTTGAACTCTCGCCCGATGCTGCCGCCGGTGGCGATACTCTGCGGGGGGCGCGGTACACGGCTGCGCGAGAAGACCGAGACGATGCCGAAGGCGATGGTCGAGATCGGCGGCCGGCCGATCGTCTGGCACGTGATCCAGATCTACGCAGCGCAGGGATTCGACCGATTCGTCCTCTGCACCGGATACCTGGGGGAGATGATCGAGCGCTTCGTGGCTGGCGAGAGCTGGCCCGCGGAGGTCAGCGTCGAGTGCCTGCAGACCGGCGCCGACACGCCCACCGGCGGCCGCGTCCTCGCCGCCGCCGAGGCGATGGATGGCGAGGCATTCTGCGCCACCTACTCCGACGGGGTCGCCGACATCGACCTCGGCGCCTTGTTGCGGGCCCACGCGATTGGTGGCCGGGCGGCGACGGTCACCGTGGTTCGCCCCGACCTGCAGTGGGGCGTGGCGCGCCTCGGCGCCGGCGACGCGGTCGAGGGCTTCACCGAGAAGCCGCGCAGCGAGCACTGGATCAACGGCGGCTTCTTCTGCTTCGAGCCCACGGCGGCGGCGTACCTCGCGCCCGACAGCGTCCTCGAGCGCAGGCCGCTGGAGCGCCTCGCTGCCGACGGCGAGCTCGGCGCCTACCGCCACGACGGATTCTGGGACTGCATGGACACCTACAAGGACGCGGTCCTGCTCAACGACCTCTGGGAATCGGGTGAGGCGCCCTGGGCCCGCATCACTTGACCCCGGTCCGGCCGGGCTCTAGGCTGGCCGCGGCCGAGGCGAACGGGGGGGTGATGGGGACGAGACACAAGATCCGGCGGGCGGGCAGCGCATCGGTTGCGCTCGCGCTTCTCGCCATCGCCGCTCTGGCGCTCGCGCCGTCGACTCCGGCCGAGCAGGCCGCCTCGCAGCAGGCCGGCGTCGTCCAGGGGTTCATCGACGCCGGCGCATCGCATACCTGCGCGGTCCTCGACGGAGGCGGGGTCCGCTGCTGGGGAGAGGGCACCGACGGCAGGCTGGGCACGGAGAGCACCGCCGACATCGGTGACACCGAGTTCCCGGAGGCATCGTTCACCAACGCCGGGGGGAACGTGCGCGCGATCGCATCCGGGTTTGCCCATACCTGTGCGCTCCACGTCGACCACACCGTCCGCTGCTGGGGACTGGGGCTCGCCGGTCGGCTTGGTTACGGCAGCGCCAGCAGCGTTGGTGACGCTCCCGCAGAGATGCCCCCGCCCGCCGTAGACGTCGGCGGCAGCGCCGTCGCGATCACCGCTGGGGGCAATCACACCTGCGTGATTCTTGCCGACGGCAGCGTTCGCTGCTGGGGCGGAGGCAGCGGGGGGAGGCTGGGAAGCGGAAGCCCTCTGAATATCGGCGAGGCGCCGGGGCAGATGCCCCCTCCGGCAGTGCCGCTCGGCGGTCGCGCGGTGGCGATCAGCGCCGGCACCCAGCACACCTGCGCCGTGCTCGAGGGCGGGAGCGTCCGCTGCTGGGGTGCCGGTGCGAGCGGTGAGCTGGGGAACGGTGATGACACGGTCAACATCGGCGACGCACCCGGGGAGATGCCACCTCCCCCTGTGAACGTCGGTGGCAGTGCCGTCGCCGTCAGTGCCGGCGTCGGCCACACCTGCGCTCTGCTGGTCGACAGGACGGTCCGATGCTGGGGAGACGGTGCGTCGGGCCAGCTCGGCAAGTCCGATGGCACTCTCACGGCCGTCGGCGACGACCCGGGTGAGATGCCGCCGGCCGCGGTCAGCCTCGGCGGCAACGCCAAGGGCGTGAGCGCCGGCAGGAACCACACATGCGCGCTGGTCGGCTTCGCGGTCAAGTGCTGGGGCCAGGGCAGCTTCGGGCAGCTCGGCTACGGGTCCAATCTCAGTATCGGCGACGCGTTGGGTGAGATGCCTCCCCCGGAAGTCGACATCGGCGGGTTCGCGGAGGCGATCACCACGGGCGACTTCCACACCTGCGCGCTGCTCGGAAGCGGTGACGTTCGCTGCTGGGGGGCCGGCTCACATGGCCGGCTCGGCAGCAGGACGACGACCAACTTCGGCGACGGCGCCGGAGAGACGCCGGCGACACTGGCGCCCGTACCCCTTGGCGGATCGGTCGTCACCGACGTCGCCGATGTCTCGCTGCGGCTGGCGACGAGCTCGTCCACGGCGCTCGTCGGCCAGCGGATGACGATAACCGTCGCCGCATCCTCGATCGGGCCAAACGACGGCACCGGGATCGTTGTCGCGCTGCGACTGCCACGGGGACTCAGCTACGTATCGGGGCCGATGGACCCCTCCACCGGGCTGATGGCGATCGGCACGGCCCAGAGCAGCGGCAACGAGGAGGTCCGCGACGTTGTTGTCAGGGTCACCGACCCCGGCGCCCTCGGGATCGGCGCGGAGATCGCCGCCGCCGATCTGCTCGACCCCGACTCGACGCCGGGCAACGGCGTCGCCGGGGAGGACGACGAGGCCTCGGCGAGTGTCGCCGCAAAGGTGCGGCCGGACGCTCTCGGACTGACGCTGTCGCCGAACCGAGATACCCGCGGCCGCGTCCGCTTCTCGGCCTCGGGCCGTCTTGCCGTCTCCGGCGGGGTGGCCGGCGTCTGCAGCGGCAAGGTCGGGTTGACCGTGAAGGCGGGCGCGAAGAAGGTCTCATCGAAGCGGGCGTCGCTGAAGCTGGGCGGCGGCGAGTGCTCCTACAGGGCTTCCTTCTCGCTGGCGAGGGCAGGCAAGATCGGCAGAGCCGGCTCGCTCAGGGTCTCCGCCGACTTCGGCGGCAACGCTCTCGCGCTGGCGCGTTCGTCGAAGAGCGCCAGCCTGCGAGTCCGTTGAGAGCTCCGCCGCTCCGTTGAGAGTCTCGCGGGTCGGCTCAGCGTCCCGCGGGTCCGCGGGTGCCCGCGGCCTCAGCCCTGGGAGCGCCCGCGGCTATCCTGCCCCGCCCGTGAAGCGATCCCTCGTCACCGGCGGACACGGCTTCGTCGCCTCCCACCTGGCCACCGCGCTGCTCCAGCGCGGTGACACCGTGAGCGTGCTCGACTCCGGCCTGCCACCGGTCTCGGGCCTCGCCCTGCAGGGGGTCGAGGCTCAGGTCGACCTGATCCCCGGCGACATCGCCGACGCCGAGCTGGTCGGGGCCGTTCTCTCTGCGGGCGAGTTCGACGTCGTCTTCCATCTCGCCGCGCAGACCCTGGTCGGTCCCGCGATGGCGGACCCGGCCGCGACCTTCGACACCAATGTACGGGGGACCTGGACGCTGCTGGAGGCATGCCGCGGCGCCGACGTCCCGGCGGTGATCGTCGCCTCCTCCGACAAGGCATACGGGCCGCAGGAGCAGCTGCCCTACCGCGAGGACCAGGCGCTGGCGCCCGCGAGCCCCTACGAGGCGAGCAAGGCCGCCGCAGACCTGATCGCGCTCAGCTACCGCCGCGGCTTCGGCCTGCCGGTGGCGGTGACCCGCTTCGCCAACGTCTACGGGGGAGGGGACCTCAACTTCTCGCGGTTGGTCCCGGAGGCGGTGAGCGCCGTTCTCGAGGGCCGCCGACCGGTGATCCGCTCCGACGGCAGCCCCGAGCGCGACTTCCTCTTCGTCGACGATGCCGTCGCCGCCTACCTGGCGATCGAGCATGCGGTCGGCGCCGGGGGCCCGGCCGCGGGAGAGGCGCTCAACGCGGGGGGCGGCCAGCCCCACTCGGTTCGAGAGGTCCTCGATCTGATCGGCGAGGTCGCCGGGACCGGGATCGAGCCCGACATCCGCGGACTCGGCAACCCGGCCGGGGAGATCGACCGCCAGTGCGTCGACTCGGCCAAGTTGCGCGAGATGACCGGCTGGGCGCCGAGGGTCGAGCTTCGCGAGGGCCTGCGCCGCACCCTCGAGTGGTACCGCGAGCACCCCGACGTGAGGCCTGCCCACGCAGGGCCCGCGGCGGGGTAGAGGGACCGGCGAGGCGCGCCGCGTTGGGAGCGCGGGTTGTGGCGAGTTTCTTTGTCCATGCCAAAGGAACTCGACACACACCCCGCCCGCGGGCCGCTGAGCGCGACCACGCCCGCGGGCCCGCTGAGCGCTGCCGGGCCCGCGGGCTCGCTGAGCGCTAAGTTCAGGCCCATGTGCGGGCGCTTCACGGTCACCACCAAGGACACGAAGAAGGTCGCCGACCGCTTCCAGGTCGAGCTCGAGCAGGCACTGGCCGGCAAGGGCATGGAGTCGGCCGGCGGGCGCTACAACGTCGCCCCGACCCAGGAGATCCTCACAGTGCGCTCCTCACCCGACCCCGAGGAGGCGGCGCGGGGAGAGCGTGAGGCGCGGATGATGCGCTGGGGCCTGGTGCCGAGATGGGCCAAGGACCTCAAGGTCGGCTACCGGATGATCAACGCCAAGAGCGAGCGCCTGCTGGAGAGCCGCGCATACGCGCCCCTGATCGGCAAGTTCCGCCACCGCTGCCTGGTCGTCGCCGACGGCTTCTACGAGTGGATGAAGGCCGAGGACCCGAAGCAGCCGCGCCAGCCCTGGCGCTTCACCGTCGACGGCGGCGAGCCCTTCGCCTTCGCCGCGATCTGCACCCGCAAGGAGTGGGACGGGGAGGAGGCGCAGGGCGACGGGTGGCTCTACAGCGCCTCGATCATCACGACCACGCCCAACGACCTCGTAGCGAAGGTCCACGACCGGATGCCCGCGATCCTGCCCTCCCCCGAGGCCGAGGCGGCCTGGCTCGACCCCGACTTCGGTGCCGACGAGGCGGTTGCGATGTGCGGGCCGCTCGAGGCCGGGCGAATGGCCAGTGCGCCCGCGAACCCGAGGGTAAACAAGGTCGGCAAGGGGATCGAGGGGCCCGACCTACTCGTCGCCCCCGCCTGATCGCGCCGGGTCGCGGACGGGTATCCGCCTAGAGTTTCCCCGCCGTAGCTGTCTTCACCCGGTCACCTTGGTCTTCGGCTTCGCAGGCGATCCTGGCGCCCGGTCGGGCGGTGGTCCGCCACATCGTCGCGAAGTCGAGGCGGACAACACGCTCGGGGCGCTTGACGTCGGTCAGCACCCAGTTCCAGGTCTGCTCCCCCTGGCGATAGGGAGCCCAGTCGACCTTGACGCCCGGGGCCGAGGTGAATTTGTCAAAGGCGTCGTTGACCGCGACGTTGACGAGGTCGGTCCCCTTCGCGCCGAAGCGGACGATTGAACCCTCGGGAACCGTCTGCGAGGCGAGGTCCTCGCTCGGGAGCGGGTAGGAAGCGCGCTTGCCCGGGGTTCGGCCGAGGACCGTGCGCTCCGACACCGTGACCGTGCAGGTCGCGGTGGCGCGATCGTCGCTGCGCGCGGTCTCGAGCCGCAGGGCGCCGCTGATCCGGAACAGTCGGTAGCCGCTCGCGTTCGTCCGCGTCGACTGGATCTCGCCGGCGACGATCTTCGCCGAGAGCACCTTCGATGTGGCATTGGCCGAGTCCGGCAATGAGGCCGACTCGTCCCAATCGAGATAGGCGCCGCCCTCGTTCCCGCCAGCAGTGAGCAGCGCCGCCGCCACGGTCAGCAGCAGGCCGACGGCGACGACGAGGATTGCCCCCAGCGGAATATCGGCCACCTCGCGACTCATCGAGTCGCGGAACATACCCGCCCGCAACCCGGGGGTCAGATCAGGCCAGGCAAGCGGACATGCACGAAGGGCCCCGCGCCGGGCGGGGCCCCTCGTTGAGCTTTCCCCCGTGCGGGTGGAGGCTGCCTAGACCGGGATCGGATCCGGCGGGGGCGGGGGCGCCTGGAGCTTCGACCTAACGCAGTTCAGGAACGGGAACGGGGCACCGTAGGTCTGCGAGAACGCCGAGGAGCCGGACGCGTCGCGCTCGCTCGCGCAGGCCTGGACCGCGGACTCGACCGACGCCGTGTAGGCGTCGACGTTTTGCCTGACGCAGTTGCGCAGGTTCCCGTACTTGGCTGCGAATGCATCGCGCCCGGTGACGCGAGCCTCATTGAGGCAGTCGCGAACCGAAAGCGCCACGGTGCCGGCCATGATGAAGGGCCGAACACCCGGTTCGTCTCGCGGGGCACCAAGCGAAGCGGACGGGACGGCGAGCATCGCACACATCGCACCCGCCAGGATCAGCTTCTTCATGCTTCCTCCTCAATAGTCACTAGTTCTCTTGCGATTCGGTCCCGGGAGCCGTGCCCTTGACGCCCGGCGGCATAGGTCATTCACCTGTCCAGGCTGCGTCTGGACGTTTAATCCTCGGGGTTCGAAGGCGCCAGGCGCAAACGACGCGGAACTAGGCAGCTACCGGGATCTTCCACCGCGACCCTGCGGCAAACCACTGATCCGTGGCCACCCAGGCGGGCCGACAGTCGCTTGCCCTTGTTCCCTAGATTGGTCGTTCCCCTGCAGTATCTTCCAAGCGCCATGACTTGACGAGGTTTGAGCCTCCTCCGACCTCATGCTCCCGTAGCATGGGCAATGGCTGACTGAGGGGAATTGAGGCGAACCCTAAGCAAGGTGCGTCGCGGCAGGCGATGCAAGCAACGAATGTGTGAATCTCGATGGACACGGACACCGCTCCTTACGAGCCGCCCAGAGTCGATGAGATCGAGGGCGGCGAGGGTCCCATCCTGACTTCGCCTGGGGGCGCCAACTCCGTCTGAGGCAGGTTGCGACAGTCTCATCGGCTCGCCCGGTTGCGTTGTCGGCTGCCGCGTGATGTCCTCCAGGTTCTCCGCACCTCTTCAAGCTGAGGGCGTCGGTCAGGTTCTCGCGGCGGTCCTGAGCCTGGGTCGGCATTCGCCCTCAGGACGCTTTGGCTAGATAGGGGAAGCCCCGGAGGCGGTGACAATCGGGTAACCGCCGTTGTCGATCTCCTCTACTGCCGGAGCCTCATATACCGGTTTGGTGTCCTCCTGCATTCCAATTCCTCCTCTCTTGCCGGTCTGCCGCTCTTGACTAGTCGGTAGAAAGCTGGGGGACGGTGGCAATCGGGCAACCGTCGCCGTTGATCTCCTCGACCGCTGGCGGCTCATATGGCGGTGCGGCGTTCTGCAGCATTCCTTCTCCTCCTAGGTCGGACCGGCTTCCAACTCTACGGATGAACGACGCCAAATGGGTCACGATAGAAGGCAACTGAGTTGGCGGCGGCGGCGGGGAAGTTGGGACCAGCAGGGGGTATCATGGGCCAGCGTCTGGAATCTGGGCCACAAAACGCGCAGAACCCCACCCTGGCTGAAGTTCCCTCAGCAGGCGACGATCAGGTGGAAGTCATTGTCCTCGATGTCGGCGAAGGTGTATCCCTTCCTGTAGATCGTCACTCCGACCTTGCTGCTGCTCCCGTCGAGATTCATCCGCGCTTGCGCCGTGGCTCCCGCCCCGATCACACCGGGTGCAAATCCGAAGCCGACGGTTGCGACCGCGACGCAACCTGTGAGGCTGCGGTTGAAATCGACGAAGTACTGCCCGGTGCTGATTTTCCCAGCACTCGAGACTCCGCTCTGCGCACTGAGGGAACCGCTGGAGCTGACGTGAGCGAAGAGCGGCGGCATCGCCGCAGTCGGATCGAGGTCGTCGGCCTGCAGCGAGAAGTCCTTGGCTTCGCGGGTGCCGACTGAGTTGGGCGCGAGCTGGTCGGAGCCCACCGCGTTGCCCTGGAGCGAGTTGGGACCAACCGAATTCTCTTGGAGCTTGCCCTCGGAGACGCTTAGCGGCTTCAGCTGCCTGGCGCCGACGCTGTGCCTCTTCAGCTGCTTCGTGCCGACGCTGTTCCGCGGGATCTTCAGCGCGGCATAGGACGCGCCCCCGAGCGCAATAAAGACCGCGATAGTCGCCATCACGTTCGCGTAGGTGAGCTTCCCGCGCAGCTTCCCAGCCATCAGTCCCCCAGTCGAATCGGAATGAATCGGTGAGGGCCAGCCTACGTCGGCCACCGTGGGGGCGCAAGGGGCGAGAGCGCGCCTTTGGCGGGTGATCGAACTGCCCCTGAGCGGTCACGTCGAACATACTGCTGGGCGCGCCATTTAACGCGTCGCCTGGTAATCTCTCGGCGCTATGGGGGGTCTGGCCGAGCGGGGAGGTCTAGCCAAGCGCGTTCTGTGCTTGTCGGGATTCGCGTTGATCTCAACGTCGCTCGCACTCGCGCCGTCGGCACTGGCGAAGAAGGGAGCCAAGCCGGACCTGGCGATTCTGAGTGTCCAGCAAAAGGGCTACACGTTTCCCGGACAATCGCTCGAAGTGACGGTGAATGGAGTGAACCGTGGATCCCGGGCAACTAAGGCAGCGATCACCCTCGGCGTTTCAGAAGGGGATCTGCCCGAGCTGCCAAATGTGCTCGCCACCGAGAAGTACCCCCCCGGCAGGTGGGAACAGGGCCTTAGCATTCGAAGGCCCCTCGGCAGGTGGGAGTTGAGGGTCTGCGTCAAGTCGAAAAGGGGCAAAAGCTGCCGCAACGCGCACTTCAGCGTCATCCCGACAAGCTGGCGCGGGACGGCGACCGCCATCGGCCAAGAAACCACGGGTGGCGCGACGTTGAACTTGACAGCCGAACCCACGGCGTTCTTCTATTTCGACAAGAAGACGCCATCGGGGTTCAGATACACCGGCGACGGGAAAGTGAAGGAGACAATTTCCGGTGGCTTCGCACCTTGCTCGGCCGACGGAAAGGGGACCTACAGCATCACGCCCAAGTCCAATCTGCTGCTGTCTGAGGATCTCAAGGTCTACGACGCAGTCGGGCTGGCTCCCGTCGTGCAGACCTATCCGGCTACCCAGACCTGTTTCGGGGTGACTTCCCCGCCTCTAGAAAGCCCATTCCATAACTGGCTCGAGACGGGGCCGAGGAACAAGCAACCGGATGCGAAGACGCTCGCCGGCACCTACTCGCGCACGACCGGGACCCTGCCGTTGAGGTGGACGTGGTATTTCCGTGCGCAGTAGCCCGTGCAGCAGCCCTGATCGGGCCCCCGTGCCGTCGGGGTTCCGAGCGCTCGGGAAGCACCCTCTCGACGGAGGGGAGCGCCATCAGGCCGCCAGATTCTCCAGGGCATGTCGCGCCACCTCGTCTGCGGGGTCCTCACCCAGCCGCGCGAAGGCAGCGGCCACTAGTTGGATCTCGCCCAATGTCGCCCGCGTCTCGACGGCGAACCTGACGAGCAGCCTCCCCGACGCCCTCGGATAGCGCGGGTCACCCGTCTTCGCGAGCAGCCGACGGCGGCCATCGGCAAGACCCAGGCCGTCCTCTCGCAGATCCTCGACTGGGCAGTCCTGCCCCACGAGTATCTAGACGTGAATCCCGTCCTCGCCTTAAGCGCCCCAAGTACTCCAAGAAGACCCATGGGGAGCCGCTGAGGACGTGGAGAGGCTCCGGGGTAGGTTGGGCCCGCATTTGCCCTCGAACCCAGGTAATCGAGCGCAACCCGCAGGGGGACATCCGACCGGGGGCAAAGACGGGCGAGGTCCACAAGCGTTCAGTGAGGTTCCGGAGGTCGTCCTTGCGGATCAAGAATTGGCGGATCGACTCCAGGGGAACCGGGCTCGTCTTCCCGCGCCGAGACAGTCAGCCCTGGACAAAGACGGATTGGGACAACTGGCGAGCCCGGCGCTTCAGGAGGGCCGCGAAGGACGTTGGATTCGGCAAGTTATTGAAGCCCTATGACCTTCGTCATACGGCCGCGACCCTGTTTGCCGCTGCCGGCTGGGACCACATCGAGGTTGCCCGTCCGCTCGGCCACTCTCCGGAAGAGTCTATGAAGACCTATCAGCACCTCATAGAAGCGAGCCTTCGCCGCGGAGGGGGTCAAGGTAATCGAGGGCTACGGCACGGAGATTGTTGGGGAGCTTGAAGAGGGGTCCTAGCTGCCGTAGGCTCGGCAGCGGCTCTGAATGTCAACTGACAGGAGGCAGGGCAACGTGAGCGGAGGTCTGACCTACGCCAACGTCGTCTCGACGCTGTGCCTGTTGCTCGGCGGAGGCGCATACACCGCAACCCACCTGAAGAAGAACAGTGTCGCAAGACCCACACCCACGGATCATGGCTTGCTCCGCGCTGGGCCGGGTCCGCGCTGGGCCGGGTATCTCAGTTCGGCGTC
Source organism: uncultured Actinomycetes bacterium (assembly GCA_963781345.1). Taxonomy (GTDB): domain Bacteria; phylum Actinomycetota; class Thermoleophilia; order Solirubrobacterales; family 70-9; genus JBBRHQ01. The sequence continues at coordinate 563,059 of CAWAFQ010000014.1, forward strand.
AGGCGAAATCCCGTGAGCGCGTACTCGGCGGGAATGAGGAGGCCGCCCGGGATCGGGGCCACCTCCGTCATCTTCAGCACTATCTTGCTCCCTGGGGGCACCGAGGCGGCATGAGTCGTGTCAGAGCACGATTGGTTGGTGCCGGTGATCGCGCAGCTGAGGTCGGTGTCATTGCCGTTCACCCGCAGCGCGACAGTGACGGTCAGAGTTGCATCCCCCGGTGGGACCTTCAATTGGACCGAAAGATCGCGGGCGATCAGGGCGGTTTGAGGGGAGAGAGTCTCAGCGGCGATCGGGTTGCCGTTGGCGCTCCCTATCCCAGACACCGGCGCATAGAGAGTGTTTGTCCCCAAGAGGCCCGGAGCACCCGTCATCAAGGAGGACATGACCGCCCCGAAGTCGGGAGCCGGGTGGCCCTGGAGAGCATCGGAATTGGCGGCGTGAGTCGCGTTATCGGAATTGGCGGTGTGAACTGCGTTGTCCGCATTGACGGCCCCGGTGGCATTTGGCACCAAACCCAGCGTCGACGCCTTTATGTCGGAGCCGGTCAACGATTGGTTCTTCACCTTGGCTCCGGTGACCGCATTCGCCTTGATCTGATTGCCGCCGACGCTGTTCTTCTTCAGGTGGGTGGCAGCGTAGGCCCCGCCTCCGAGAACGATGAACCCCAACAGCGTGACCATCACGTTCGCGTAGGTGAGCTTCCCGCGCAGCTTGCCTGCCATGAGGCCTCCGTCGATTGCATGAACCGGAGTCCGAGCCTACGCTCGACCGCTTCAGCGCGCAAGGGGGATGGCCGGATAGCCAGTCCGAGAGAGGACCTGAGCCCCCTAACGGCGCAATTCGTCTCTCACTACGTGCAACCTCCGACCTCCACCTAGCTGCTCCCACCCCCGCTAACCGTGTGCCATGACGTGCTCTCTCTGCTTGGGGGAGAAGAAGACGGCTGGGTAGAATGCTCGCGGCTCCTCGGTAGTAGGAGGTACTGTGTAGCCATTCTGAGCCCCCGGCGGACGCCCTAACGGCCTCCCAGCCCCCCTGGGGTTCCCCACAACCTCACTTCACCCTAACCCTCGCGTCCAATCGCTCTACAGCGAGAACCCGCGCTCGTTCCATTACCGGCGCTAGAGGCGGTCCGCGCCCACCGAGATCAGTTGTCGCCGTGGTCGCAGCGAAAGCTATTCACGTTTCCAGGCGTGTCTAGCTGGTGTTCTGATCGCTGCTAGTCGTGTTGGGCGGTCCACGTCGTCTTGCCACTGGTGCAGACGACGTGTGTCCCCCCGGGGGTGCTGTAGGCGATATGTTGGTGCAAGAAGCCTTGAGCTCTTGTCGCGCTGGTGAAGTGGCCCCCCACCGAGACTCCACTTTCTGACGTCGAGAAGCGGCCGTTGTGGATTGTTGCCGCCGGTCGGCCGGGTGCCCCGAAGACCCAGGTTTGGGTGCCGCTCTGCGACTTTGGCCGGCACTTGCTTCGAATGGTGAAGGTGATGCGACTGACCTTTGTGTGTCCAGGGCCAACTTTGAGTCCGAACTGCTTGCCGCGAGAAGTCGAGCCGGAGTAGCTGCCGCCATTTGGTGTCGATGCCGCCAGCGCCACCCCCGCAAGGCCAAAGAGAACGAAGACCAGGGCCAAAGTCGGAAGCGCGCGACGCCGGCCCTTCGCTTGATGGCGCATCTGGACCTCCTTGGGTTCCGTTGCATCCAAAGCTGCCGTTCGATGCACCCTATTGCACTATGGCAAGCAGGGCGCCGAGTCGTGGACGAAAGGGCACGCCGCCCTACGGAATGCGTTGCGTGGCCACGGCAATCGCCCCGATGTGCTCTGCGGGATCGACGTCGATGGAGTCGAAGGAGAAGTAGGTGAAGCCGCCATTTTTGTGCAGCTCACACTCGAAGTTGTCGTTCTTCTCGATGTTCTCCTCGCGACTGCCGTCGGGGTTGCTGTGGTAGCAGTTCGCCCCGGGGTAGCTGCCGATCAACTTGTGCCACTTGTCGCGGACACCGACATCCTCTGGCCGGGTTCCCAGCGTTGGCTCCACGGTCGAGATGTAGACGGCGTGCGCCCCGAGTGAGTGCCCCTTAAAGACGACGATCAGCTTCCGGCCCGGATTGTTAGCGCGGTAGGGATAGCGATATGTGAGGGAGTAGAGCGAGCCGCTCTGAGTCCGCTGCGGGGGGATCGGGCTCTTCAGCCTTTGCTGAATTGTCTGCCGTGTCATCCCGAGCGCCGCGTAGCCGATCGATCGGCCTGGGACGATCTCCCGCTCCACTAGCCCACCGGCGGACAGCGCCGGCGTGACCCCCGTGAGCAACGCCAATGCTATGAGCGTGGCACCGATCCAGGACCACTTGGTCCAAGCGCGAGGAGATTTCAATTGCGGCCTTCCTTCAGATTGAGGTTCGGCGCGCAGGAATTCTCCCGCCGATACGACCAAACTCTACTTCAAGGCCTGCGGGGGTTATCCAGCCGCCACCCACGGCAACTAGCGTCACTAGCCGAGGAGATCGTCCAGAGCGTGGAGCGCCCGCTCATCGTGTGGTTCCTCGGCCAGCCTCGACAACGCGCCGGCCGCGGGCTGGACTTCACCAAGCGACGCTCGAGTCTCGACGCTCAGCCGCTCAAGCCATCTAGCAGCGGCGCGGGGTTAGCGGTCATCCTCGGCCTCGGCCAGGAGCCGGCAGAGCGAGAGGGCATCCTCGAGGCTGACCCGCTCGACCTCACCCACCAGCTCAGCCACTCACCCGAGGAGTCGATGCGCACATGCCAGCACTTGCTCGAAGACCCGAAAGGCAAGCCCCGCCGCTCGATCGACACCTGATAACCGAAGCCCGCGACGAGGATGTACGTCATTTGAACGCCGCGGCTGCCAGCTGACCGCATGCCCGAACGGCCATTTGGCTTGCCACTGCTACGCGCCCGACAGGATTCGAACCTGTGACCTCATGCTCCGGAGGCATGCGCTCTATCCAGCTGAGCTACGGGCGCTGAGGTGCGGAGTCTAGATCAGGCCTCGCGGTCGACCGCGCCGCTCTAGGCTGGCGGGGTGGACCTCTCCGTCGCCTTCCTCGGCACCGGCGGCTCGGTGCCGACTGCGCGCCGGGCCACCGCGAGCGTGCTGATCGCCCGTGGTGGCGACAGGATCATGTTCGACTGCGGCGAGGGGACTCAGCGGCAGATGCAGCGCTCGCTGGGGCTGGTGCAGGTGGACGAGATCTACCTCACGCACTTCCACGCCGACCACTTCCTCGGGCTTCCGGGGCTGCTGAAGACGTATGACCTCACCGATCGGGAGCGGCCGCTGATGGTCCATGGACCGCGGGGGTTGCGGGAGCTGTTCGCGAGCCTGCGGCCGATCCTCGGTCGCAGCCGCTACGAGATCGAGCTGGTCGAGGTCGAGCCGGGGGAGGGGGTCGCCCACGACGGCTACGAGATCCGACCGTTCGAGGTCGAGCACCGGGTCCGAGCCTGCGGCTACGCGCTGGTCGAGGAGGACCGGCCCGGACGCTTCGACGCCGAGACGGCGATCGGCCTCGGCGTGCCCGAGGGGCCGGCGTTCGGAGCGCTACAGCGCGGCGAGAGCGTGGAGGGCTCGTCGGGGACGGTGTCGCCGGCCGACGTCATGGGCGAGGCGCGCTCCGGGCGCACCGTCGCGATCACCGGCGACACGGCTCCGTGCGTCTCAACGGTCGAGGCCGCACGCGGCGCCGAGCTTCTGATCCACGACTCGAGCTTCGCCGAGGAGGAGGTGCAGCGGGCCGCCGAGACGGGGCACTCGACCGCCGGCCAGGCGGCGGCGCTGGCGCGCGAGGCCGCGGTGAAGATGCTCGCTCTCGTCCACATCTCCTCGCGCTACCACGTCAAGGCGATCCTCGAAGAGGCGCGAGAGGAGTTCAGGGCGGCGATCGCCCCCCGCGACTTCGACATCGTCGAGATCCCCTTTCCCGAGCGCGGCGAGCCGCAGCTCGTCCCCAACGGTGCCAGGGAACGCTCCGAGCGGCCGCCCGAGGAATGAGGCGCTGACCCTGCTGCTACGCTGACCGCGTCTGTTCCTTTAACCCGGTCCAGTGAGGCCAGCAAGGAGCGAAGTTGAGCGAGAGTGTCGTGCTCGAGCGCGACGATCTGAGGCGAACGCTGCGGCGGATCGCCCACGAGATCGCCGAGAAGAACCCGGCCCCGGGCCGCCTCGCGATCGTCGGCATCCACACCCGCGGCGCCGTTCTCGCCGCCAGGCTTCACTCGATCCTCGCCGAGTTGGTCGGTGACGCCGGGGAGATACCCCTCGGCGACATCGACATCTCCTTCTACCGCGACGACCTCGCCAGCCGCGCCCCGGACGCACAGCCGGTCGTCCACGCCTCCCACCTCGACTTCGACCTCGCCGGGCTCACCGTCGTCCTCGTCGACGACGTCCTCTTCACCGGCCGCACGGTGAGGGCCGCGGTCGAGGCGCTCTTCGACTACGGCCGCCCCGAGCGGGTGCAGCTCGCGGTCCTCTGCGACCGCGGCCACCGCGAGCTTCCCGTTCGCCCCGATTACGTCGGCAAGAACCTGCCGACCTCGCGCGGGCAGCGGGTCAACGTCCGCCTCGAGGAGGTCGACGGCTCCGACCGGGTGACGATCAGCGGCGAGCTGGGGTCATCGAACGGCTCGGGCGGGAGCGGGGAACTGAGTTCAGCGGCAAGCGACGACGGAGGTGGCGAGGAATGAAGGACCTGCTGACGATCGAGCAGCTCTCACGAGAGGAGATCGAGGCGATCCTCGACCGGGCGGAGAGCTTCGCCGAGGTCGGGCGTCGCGACATCAAGAAGGTCCCGACCCTGCGGGGCCGGACCATCGTCAGCCTCTTCTACGAGTCGAGCACCCGCACCAGCTCCTCGTTCGAGCTCGCCGCCAAGCGGCTCTCGGCCGACCTGGTCTCGATCAAGGCCGCCGGCTCCTCGGTCGACAAGGGCGAGTCCCTGAAGGACACGGTCGCGACCCTCTCCGCCTACGACCCGGCGGCGATCGTGATCCGCCACCCCTACGCCGGGGCGGCGAAGCTGGTCGCGGGATGGACCGAGGCCTCGGTCATCAACGCCGGTGACGGCAAGCACGAGCACCCGAGCCAGGCCCTGCTCGATGTCTTCACCCTTCGCCAGCGGCTCGGTTCGCTCGAGGGCAAGCGGATCTGGATCGTCGGTGACGTCCTCCACAGCCGGGTCGCGCGCTCCAATCTGATCGCCTTCGGGCTGATGGGGGCGCAGGTCACCCTCTGCGGCCCGCCGACCCTGATCCCGCGCGGGATCGAGGAGATGGGGTGCGACATCACCTACTCGCTCGACGGCATCGGCGAGGCCGACGTCATCTACGCGCTGCGGATGCAGAACGAGCGGATGAAGGGCGCCTTCGTGCCCTCGATCCGCGAGTACGCGACGAGGTTCCAGATCGACGCCCGACGGCTCGGACCGCGCCAGCTGCTGATGCACCCGGGTCCCGTCAACCGCGGTGTCGAGCTCTCCGGCGAGGTGATCGACTGCGAGCAGTCGCTGATCACCGAGCAGGTCGAGTCCGGGCTGGTGGTGCGGATGGCGATCCTCTTCGAGATCCTCACCGGAGGCGAGCGGCCCGAGGTGGTCCCAGACTCCGGCGAGACCCCGCAGGCGCCGACCCCGCTGGGGCAGCCGGCGTGAGCCCGCCCGCCGAGAAGCTGACTGTCCGCGACGGCGAGCCGGTCGACCTCGTGATCCGCGGCGCCACGGTGCTCGACCCCGGCTCCGGCATCGAGGGGCCCCATGACATCGTCATCCGCGACGGCGAGATCGCCGAGCTCGCCGCCCCCGGCTCAGGCGCTGAGGACGGAGTGGAGGTGATCGAGGGCGAGGGGCTGCACGCCTTCCCGGCCTTCTTCGACCCCCACGTCCACCTGCGCGCGCCAGGCCAAGAGCACAAGGAGGACATCGAGACCGGCACCCGCGCCGCCGCCGCCGGCGGCTTCTGCGGGATCATCGCGATGGCCAACACCGAGCCACCGGTCTGCGACGCCACTGACGTCGAGGCGCTCCACGATCGCGCCCGCACCGAGGCCTCGGTCCCGGCCGGGTTCGTGGCCACGGTCACCCGCGGGATGCGCGGCGAGGAGCTGACCGACATGGCCGAGCTTCGCGGCGCCGGCGCGATCGGCTTCTCCGACGATGGGCTGCCGATCCGCAGCGCCCGGATCATGCGCCGCGCGCTTCAGTACCAGCGCCTCTGCGGCGGGGTGATTGCGCTGCACGAGGAGGACCCCGATCTCTCCGGGGAGGGTGTCATGCACGAGGGCGCGGTCTCGGCGCTGCTCGGCCTCAGCGGAATCCCCTCGATCTCGGAGTCGACGATGATCACCCGCGACGCCGCGATCGCCGCCTACGAGGAGGCCAGGATCCACGTCCAGCACCTCTCCGCGGTCGAGTCGGTGGAGGCGGTGCGAGATGCCAAGAACGGCGGGGTGCAGATCTCCTCTGAGGCCACCCCGCACCACCTCTGCCTCACCGACGAGGCGGTCCGAGGGCTCGACGCCTCGCGCCACAAGATGAATCCGCCGCTTCGCGCAGAGGCCGACCGCCAGGCGCTTATCGAGGGCCTTCGCGACGGCACCATCGACTGCGTCGCGACAGACCACGCGCCCCATGTCGCCGAGGAGAAGGAGGTCCCGTTCGAGGCGGCGATGATGGGGGTGACCGGGCTCGAGACCGCCTTCGCCGCGATCCACACGCACCTGGTCGGGCCCGGGGTGCTGCCGCTTTCGCTGGTGGTCGAGAAGCTCGGCTGCGGAGGCGAGCCCTTCGGGGTGCCGCGCGCCAGCCTCGCCCCCGGAAGTCCGGCCAACGTCGCCCTCTGCGACCTCGAGGCCTCCTGGGTGGTGGGGGAGGGCGGATACGAGAGCCGCTCGTTCAACTCCTGGTGCGCGGGAGAGCAGCTTCGCGGCCAGGTGAAGATGACGGTCGCGGCGGGGCAGGTGGCCTACCGGTTGCGAAGCTTCTCGATGGGGGTGGCGTGAACAGGCGGAGCTCCGCACTCAGATGTCAACGATGAGGCTCGATCGCGAGAGGGCGGCACTGGTGGTGGTCGACGTCCAGGAGGCCTTCCGCAAGGCCGTGCCAGATTTCGACGAGGTTGCATCGGCCGTTGGGACGCTGGTTCAGGGCGCGGTCGCGATCGGCGTTCCGGTGATCGTCACCGAGCAGTACCCGAAGGGTCTCGGCCGCACCGTCTCGGCGGTCGCCGAGCATCTCCCCGAGGGCACTGAGCCGGTCGAGAAGGTTCGCTTCTCCGCGGCCGAGGCCGAGGGCTTCGACCTCGGCGGGCGCGACCAGGCGATCGTCTGCGGGATCGAGGCCCACGTCTGCGTCAACCAGACGACGCTCGATCTGCTCGGGCGGGGGGTCGAGGTCCAGGTGGTCAGTGACGCCGTCGGCTCGCGCACCGCGGAGAACCGCGACCTCGGCCTGCGCCGGGCCGAGCGGGCGGGCGCCGGGCTGACCAGCGTCGAGATGGCGCTTTTCGAGTTGCTCGGCGGCTCCGACGCGGAGGAGTTCAAGGTCGTCCAGGGGCTGGTGATGTGAGCGCCTACGTGCTGCTCGAGGACGGTGCTCGCTTCGACGGCATCGGCTGTGGGGCTGAGGCAGATGCGCTGGGCGAGGTCGTCTTCAACACCTCGATGACCGGCTACCAGGAGGCGGTCACAGACCCCTCCTACGCCGGGCAGATCATCACCTTCGCCTACCCGCTGGTCGGCAACTACGGGGTCTCGGCCGAGGCGATGGAGTCCGACCGGGTCCACGCGCGCGCCGTGATCATGCGCGACGCCAAGAACGGCGAGGACGTCGCCAGCGCCGAGGGTGGCTGGCTCGACTGGCTCACCGACTGTGGCGTCGCCGCGATCACCGGGGTCGATACCCGGGCACTCGTCCGCCACATCCGCGATCGCGGCGCGATGCGCGGCGGTGTCTTCTCGGCGCAGACCTCCGAGGCCGACGCGGCCGCCGCGATCGAGGCCGAGCCCTCGATGGCTGGTGCAAACCTGGCCGCGACCGTGACCCCGGCCGAGCCGGTGCGCCTCGAGGGAGGCGGCCCGCACGTCGTCGGCATCGACACCGGGATCAAGGGAAGCATCATCGGCCAGCTGCGCCAGCGCGACTGCCGCCTGACGCTGCTGCCGTGCTCCTCGTCGGCCGATGACGTCCTCGCCGAGGATCCCGACCTCGTCTTCCTCGCCAACGGCCCCGGCGATCCCGCCGCGCTCGAGGCAGTGGTGGAGACGGTCCGCGGCCTGATCGGCAAGCGCCCGGTCGTCGGCATCTGCCTCGGCCACCAGCTGCTCTGCCGCGCCGTGGGGCTGGAGACGTTCAAGCTCCCCTTCGGCCACCGCGGATCCAACCATCCGGTCAAGGACCTCGAGACCGGGAGGATCGACATCACCTCCCAGAACCACGGTTTCGCCGTCAGCGGCCCCGGGGGGGAGACGACGATCTCCGGCGACGAGCCGGTCCGTTGGGAGACCGACTTCGGCGCCGCCGAGCTCTCCCATCTCAACCTCTATGACCGCACGGTCGAGGGGCTGGTCCTGCGTGACGTCGCCGGGGCGACCGTCCAGTACCACCCCGAGGCCGGCCCGGGCCCCCACGACGCCCGCTATCTCTTCGACCGCTTTCTGGAGCTGGCGGCGTGATCTGGCCGCCGCCAAGGAAACCGCTGGTGGGATCGATCGTCAGGCTCGAGCCGCTCGAGCCCGCCCACCGCGAGCCGATGTCGGAGGCATCGGCGGACCCCGCGATCTGGACCTGGATGGACCGCACCGTTCCCGGTGACGCCGCCGCCTTCGGCCGCTGGTTCGACGAGCGCCTGGCGGCCTCCTCGACGGCGACCGAGTGGTGCTTTGCGACGCTCTCGGCCGACGGGGGCGGGGTCATCGGCAGCTCCTCCTATCTCGCGATCCGGCCCGAGCACGACGGCCTCGAGATCGGCTGGACCTGGCTCGTGCCCTCCGCCTGGCGCACCGGCGCCAACGTCGAGGCGAAGCTGCTGATGCTCGGCTTCGCCTTCGAGGACCTCGGCGCGCAGCGGGTCGAGTTCAAGACCGACGCTCGCAACCAGCGCTCGCGCGACGCCCTGGCGGCGCTGCCCGCGGTCTTCGAGGGCATCTTCCGAAAGCACATGAAGATGCGCGGGATCGGCGTCCGCGACTCCGCCTTCTTCTCGATTCTCGACGATGAGTGGCCCGGGGTGAGGGCGAACCTGGAATCCCGCCTCGCGGCCCATCCGGCGGCCGCTGCGTCGGAGAGCTGATGCCCCGCCGCGACGACATATCCAAGATCATGCTGATCGGCAGCGGGCCGATCGTGATCGGGCAGGCCGCCGAGTTCGACTACTCCGGGGTTCAGGCCTGCAAGGTCCTGCTCGCCGACGGCTACGAGGTCGTCCTCGTCAACTCCAACCCGGCGACGATCATGACCGACCCGGAGTTCGCGACCGCGACCTACGTCGAGCCGCTTCTCCCCGGCCCGGTCACGCGGATCATCGAGAAGGAGCGCCCCCAGGCCCTGCTGCCGACGCTCGGCGGCCAGACCGCGCTGAACCTTGCGATGGCGCTCCACGACGACGGCACCCTCGAGCGCTTCGGCGTCGAGCTGATCGGCGCCGACCATCGGGCGATCCGCCGCGCCGAGGATCGTGAGGAGTTCCGCCAGACGATGAACGAGGCCGGGCTGCGGATACCGTGGTCGATCACGGTCGAGACTCTCGGTGAGGCCGAATCCGCGCTCGCCGACGGCCGCATCACGCTGCCGGCCATCGTGCGGCCGGCGTTCACGATGGGGGGGCAGGGGGAGGGGTCGGCGCAACCGAGACCGAGCTGCGCCAGGTGGTATCCGAGGGGCTCGCGGCGAGCCCGATCAACCAGGTCCTGGTCGAGGAGTCGGTGATCGGCTGGGGCGAGTTCGAGCTCGAGCTGATGCGCGACCGAAACGACAACGTCGTCGTCATCTGCTCGATCGAGAACGTCGATCCGATGGGCGTCCACACGGGTGACTCGGTCACCGTCGCCCCGGCGCAGACGCTGACTGACCCCCTCTACCAGGAACTGCGCGACCAGGCGATCCGGGTGATCCGCGCCGTCGGCGTCGAGACCGGCGGCTCCAACATCCAGTTCGGGGTCAATCCCGACAGCGGCGAGATCGTCGTCATCGAGATGAACCCCCGCGTATCGCGCTCGTCGGCTCTGGCCTCGAAGGCGACCGGGTTCCCGATCGCGAAGATGGCGGCGAAGCTGGCGGTCGGCTACGCGCTCGAGGAGATCCCCAACGACATCACCCGCGCCACGCCGGCATCGTTTGAGCCGACGATCGATTACGTCGTCACCAAGATCCCGCGCTTTGCCTTCGAGAAGTTCCCCGGCGCCACGGGGAAGCTCTCGACCTACATGCAGAGCGTCGGCGAGGTGATGTCGATCGGGCGTACGTTCCGCGAGTCCTTCGCCAAGGCGATGCGCTCACGCGAGCTCGACTCCGAGGCCGAGTGCCCGGAGTCCGACGCGGAGCTGCTGGAGCGGCTCGAGACCGCCTCGGCCGATCGCTTCGACCTGATTCTGGAGGCGTTTCGGCGGGGCTTCGGGATCGAGGAGGTGCGTGAGCGCTGCCTCGTCGATCCCTGGTTCCTCGGCGAGCTGCGCGACCTCGCCGCCGACGGGGACGGGACCGAGGGCCTCGAGCGCACCTACAAGGCGGTCGACACCTGCGCAGCCGAGTTCGAGGCGGCGACGCCCTACTACTACTCGACCCACGAGCGCCCCGGCCGCAACGGCCGTGCCGCCTCCGAGGTCGATCGTGGAGATCGCGACTCGGTCGTCATCCTCGGCGCCGGGCCCAACCGCATCGGCCAGGGGATCGAGTTCGACTACTGCTGCGTCCACGCGGCGATGACCGCCCGCGAGCTCGGCCGTGACGCGGTCATGATCAACTGCAACCCGGAGACCGTCTCGACCGATTACGACACCTCGGACCGCCTCTACTTCGAGCCGCTGACCGAGGCCGACGTGCTCGCCGTGATCGCCGAGGAGGATCCCGAGGGAGTGATCGTGCAGTTCGGCGGGCAGACTCCGCTGCGCCTTGCCCGCAGGCTGGAGGAGGCGGGGGTGCCGCTGCTGGGGACGCCGGTCGACGCGATCGACCTCGCCGAGGACCGCGGCCGCTTCGGCGCCATGCTCGGTCGTCTCGCGATCAAGCATCCGCCCTACGGCACCGCGCTCTCGGCCGACGAGGCCGAGGTGATCGCAGCCGAGGTCGGCTTCCCGCTGCTGGTGCGGCCCTCCTATGTCCTCGGCGGCCGCGCGATGGAGATTTGTTACTCGACAGAAGACCTCGCCGCCTACCTCGAGGCCAACGTCAAGGCCGACCAGGAGCACCCGCTGCTGCTCGACCGCTTCCTCGAGAACGCGATCGAGGTGGACGTCGACGCCCTCTGCGACGGCGAGGAGGTGCACGTCGCCGGCATCATGCAGCACGTCGAGGAGGCCGGGGTCCACTCCGGCGACTCGGCCTGCGTGATCCCGCCGATGAGCCTCGGCGCCGAGATGCTCTCCGAGATCCGCGCGACCACTGCCAGGATCGCGCTCGAGCTAGGCGTGGTCGGGCTGATCAACATCCAGTACGGGGTCGCCGGGGGCGAGCTCTGCGTGATCGAGGCCAACCCGCGGGCGTCGCGCACGGTCCCCTTCGTCTCGAAGGCGATCGGAGCGCCCCTGGCGAAGATCGCCTGCCGGCTGATGCTGGGGCAGGGACTCTGCGAGCAGGACCTCCCCGAGGACTTGGGAGATCACGTCAGCGTCAAGGAGGCCGTGTTGCCGTTTGCGCGCTTCGCCGGAGCCGACTCGGTCCTCGGCCCAGAGATGAAGAGCACAGGCGAGGTGATGGGGATCGCCGCCGACTTCCCGACCGCGTTCGATAAGGCCCAGGCCGCAGCCGGGGCGGCGCTGCCCTCGTCGGGTTCGGTCTTCATCACTGTCACGGACACCGACAAGCCGGCGGCCACCCAGATAGCCGCCCGCTTCTGCGACCTCGGCTTCGAGGTGATCGCGACCGGGGGCACGGCCCAGGCGATCGAGGCGATGGGGGTGCCGGTGCGCAGGATCAACAAGATCAACGAGGGCTCCCCGCACGTGGTCGACCTGATTCACGAGCGCCACTGCGACCTGATCATCAACACGCCGACCGGTTCGGGCGCCCGGGCCGACGGAGGGGAGATCCGCACCGCCGCGGTTCGCGAGGGGATCCCCTGCGTGACGACAATGACCGGTGCCTCGGCGGCGGTACGGGCGATCGCTGCGCGCCGTGAGCGCGAGGCCGAGGTCTGGAGCCTGCAGGAGCTGCACAGCCCAGAGCTCAGAGCTCAGAAGTCGCAGACCGGTGGCTGAGGGCTCCGACGGCAGGGTGCTGGCGCCGTTCGGGCGGCGCAGGTGTGAGGTCGCCGGGAACCGCGAGAGCGGCGGGTACCGGATCTTCTCGCTGCTCGACGAGTCCGGCCCGGCTCCGCGAGCAGGCCAGTTCTACATGCTCGCGACCGAGCGCGGCTGGGGCGAGGGGGGCGAGCGCCCCTTCCTTCCGCGCGCCTTCTCGGTCGCGGCCGCCGGGGAGGCCGGGGGCGCGGTCCGGCTCGACTTCCTCGTCGAAGGCGTCGGCCCCGGCACCCGCAGGCTCTGCGGGCTCGAGCCGGGGGAGGGGGTCTGGGTCAACGGGCCCCTAGGGCGGCCGTTCTCGGCCCCCGCCGACCTCGCTCCCGCGGCGGCGGGGGCGATCCTTATCGGCGGCGGCATCGGCATCGCCCCCTTGGCGATCCTGCGCCGAGAGCTCGCCTCGGGCGCGATCCCCAGCCGGGTCCTGCTCGGCTTCCGCGACCGCCAGCACTCCGGCGGGGTCGGGGAACTATTCGACTGCAGCGAGGTGCGGCTGGCGAGTGAGGACGGCCACAGCGGTCACCGCGGCTATGTCACCGACCTGCTCGGGGTGATGCTGGAGGGAGACGACGTGGGCTCGGCCGTCGTATTCGCCTGCGGCCCTCCGGCGATGCTGGAGGCGGTGAGGCTGATGTGCCGCGGCGCCGGGGTCGCCTGCGAGCTGGCGATGGAGTCGGGGATGGCCTGCGGCTACGGCGCCTGCTTCGGCTGCGCCGTGCCACTCACCGGCGGCGGCTACATGCGCCTCTGCGTCGACGGCCCGACCGTGGCGGGCGAGGAGATCGAGACGGCGCTGGTCGAGGGCTCGGGGCACCGGTGAGCGTCGACCTCGCGACTACGTTTTGCGGGATCGCCCTGGAGCACCCGGTGATCAACGCCTCCGGGACCTTCGACGCGATCGCCGCCCGCCGGGCCTTCGGCGAGGCGCTTGTGCAGAGCTTTCCCTTCTCGGCCTTCGTCTCGAAGACGATCACCCCGGAGCCGAGGGCCGGCAACCCGCCGCCGCGGCTGTGGGAGACGCCGGCGGGGATGATCAACTCGATCGGCCTGCCGAACAAGGGACTCGCGGGCTTCCTCGAGCACGACCTGCCGCAGCTCGCCGAGCTGCCGGTGCCGCTTGTCGTCTCGGTGATGGCCACGAGCGCGGAGGAGTTCTCACAGCTGGTCTCGGGGGTAACCGAGCGCGACGAGGTCGCGGCGGTCGAGCTCAACGTCTCCTGCCCCAACGTGCACTCGGGCCTGATCGTCGGCGAGCAGCCGGTGGAGACGGCGAGGCTGCTCGAGGCGCTGCGGCCGCTGACCGCGAAGCCGCTGATCGTGAAGCTGACGCCGAACGTCGCCGAGCCGGCGGCGGTCGCGGTGGCGGCCGAGGGCGCGGGCGCCGACGCCGTCTCCCTGATCAACACTCTCAAGGCCTCTGCCGTCAACCCGGCGACGCTCGAGCCATCGCTCGGTGCCGGCCACGGCGGCCTCTCCGGCCCCGCGATCCGCGCCGTTGCCCTCGAGCAGGTTCGCGTGGTCAGTGACGCCGTTGCGATCCCGGTTGTCGGCATGGGAGGGGTCACCTCGGGTGTCGATGCACTCGATTTCATCGCCGCCGGCGCGTCGCTGGTCGCCGTCGGGACCGAGAACTTTCGCGATCCCGCCGCGGGGACCAGGGTGCTCTCGGAGCTCTGCGAGCGTCTGGCGGCGGCCCGTCCCTCTCCCGCTGACCTAAACCTGAACTTGAGGTACAGGTGAATTTCTACAAATATCGCGTATTCCCCCTTGCGAGTGCCTGACTCGCGCCTATAATCGCGCCCCAATGCCCGCCCCTGCCAAGACCTCCGCCGCAGCTCCCGAGAGGTCGCTGGACCAGAGAATGGATGCCCTCAGGCGGGCCAACGGCATCCGCTCGGCCCGGGCGAAGCTGAAGAAGGACCTAAAGGCGGGCAAGGCGAACATCCACACCCTGCTCCTCGACCCGCCCGAATATGTGATGACCGCGAAGGTCTTCGACATGCTGCTCGCGGTTCCCAAGTACGGGCGCGTGAAGACCAACCGGATCCTCAATCAGTGCCGGATCTCGCCGTCGAAGACGATCGGCGGCCTCTCCGAGCGCCAGCGCGCAGAGCTCGTCAACCAGCTCCGCCGCTGACCCGGCCGCGCCGACGTCGGCCCCGGCAGCTACGTTGCCTGCCGTGTCAAAGGTGTTCGTCATCACCGGGCCCTCGGGGGTGGGAAAGGGAACTCTGATCTCCGAGTTGCTGCGCCGGGTGGGAGACCTCGAGCTCTCGGTCTCGGCGACTACCCGCGATCCGCGCGAGGGCGAGGCCGACGGCCGCGACTATCACTTCCTCGACCCGGCGGACTTCGATCGCCGCGCCGAGGGCAACGAGTTCCTCGAGTTCGCCACCTACAGCGGCAACCGCTACGGGACCCTGCGCGAGGAGGTCGAGCGGCGACTGGCCGAGGGCCACTCGGTGGTGCTCGAGATCGAGGTCCAGGGGGCGCGCCAGGTGCGGGCGGCGATGCCCGAGTCGGTGCAGGTCTTCATCGCTCCGCCGGAGCCGGCTGCGCTTCGCCGCCGGCTGCAGGCCCGTGGAACCGACACCCCCGAGGCGATCGACGCGCGGCTCGCCGTAGCCGCCCAGGAGCTGGCCGCACAGGATGAGTTCGCATACCGGGTCGTCAATGACGATCGTGAGAGGGCGTCCTCGGAGCTCGAGCGGATCGTCCGCTCCGAGCTCGACCCCCCCGGCGCGGGCCGAGACTTACGTTATCGCTGAAATACGGCTGTTTCGTAAGGCTCGGCGCGCCCTGCGAGGGCCGTTGCGGGGTTCGGGGCCAGCAGTCCCTACAATCCCTCGCCGATGATCAAGCCACGCGTTGACAAGCTTCTAGCCAACTCCGATGGTTCCCACTACGCCGCGGTCGTGATCGCGTCGAAGCGGGCCCGTCAGATCAACAGCTACTACCACAACCTCGGTGAGGGCAGCTTTGGTGAGTATCCGCCGCCGATGGTCCCCTCCGACAGCGGCAAGAACTACCTCTCGATTGCGCTCGAGGAGCTCGCCGAGGGCAAGCTCAAGTTCGAGTACCGCCAATAGCCCAATAGCCCAAGAAGCTCTTTGGGCCGGGCGCCATCGGGCGCCCGAAGGAGGACAGCGATGGCCAGGATCCTGCTCGGTGTAAGTGGTGGGATCTCCGCCTACAAGGCGCTCGAGTTCGCGCGGCTGGCGACCACCGCCGGCCACGGGGTGAGGGTGCTGATGACCGAGGGCGCGGGCCGTTTCATCGGCGCCGCCTCGTTCGAGGGAATCGTCGGGGCGCCGGTTCTCACCTCCGAGTTCGAGCGCGACCCGGCCAGGGGAGCGTTTCCGGGCGACCCCACTCCCGAGCATGACCCTATCGGCCACCTCGAGCTCGCCTCCAACGCCGACACCTACCTGATCGCCCCGGCTTCGGCCAACACGATCGCCAAGCTCGCGATCGGCGCCGCCGACTCGATGGTGACCACGTCCTTTCTCGCCTGCGCCGCGCCGCGGCTGCTGGCGCCGGCGATGAACGACCGGATGTACGCCGACCCGGCGACGCAGGAGAACCTGGCGAGATTGCGCGAGCGTGGGGTGGTCGTGATCGAGCCCGGAGAGGGCCCGCTCGCCTCGCGCGGCGAGCACGGCAAGGGCAGGCTTCCCGATCCCGCCGAGCTGCTCGCCGAGGTCGAGGCCGTGCTTCCCGCCGGGGAGAGGCCGTGGGACGGTCTCCGGGTCCTGGTCACGGCCGGCGGCACGCGTGAGCCGATCGACCCCGTCCGCTTCGTCGGCAACCGCTCCAGCGGCCGCATGGGCCTGGCCCTGGCGGCGGCCGCGGCGAGGCGGGGCGCCGAGGTGATTCTGGTGGCCGCCAACGTCGACCTGCCGACGCCGGCCGGGGCGAGGCGGATCGACGTCACCACTGCGGCGGACCTCGAGGCGGTTGTCCGCTCCGAGTTCGGCTCCACCCACCTGCTGCTGATGGCGGCTGCACCCGCCGACTTCCGTCCCGAGGTGATCGCCGAGGACAAGCTGAGCCGCGGCGGTGAGGGGCTCGACCTCCACCTCGAGCCGACCGACGACATCCTCGCGGCGGTGACCGCCGAGCGCAGCGGCGGGCAGACGATCGTCGGCTTTGCCGCCGAGCACGGCGCCGGCGGAGCCGCCCGCGCCCGTGAGAAGCTGGCGCAAAAGGGCGCCGACATGATCGTCCTCAACGACGTATCCGACCCCGAGATCGGCTTCGAGTCGGACCGAAACGCGGTAACGCTGGTCGAAGCCGACGGCGAGCGCGAGATCGCGCTCGACACCAAGGACGCGATCGCCGAGGCGATCCTCGACCGGGTCGCCGAGATCCGCTCCCGCGCCCCCGGCCGCGAACCGGCCTGAGCGCCCGCCCCGTCCCGCGCTGCCGGCCGTAAACCGGGCCCGAGCGCCGCCGCGGCCGGCGCCGACGACCGCTGCCCGGCCCGAGCGCCCGCCGCGACAGCCCGCGCGGCGGGCGGCAGTCGAGTGGACGAAAACACTCGCATGGCGAGGCCAATCGTCCACTCGACACGGGGTCGGGGCGCGACGGGCTCCCTACACTGGATTCATGGCTGAAACCACCGATATCAGTACCGAGGAGGAGTCCACCTACCGGCTCTGGCGCCGGGGGGTCGAGCTGCTCGAGGACGGCAGCTTCGACGAGGCGACGGTGCCGCTCGCCGAGGCCGCCCGCCGGGCGCCCGAGAAGAGCTCGGTGCGCGAGGCGCTGGGCCGGGCCTATTTCCGCAACCGCCAGTTCGACGAGGCGGCGGCGGAGTTCGAGGCCGTGGTCGAGACCCACCCGGTCAACGACTACGCGCACTTCTGCCTTGGGCGCGCACTCAGCCTGATCGGCGATACCCGCCGGGCCCGGCACCACCTGGCGCTTGCCTCGAACCTGCGTCCCGAGCGCCGCGACTACCGCATCTACCGCGAGCGCCTGGCGCGAAGCGCCTGAGTCGCGGGTCCGGTGCGAGCGCTCGTCCAGCGGGTCAGCCGCGCCTCCGTCGGGGTCGACGGTGAGCTCGTGGCCGAGATCGGGCCGGGGATGGTCGTCCTCCTCGGCGTCGCTGAGGGCGACGGCCCCGGGCAGGCCGACCGCCTCGCCGCGAAGCTCGGCAAGCTGAGGATCTTCGACGACGCCGAGGGCCGCATGAACGAGCCGCTCGGTGAGCGCGAGGTCCTCTGTGTGAGCCAGTTCACCCTGCTGGCCGACACCAGCCGCGGCAACCGCCCGAGCTATGTCGCCGCGGCGCCGCCCGAGGTCGCCGAACCCCTCTACGAGCAGGTCTGCGACGCGCTCGGCGCCGCCCGCGGAGTCTTCGGTGCCCGGATGAGCGTCGATCTAGTCAACGACGGGCCGGTGACCCTGCTGCTCGACGCCTGAGGTGGGCACCGCGGCCGGGTTGGCGCTGGTCGCTGGCGAGGCTATACTCAGCGTTGCGTTTCGAAGCTTTTCCACGTACCTATCCGTGTCGAGAAGTGGGCCTGGCCCACTTTTTTTTCGCCCCGGACCGGCTTTTCAAAGATGAGCGACCTCCAAGAAGACATCTCCAGCCGCCTCCCCGAGCTCGATCCCGCGATCGAGCTCGTCGCCGTCGAGAAGAGCGGCCCCGAGGGCCTGCGAATCTACGTCGACCACCCCGACGGGGTCGACATCGCGCTCTGCGAGCGGGTGACCAAGCAGCTTGC
The DNA here is from genome assembly GCA_963781345.1 of uncultured Actinomycetes bacterium. Taxonomy (GTDB): domain Bacteria; phylum Actinomycetota; class Thermoleophilia; order Solirubrobacterales; family 70-9; genus JBBRHQ01. Next base: position 581,255 of record CAWAFQ010000014.1, read on the forward strand.
GGGCCTTCTCGCCGAGTACTCGCTGGAGGTCTCATCCCCCGGCTCGGACCGACCGCTCTCGAAGCCTGAGCATTTCCGCCGCTATCTCGGCCGCCGGGTGCGGGTGCGCACCCGCGACGCGGTCGAGGGCCGTCGCAACTTCACAGGCACGATCGAGGCCGCCGACGAGCAGGGCGTGCAGGTCGCGCTCAGCGACGACGGTCGCGTGACGATCCCGCACGAGCGCATTCACCGCTCCAATCTCGTGCCAGACATCCCGGAAGGAGTCAGTCAGTGACCAAGGAGATCGTCGAGGCCGTCAAGGGGCTCGAACAGGAGAAGGGAATCTCGTCCGAGAAGCTGATGGACGCGCTCGAGGACGCGCTTCTGTCGGCCTACAAGAAGACCCCCGGTGCTGCCAAGTACGCCCGCGTGGACCTCGATCACGAGACGGCCGACTTCCGCGTCTTCGAGTTGATCCTGCCCCCGGAGCTTGAGGAGAAGCTGTTGGCGGAGGCGGTCGAGCTGGGCGAGCCCGAGATCGACCCCGAGACCGGCGAGATGCGCGAGCCCGAGGAGCCCGAGCTCGACCCGGAGATGATCGCCCCCTACGAGGATCAGATCGAGACCCGCGACGTCACCCCGGACGACTTTGGCCGGATCGCCGCCCAGACAGCCAAGCAGGTGATTCTGCAGCGAATCCGTGAGGCCGAGCGGGCGATGATGTATGACGAGTACCAGGACCGCGTCGGCGAGCTCATCACCGGGATCATCCAGCAGTCGGACAAGCGCTACACGCTGGTCCAGCTGCGCGAGCGCGTCGAGGCGCTGCTGCCGAAGTCCGAGCAGGTCTACAACGAGCGCTACGACCACGGGATGCGGGTCAAGGCCGTGATCACCGACGTCTCCGACTCGATGAAGGGGCCGAGCATCGTCGTCTCCCGTCGCAACCCGGAGCTGATCAAGAAGCTGTTCGAACTCGAGGTGCCCGAGATCGCCGACAAGCTTGTCGAGATCGTCGGCGTCGCCCGCGAGCCCGGCTATCGCTCGAAGATCGCCGTGATATCTCACGCCGATGGCGTCGACCCCGTCGGCGCCTGCGTCGGGCCACGGGGGTCCCGGGTGCGCATGGTCGTATCCGAGCTGCGTGGCGAGAAGATCGACATCATTCCCCACAACGAGGAGCCCGCCCGCTTCGTCGCCAAGGCGCTCTCGCCGGCGCGTGTGCGTGAGGTTCTCGTCGACGACGAGGACAAGCAGGCGACGGTGATCGTCCCCGACGACCAGCTCTCGCTGGCGATCGGCCGCGACGGCCAGAACGCCCGCCTCGCGGCCCGTCTCACCGGCTGGCGCGTTGACATCAAGTCGGAGTCCGAGTTCGCCCAGGAGGAGGACACAATCGAGTACGAGGGCGAGGAGGACTTCGACGGACGCTGCATGGCGGTGCTCTCCAACGGCCGCCGCTGCCCCAACGCCGCGGTCGGCGGCTCCACCTACTGCGGCCTCCCGACCCACCAGGCGCTGGCCCGCTTCGAGACGAGCCAGGTCGCGATCCTCAGCAGCCTCTCCGAAGATGACATCGCCGTCCTCGCCACCCCCGACGCCGACGATGCCGCCGTGGCCGGGATCGTCGAGGGAGCCGTCGCGGCCTTCGACGAAGGAGGGTCAGAGGAAGAGGCCCCCGTCGCCGAGGCGGCTCAAGAGGAGGCTGTGGAGGAGGCCGGGATGGCCGAAGAGGCCGAGGTCACCGAGGAGGAGGAGGCCGTCGCGGAGGAGGATGCCGTCGAGGAGGTTGAGGAGATCGCCGAAGAGGCCGAGGTCGAGGCCGAAGAGGGGATCGTCGAAGAGGTCGCTGCCGAAGAAGCCGTGGCCGAGGAAGCCGTCGCCGAGGAAGCGGAGTCCGAGTCCGCCGAGGACCCCGACACGCCCGCAAGCGAAGCTGAGGACGCGTCGGGTGGCGTCATGGAGGCTGAGAAGTAAGGGTGGCCAAGAAGCGGGTCCATGAGATTGCCAAGGCCGAGGGCGTGACCAGCAAGGAGCTGCTCGCCGCGCTCAACGCTGCCGGGATAGAGGCCAAGGCAGCCGCCTCGAGCGTCGAGGAGGCGGATGCGAAGGAGGCACTGGCCGCCGCCAAGGGCGGTGCCGCTGCGCCGGCGACGAAGCCGTCGGCAAAGAAGGCCCCCGCCAAGAAGGCGGCCGCCGCGAAGGCCCCAGCCAAGAAGGCCGCTGCGGCCAAGGCCCCAACCGCGAAGGCTGAGCCGGCGCCAAAGGCCGAGGCCGAGACTCCCGCTCCGGAGGCGAAGGCGGCTGCAGACGCGCCCCCGGCGGCGAAGCAGCCGGTGCGCCCGGCCGGGACCGGAGAGGCCAAGGCCGGCAAGCGCCGCCGCAGGGTCGTGATCGACTCTCAGGCGGCGCGGCGCGACCAGATGGGCGGGCCGCCGCCGCAGCGTCCGCCGCGACGCCGCGGAGGACGCCGCCGCCGGCCGTTGCTGGAAGAGCCGCCCCGCGGCCCGGCCGAGGTCGTCGAGCCTGAGGCGACCAAGGTCCCCTCAGGTGCAACCGTGCGCGAGGTCTCCGAGCTGCTCGACCTGGGCAGCGCCGAGGTGATCAAGAAGCTGATGACGATGGGGGAGATGGCGACCCTGACCCAGACCCTCACCGATGACTCGATCCGGGCGGTTGCCGACGAGTACGACCGCAAGATCGAGATCGTCACCGCCGCCGAGGAAGAGCCCGAGCAGCCCGATTTCGCCGACACCGACGCGGATCTGGCAGATCGGCCCCCGGTGGTCACGATCATGGGCCACGTCGACCACGGCAAGACGTCGCTTCTCGACGCGATCCGCGAGACCGAGGTCGCGGCGGGCGAGGCCGGCGGGATCACCCAGCACATCGGTGCCTACCAGGTGCACCACTCCGAGAAGACGATCACCTTCCTCGATACCCCGGGGCACGAGGCGTTCACGGCGATGCGCGCCCGCGGCGCCAAGGTCACCGACGTCGCCGTGATCGTCGTTGCCGCCGACGACGGCGTGATGCCGCAGACCAAGGAGGCGATCGACCACGCTCGAGCCGCCGACGTGCCGATGCTGATCGCGGTCAACAAGGTCGACAAGGAGGGCGCCCAGCCCGACCGCGTCCGCACCGAGCTCGCATCCGACGGCCTCAATCCCGAGGAGTGGGGTGGGGAGACGGTCTTCGTCGACGTCTCGGCCAAGACCCATCAGGGCCTCGACGACCTCCTCGACATGATCATTCTCGTATCCGATCTCGAGGAGCTCGGGGCCAACCCGGACGCTCCCGCATCAGGCACCGTGGTCGAGTCACAGCTCGATCCCGGACGCGGCCCGGTCGTCAGCGTCCTCGTCCAGCGCGGAACGCTCAACGTCGGCGACGCGCTCGTCGCCGGCCCCCAGTGGGGCAGGGTGCGGGCGATGCACGACTTCACCGGCGCCCGCGTCGAGCACGCCGGGCCGGGGATGCCGGTCGAGGTGCTCGGCTTCGACGGCGTCTGCAACGCGGGTGAGTACGTCCAGGCGGTCGAGAACGACCGCCGGGCCCGCCAGATGGCCCAGGAGCGCGCTAACCGGCTGAAGACGGAGGCGCTGGCCCGCCGCGGTGCGCGCAAGATGACCCTCGAAGAGGTCTTCTCGCGGGCCCAGGAGGGCGAGATCAAGGAGCTCAACCTGGTGCTCAAGGCCGATGTCGCCGGCTCGCTCGAGGCGCTTCAGGACGAGATCGCGAAGGTGCCCCAGGAGCAGGTGGCGATCAATGTCATCCACGCCCAGACCGGGGGCATCAACGAGTCCGACGTGATGCTCGCCTCGGCTTCGAACGCGATCATCATCGGCTTCAACGTCCGCCCGCTCTCCGACGCCCGCCGCGCCGCCGAGAGCGAGGGCGTCGACATTCGCACCTACTCGGTGATCTACAAGATCACAGAGGACCTCCGAAACGCGATGGAGGGCATGCTCGAGTCGGTCGAGGTCGAGGAGATCCTCGGCGAGGCGGAGATCAAGCAGACCTTCAAGGCCTCCAAGGTTGGTCGCATCGCCGGCTGCATCGTCAACGACGGCAAGGTGACCCGCGACGCTAGCGTCCGCCTGATCCGAGACGGCACGGTCGTCTGGACCGGCCGGCTCGGCTCGCTGCGCCGGTTCAAGGACGACGTCCGCGAGGTCGAGGCGGGCCAGGAGTGCGGAATCGTCCTCGACGGCTTCGCCGACGTCAAGGATGAAGACATCCTCGAGTTCTTCTCGACCAAGCAGGTCGAGCAGACGCTCGACAGCTAGCGCCGGCCCCGCTGGCGAGAGCGCGATCGACCATCAAGGTGATGGTCGATTGAAGTTTCGCGGGCGGCGGGCGCTAGCGTGGGCGCGTGAGCGCGTTTGTCTGCCTGGTTGAGATCCGGCTTCATTTCGGCGAGGTCCACGACCTCAAGGGCAAGCGCAAACTCTTGAGTTCGCTGAAGGCCCAGCTGCACCAGAAGTTCGGCGCCTCGGTGGCGGAGATCGAGGGACACGACAAGTGGCAGCGATCGACGCTTCTCTGCGCGCTGGTCGGGGGGCCCGAGGTCGGCGACCGGGCCGACTCCCTCGTGCGCTTCGCCGAAAGCCGCTTCCCCGACGGGTGCTCGGCGACCCGCGACCTGCTCAGCCTCTCCGACGTCCGCGGCTGAGCGGCTGCGGTCGCGACAGGCCAGGGCGCCCGTCCGCCTGGCAACCCGCGACCGAGCGGGGCGGCCGGCTCGCGTAGGCGTTTGATGAGCATTCCTTAGCTATAGTCGCGCGGCTATGCCAGCGGCCCGCATGAGGCGCATCAACGAAGTGCTTCGTGAAGTCGTCGGCTCTGCGATCAGCAGCGATCTCAAAGACCCGCGAATCGGATTCGTGACCGTGACCTCCGTCGAGACAAGTCCCGACCTCCGCACCGCAAAGGTGTTCGTCAGCGTGCTCGGCTCCGAGTCCGAGCGCGAGGAGAGTCTCGCCGGGCTTCGCTCCTCTCACGGAGTGCTCCAGTCAAGGATCGCCGCCGAGACGCGGATGAAGCGGACGCCGACGCTGACCTTCCACTACGACGAGACGATCGAGCAGGGAATGCGCATCTCGAAGCTTCTGGACGAAGAATCGTGAGCGATGCCGCCGGGGTGGCGGCTCCGGCCGTCGAGCAGGTTGCACAGGAGCTGCGCTCGCACGAGCGGTTCCTGCTGACGACCCACGAGGGGCCCGACGGCGACGCTCTCGGCTCGCTGCTCGGGATGCATCATCTGCTCGGTCAGCTCGGCAAGGACTCGGTGATGTTCCTTGCGGCAAAGGAGTTCCCGCTGCCGATCGAGTACCGCTTCCTGCCACTCGAGGAGGTCTTCCACGAGCCTCCGGCCGATGTCGAGGACCGCACGATCGTCTTCCTCGACTGCGGCAACATCGACCGGATGCCGGTCGACTTCCTCCGGCGCGACGGCAACCACATGATCAACATCGACCACCATCACGACAACACCCGCTTCGGCGACGTCAACCTCGTCGATGTCGAGGCGTCGTGCACGGCCGAGATCGTCTATGACATCGCGGCGCTGCTGGGGGCCGAGATCACGCCCGAGATCGCCTCGGCGCTCTATGTCGGCCTGGTCACCGACACAGGCAAGTTCATGTACGAGAACACCGACGCCCGCACCCACCGGGTGGCGGCGGCTCTGATCGAAGCCGGGGTCGACGTCGACGACACCTACCGCCGTCTCTACGAGCACGTGCCGCTGGAGAAGCTTCGGCTCGTGGCCCGTGCCCTCGACGGCATCGAGCGGCACTGTGACGGGTTCCTCGTCGTCACCAACATCACGACCGCCGACTACGAGGCGACGGGGGCCGACGAGGCGATGACGGAGGGGGTCATCGATCACCTGCGCTCGGTCGAGGGGGTCAAGGTGGCCGCCGTCATCCGCGACCTCGGTAGCCGCGGCCGCGCCGCCCACAAGGTCAGCCTGCGAGCGAGCGACGGCGATGTCGACGTCTCTGAGATCGCCCGCAAGCGTGGCGGCGGCGGGCATGTGCGCGCAGCGGGCTTCTCGACGGATGACTCGCTCGAGGACCTGGTCGAGTTCATCTGCGCCGCGGTTCGCAGCCAGCTCGGCTCCTGAGCGACGTGGGCGACGAGCCGGACCGAAGCGGTGTGCTCCTCTACGACAAGCCCGCCGGCGTCACCTCGCACGACATCGTCGCCCAGGTCAGGAGCGAGCGCGGAATCAAGAAGGTCGGGCACGCCGGCACGCTCGACCCCTTCGCGACCGGCCTGCTGCTGATCCTGCTCGGGCGCGCGACGCGGCTTCAGCGCTACCTGATGGGGCTGCCGAAGACCTATCTGGCGACGGCTCGCCTCGGCTGGCGCTCGAGCACTGGTGATCCCGACGGCGAGCTGACCGAGACCGGCGTGATCCCCGGCCGCCTCGAGCTGCCGACCGGCGTCATCCGTCAGCGGGTGCCGATGACCTCGGCGGTCCACGTCGACGGCGAGCGCCTCTACCGCAAGGCCCACCGTGGCGAGGAGGTCGAGCGACCCGAGCGCGAAGTCGAGATCCACCGTGCCGAGCTGCTTTCGAGCGATGGCGAGCGCGCCCGCTACGAGATCGAGTGCTCTTCGGGGACCTATGTGCGGACCCTGATCGAGACCATCGGCGACGCCTACTGCGAGGAGCTGCGCCGGACCGCCATCGGGCCGCTGGGGATCGAGAGGGCGGGGGAGACGGTGGAGGCCGCCGAGGCGCTCTCATTCATGCCCGAGGTGGGCCTCGACGAGGGCCAGGCCGATGCCATTTCGCACGGGCGAGCGATCGAGGCGGAGATCGGAGAGCGAAGAGCGGAGCCCGTGGCGCTGATCTTTGCTGGCAAGCTTGTCGCGGTGGCCCGCCCCGACGACAACCTTCTTCGCCCCGAGGTGGTGCTCGGATGAGCATCCGGGTGACGAAGTTGCCGGCGGCCGAGCCGCGGCCACGCCGGGTCGCGATCGGGACCTTCGACGGCGTCCACATCGGCCACCGTGCGGTGATCGACGGTGCGGACACCGTCCTCACCTTCGACCCCCACCCGCTCGAGGTCCTCCACCCTGCTGCGATGCCGAAGCTGATCAACTCGTTCGCGGTCAAGCGCGACGTGATCGGCGGTCTCGGAGTCGCCGAGCTGGTCGTGATTCCCTTCGACGGCGAGTTCGCGCTCCGAAGCGCGGAGAGCTTCGTCGAGGACATCCTGATCGACGGGCTCAGCGCCGAGCGGGTCTCGGTCGGAGAGAACTTTCGCTTCGGCGCCAGGGCGAAGGGCGACCCGGCAATGCTCGCCGCCCAGCCCGAGTTCGAGACACGTGTCGTGCCGCTGGTCGAGGTCGACGGCGAGACCGTCTCTTCGACCCGGATAAGAGCCCTGGTGGCCGCGGGCGACGTCGAGGCGGCCGGCCGCTGCCTCGGGGCGCCGTTCATGCTCGAGGGCGAGGTGATCAGCGGTGACCGAAGAGGCCGCGAGCTTGGCTTTCCGACCGCGAACCTGGTTCCTGACGACCGCCTCGTCACCCCCGGGCACGGTGTCTACGCGGCCTTCGCCAACGGCCACCCGGCGGCGGTCAACATCGGTGTCCGGCCGACCTTCGAGAGCGGCCGCGGTGTCCTCATCGAGAGCTACCTGATCGACCACGAGGAGGACCTCTACGGGCAGAATCTGCGGGTCGCTTTCGTCGCCCGCCTTCGTGGCGAGAAACGCTTCGCCAGCGCCGAGGACCTGGTCGCCCAGATGCGCCTCGACGTCGAGGAGGCCAGGTCACTCTGTGCTAGCTTCCAGGGGCCGTGAATCCCGCCCAGCGGGTGACGCGGCAATTTTTTCGATGAGCCTCGAAAAGGAAAAGAAGGCCGAGCTGATCGGCAAGTACGGACGCTCCGATGGGGACACCGGTTCCGCGGAGGTCCAGGTTGCGCTGCTCACCGAGAGGATCAACCACCTCACCGGGCACCTGCGCGACCACAGCAAGGATCACCACTCGCGCCGCGGCCTGCTGATGCTGGTCGGCAAGCGCCGCCGTCTGCTGCGCTACCTCGAGCGCGACGACCTCGAGCGCTATCGCGCCCTCGTCGCTGAGCTCGGCCTGCGTAAGTGATCGCCGCCGGCGAGCCGGCACCCGACTTCACCCTCCCCGACCAGGACGGCAACGCCGTCGCCCTCTCCGACCTTCGCGGCCGCAGGGTCCTGCTCGCCTTCTATCCGCTCGACTTCAGCCCGGTCTGCACCGACCAGCTCTCGATCTACCAGGAGGTGCTGCCCGAGATAGAGGCGAAGGGCGCGACCGTCTTCGGTATCAGCGTCGATCACTCCTTTGCGCACAAGGCGTTCCGGGAGAAGCTCGGGATCGAGATCCCCCTGCTCGCCGACTTCGAGCCCAAGGGCGAGGTCTCCCGCGCCTACTCCGCCTATTACGACGGCGCCGGCCATGGCAAGCGCACCCTCGTCCTGATCGACGCCGATGGCGTCATCGAGTGGATCCACGAGTCGCCCTCGCCGCTCGAGATTCCGGGCGCGAACCTGATCTTCGACGCGCTGGCGTAGGCCTCCGGCCGGCGTAGACCTCCGGCCGGCGTAGACCTCCGGCGCCCGTTTGGTGCGCGGATCGGCCCAACCGCGGGCCTTCAGGCCGCTGCACTCCTCGGGCAGCGCGGGCGTCGTGGCCGAAGAAACCCAGGACCTGGCCGACCTCGCGCATGCCCCACATGCCTGAGGTCGGCCACGTCGGTGAGTGCACCCCGACCGCCGGACGTGGCCGACGAGGCGCATGCCGTGCATGCCTGAGGTCGGCCACGTCATTGTCGGGTGCGCCATCGGGCTCGGGTGCGCCATCGGGCTCGGGTGCGCCGCCGGGCGACGTGGCCGACGGAATGCACGCCACCCGTGCGCGAGGTCGGCCACGTCGGGGGTGTCCGGGGGTGTCGGCGCGTGTCCGGGCGCGGCAACGGTCGAGTTGCCTAATCTCGTGGCGTGCCCGATCTCACCAGTGCCGCCGTACCGCCGTGCGCCGCCGACGACCATGTCCGCGGCGAGGGAGAGGAGCTGATCGTCTACGCCGACCTCGGCTGCCCTCGCTGCGCCGCGAGCTGGGAACGGATCGGGGAGATGGGACGAAGGGTCGTCTTCCGGCACTTTCCGGTGGCGAGCAGGCACGCACGCTCGCCGGCGCTGCATGCGGCGGCCGAGGCTGCCGGGCGCCAGGGCGCCTTCTTCGAGATGGTCGACTCGCTCTACGCCGACCGCAGCCACACCGACGACCCCCACCTGTGGGAGCGGGTCGAGGCGCTCGGTCTCGACCTCGATCGCTTCCAGGCTGACCGCCGCGCCGAGACCGTGGCGGAGCGGGTCAGGCGCGACTTCGAGTCCGGGATCAGGGCCGGAGTCACCGGCACCCCGGCTCTCTTCAGCGACGGAGAACCGGCCAGCCTGTACCCTTCACGCCGTTAGAGAACGAGAGTTCTGAATCAGATTGGTCGCCAACCGGGTGGCCGGAGGTAAAAACTACATGAGCATGTTTGACATTAGCCGCGTCTCGGTGGATGTCGGCGAAAGCCAGATTTCCTTTGAGACGGGCAAGCTTGCCAAGCAGGCGAGCGGCTCCGTTGTCGTGCAGGCCGGGGACACAATGGTCCTCTGTACCGCGACCATGGGCAACCTGCGTGACGTGGACTTTCTTCCCCTCACCGTCGACGTCGAGGAGCGGATGTATGCCGCGGGCAAGATCCCCGGCTCCTTCTTCCGCCGCGAGGGTCGATCGGGTGAGAAGGCGACGCTGACGGCGCGGATGATCGACCGTCCAGTCCGCCCCCTGTTCCCCAAGGGCTGGCACTTCGAGACGCAGCTGGTCGCGACGCCGCTCTCTGTCGATCACGAGCACCCCTACGACATCCTCGCGATGAACGGCGCCTCCGCGGCGCTCGCTCTCTCTCCGATCCCAGTCGCCCATCATGTCGGCGCGGTGCGGATCGGCAAGCTCGACGGCGACTTCGTCGTCAACCCCCACGAGGAGAGTCTCGACGACCTCGACCTCGACCTGATCGTCGCCGGCACCGACGAGGCGATCCTGATGGTCGAGGCCGGCGCCACCGGCGTCACCGAGGCCGAGATCCTCGACGCACTCGACATCGCCCACTCGGAGATCAAGAAGATCGTCGCCTCGATCGAGGAGCTGCGCCAGACGGCCGGCAAGGAGAAGCTCGAGGTCGAGGCCCCGAGCGTCGACGAGGGCCTGCTCGACGAGATCCGCTCCTCCCACGGTCAGGCGCTGGTCGATGCGATCGCCACCGAGGGCAAGCTCGAGCGCTATGAGGCGATCGACAAGGTCAAGGATGAAGTCGTCGCCAGGTACGCGCCCGAGACCGACGACCCCGACGCCGACGCCGCGCGCCGCTCCGAGGTCGGCGCCGCATTCGGCGCGATCGAGAAGGAAACGATCCGCAGGGCGATCGCCATCGACAAGAAACGCCCCGACGGCCGCGCCCAGGACGAGATCCGCCCGATCGAGTGCGAGGTCGACATCTCCCCGCGCGTCCACGGCTCGGCGCTGTTCACGCGCGGTGAGACCCAGATCCTCTCCAACGTCGCTCTCGGCACCACGCGCATGGACATGCGCCTGGACACGCTCGGGCTGCAGACGACGAAGCGGTTCTGGCACCACTACAACTTCCCGCCCTTCTCGGTCGGGGAGGCGGGGTTCATGCGCGGCCCCAAGCGTCGCGACATCGGCCACGGCGCGCTCGCCGAGCGTGCTCTGGAGGCGACAATTCCCGACGAGGAGTCCTTCCCGTATGTGCTGCGGGTGGTCTCGGAGACCCTCGAATCGAACGGCTCGTCCTCGATGGGGTCGGTATGCGCCTCCTCGATGGCGCTGCAGGCGGCCGGGGTCCCGGTCACCGCGCCGGTCGCCGGAGTGGCGATGGGCCTGATCAAGGAGGGCGATGACTACGTCGTCCTCACCGACATCGCCGGCGTCGAGGACCACCTTGGCGACATGGATTTCAAGGTGGCCGGCACCGCTGAGGGCATCACCGCCCTGCAGATGGACATCAAGATCACCGGCGTCACCTTCGACATCCTCCGCGATGCGCTCGCTCAGGCCAACGAGGGCCGCCTCTTTATCCTTGGCAAGATGGCCGAGGCGATCGACGGCCCACGCGAGCAGCTCTCGAAGTACGCGCCGCGGATCGAGGCGATCAAGATTGACCCCGAGAAGATCGGCGCCGTCATCGGCAAGGGCGGGGAGACCATTCGCGCCCTCTGCGAGGAGTTCGAGGCCGACATCAACGTCGAGGACGACGGTACGGTGAAGGTCTACGCTCCGACCGGCGACCTCGTCGAGGCCTGTATCGCCCGGATCGAGTCGATGACCAAGGAGGCCGAGATCGGCGATACCTACGCCGGCGCGAAGGTCGTCAAGACGACGACCTTCGGTGCCTTCGTCGAGTTGGTCAAGGGCACCGACGGCCTGCTTCACATCTCAAACGTGAAGCCGGGTGAGCGGGTCGACACCGTTGACGACGTGCTCAAGTCGGGCGACGAGATCGACGTCACCGTGGTCGAGGTGGACAAGGAGCGCGGCCGCATCGGCCTCCGCCTCTCACACGACCCCTCGGTCAAGGACAAGACCCCGGAGGAGCTGGCTGCGGTCGGCTCCGGTGATCCCGGTCGCGGTGGTGGCGGCGGTGGCGGACGTGGCGGTAGCCGCGGTGGTCGCGGTGGCCGCGAGCGCCGCTGACCGCGGTAGGTCGTTGAGCGCTGAGCATCAGGTAAGCGCGCTGGGCTCGGGCGTCCGGGTCGTCACCGAGGAGGTCCCCTCGGTGCGGTCCGTGGCGCTCGGGCTCTGGGTGCGCACCGGTTCGCGCAATGAGAACGCTGGCCAGGCCGGGGTCTCGCACTTCCTCGAGCACCTGCTGTTCAAGGGCACGAAGCGCCACTCGGCGATCGAGATATCCGAGCTTTTCGACGGCCTCGGCGCCTCGGTCAACGCCGCCACCGGGAAAGAGACGACCCAGCTGCACGCTCGCTTCCTCGATGAGCACACCGAGGAGGTCTTCGACCTCCTGGCGGAGATGCTGCTGGCACCCACCTACCCCGAGATCGACTCCGAGCGAGAGGTCGTGCTTGAGGAGATCGCGATGTATGAGGACGAGCCCCAGGACCGGGTCCACGACTACCTCGCCGAGGCCGTTTTCGGCGATCACCCGCTCGGGCGCAGGGTTCTCGGCAGGGCCGAGGTGATCTCCTCGATCCCGATCCCCGAGATTGACGCCTACCACCGCGACCACTACACCGGTGCCAACGTGGTCGTCGCCGCCGCCGGTCATCTCGACCATGGGCGGATGGTCGAACTCGCCGAGCGCCTGGTGAAACCTGCGGTGTCCAACTCCAACGGGGCGGCCTTGGGCCGCGCCAACAGCGGCGCCCGGCTGCGCTTTGCCGAGAAGGACACCGAGCAGTACCACATCTGCTTCGGTGCCCCTGGGATAACGCGCGCCGACGAGCGCCGATTCGGGCTCGCTGTGCTCGACTCGATCTTCGGCGGCTCAACATCGTCGCGGCTCTTCCGCGAGATTCGCGAGAAGCGCGGCCTCGCCTACTCGGTCGGCTCCTACAGCGAGCAGTACATCGACTCCGGCCTCGCTGCGACCTACGTCGGCACCCGCGAGGACAACGTCGAGGAGGCCTGCTCGATCATCGGAGCCGAGCTCGAGCGCCTGCGCAGCGAGCCCGTCTCCGACGATGAGCTTGCGCGCGCCAAGGAGCATGTCAAGGGCCGGCTCGTGCTCTCCTCGGAGTCGACCGCGGCGAGGATGTCGCGGATCGGCCGCGCCACCCTCTTCGATCTACCGGTTCTTACCCTCGACGAGATGATCGAGAGGGTGGACGAGGTCACGGTCGGGGATCTGACGGAACTGGCCCGAGAGCTCTACGGCACCGAGAGCCTCTCGGCCGCCGCGGTCGGCCGTGACGAGAAGCTCTTCAGGGGAGCGGTTACGAGTGTGAGCGAGGAGCTGGTGGCTGCGTGAGGCGGAGCCCGGAAGCCAGGAGTCAGAAGCCGGAGCCGAGGGCTCTGTGCAAGTAGTCGTCTCAGGGGCCGCGGGGCGGATGGGTGAGGCTGTTTGCGAGGCGGTCGGCGGTGCCGATGACCTCGAGCTCGCCGGGCGCGCCGATCCGGCGCTGGGAACGTCGCTGTCCGAGATGCTCGGCGGCGCCGACGTGGTCGTCGACTTCACCACCCCCGGCACAGCCGCCGCCAACGTCAGGTCATGTCTCGACGCCGGCGTGCACGCCGTCGTCGGCACCACCGGCTTCGAGCTCGAGGCGCTGCGCGAGGTGGCCGAGGGCTCCGAGGGTGGCGCCAACTGCTTCGTTGCGCCCAACTTCGCGATCGGCGCGGTCCTGATGATGCAGGCCTCGCAGCTGATCGCCGCCCACATGCCCGAGTGCGAGATCGTCGAGCTCCACCACGACCGCAAGATCGACGCCCCGTCGGGGACTGCGAAGCGGACCGCCGAGCTGATCCGTGAGGCCGGTGGCAACGTCCACGAGCCGATCCACTCGGTCAGGTTGCCCGGCCTCGTCGCCCATCAGGAGGTCATCTTCGGAGGCGAGAGCCAGACGCTCTCGCTCCGCCACGACTCGATCGACCGGCGCTCGTTCATGCCGGGCGTCCTGCTCGCCGTGCGCCGCGTGGCCGGCCTTCCGGATCGCTTCACTGTCGGTCTCGAGAGCATCCTTTGAACGCCGAGCCGACACCGTGCCCGGCGTGACCGACCTGGCCGCACTGGACGCCACCGCCCAGGCGCAGCTGGTGCGCTCCGGCGAGGCGAGCCCGGGCGAGCTGGTCGAAGCGGCGATCGCCCGGGTCGAGGCGCTCAACCCGCGGCTCAACGCGGTCATCCACCCGCTCTTCGACGAGGCCCGAAAGACGGCGGCCGGTGAGGTGCCCGACGGTCCCTTCCGAGGCGTTCCCTTTCTGCTCAAGGATCTCGGCGCCGCGATGGCCGGGCAGCCGCTCCACCTGGGTATGCGCTACCTCAAGGAACGCGACTTCCGCGCCCCCGTCGACACCTACCTCGGGCAGCGCTTCCGCGACGCCGGCTTCGTCACGATCGGCAAGACCAACACGCCGGAGCTGGGAATCCTGCCGACGACCGAGCCGGTCGCCTACGGGCCCAGCCGCAATCCCTGGGACACCGAGCGCTCGACCGGCGGCTCCAGCGGAGGCTCGGCGGCAGCCGTCGCCTCGGGAATGGTCCCGGTCGCGCACGCCAACGATGGCGGCGGCTCGATCCGCGTCCCCGCAAGCGAGAATGGACTGGTCGGGCTGAAGACCACCCGGCAGCGGACAACGGAGGGCCCGATCATCGGCGACAACATGTCGGGCCTGACCGTCGAGCTGGTGGTGTCGAGGTCGGTCCGCGATACCGCGGCGATCCTCGACGCGGTCCACGGCCCCGCGCCCGGTGATCCTTACGTCGCGCCGCCTCCGTTGCGCCCCTACGTCGAGGAGCTGACCGCCGACCCCGGCAGGCTGAGGATCGGCCTGGTCACAGAGTCGATGACAGATGACCAGCCCGACGCCGCGGTGGTCGCCGCGGCGAGGGAGGCCGCGGCGATTCTGGAGTCCCTCGGTCACGCGGTCGAGGAGCAGGCCCTCCCCGATCTCGACTCGATCGACCTCGTCGAAACCTTCCTCGTCCGCTGGGCGGCCGGGCAGGCGGCGGTGCTGGGGCAACTCGGGGTGGTTGGCGGCAAGGAGATCAGCGCCGCCGACGTCGAGCCGCTTACCTGGGCCCTGGCAGAGAAGGGTCGCTCCGACAGCGCCGGGGATTACCTGGAAGCGGTCTCCGCCCACCAGTTGATGAGCCGGATGATCGCCGCCGTCTACGAGGGCGGCGTCGACCTGCTGCTGACGCCGACGCTCGGTGAGATCCCTCCGCCACTGGGCACCTTCGACGACTCCGGCCCGGACCCACTCTCAGCGATCTTGCGCGCGGGGAAGACGTGCACCTTCTGCGCCGGCTTCAACGCAACCGGCCAGCCGGCAATCTCGGTTCCGCTCTGCCAGAGCGAGGAGGGGCTGCCCGTCGGAATCCAGCTCGTGGCGCCGCTCGGCCGCGAGGACCTCCTCATCCGGGTTGCGGCCCAGCTCGAGCAGGCAAGGCCGTGGGCCGACCGCCGGCCGGCCGTGTTCGCGGGCTGACACCGGCCCGCGATACCCTGAGCCCCTTGAATCAGACGGCCGAAATCCGAGGCGTGATCACAGCGATGGCGACGCCCTTCGACGAGGTGGGGCGGGTCGACGAGGCCGTCGCCAGGCGCCTTGCCCGGCATCTGGTCGAGAACGGATCGCACGGGATCGTCGTCGCAGGCACCACAGGGGAGTGCCCGACGCTGAGCGACGAGGAGACGCTCTCGCTCCTGCGCGCCGTCATCGACGAGGTCGCAGGCGATGCCTTCGTCATCTGCGGC
The DNA here is from genome assembly GCA_963781345.1 of uncultured Actinomycetes bacterium. Lineage (GTDB taxonomy): Bacteria > Actinomycetota > Thermoleophilia > Solirubrobacterales > 70-9 > JBBRHQ01. The sequence continues at coordinate 596,740 of CAWAFQ010000014.1, forward strand.
ACCGGGACCAACGACACCCGCCACTCTTGCGAGATGACCCGAGCCGCGGCCGACGCGGGCGCCGACGCCGCCCTCGTCGTCACGCCGTACTACAACAAGCCCAACGAGGCCGGCCTGCGGGCGCACTTCGAGACCATCGCCGCCGCGGCCCCCTCGCTTCCGATCGTCCTCTACAACATCCCCTCGCGGGTCGTCATCAACATGGCCCCGGCATTTCTCGCGGAGCTAGCTCGGATCGACAACGTTGTCGCCGTCAAGCAGGCCAACAACGCCGACCTCGGCCTGGTCGAGGGGCTCGACCTACTCGCCGGCAACGACGGCGTCTTCCTGCGGACCCTCGAGCTGGGGGGAGCCGGCGGGATCCTGGTCGCCTCCCAGATCCTCGGGCCGCGCATGCGTGAGGTCTGGGACGCCTTCGAGGCCGGCGACACCGAACGCGCCCGCGAGATCGATGCAGCACTGGTGCCGGTGTATGAGGCGCTCTCGGTGAACAACCCAATTCCGGTCAAGGCCGGGCTCGACATCCTCGGTCTCGCCTCCGATCGGGTGCGGCTGCCGCTGGTGCCGGCTGATCCAGTCCAGCGTGAGACCGTGAGGGCAGCGTTGGAGAGCGCCGGCGTCGCGGTGGCGGCGGGCTAGGCATGGCGGGCAAGCTGAGCGTCCTTCCCCTCGGGGGCCTGGGGGAGATCGGCAAGAACATGACCGTGATCGAGCACGCCGGCCGGATCGTGATCGTCGATACGGGGCTGATGTTCCCGACCGCGGAGATGCTCGGGATCGACCTCGTCCTGCCTGATTTCTCCTACCTGCGCGATCGCGCCGACGACATCGAGGCGATCGTCCTCACCCACGGTCATGAGGATCACGTCGGGGCCCTTCCCTACGTCCTGCGCGAGATCGGCATGCCCCCGGTCATCTACGGCGGGCTGCTGACGATCGGGATGGTCCGCTCGAAGCTTGACGAGCACAAGCTCGGCGACGCGCCGCTGCAGGAGCTCGAGGCAGGCAAGAAGGTGGGGGTGGGGCCATTCGAGCTCGAGCTGATCCACCTCTCCCACTCGATCCCCGACATGCGCGCGGTGCTGCTGAAGACCGATGCCGGCTCGGTGCTGATGACCGGCGACTACAAGTTCGACCAGACGCCGGTGGACGGCCGTCCCGCCGACGTCTCCCGGCTGGCGGAGATCGGGCGCGAGGGACTGACCCTGCTCTGCGGTGACTCGACCAATGCCGACCGCCCGGGCGTGGCGCCGTCGGAGTCGAGCGTCGGCCCGGCGCTGCTCGAGACCTTCTCGCGCTGCAAGGGCCGGATCGTGGTCACCTCCTTCGCCTCCAACATCCACCGTGTCCAGCAGGTCATAGACGCCTCCGTCGCGCTCGACCGCCGCGTCGCGCTCGTCGGCCGCTCCATGCGCAAGAACTTCAACATCGCCTCCAGCCTCGGGATGGCCAACGCTCCCTCCGGCCTCTTCATTCAGCCGAAGGAGATCGAGGACTTCCCCGACGAGAAGGTGGTGGTGATCTCCACCGGGAGCCAGGGAGAGCCGCTCTCGGCCCTGCGGCGGATGGCCAACAACGACCACCGCGATGTCGAGCTGCACTCCGGCGACACGGTGGTCTTCTCGGCGACACCGGTACCGGGAAACGAGCGCGCGGTCAACGAGACGATCGACCACATCTACGAGATCGGCGCCAGCGTGGTCACGGCCAAGGACGCGCCGATCCACGCCTCCGGTCACGGCTGGCAGGAGGAGATCAAACTGATGCTCAACCTGACCAAGCCGACCTACGTGATGCCGGTGCACGGCGACCACAAGCGCCTGCGCCTTCACTCCGAGTTGGCCGAGTCGGTGGGTGTCCCGGCAGAGAACATCTTCCGCGGCCACAACGGCCTGCCCCTGGAGGTGAGCGAGAAGGGCGCCCGCTTCGGCGAGGAGATCCACTCGGGGGTGATGTTCGTCGACGGAGTCGACATCGGCGACCCCGACGACGTCGCCCTCCGCGACCGTCGCGAGATCTCCGCCGACGGCATCTTCATCGTCGTCGCGACGATCTCCTCCGACGATGGCGAGGTCATAGCCGACCCCGAGGTGATCTTTCGCGGCGTGCCCTTCGTCGATGAGGGGGACGGCTTTGCCGACCAGCTGCGGGACGTGATCGAGGATTCCCTCGAGGACGCCGCCAAGGCCGGCACGCGCGAGCTGCAGCTGATCCAAGAGGATCTCCACGACGACGTCGCCAAGTTCGTCTACAAGAAGCTCAAGCGCCGCCCGATGGTGCTTCCGGTCGTCGTCGAGGTCTAGCAGGGCGCCGCGGCGCCGGGGTCGCGCGCGGCCTTGGGGTGGGCGCTGCCGATCTGCGCGCCCCGAAGGGACGCTCAGATCAGCACGCTCTCTTGGCACTTTCCTGACGTTGCGAGGACACCTGCGCGGGGAGCCCGCCCATCATCGCGGAGGTGTCAGATTCAAACCTCGGCGCCACACTGCGGGTGCGACCCACTGGGTCGCTTGAGTCGCTGGAGTCGCTGGGGAGCCTCGCGGCTCGCCAGCATGGCGTCGTTTCGGCCGAACAGCTGAGCGGGTTCGGTGTCGGGCGCGGCGCGGTACGCCACAGAACGAGCACCGATTCGTTGCACCGAATCCACCCCGGAGTGTTCGCTGTGGGCCACGCGCGACTCTCCACCCGGGGGCACTGGATGGCCGCCGTTCTCGCCGGCGGGCCCGGCGCACTCCTCAGTCACGGCGCCGGGGGCGCGCTGCTCGGCCTCGGGGGACCGTGGGCGGGGCCAATCGATGTGACGGTGCCCCGGGGGTCGCGCCGGGGGCCGGCGGCGGCGAGGGCCCGCAGCGCCGCTGCCGGAGTCGCATTCCACCAGCCGCGGTCGTTCGATCCCCGCGACAGGAGCGTCAGGGACGGCATATCGGTGACCACGGTGGAGCGAACCCTCCTCGACCTCGCCGAGGTGCTCGACCGGGAGCAGCTGAGGCGAGCGCTGGAAGAGGCCGACAGGCTGAAGCTGCTGGACCTCGCCGCGTTGCACTCGCTGCTCGCGCGCAGTCCCGGCAGGCACGGCCTGAGGCCGCTGCGCACGCTCCTGTCGCAGACATGGGATCCGATCAAAGTGACCCGATCCGAACTCGAGGACGCCTTCCGCGACCTCTGTGATCGGGCCGGCCTGCCGCCACCCCTGACAAACGCCCAGGTCGCGGGGCTGGAGGTCGATGCCTTCTGGCCGGCCCACAACCTCGTGGTGGAGCTGGACGGCTACGAGTATCACCGAACCACCGCCGCCTTCGAGCGCGACCGCCAGCGCGATGTCAAGCTCACCCTGGCCGGCTTCATCGTCCTGCGATTCACCTATCGCCAGGTGACGATGAACCCGGCCGGAACGGCAGCGGCCATCAGGTCGATGCTAGCCCGCAGTGGCTAGTAGCCGCGCACCTCGACCCGGGACGCCTCGGCCCCCGGCCACCTACCCCCCGGCACGCGCCCCCCGGGCACGTGGCCGACGAAACGCACGCCCCACATGCGCGAGGTCGGCCACGTCTTGAGGGCGGGGGCGTGGCCGACCAGATGCACGCCAGGCGTGCGCGAGGTCGGCCACGTCCGGGGCGGTGGGGACGTGGCCGACGAAATGCACGCCAGGCGTGCGCGAGGTCGGCCACGTCCGGTTGTGCTCCGGGTGTGCTCCGGAGGAGATGGCCGTCCGGGGCAAAGAAAAGCCGCCGGGCTCTAGGGAGGGGGGAGCCCGGCGGCTGCTTCGACCTTGGTCGAAGGGAGCCCGCCGGGGAAATATGGGGGAGAACCCCGGCGGACTCTGTGTGTCTCGTCCGCATGCAAAGTTAGGACGAGGCTCTAAAGCGGGTCTAAAGAGGGCGTAACGGCTTCCGAAGTCTTTGCCAGGGGGAGCGAGATGCGGAAGAGGGCCCCTCCCCTGGGGGATTCCTCCAACTCGACCTTGCCGCCGTGTGAGACCGCGACGGCGCGGACGATTGCGAGGCCGAGGCCGGTTCCCGGGCCGGCCGCTGTGTCGGCCGGGCCGGAGCCGCGGACGAACCTGTCGAAGACTTCCCCGCGCACCTCGGGCGGGATGCCGGGGCCGTCGTCCGATACCTCGAGCCAGGCCCGCCCGGCGTCCTCGTCGGCGCCGAGGCGCAGCTCGATCGTCGAGGTCTCCGGGGTATGGCGAACGGCGTTGTCGAGCAGGTTGAGGACGAGTCGGTGGAGCTCGTCGGGGTTACCCTCGACAGCGATCGGGACGCTGTTGTCAACCACGAGGCGACGCTCACCCGTGACCGGCGCAACCTCGGCGGCGGCGTGGCCCGCTATCTCGGCGAGGTCGCAACGGCGACGCTCACTGAAGCGGCCCGCGTCGGCGCGAGCGAGCAGGAGCAGGTCGGCGACGAGCCGGCTCATGCGCCTCGACGAGCGCAGGGCGGAGTCGACCATCTCGCGGTCATCGGCGTGGTCTGGCCGCTCGAGCGAGCCCTGGAGCAACTCGAGATTGGCGAGGACGCTGGTCAGCGGCGTCCTCAGCTCGTGCGAGGCGTCGGCGACGAACTCACGCTGCCTCTGCATCGCCGACTCGCGCTCCTCCCTCGCCGAGTCGAGCGAGCGAAGCATCTGCTCCAGGGTCAGCGCCAGCTCTCCGACCTCGTCGTCGACCCTTGGCTCGGGCATGCTGCGCGATGGGTCGCGGGTCTCGGCGATCTCGCGCGCCTTGGCGGTCAGTGAGGCGATCGGCCGCATCGCGCGATCGGCGATCGCCAGCCCGGCGAGGCTCGCCAGCAGGGTCCCGCCGAGGACGCCGGCGACGATGAACAGCCAGAGGCGCTCGATCGTCGTGTCGACGTCCTCCTGGCTGCGCGCGTACTGGACGTAGCCGGCGATTCTTCGCGAGGGGCCGACGACGGCCGCCGTCGCGACCCTCATCGACCCGTAGTCCTTGAGCCCGACCTCGGGAGGGCCGATGTAGACGGCGTTGGGGCTGGTGTCCATGACCCGGCGCTGCGAGTCGAAGATCCAGACGGTGGCGTCGTTGGGGAGCACGTAATCCTCGAGGTGCGGGCCCTGGGTCAGGTACGAGCCGGTCGGCTGCTCGGATATCCGCAGCTCGCCGGCGAGAGTCCTCACCGCGCCCTTGAGCTCGCGGTTGAAGTCGTCGTGGATCCGCTGCCCGGCGAAATGGCCGATGACGCCGCCGAAGATGACCAGGATCGCCAGGGTGAGACCGGCGGAGGCGAGCGCAAGCCGCCAGCGCACCGGCCAGGCTCCGGGGTGCAGGACCCGGCGCCTGATCCCGGCAACCTCGCTCGTGCCCGGCTCCACCGCTAGTCCTTGAGCACGTAGCCTGCGCCTCGCTTCGTGTGCAGCAGGCGCGACTCTCCTCCGGCCTCGAGCTTTCGACGCAGATTCGAGATGAAGACGTCAATCGTGTTCGTCGCCGCCATCGGGTCATACCCCCAGACCTCGTCGAGGAGGCGTTCCCGGGAGACGACCAGGCGCTCGTTTCGCATCAGGTACTCGAGCAGCTCGAACTCGCGGTTGGTCAGCTCGATCTCGCGACCGCCGCGGACGACCTCGCGGGTGTCGGGGTTGAGGCGAAGGTCACCGACCGCGAGTGAGGCGCTGCCGCGCGGTGGGCGGCGACGCAGCAGCGCCCGAATCCGCGCCAGAAGCTCCTGGCGCTCGAACGGCTTCACCAGGTAGTCGTCGGCGCCGCTGTCGAGCCCGCTGACGCGGTCCTCGGTCTCGGCTCGCGCGGTCAGCATCAGGATCGGGACATCTCCCTCCGCCCGCAGCCGGCGGCAGACCTCGATCCCGTCGAGGCGGGGGAGCCCGAGGTCGAGCACGACGATGTCGGGAATGAAATCGCTGGCGAGGTCGAGGGCCGTGATCCCGTCGCCCGCTGTCTTCACGTCGTATCCCTCGTTGCGAAGAGACCGGCGCAGGACATCGGTGATCTCGACGTCGTCCTCGACCACGAGCACGCGTCCTCCGAGAATCTCAGCTTCGGCGGCCATTTACCGATGTTAGCCCCGGATCTCGCCTGAACACGCGGATTTAGGGTGAATTTAGGGGCGTGGGCGCTGCCGGTCGCGGGCGCAGGGCTGCCGCACCGCACGTCGAAAGGGGTGAGCATGTTCGTGCGGCAAAAGCGCCGTTCGGCTTCCCCACGCCGGGGAGGCTCGGCCAAGCCCCGCAAGCCTGCAAAGCGCCGGCCGGCGGCGCGACGCCGCTCGCCGCTGCCGGCGGGCGTCGAGCAGCGCCACCTCGACATCGCCGGACTGACCCTGGTCGCGATCGGCGTCTACCTGACGCTCGTCCTCTACCTCGGCTGGGAGGGTGGCAGGGTCGGCTCGGCGGCCGAGACCGGCCTCACCTTCCTCGCCGGCAAGGTCGCCTACCTGATCCCGGTTGCCCTCTTCGTCTGCGGCGCGGCGCTGATCCTGAAGCCGTTCCTGCCGGCGATCAAGCCGCTGCGGACAGGGGGGCTCTGCCTGCTGGCGGGACTGTTGCTCGCGTTCGCCGCGCAGACCGCGGGTCTGGGGCCGAACCAGCCGGTCCGCGCCGATCTCTTCGACTCGAGCTGGTTCCCCGATCACGGTGGAATCCTCGGTGAGGCGATGTACTGGGCGACCTCGACGCTGTTCCAGCGTGTCGGGTCCCACATCGTCGCCGTGCTCTTGATCATCGCCGGCGCGCTGCTGCTGACGGGGACCTCGATCGCAACCTTCCTGACGACAACCGGCCGGGCGCTGCGAAAGGCCCGCGACGGCACCGGCGAGATCGCGCGCACAGTCACGATGGGCCGCACCGGGCAGCGCCAGCCTGGGCGCGGCAGCCTCGACTCCGCCGCCGACGTCATGGACGATTACCCCGATGAGGACGCGATCGCGCCGACCGTCGCCGTCCTCGAGGGCGCAGAGGACCGCGACGAGTCCGAGTATGAGGCCGTCACCGAAGACTTCGACGCAGAGCTTCACGATCTCGAGGCAGAGGCCGAGGCGGATCCCGGGGCAGGGGCCGAGATCGTCGCGCCCGGCGCGGGCGAGGCGGTCGCCCCGACGACGCCGATGGGGAACAAGCGCGGCGTCACCGCCTCAGAGGAGATCGACTACAAGCTGCCGCCGGCGAGGGCGTTGCAGAAGGGCCGCAAGGACTCAGGGCCCGATCCGCGCGATCAGGAGGCGGTCGGCCGCAAGCTGGTCGAGACGCTGGGTCATTTCGGGGTCGAGGCGCGGATCGTCGGCATCGTCAGCGGCCCCCACGTCTCCCGCTATGAGCTGCGCCTGGCACCCGGGACGAAGGTGAAGAAGGTGACCGAGCTCGCCAACGACCTCGCCTACGCGCTCGCCTCCACCGACATTCGCATCCTGGCTCCGATTCCGGGCAAGCAGGCGGTGGGCGTCGAGGTTCCCAACGCAAGGCGCCGGATCGTTCGCCTCGGCGACATCTACGCGGGCCGGCCCGAGAAGACCTCGCCCCTGGTCGCCTGGCTGGGCAAGGGAATCGACGGAAACGCGGTCTGGACCGATCTTGCGAAGATGCCGCACGTTCTGGTCGCCGGAACGACGGGATCGGGCAAGTCCGGCTGTGTCAACGCGATCCTCTGCTCGATCCTCATGCACGCCTCGCCGAATGAGGTCCGCCTGGTTCTGGTCGACCCCAAGCAGGTCGAGCTCAACCACTACGAGACCGTCCCCCATCTGCTGACGCCGGTGGTGACCTCACCACGGCTTGCGGCCAACGTCCTCGCCAACCTGATCGGGGAGATGGAGAGCCGATACGGGATCATGGGAGAGGCCCGCTGCCGAAACCTGGCCGAGCTCAACCGGGCCCGGGCAAAGGCGGGCGAGGCGCCACTCCCGCACATTCTCTGCGTGATCGACGAGCTCGCCGACCTGATGATGGTCGCGCCGGCCGAGGTCGAGGACTCGATCATCCGCCTCGCACAGAAATCGCGCGCGACCGGGATTCACCTCGTGCTGGCGACGCAGCGTCCCTCGACCGACATCATCACCGGGACGATCAAGGTCAACATCCCGGCCCGGATCGCGTTCGCCGTCTCCTCTCAGACAGACTCGAGGGTGATCCTCGACCAGGGCGGCGCCGAGGCGCTTCTCGGGCAGGGGGACATGCTCTTCCGCGGCGCCGGCACCTCGAAGCTGGCGCGGATCCAGGGCGCCTTCATCACCGAGGAGGAGACTGCGCGGATCACCGAGCACTGGTCCAAGCAGGGGCAGCCCGAGTTCGAGGCCGAGCTGCTCGAGGCCCGCGAGGAGGTCCCCGGCGAGGGTGAGGACGGCGAGTTCAATCCGGACCGCGATGACCTGCTCGAGGAGGCGATCCGGCTGGTCGTGCAGACCGATACCGCCTCGGTCTCGATGATCCAGCGCCGGCTGCGCGTCGGCTACACCCGCGCCGGGCGACTGATCGACATGCTCGAGCGCCGCGGCGTGATCTCGGGGTATGAGGGCTCGAAGCCGCGCCAGGTCCTGATCACCGAGGCCGATCTGCCGCGCGTTCTCGGCAACCCTGTGCCCGATGGCCCGGCCGGGCCGCCCGCTGCTGGGGACGGCCCCGAGGCAGAGCCGGTGAGCAGCTCACACGACGTCTGAGCGAACCCCGCCGCCAGCGGGCGCCCCCCGGGGCGGCGCCAGAGGACAATAGGCACAGATGTCGCCACACGATCCAGCCATCGGAGGGGCCCTCCGCGACGCCAGGCACAGGCGCAAGATCGACCTCACACAGGTCGAGGCCGAGACCAAGATCCGGCTCCGCTACCTGCGGGCGCTCGAGAACGAGGAGTGGGATGTGCTCCCCGGCGGCGCATACAACCGGGCGTTCATCCGCACTTACGCGGACTTCCTCGGCCTCGACGGGGAGCGCCTGGCCGAGGAGTACCAGCGTCGCCTCGAGGACTCCGAGCCAGATGGCGGTAGGGCCCGCGAGGCCGGCTTGCCGCAGAGGCCGGCGAGAGGTGGGGAAGGGGCAGGGCTCCCGAGGGGCGCGATCGCGGCGCTGATATCGGTCGCCTTGCTGGCCGCCCTGATCGCGATCGCCCTGCTGGGCGGCGGCAACGGGTCGCCGGACGGCACCTCGCCGGCGCCGGCGCCGGCGCCGAAGCAGAAGTCGGGGGGAACGGGGAAGCCTGCAAACCGCGCGAACCCGCCCGCGCGGGGGATCTCGCTGCGGCTTGCGGCGCAGGCCGACGTCTGGGTCTGTCTGCTCGGCGCCGACGGCGCGAAGCTCGTCGATGGGCGCGTAATCGGCGCCGGCGCCGAGGTGGGCCCATTCCGGTCCGGTAGTTTCACTGTCGCGTTCGGAAACGGCTCAATTGCGATGCAGATAGACGGAAAGCAGGTTCCCTTGGAGGACACCCCCAACCCGGTCGGCTACGAGGTCGCCCCCGACGGCGCCGTCCGCCCTCTCCCGGAGGCCCGGCGGCCGACCTGCCAGTGATAGTGATCGCTTGACCCCCGTCAGAGCAGGGATCGTGGTCACCGGGACCGAGGTCCTGACCGGCCGGGTGACCGACCGCAACGGCCCCTGGATCTCAGAGCGGCTCGCTGAGCGCGGCGTCGAGGTCGCCCACATTCTCGTCGTCGGTGATCGCCCCGGCGACCTCGAGGCGGCGCTTCGCTTCATGGCGGCAGAGGGGCTCGACCTGATCGTCACCTCGGGTGGCCTCGGGCCGACCGCGGACGATCTCACCGCCGAGATCGTCGCTCGCTTCGCCGGTCGCGAGATGGTCCTCGACACCGATATGGAGGAGAAGATCGCGGCGATCCTGCGAGCCTTCGCCAGCCGCTGGAGGCGATTCGACGAGGAGGCCATCCTCGCCGCCAACCGCAAGCAGGCGATGATCCCGCAGGGCGCGACCCCGATCGACCCGGTCGGCACCGCCCCGGGCCTGGTCGTCCCGGCCGGCGAGGCGGTGGTCGTCGTCCTCCCGGGCCCGCCGCGGGAGCTGCAGCCGATGTGGAGCTCGGCGGTCGCGACCGAGGCGGTGCGCGAGCTCCTCTCGCGGGCGACGTCGCTGAACGCATGGACGCTGCGGATGTTCGGCGTGCCCGAGTCCGAGATCGCCCGCAGCCTGGTCGAGATCCGCTTGGCGGGGACCGACACAGACGCGGTCGAGATCACCACCTGCCTGCGGCGCGGCGAGATCGAGATCGACGTGCGCTGGCGCCAGGAGGCCGAGGGCGAGGCAGAGGCCGTGAGACAGGGCCTGATCGAGCGCCATCGGCGCTACGTCTTCAGCGAGGACACGACGACGATCGACGAGATCGTCGCCGGACTGCTGCGCGGCCACCGCCTCGGGCTCGCCGAGTCCTGCAGCGGCGGCCAGATGGCGTCGCGGATCACCTCGATCCCGGGTGCGTCGGAGTATTTCGCCGGCAGCGCCGTCACCTACTCGAACCAGGCCAAGGTGTCCCTGCTCGGCGTCGACCCGGCCCTGATCGAGCGCCACGGCGCCGTCTCGCCCGAGGTCGCCGAGGCGATGGCTCTGGGGGCGCTCGAGCGCTTCGAAGCCGACGTATCGGTGGCAATCACCGGGATCGCGGGTCCCGAGGGCGGGACCGAGGAGAAACCGGTCGGCTACGTCTGCTTCAACGCCAGGCTCGCCGACGGCACCGTCCTCGCCCGCGACCCCGTCATCCCCGGCGGCCGAGAGGACATCCGCGAGCGCTCCGGGTTGGTCGGGATGCATCTGCTGCGGACGCTGCTGGGTGGCGCCGAAGCGCCGCTGTGAGCGGCGAGAGGGCAGGAGCCATCGGTCCGCGGCCGGAGGAGCCCGAGGCGTTCTCGATCGATGTCGAGGAAGCGGTTCTGGTCGAACTGCGCAGGCGGTTGCGGGAGACGCGCTGGCCGGCACAGCCGCCGGGCGAGGGCTGGGGGCTGGGGGCCGACGTCGGCTACGTGCGTGAGCTCTGCGACCACTGGGCCGAGCGCTACGACTGGCGCGAGTTCGAAGGGCGGCTGAACGAGCTGCCGGGCTTTCGCTGGCGCGGAATCCATTTCTGGCACCTGCGCTCCGAGGGGAGGGGGCTGCCGGTGGTCCTGATCCACGGCTGGCCCGGCGGGCCGATCGAGTTCCTCGAACTGATCCCGCTGCTGCTCGCGGCCGGCCACGACGTAATCGTTCCCTCGCTCCCCGGATACGCGTTCTCCGAGGACCCGGGCGCCGTGCTCAACGTCGCCGCCGTCGCAGCGCGGCTGCGCGAACTGGTCGAGGAGGGGATCGGCGTCGAGCGCTACGCGGTCCAGGGCGGCGATTGGGGGGCGCCGATTGCGGCGCGGATGGCCTTCGACTCGCCACAGACGGCGACGGCGCTGCACATCAATGCCGTCTCGGTGCTGCCCGCCCCCGGCAACCTGGAGCAGCCGCCGCTGAGCGAGGCCGAGCGCGACTACATCCAGCGGGGGCTGCGCTACCGAACCGGCGAGGGATTCCACCTCGTCCTGCAGTCAGCCGCGCCCGACGCCGTCGCGGTCGCCTTCAACGACTCCCCGGCCGGTCTCGCCGCCTGGCTCGTCGAGAAGTTCCGCCGCTGGAGCGATTGCGGCGGCGAGGTCGAGCGCCGCTTCTCCAAAGACGACCTCTGCGGCTTTCTGACGATGTACTGGGCGACCGGGACGATCGCCTCCTCGATGCGCCTCTACCTCGGCGAGAGGCGGGAACGGTGGCGCCTGGGCCCCACTGAGCGGATCGAGGTCCCGTGCGGAGTCGCCGATTTCCCGCGAGAGATCATCCGCGCGCCGCGGGAGTGGGGCGAGCGCTTCCTCGAGATCCGCCGCTGGAGCGAGTTCGAGCGCGGCGGGCACTTCGCCGCCCTCGAGGAGCCGGAGCTGCTGGCCGGCGACGTGATCGCCTTCCTCGGCGAAATCTAGGCCGCCCGGGCGAAGAGGGCCAGGGCGCGCTTGGCGACGAGGTCGGGCTTCTCGTCGACGATGAAGTGGCTGCAGTCGTCGACCAGCTCGACGGTGAGGTCGTCGGCGTGGCTCTCGTAGCCGCCGCTGACGAGGCGACGGGAGATCATCAGGTCGTCGCGCCCGAAGAGGAGGAGTGCGGGGACGGTGAGGCGCTCGTCCGCGTATGTGCCCTCGAAGGCGGCGAGGAAGGAGGCGACGTAGCTACGGTAGAGCTGCTGGGTGACGTGGACGCGCGAGGGGGCGGCGAGCGGCGCCGCGAAGGTCTCGATCTCGTCCTCGGAGAAGGGGTTGCCGACGGTCCCCCGGAGCAGCCGTCCACGGGCAAAGCCGCGCCGCATCAGCGCCGGGCCGAGAGGCGAGGCGTTGAGCAGCGCGTACCAGCTGCGCCAGAGCTGGTCGAGGCCCTCGAGCCCGACCGGGGGCCACGGGTGCGGGGTGTTGCAGGCGACGAGCGCGCCGATGCGGTCGCGGTGATGCAGACCGAGGAGAAAGGCGGTGAAGCCGCCCCAGTCGTGGCCGATGACCTCGACGCGCTCGATCCCCAGCGCGTCGAGCAGGGCGATCTGGTCGGCGGCGAAGGTCTCGGGGTCATAGCCCCACCCGGGCGCCTCGGTCCAGCCGAATCCGCGCAGGTCGGGAGCGATCAGGCGGTGGCTGCCGAGCATGCGACCGATCACCCGGTGCCAGCTGTAATGGTTCTGGGGCCATCCGTGCAGAAGCAGGACAGGTGGGCCCTCACCCGCCTCGGCGTAGTGGACGCGGAGGCCGCCGGCGTCGACGTAGCGGTGCTCTGCGCCCTCGATCGCAGGTGGCTCGGCGAGGCTCTTCACCCAGCCGAGTCTAAGGATGGGGGGCCCGGGGACGCGCTTTCGGCCCACGCATGTGGCGGATTCGTCACTTGCCGGCGTTGTCATCTGCGCCGATCGCCCCTAGGTTCATCTCGTGATCAGCAACCGCGAACCCGAGAGCCCGCTCGCGCGGCTCTTCATCGCGCTCGACCTGCCACCCGCGGTCAGAGCCGGGGTAGCCGCCTGGGGCGCGACGGAGTTGCATGACCCGGCGCTGCGGGCGGTGCCCGAGGACAACCTGCACATCACGCTCGTCTTCCTCGGCTCAACGCCCTTCGAGCTGATCCCGCGGGTCGCCACGGTGCTGCTGGGCAGCGGTGCAGAGGCGCCCCTGGTTCAGTTCTCGGCCGAGCCCGTGGGGCTCCCGCGCCGGGGCAGACCCGCCCGGTTCGCGCTCGAGGCGCGCTCCCGGGGGGTGGAGGAGATCCAGGCCGGGCTGGGGTCCGCGCTCGCGGAGGCTGGGCTTCATCAGCCCGAGGCGCGCCCCTTCTGGCCCCACCTGACCGTCGCGCGGGTGCGCAGGGTTGGGGGGAATCGCAGGAAAACGAGGAGGGTGGAGGGTCCGCCCGGGCCGCTGCCGGAGGCTCTGTTGCAGCCCTTCCGTGCCGTCCGGATGGCTCTCTACCTTTCGTCTTTCGGGCCAGACGGCGTGCGCTATACGCCGCTGGCGCAAGTCGAGCTGCACTCTGGTGAGGCGGCGGTGAGGTGATGAGAATGGCTGAAGACAAGAAGGTTTCACTGAAGGACGCCTCCAAGGAGGCCAAGGCGAAGGACGCGGCCCTCGACGCCGCCGTCACCCAGATCGAGCGCCAGTTCGGCGCCGGCTCGGTGATGAAGCTGGGCGACGACGCCGCGGTCCAGATCGAGGCGATCCCGACCGGCTCGCTGGCGCTCGACCTGGCACTCGGCATCGGCGGCGTCCCCCGGGGGAGGATCGTCGAGATCTTCGGCCCGGAGTCCTCGGGAAAGACGACGCTGATCTACCACATCATCGCCGAGGCCCAGGCTCGCGGAGGCATCTGTGCCTTCGTCGACACCGAGCACGCGATTGACCCCATCTACGCAAGCCGGATCGGAGTCGATACCGACGAGCTCCTGGTCTCCCAGCCCGACCACGGTGAGCAGGCGCTCGAGATCGTCGATGTCCTCGTCCGCTCGGGCGCAGTCGACATCGTCGCCGTCGACTCGGTCGCGGCCCTGACCCCGCGAGCGGAGCTCGAGGGACAGATGGGTGAGATGCAGGTCGGCCTGCAGGCACGGCTGATGTCGCAGGCGCTGCGCAAGCTCGCCGGCAACCTCAGCCGCGCCAACACGGTCTGCCTCTTCACCAACCAGATCCGCGAGAAGATCGGTGTCCAGTTCGGGTCCCCGGAGACCCAGCCGGGCGGCCGGGCGCTGAAGTTCTACTCCTCGCAGCGACTCGACATCCGCCGCATCGAGACCCTCAAGGAGGGCACCGAGGCAGTCGGAAACCGGGTCCGGGTGAAGGTCGTCAAGAACAAGGTGGCCTCGCCCTTCAGGTTGGCTGAGTTCGACATCGAGTACGGCGAGGGGATCTCGAAGGAGGGCAGCCTGATCGACCTCGGTCTCGAGCACGACCTGGTGCAGAAGTCGGGATCCTTCTTCTCCTACGGGGAGCTGCGGCTCGGCCAGGGCCGCAACAACGTCAAGCAGTTCCTCTCCGAGAACACCGACGTTGCCGACGAGATCGAGCGGAAGATCCTCGCGGCACTCGGGATCGAGCGCGGCGCGGCCGCGATCCAGGTCGCACCGGAGCCCGATCAGGGCAAGGGGGCGGCCGCGGAAGACGGTGGTCCGGAGGCGGAGGAGAAACCGGCTGCCAAGAAGGCCGCGTAGGCGCCAGGGGCACGGTTGGCGGACGAGCCGCTGGCAAAGGCACTCTCGGCGCTGGCTCGCAAGGAGCGAAGCGTCGCCGAGCTGAGTGAGTGGATGCGCCGGCGTGGGGTCGGCGAGAGCGAGGTCGCCGATGTCGTCGACCACCTGGTCTCGGCCGGGGCGCTCGACGACACCCGCTTCGCCGAGCGCTTCGCCGAGGACAAGCGCACCATCTCCGGTTGGGGTGCCGAGCGGATTGCAGCGGCGCTGCGCGAGCGAGGGGTGGCCGAGGCCGACGTCGAGCTGGCCCTTTCGGCCGATGACGGCGAAGCCGAGGTCGAGCGGGCCGCGGAGCTGATCGGAAGGCGCGGAATCGACCTCGGCGACGATCGTGGCCGCAATCGCGCCTTCGGGCTGCTCGTGCGCCGCGGGTACGGGTCCGAGACCGCCTACGAGGCGATCCGCCGGGCCGAAGCCGTCGGCTGAGCGCCACTCTCGAGCCCGACTCAGGGGTGGGCGTCCGGATTCAGATTTGGTCAAGCTTGCGCTCGGTATTACCCTTAGGTGCTGAGGTGTGAGTCACCTCACTGAAATCGAAACTTGAGAACGCCGCCTCGGCGGCGATGAGATTGCGGCCTCGGTCCACCGGATCCGGACACGGCGCCGGGAGAGGAACAAATATGGAGATCCGGTCTTGGCTGCCGCCGTGGATCCGGCCGCGCTCAGATGAGGCGACCGATGAGGCGACCGGGCTCGGCCCAAGCGATGAATCCGCGGCGAGGGCTGCGCTCGAGGCGCCGTCCGCGGTCGGTGCCCCATCCGCACCGTCGCCTGCCGGCGCCGCGCCGATCTCCTCTGATGCTGCGCTCAGCGCCCCTGCCGTCGCTCCGCTGCCCTCTGCCGGCGAAGCCGCGGAGCCGGCCCCCGACGAGGCAGATGTCCATTCCGAGCTGCGGGCGCGCCGCGAGGAGATCGTGCGGATGGAAGAGCGGGCGCTGCGCCAGATGGAGTCGGTCGAGACTCAGCTGCGCGAGCTCGAACGCCGTCGCGACACCCTCGACGACCGCGAGCGCAACCTCGAGAAGGAAACCGACGGGCTGAGACAGGCAAAGCGCCGCCACCTGCTCGAGCTCGAGCGGATTGCGGGCCTCAGTGCCGCCCAGGCGCGCCAGATCCTCCTCAAGGAAGTGGAGGACGAGGCCCGCCAGCAGGCTGGCCTGACGCTGAGGCGGATCGAGGAGGAGACCAAGCTCGAGGCCGAGCGCCGCGCCCGCGGCATCCTCGCGGTCTCGATGCAGCGACTCGCCGCAACCCAGGCGGGTGAGACGACGACCCGCCTCGTCCAGCTTCCCAACGACGACATGAAGGGCCGGATCATCGGACGCGAGGGCCGCAACATCCGCGCCCTCGAGAACCTGACAGGAGTCGACTTCATCATCGACGAGACTCCGTCGGCGGTGTTGCTGTCCAGCTTCGACGGGGTCCGTCGCGAGATCGCACGGCTTACCCTGGAGAAGCTGATCGCCGACGGCCGCATTCATCCGGCGCGCTGCGAGGAGGCCTACCAGCAGTCAAAGGACGAGATCGAGGACCGGATAATCGAGGAGGCGGAGCGGGCGCTGCTCGAGGCCAGGGTCAGCGGGGTGCACCCCGAGTTGGTCCGAATCCTCGGGCGGCTCAAGTTCCGCACCAGCTATGGCCAGAACGTCCTCGACCACCTGGTCGAGTGCTCGCAGATCGCGTCGTTGATGGCGGCGGAGCTGGGTGCGTCGGCAGAGGTGGCCCGCAGGGCGGCGATGCTCCACGACATCGGCAAGGCCGTCAGCCACGAGGTCGAGGGAACGCACGCGGTCGTCGGCGCCCGCCTCGCACGCCGCTACGACGAGCCGGAGGCGGTCGCGCACGCGATCGAGTCCCATCACAACGAGGTCGAGCCACGCACGGTCGAGGCGGTGATCGTTCAGGCCGCTGACGCCCTCTCAGGCGCCCGCCCGGGGGCCCGCGGGGAGTCACTCGAGCAATACGTCACCCGGCTTCGCGATCTCGAGGAGGTCGCGCAGCGCCACTCCGGGGTCGAGAAGGTCTACGCGATGCAGGCCGGTCGCGAGATCCGGGTGATGGTCGATCCCGGTGCCGTCGACGACGAGGCAGCGGCGCTGATCTCGCACGAGATCGCCACGGCGGTGGAGCGCGAGATGGACTACCCGGGCCGGATCAAGATCACGGTGATCCGTGAGAGCAGGGCGACGACCTACGCGAAGTAGACCGGCGGCGCCCGTCGGCCGACGCGGCGGGCCTGCCTCCGCACGCAGAAGATAGGATCCGCGACGCAATGTCGGCAGAAACGATCTTCTACATCCTCGGAATCACGCTCACGGTCTCGGCCGTGGTGGTCAGCATCATCGGGCTGCGCAGCAACTCCTTCCCCGGGAAGGCGTTCCCGTTGGTGGCGCTCTACTTCGCCCTGCTGGTGATCGGCACGACGACCTCTGCGGTGGTAAACGCGGAGACGAACACGACCGAGCGCACCGATAACCAGGAGGCGGCGCAGGCGCTCTACGGCGGGCAGAGCGTCGAGGCCGACACCGGACCGGCCGCCGCCACGCAGAAGAAGCTGCCGCCCGTCAAGGGCCCCGGCGGCACCGTCAAGCTGGCCGCCGACCCGACTCAGCTCCTCTACGACACCAAGACGCTGACCAGCAAGCCCGGCAAGGTGACCATCGCGTTCGACAACCCGGCGACGATCGAGCACGATGTCGCCATCGCCAAGGGCAACAACGTCCTCGACCAGAGCGACCTGATCGCCCAGGGGAAGACGTCGCTCTCGCTCGACCTTGCCGCGGGCTCCTACACCTTCTTCTGCACCGTCCCGGGGCATCGTGATGCCGGGATGGAAGGCACCCTGACCGTTAAGTAACCGGGCGGGCCTCCGCTTCGCGTCCGGGCGTGCCGCGGTCCCGGGCGGGCCTCCACTTCGCGTCCGGGCGTGCCGCGGGCGCTGTAATCTCGCCGGGTGGCCGCGAGGACCTACCACGTCACCACGTTCGGCTGCCAGATGAACGTGCACGACTCCGAGCGGATGCGGGGGATGCTCGACTCGCTCGGCTATGAGGAGGCTCCCGAGCGCGACGGCGCCGATCTGATCCTCTTCAACACCTGCTCGATCCGCGAGTCGGCCGACAACCGCTTCATCGCCCATCTCGGCGAGGCGAAGCGCCTCAAGGGCGAGGATCCCGGCCGCATCGTCGGCGTCGGCGGGTGCTGGGCGCAATCGGTGCGCGAAGAGGTCTTCGAGCGCTTCCCCTTCGTCGACGTCGCCTTCGGGCCCGGCCAGATTCATCGTCTCGCCGAGTTCCTCACCACCGACTCCCTCAGCGCCCAGGGCTACTTCGAGTTCGAGGACTTCTCCGGGCATCTGCCGGCGAAGCGCGAGCGCGACTTCCAGGGATGGCTGCAGATCTCGCAGGGCTGCAACTGCGCCTGCTCGTACTGCATCGTGCCCTCAACCCGGGGGCGCGAGGAGAGCCGCGAACCCGGCGAGCTGATCGCCGAGACGGAGCGCCTGGCAGCAGACGGGGTACGGGAGATCACCCTGCTGGGCCAGAACGTGAACAGCTACGGGCGCGACCTCCCGAGGTCGAGCCGGATGACCTTCGCCGAGCTGCTGGGGCGGGTCGACTCGGTGGGTGGTATCGAGCGAGTCCGCTACACGAGCCCCCATCCCAAGGACATGCGCGAGGACGTGATTCGCGCCCACGCCGAGCTCTCGTCGCTGTGCGAGCACATCCATCTTCCCCTCCAGTCGGGCTCGAGCAGGGTGCTGAAGCGGATGCGACGCACCTATGGTCGCGAGCGCTACATGGAGAGGGTCGCGCTGATCCGAGAGCACGTTCCCGACTGCGCAATAACGACCGACATCATCGTCGGGTTCCCCGGCGAGGACGAGGAGGACTTCCGCGAGACGCTGGAGGTCGTCGACGAGGTCGGCTACGACAGCGCCTTCACCTTCGTCTTCTCGCCGCGGCGCGGAACCGAGGCGGCGACGCTACCCGACCAGATTGCCCACCCGGTCAAGCGCGAGCGGATGGAGCGCCTGGTCGAGCTCGTCCAGCGCCGCGCCCGCGAGCGCAGTGCCCGCTTTGTCGGCCGCACGATGGAGGTCCTGGTCGAGGGCCCGAGCCGCACCGATCCGGCGCGCCTGCGCGGGCGCACCCGCCACAACAAGACCGTCAACTTCGACGGCACCGCATCGCCGGGGGAGCTGGTCGAGGTAGAGATCGCCGAGGCGACCTCGACGACGCTGTCGGGATCCGAGCGCATGCTCAGCCGGATCGCCTGAGGCAGGCCGCCGCCTTGCGGGTGTTGGCGATCTTCGGGCCGACCGCGGTCGGCAAGACGGGCGTCGCCGTGGCGCTCGCCGATCTGCTGCGCGCCGGCGGGGAGGACCCGGTGGCGATCAGCTGCGACTCGATCCAGGTCTATCGAGGGCTGGAGACGCTGAGCGGCGCCGCGAGCGCGGAGGAGCGCCGGCGGCTCGAGCACCGGCTGCTCTCGTTTGTCCCCGTCAGCGAAGAGTTCAGCGCCGGGCGCTTCGCCGAGCTCGCCAGGGAGCAGATCGACTCGCTGCTCGCCGAGCGCCGCAGGCCGATCGTGGTCGGAGGGACGGGGCTCTACCTGCGCGCCGCGCTCTCTGACCTCGACCTTCGCCCGGCGGTGCCGGCCGCGGTCCGCGAGCAGGTGGAGCGGGAGATCGCCGAGCGCGGCGCCGCCTCAATGCATGCCGAGATCGAGCCGGCGCTGGCCGCCGGGATCCATCCCAACGACCGCAAGCGGATCACCCGCACTCTCGAGCTCCAGCGCGCCGGGGTCGAGGCGGCGCCGACGCAGCTCGGTGGGGGAGAGCTGTGGACGGCCCGCCTTCGCCACCCCACCCTCCTCGCGGGGATCGTCGTCGACCGCGATCAGCTGGCGCAGCGGATCGACTCCCGGGTCGAGGCGATGGTCGCCGCGGGGGCGGTCGAGGAGGCGCGCGCCGCCGAGCGCGCGGGAGCATCGCGCACGGCGGCGGTGGCCCTCGGCTTCCGCGAGCTGATCGGAGGCGATGTCGAGGGGGTCAAGCGTGCCCACCGTCGCTATGCCCGCCGCCAGCTGACCTGGATGCGACGGATGGAGGGTGTCCGGGTGTTCGAGCGCCGCGGGCGCGATGACGTCGCGATCGCCGAGGAGATCGAGGCCGCTCTCCGCGATACTGGCCCGCGATGAGATTCGAGAAATGGCAGGCGCTGGGCAACGACTACGTGATCCTCGAGGCCGCCGGGCTTCCCTGGGGGCTGAGCGAGGAGAGGATCCGCCGGATCTGCGATCCGCACTTCGGGATCGGCTCGGACGGGATCCTGCTGCTCTCTCGCGCGTCGGATCCCGGGTTCGTCGCCGATCTGCGGATCTTCAATCCCGACGGCTCCGAGGCCGAGCTCTCAGGCAATGGTGCCCGCGAGGCGATCCTCTACCTGCGCCGCAACGGCTGGACCGACGCCGAGACCTTCACGATCGGCACCGCGGCGGGTCCGATCACGCCGACGATCACCTCGGAGCGCACCTGCGCGGTCGAGATGGGGCGGGCCTCGACCGCCTCCAAGGACTTCCCCGGCGGTGGCGACGACGGGCGCGGCACGCTCTCGGCGGGGGGTCGAACCTGGAGCTTCCAGCACGTCTCGATCGGAAACCCCCAGTGTGCGATCGAGGTTGCGAATGGCCTCGAGAGCCTCGACATCGCGGCGATCGGCCCTGATATCGAGAGCTGCGAGCTGTTCCCGAATCGCACCAACGTGTCTTTTTTCTCGGTCGACGGCAGCCGGGTGCGGGCCCGCATCTTCGAGCGCGGGGTGGGGGAGACCCTCTCTTCGGGCACCGGAGCCAGCGGCGCCGCGGTCGCCGCCGTGCTCGGCGGGGCCGAGGGGCCGATCACGGTGGTGCTCGACGGCGGCGAGCTCGAGGTCGAGGTCTCGGCTGACCTCGAGGTCCGGCTCAGCGGCTGGGCCGAGCCGATCTGCGCGGGCGAGCTCTCAACCGAGCTCCTCGCCGCGCTCGCCGCGCTGCCATGAGCGACCCCCTCCCGGCGGATCTGGCGGTGCGAGCGCTGACGGCCGAGGACGCCACGGCCACGGCGCTGGTGACGGCTGCCACCGACATCACCTACCTGGAGTGGATGCCGGAGGGCTGGAGGCCGGCGGGGGAGGCCCGCGAGCGGGCGCATTACGCCGCGACGCTCTCCGAGCCGGGGCGGTGGAGCGCGGGGGCCTTCGAAGGTGACGGCCGCCTGATCGCCTTCGCGACCCTCTCAGAGGCCACCGATGACGACGGAGCGGCGATCGAGGGGATGGGCCACATCACCGACCTCTTCGTCCACCCATCCCGCTGGCGCCAGGGGATCGCCGCCGCCCTTCTCGCTCTGGCCGAGGAGGAGATGCGCCGCCGGCGCTACTCCAGGGGGCGCCTGAGGGCTCCCGTGGGCTCTCCGGCCATCACCTTCTACGAGAGCCAGGGCTGGAGCGAGAACGGGGAGGCCAACTACACCGAGATGTATGACCTGCACACGATCGGCTTCTCGAAGGCCCTCGAGAGTTCGGCCGCGTAGGCTTGGCGCCGTACATCGACCGAGGCGAGGAGGCACGTTGGCGCTGACCGACCCATCGAAGCGGCTGCAGGCGATGCCGCCCTACATGTTCGCCGAGCTCGAGCGACGGATCGCGGACAAGCGGGCCGCCGGCATTGACGTCATCAGCCTTGGCATCGGCGACCCCGACGAGCCGACCTATCCCCACATCGTCAAGGCGATGCAGGAGGCGGTCGCCGTCAACGCCAACCAGAAGTACCCGAGCAACCGCG
The DNA here is from genome assembly GCA_963781345.1 of uncultured Actinomycetes bacterium. GTDB lineage: Bacteria > Actinomycetota > Thermoleophilia > Solirubrobacterales > 70-9 > JBBRHQ01. The sequence continues at coordinate 618,249 of CAWAFQ010000014.1, forward strand.
GCCGGGCCGAGTTCCGCGAGGCCTTCGCCGAATTCTACGGGCACCGTTTCGGCGTCGAGATCGACCCCGACTCCGAGGTGATCCCTGCGATTGGCGCCAAGGAGTGCATCTACAACCTCTGCTTCGCCTTCCTCGACCCCGGAGACGTCGCCCTCGCGTCGGACCCGGGCTACCCGGTCTACACCGGTGGCCCGGTGCTTGCTGGGGCCGAGGTTGAGCCCCTTCCCCTGGTCCCCGACCTCGGGTTTGCGCCCGACCTGACCGCGGTCTCGCCGGAGAAGGCGGCGAGGGCGCGACTGATGTTCCTCAACTACCCCAACAACCCGACCGGGGCGGTGGTCCCAGATGGCTTCTTCGAGCTGGTCGTCTCATTCGCACGCGAGCACGAGATCCTCGTCGTCCACGACAACGCCTACTCGGAAACCACCTACGACGGCTACGTCGCGCCGAGCTTCCTCGCCACGCCGGGGGCGATCGAGGTCGGGGTCGAGGTCTTCTCGCTCTCGAAGGGCTTCAACATGACCGGCTGGCGCTGCGCGGCGATCCTCGGCAACGCCGAGGCGATCAGGGCCTACTGGCGGCTGAAGACGAACGTCGACTCCGGCCTCTTCGAGGCGGTCCAGCTGGCCGGAGCCGCTGCGCTGCTCGGACCGATGGGACCGCTGGAGCGGATGAACGACACCTACGCCCGCCGCCGCGACCTCGTCATCGGGATGCTGCGGGACATCGGGGTCGAGGCGGAGGCGCCGAAGGGGACGATCTATGTCTGGGCGCCGGTGCCGGCTGGACACACCTCGACCTCGTTCGCCGAACTCGTGCTCGAGGAGGCGGCGGTGGTGATCTCGCCCGGCTCGATGTACGGGGCCGGCGGCGAGGGCTTCTTCCGGATCTCGCTGACGACGCCCGACGAGCTCATCTCCGAGGCGGTCGGGCGGATGCGCGAGCACCTCTCCTAGTGGAGCACCTGCGGATCTCCTCCGGCTCCGCCTTCGAGCCGGAGATCGGCTTCTCCCGAGCCGTCCGGGTCGGAGACCGGGTGCTCGTCTCGGGAACCGGCCCGATCTGGCCCGACGGCTCCTGCGACCCGAGCGCCTTCGCGCAGACTCGCCGCTGCATGGAGATCATCGGGGAAGCACTGAGCGAGGCGGGCGCCGGCCTCGACGATGTCGTCAGGACGCGCATCTACATCACCAACGCAGATGACGCCGGGGCGATCGGGCGAGCCCATGCAGAGGCGTTTGCCGCCGAGTCGCGCCCGGCGGCGACGATGGTGATCGTCGCCGGCCTCCTCGACCCACGCTGGCGGGTCGAGATCGAGGCCGAGGCGATCCTCGGCTAGGAATCCGCCTCGGGCCGGGGGAGGGGTGGCCGACGAATTGCACGCACGGCGTGCGCGAGGTCGGCCACGTTCGAAGGCGACGGGGGTGGCCGACGAGGTGCATGCGGGGCGTGCGCGAGGTCGGCCACGTCCGGGGGCGGGCTGCGGCTTCCGGAGGAAGGCGTGGCGACGAGGTGCTCGTGGGGCGTGCGCGAGGTCGGCCACGTCAGCTGGGCGGCTGGTTCCTTGCCGGGTTTGGCTTGACGGCGGTCGCCGGCTAGATGGTTGATTCCTCTTAGCGCTTGCGCCAGTAGCGGTCGAGGCCCGCCCACTGCTGCGCCGGCGGCACGGCCTGGATCAGGGCCTCGGCGTCGGGACCCGCCATCGTCTCGGCGACCTCCTCGCGCAGGCGCTGCTCGAAGCCGTCGGCGTCGAGCTCGCGGGCGCGCTCGGCGAGCTCCCAGAGACGCTCGCGGACGGCTGCGATGTGGGCGGGCGCGTCGTCGATCGCGCCGAAGTGGGTGATCCCGAGCGAGGCCGGTTCCCAGGCTGCGACGAGGTCGAGGGAGCGCTCCCAAGCCTCGAGGTCGATGTCGGGCGGCGGGGTGGGGGGGATGATCAGGTTGGCGGGCGGGATCCGGGTGGCGCAGACGTCGCCGACGAAGGCGCGGCCGCTGTCGGAGTGCAGGTAGCAGACGTGGTGGGAGGCGTGACCGGGGGTGTAGGCGACGCGGAATCCGAGCACCTCCTCGCCGCCGCCCAGTGTCGTGATATTTGTCTCCGGGACGGGGATGATCTCCCCCCAGAGTCGCTCCATCTGCTCGCCGTAGAGTCGCGAGGCGCTGGCGATCAGCTTCGAGGGGTCGGCGAGGTGCGGGGCGCCGCGCTCGTGGACGTAGACGCGCAGACCGGGCCAGCGGCGCACCAGCGCCCCCGTCGCCCCGGCGTGGTCGAGGTGGATGTGGGTCAGCAGCAGGGCCTCGGGTGGCTCCTCGCCGATCTGCTCCAGCAGGGCCGGCAGCGAGGATTCCGGCCCGGGGTCGATCAGGACCCCGCCCACCTGCCAGCAACCGATTGCGTGTGGCCGGCCGAGATGCTCGACGTCGAGCAGGCGCAAGCTAGGAGAGCTTGCCCTCGGCCGCGAGGGTCTCGCGCAGCCCGGGCTCGAGGCTACGCGGCGAGTAGCCGAGCTCCTTCATCGCCTTGTCATGGCGCGCCCAGAAGGTGACGCCATCAGCGGAGCTGATCAGCTCGGAGAGGTTCGGCGGCTGACCCATGGCCTTGCCGACGAGGGGTCCGATCGGCGTCAGCAGCTTCAGCACCCCGGTCGGCATCGAGCGCTTCGGCGGCTTGCGCCCGGCGACGCGCCCGGCAGTATCGATCATCTCCCTCATGGTCGTGATCTGGCCGCCGAGGACGTACGCCTCTCCGGGCGTCCCCGAATCGAGGGCGAGCAGGACCCCGTCGGCGACGTCCTCGACGTGGACGAGGTTCATCCCCAGATCGGGGAAGGCCAGCATCGGCAACTTGCCGTCGACGAACTGGTTGATCATCGCCCCGAGCGAGGAGTGGTCCTGCGGCCCGTAGACGCCTCCCGGCTGGACGATCACGCACGGCAGGCCCTCGTCGGCGATCAGCCGCTTGGCGATCTGGTGTGCCTGGTACTTGGTCTCCTCGTAGTAGGAGGTGAAATCGGTGCCGGTGTGCTCGTAGCTCTCATCGACGACCTCGCCGTGAGTGTTGCCGAAGGCGGCGACGGTCGAGATGTAGACGACCTTCGGCACGCTCTCGTCGAGCGCGGCCCGCAGCACCGTCTCGGTGCCGAGCACGTTGGCCTCATACATCGGGGTCCGCTGCTCCTTGGGGATGCCGACCTCGTAGATCGCCGCCCCGTGGATGACCGCGTCGACACCCTCCATGCCCGGCGCGGATCGCGGCGGCATCGGAGAGGTTTCCCTCGAGGACCTCGGCGCCGAGGGACTCGAGCCGGCGGCCCTTCTCGCGGCTGCGGGCCAGGCAGACGACCTCGTCGCCGCGCTCGAGCAGCTGGCGCACGACGTGACCGCCGATGAATCCCGTGCCGCCGGTTACGAAGACCTTCACGGCCGCCAGTCTACGCGCAGCCGCGACGGGGGGCCGGACGCCGTCGCCGCCCTCCGTACAATCAGGGGGAGTGCAGAGATCCAGAAACGGCCGGCTTACCGAGACGCGCAACGGCGCGGGCGCAGCCGGCGTGACCAACCCTCGCGCCCGCCAGCGGGCGATCGCGATCGGCGTCACCGACGGCCGCGAGCATGGCGACCCGCTCGCCGAGCTGAAGGAGCTGCTGCGAACTGCCGGGGTCGCGACCGCCGGAGAGATGGTCCAGCAGCGCTCCGAGCCCGACCCCGACCGCTACCTCGGCAAGGGGAAGCTGGAGGAGCTGAAGGCGGAGATCGCCCGCAGCGACGCGAACCTCGTCGCCTCTGACGACGAGCTTGCTCCCCGACAGGAGCGAAACCTCGAGGCCGCGCTCGGGGTGCCCGTGATCGACCGCACCGCCGTGATTCTCGACATCTTCGCCGACCACGCCCACTCGGCCGAGGGCAAGCTCCAGGTCGAGCTGGCCCAGCTCGAGTACAACCTGGCGCGGATGCGGGGGCTGTGGACCCACCTCGAGCGCCTCGGCGGCGGTATCGGCACCAGGGGCCCCGGCGAGTCCCAGATCGAGACCGACCGCCGCCTTGCACGCGACCGCATCGCTGCCCTGCGGCGCCGCCTCGAGCGCACCGGCGCGAAACCGCGAGGTGATGCGGGCAAGGCGCGAGCAGGCCTCGATGCCCGCGGGTCGCCCTCGCCGGCTACACCAACGCCGGCAAGTCGACGCTGCTGAACGCGCTGACCGGCGCCGATGTCGGGGTCGGCGACAGGCTCTTCCACACGCTCGATCCGACCACCCGCAGCTACGAGCACTCGGGCCGCACCTTCCTGCTGACCGACACCGTCGGCTTCATCGAGAAGCTTCCCCACCAGCTGGTCGAGGCGTTCAAGGCGACCCTCGAGGAGACGGTGCTCGCCGACCTGCTCCTGCACGTGGTCGACGCCGCCGCGCCCGAGGAGCGCAGGGCGGCCGATATGCGGGCGGTGGACGAGGTCCTCGAGGAGATCGGCGTCGGCGAGAAGCCGAGGCTGCTTGTCTTCAACAAGGCCGATCTGCTCGACGCCGACGGCGCGCCGCGAGGCCCTGCTGCGCCATCCCGACGCGGCACTCGTCTCGGCACTCACAGGCGAGGGCGTCGAGGAGCTTCGCCGAGCGAATCGAGACGGCGTTCGAGGACACCCTCCGTCCGGTCGAGCTGCTGATCCCCTACTCGCAGGGGGCCCGGCTGCACGAGCTGCACGAGGTCGCCGGCGATCTCGAGCGCAGCGAGCGCGAGGACGGGGTGCTGGTCCGCGCCCGAGTGCCCGAGGCAGAGCTTCACCGCTTCACCGACCTGCAGACCAACGGCGCCGCCCCCCGTTAGGGTTGGCGCCGATGGAGCTTCGATTCGTCCTGCTGCGCGAGGAGGCGATCCTCCCAAGGCGCGCCCACGAGGGCGACGCCGGCCTCGATCTCTTCGCGGCCGAGCCGGCCCACCTCGGCCCGGGGGAGCGCTGGAGCGTCGGAACCGGGGTCTCGGTGGAGATCCCCGAGGGTCACGCGGGCCTCGTCCTGCCCCGATCCGGGCTCGCCCGCGAGCACGGGATCGCCCTCGTCAACGGGCCTGGTCTGATCGACTCCGGCTACAGGGGCGAGGTCCGTGTCCTCCTGCTCAACACCGACCCGGCCGAGATCTACAGAGTGGAGCCCGGGGACCGGATCGGCCAGTTGCTGGTGACGCCGATCGTCGCCACCGAGCCGGTCGAGGTTGAGGCGCTGGCCGAGTCGGCACGCGGTGACGGCGGCTTCGGTTCGAGTGGGCGCTGAGCAGGCGGCCGGCGGCTGGGCCGACGCCGATCCATTCTCGCTAGCCGGCGATGATGCCCGCATCGCCTTCTGGCTGAACGTTTACAACGAGGTTGTCACGCGGGAAATGGGCGGCGGGCGCCGAACCGGAACCCTTCTGCGCCACCGGGGGATGTTCAGGCGGATGACCTTCGCCGTCGGCGGGTTCGACTACACCCTCGACGTGATCGAGCACGGCCTCCTGCGCGGCAATGCCCGCCCTCCGTACTCACTGCGAAAGATCCTGCGAGCCGGCGATCCGAGGCTCGCGGCGGCTCCCTCGAAGCCCGACCCCCGGATCCACTTCGCCCTCAACTGCGGCGCTCGCTCGTGCCCGCCACGACGCCGCTACGAGGCCGCCGGGCTCGACTCCCAGCTCGAGCTGGCCACGCGCGGGTACCTGGAGGCCGAGTGTGACTTCGACCGCGAGGGCGGGGCGGTCGTCCTGCCGGGCTTGATGAAGCTCTACCGATCCGACTTCGGCTCGAAGGAGGAGCAGATCGAGTTCGCCGCCGCCCATCTGCCCGAGCAGACCGACTGGCTGCGGCAGAACGGAAGGGGCCTCCGCCTCGGCTACTCGCGCTTCGACTGGACGATCGTCCCCGCCGGCTGAGTCGAGCAAGGGCAAGCCGACGCTCTACCTCGGTGGAGTCGGCGGGATCATGGCGCTGCGAGACCGCTGAGGCGTCGCGCAAGGGCCTAGCGCTGCCGCATAGCCGCCTCGCGGGCCGAGGCGTGCGCGGCCGCCTCGAGCGTGTCGTCGAGCGCCTTGAGGTCGGGCGCGGCACCGTCGCGGCGCTCGATCGAGAGCGCGATCAGATGGTCGGCGAGCCAGGCGTTCTTCGGCAGCAGCGGGCCGTGCATGTAGGTGCCGAACATGTTCAGGCGCCGCACCCCCTCGAAGCCGTCGCGGCCGTTGTTGCCGTGCCCGCGGATAACCCGGCCGAGCGGCTCGGCGCCGTCGCCCAGGTAGGTGCGCCCCCCGTGGTTCTCGAAGCCGGCCAGCACCCTCGGCCCGCCGTCGCCATCGAGATCGACCTCGATCGCGATGTTGCCGATCAGGCGCTCGCCCGGCTCTCTGACGGTCTCGAGATCGGCGAGGCCGAGACCGGGGATCGTCTCCTCGCCGAGCTGGTAGCTGTGGCCCAGAAGCTGGTATCCGCCGCAGACGGCGAGCACGACGGCCCCGCCCTCGATGGCCTCGGCGAGAGGGGCCCGCTTCGTCGCGACCATGTCGGCTGCGACCATGCGCTGATCGCGGTCCTGGCCGCCGCCGATGTAGAAGAGGTCGTGGGCGCCGGGGTCGAAGCCCTCGCCGGGCCCGGCGGCCGCGTAGGAGAACTCGATCCCTCGCCACTCGCAGCGCCGCTGCAGGAAGACGATGTTGCCGCGGTCGGCGTAGATGTTCATCTGCTCCGGGTAGAGCGCGAGGACGCGAAGCTCCATCAGCGCGCCTCCAGCAGGATCACGGCCGAGCCGACGTGGTCGGAGGTCGGGGGTATCAGGTGGCGCCCCGCCGGGCGAAGGCCGACCGACTCGGCCTCGGTCTCCAGCGTCGCCGCCGCAAGATCGGCGAGCACGACTTCGTCCTCTTCCTCGTCAAGAACGCCGTCGGGCGAGACGGTCTGGCGCAGGCGCCGGATCAGGATCTGGGACCCGTCGGTGATCGCTGCGACCGGGAGGCTGGAGTAGACCCGGGAGCCGATCTCGCACACGTCCGGAATCGGGGGCCCATCCTCGGTCCCCTCGGCGCCGCCCTCGGGGGCGAGGATCGCGACGGCAATCCGGCCTCCTGGGCGGAGGTGGCGAGAGGCGCAGGCGAGAGCGCTGCGGCGCTGCTCGGGGCCGTCGAAGAGCTGCAACAACTGCATCGGCGCGAGCACGACCCCAAAGCGCCGGGCGAGATCGAAGTCACGGGCGTCGCCGTTCTCGGCGCGGGCAGGAAGGGCGGCCCTCAGTGCGCGGCGGTTGAGCTCCGCGGCCAGCACCGGGTCGGCGTCGAGCCCTGTGACCCGGTGTCCTCGCCGCGCCAGGTGCAGCGCCACCCGGCCCGTGCCGCAGCCGAGGTCGAGCACCTCGCCGCCACCCGCCTGGGCAAGTTCCTCCCAGAGCCCGAGGTCGGCGGAGTATGCCCCGCACTCGAGGTCATGCCAGATGACCGCATCGGCCTTCTCGGCAGCCTCGGCTCTGCCCGCCGTTCTCTTCATTCCCAGAACTCCTTCGCGAGCCCGCGATCCGCGAGCAGTCGCCGCAGCTCCAGCAGCGCCGTGTAGGTCGGCAGCGCGAACAACCGGCCGGGCGCTGCCGCGACCGCCTCGTCGAGCGATTCGGAGATCTCAGGGCGAACCGTGATCAGGTCCTCCCCGATGCCGGCGTACTTCAGCCGAAGTGCCATCTCCGACGCCCTGGTGCCGGCGCAGACGACGCTTCGCACAGACCCTGCGAGCAGCTCGAAGTCGGCGTCCCAGATCCAGGAGACGTCGCGGCCGTCGGCGATGCCGTCGTTGAGCGCAACCCAGAGATCCAGTCCCAGCCCCTCGGACTCGAGCCGCAGGGTGCGCAGGACCTCGTTGGCCCCTGCCGGGTTCTTGATCAGCAGGATCGAGACCCCGACTCCGTTGACATCGATCGTCTCGACTCGGCCGAAGACCGCGCGCACGTCGGCGAGGGCCTCGCCGATCGTCGAGGGGCCCACACCCATCGAGAGGCCGGCGGCGATCGCTGCGAGTGCGTTGTAGACGTTGTAGAGGCCGGGGAGAGGCAGCTCGAGCGCCAGCTCGCCGGCAGGAGTTCGAACCTCCACCGAGGACCCGCTCATCCCGTGCAGCTCGACCGAGGTGGCGGAGACGTCGGGCTCGGGTCGCCGGGCGCCGCAGTTGGGGCAGGAGTAGTGACCGAGGTGGCCGACGAATGCCCGCTCGTAGGCATAGGGATGGCCGCAGCGGCGGCAGTGCTTTGCGTCGAATGCGTGCTGGAGTTCGGGCAATGCCTGCGAGGGGTCGTCTATTCCGAAGTAGGTGACGCCGGGGCGCGGCTCCTCCTCGCGGTCGCGTCCGAGATCGGCTATCAGGGGGTCATCGGCGTTTAGCGCGAACGCCGTCGCGCCCGCCCGCCGCTCGACCATCTCGGCCCACTCGTCGGCGAGCGTCTCCAGCTCTCCGTAGCGGTCGAGCTGGTCCCGGAAGAGGTTCCCGAGGACGACCAGCTTGGGGCCGAGATCCTCGGCGACCTGAGGCAGCCAGGCCTCGTCGACCTCGAACAGACCCTCGTCACCCCTCTGCTCGAGCAGGGCGGTGGCGACTCCCCATGTCATGTTCGATCCGGCGCGGTTGTGAACGGGGGTGCGACCGTCGGCGGCGAGAATGGCGGCGATCATTCCCGCAGTGGTCGTCTTGCCGTTGGTCGCGCTGACGATCGTCGACCCCGACCGCAGCCCCGATCCCAGCCGTGCGATCGCCTCGGGCTCGAGCCGCAGCAGGACGCGGCCCGGCAGGGTGGTCCCACCGCCGCGGCCGCTGCTGCGGCTGGCTGCGCCGAGAGCGCGGGCGAGCGCGACCTTTGCGGCGAAAAGGGGCCCGCCGGGAGGGCTCAAGCCGCGGGCTGCTGCGGCACGATCACGCCGAGCGCGCGTGGCAGCAGGCGCAGGGAGACCGGCGTGTCGGTGAGGTGCTCGCCGTCGGCGTACACGGCGAAGGGCCTGCTCGCCTCGAGATCGAGGTAGGGCGCACGGAAGACCCTTACCTCGTCCTGCTCGATGTGGGTCCCCTTGAACACCTTCGGCAGGTTACCCAGGAACCGGAGCTTGCCGACCTCGCCGACCATGACGATGTCGAACTCGCCGTCGGTGGGGTCGGCGTCGGGGGCGACGAGCATCCCACCTCCATAGGCGCTGGTGTTGGCGACGGCGACCGAGTAGCCGGTGAAGCGGACCCGCTCCTCACCGACGATCACGGTGAACCTCGCCGACTTCCACCCGACCAGCGCCCGCAGGGCCGCATAGGCGTAGACGAGGTTGCCTTTGAACAGCTTCGCGTTGTTGGCGATCCGGTTGGCATCGGAGTCGAAGCCGATGCTGGCGATGCAGAGGAAGCGCTGGCCATTGGCCTCGCCCACATCGACATGGCGGACCGTCCCCGTCGCAAGCACCTCGACCGCATCCTCCGGCTCGGTCGGGATGCCGAGGACGCGGGCAAAGTCATTGCCGCGACCTCCCGGGATGATCCCCAGCGGGACCTCGGATCCGGCGAGGATTCCGCCCGCGAGGCCAACGAGGCCGTCGCCGCTCATCACCACCGGGACCTCGCCGGCCTCGGCGGCGCGAAGGATCTCGTCGTTCGCGTGCTCACGCCCTCTCGTCTTCTCGACCCGGAAGACCATCCGACGCTCGTCGAGCGCCTTCTCGACCTTGGGCAACAGCTCCTTCGTCCGGCCGCGGCCGGCGGCGGGGTTGACTATCAGCGCCAGGGGCGTGGTCGCGATCTCCATCGGGGCTGGAGCCTAAACGCCAGCGGTGGAGCTCTGCTCTCGGCGGCCCACGTAGAACGTGCCCGAGCCGGCCTCACCGAGCGCCACCGGCTCGACGCCGCGCTGGCGGAACTTCCACTCGAGCAGCTTGCCGGGCGTGTAGAAGGGGGTGTCCTCGCCCCAGCTCGCGGCAACGACGACGAATCCACCTGGACGCAGGACCCGCACCAGTTCGTTGAAGAAAGGGGGCATGTTGAGCTGGGCGACGAGGTCGAAGGACTCATCGGTGTAGGGGAGGGCGCCGGCGTCGGCGACGCGGAAAGCGATCCTGCCCTCGGGATCGAGACCGACCTTCGCCACAGCTCGGTCGGACCATCTCCTCGGAGATGTCGATTCCGCGGACACGGGCCTGCGGGAACTCGCGCGCGAGGAAGAGGGTCCCGGCACCGGTTCCGCAGCCGACGTCGAGGACCCGCTCGGGCGAGGGCGAGACCTCGAGCACAGCGGCGGCGAGAGGGGCGAGGTGCTCGACTCCGCCGGCACCGGTGCGCTGATCCCATCCGGCGGCGTGATCGGAGAAGAAGCGCGTCATCCGTCCCCGCACCAATGGCCACAGCCAGGGCGCCCTTGCGACGAGGTTGTTGAGGGCGCGGCCCAGTATGCGGTCGCGAGAGGGGGGTGCGGGCCGTCGATTCGCCATCGGAGTCATGATCGCAACCCTCTAGGCTTGAGCGCCGATGAAGGACAGGCGGATAGCCCCGATCATCGCTCTCGGCGCCCTCGCCCTGATCGCGGCCGTGGTCCTGTTGGCGCGTGGTGGCTCTGGCGAGGACTCCTCGACGACGGCCTCGACCAACGGCTGCCGGGCGGTCGTGGAGCCGGCAGCGAAGGACGTGACCCTGAAGGCGCCGCCGCAGACCGTGAAGCGGGGCGAGCAGCTGACCGCGGTGATGGAGACCAGCTGCGGCACCTTCGAGATCGCCCTCGACACCGAACGGGCGCCGGTGACCACGAACTCGTTCGCCTACCTAGGCAGGCAGGGCTTCTACGACAACCTCACCTTCCACCGGATCTCGCCGGGCTTCGTCATCCAGGGCGGCGACCCGAAAGGAACCGGCACCGGCGGGCCCGGTTACAGCGTCGATGAGAAGCCGCCACCGAACCTCGCCTACACGAAGGGCGTCGTCGCGATGGCGAAGACCGCGGTCGAGCCCCCGGGGCGCTCCGGCAGCCAGTTCTTCGTCGTCACCGGCGCCGACGCGGGCCTTCCGCCGGACTACGCGCTGGTCGGCAGGGTGAGCAAGGGGTTCGGCGTCGTTTCCCGGATCGGCAGCCTCGGCACGCCGAGCGAGAAGCCGAAGCAGACGGTGCTGATCGACAAAGTCACGATCGAGAAAGGCTGAGGCTCAGATGGCGAAGGTCGATGTTGGAGACGTCGCACCCGACTTCGAGCTGGCGGGGACCGGGGACAAGACCTACCGGCTCTCCGACTACCGGGGACGCAACGTCGTCCTCGCCTTCTACCCGGGCGATGGCACGCGCACCTGCACCGCCCAGTTCTGCTCCTACCGCGACGAGGGGGAGCGGATCGACCAACTCGACGCCGAGGTCCTGGGGATCTCGTCGCAGTCGGTCTCCTCGCACGAGCGCTGGTCGGAGGAGAAGCGCCTCAACGTGCCGCTTCTGGCCGACGAAGACCTTGCCGTGACCAGGGCCTACGGGGTCAGCGGCTGGGTCGGCCCGCTGGGGAAGCTCGTCGGCTTGGGAGACGCGCCCGGTGGCCGCTATGCGAAGCGGGCGATCTTCGTCATCGACGGCGAGGGGATCGTCCGCTACCGCGACGTCTCCACAACCGGCGCCAGCTACAAGACCGTCGAAGAGCTGGAGCAGGCGGTGGCGGCGGTCTCCTGATGGGCGCCGCCGGCCTCGAAGGTGTCGAAGCCGTCCTCCTCGACCTCGACGGGGTCCTCTATGTAGACGGCGAGCCGCTGCCGGGCGCCGCGGCCGCGGTGGCGGATCTGCGCGAGCGCGTCGCGGCGATGCGGTTCGTCACAAACACGACCGCCCGCTCACGGGGCCAGACGCTTGCGAAGCTGGAGCGCCTCGGGTTCGCCGTCGAGCCCGGAGAGCTGGTGACGCCGGCGGGGTTGGCACGGCGCCACTGCGAGGAGGCGGGGCACCACCGCGTGGCACTGATCATGAACGACGCAGTCAAGGCCGACTTCGAGGGCCTCGAGGAGGCCGAGCGCGGTGTCGACGCGGTGATCATGGGGGATCTTGGCGAGCAGTTCGGGTTCGCGATCCTCAACCGGGCATTCCGCCTGGTCATGGACGGGGCCGAGCTGATCGCCCTGCAGAAGAACCGCTTCTGGCTCACAGGGGACGGCCTCTCGCTCGACGCCGGGCCCTTCGTTGCGGCCGTCGAGTACGCCACCGGCAAGGAGGCCCATGTGGTCGGCAAGCCCTCACCGGGATTCTTCGCCGCGGTCCTCGCCGACCTCGGCAGGGGACCGGATGCGGTGGTGATGGTCGGCGACGACATCGAGTCAGACATCGGCGGAGCCCTCGACGCGGGGCTGCGGGCGGTCCTCGTTCGCACCGGCAAGTACCGCGAGGAATTCGTCGGGCTCAGCGGGATCTCACCGACGGCGACGATCGACTCGATCGCTGGGCTGCCCCGCCTGCTGGAGCCGCATTGAACGAAACGACGCAGCGGGAGTTCAGCGTCAAGGGCACCGGCCTCACCCTGCGCGGCGATCGCTTGGGCGAGGGGCCCCCGATCGTCCTCTGCCACGGGATCACGGCGACCCGCCGCCACGTCGTCCACGGCTCGAAGCTGCTGCTGCGCCGCGGCCACGAGCTGGTCGTCTACGACGCCCGCGCCCACGGGGATTCCGACCCGGCGCCGGCCGGGGAGGGCTACGGCTATCCGCAGCTGGTGGGAGATCTCGCCTCGGTCGTCGCTGAGACGGTGGGGGAGGGGCGGTTCGTCCTCGGCGGTCACTCGATGGGCGCCCACACAGCGCTCGCCTACGCGCTCGAGAATCCGGAGCGGCTGGCGGGCCTGGTCGTGATCGGTCCCGTCTACACCGGGGTCGTATCGGAGGAGTCGCTCGCCTACTGGGACGGCCTCGCCGAGGGGCTCGAGCGGGGCGGGGTGGAGGGATTCGTCGCCCGTATCGAGGCGGCCGGGATCGATCCGGCCTGGCACGAAACGGTCATTCGCATCACCCGCGAGCGGATCTCGATGCACCGCCATCCCCAGGCGCTGGCCGAGGCGCTGCGAGAGGTCCCGCGCTCGCGCCCATTCGAGGCGATGAGCGAGCTCGAGACGCTCGATCTTCCGGCCCTCGTCGTCGCCAGCCACGACGTCGCCGATCCCGGCCACCCCTACGCGGTCGCCGAGGCCTATGCCGAGAGCCTGCCGCGGGCGCGTCTGATCAGCGAGCATCCCGGCGAATCGCCACTCGCCTGGCAGGGCGGAAGGCTCTCTCGCGAGATCGCCAAGTTCTGCGGCCAATAGTCTTTGCGAGATGGTTGACGACGGCCACGCGATCCACTACGCCGCGGTCCAGCGCGGGACCCCCGTCTACGGCTCAGACGGCGTCGAGGTTGGCAAGGTCGAGCAGATCGTCGACAACTTCAGGGAGCACATATTCGACGGCGTCGTCTTCACCGACAGCGGCGGCGACCTCCGCTTCGTCGACGCCCCGGAGGTCTCACGCACGGCAGAGCGCGGCGTGACGCTGACGATCGACTCCGAGCAGGTGCTGCAGCTCCCCCCGCCCGAGCAGGGCCAGGGAACGTACCGCGCCAACGTCAAGGCCGGGCGCCTCTCCCGCCTCTTCGGCGGCGGCTGGAAGAAGCAGTAGCGCGATGTCCGCAGCACGACGGCCGGCGACCCAGAGGATCGCAGCGGCGAACCTGGCGATCGCGCAGCAGCTTCCCTTCTCCGACAAGCGCGACTTCGAGGACGCTCGCCGGGGCCTCGTAGCCGGCTTCGCGCCCGGGGTCGTCCGTGACGACGACGGCGAGGTCGTCTGGGACCTCGATTCCTACGCCTTCCTTGAGGGCGATTGCCCCGAGACGGCCAACCCGAGTCTCTGGCGACAGGCGCAGCTGAACAGGATCGCGGGCCTGTTCGAGATCGCGCCGGGCTTCTACCAGCTGCGGGGCTTCGACCTCTCGAACATGCACATCGTCGAAGGGGACCGCGGCATCGTCGTCATCGATCCCCTGATCTCGGCGGAGACGGCTGCGGCGGCGCTCGCGCTATACCGCGAGCATCGCGGCGAGCGGCCCGTCACGGCCCTGATCTACACCCACAGCCATGTCGATCATTTCGGCGGCGCCCGGGGGGTGGTCTCCGCCGCTGAGGTCGAGTCGGGGGAGGTCCCGGTGGTGGCGCCGGTGGGGTTCATCGAGCACGCCGTCAGCGAAAATGTCTATGCGGGAACGGCGATGGGGCGCCGGGCCGGGTACATGTACGGGGCGGGGCTCAAGCGGGGCCCCGAAGGCCAGATCGGCGCCGGTCTCGGGATGACGACCTCGACCGGCACCGTGACCGTGATCCCGCCGACGCTCGAGATCACCGAGACCGGCCAGGAGGAGACGCTCGACGGCGTGCGGGTCGTCTTCCAGCTGACCCCCGGGACCGAGGCTCCTGCGGAGATGAACTTCCATTTCCCCGAACACCGTGTGCTCTGCATCGCAGAGAACGCGACCCACAACCTGCACAACACGCTGACGCTGCGGGGCGCTCTCGTCCGCGATCCGCACGTGTGGGCCAGCTACCTGAACGAGTCGATCGAGCTCTTCGGGGATGTGTCCGATGCTCTCTTTGCCGGGCACCACTGGCCCTGCTGGGGGCGCGAGCGGATCATTGAATTCCTTCGCAAGCAGCGCGACCTCTACGGATACATCCACGACCAGACCCTGAGGCTCCTGAACAGGGGCTACGTCGGCTCGGAGATCGCTGAGGTGCTGGAGCTGCCACCGGAACTGGCGAGGGAGTGGCACTGCCGCGACTACTACGGATCGCTGAATCACAACGCCAAGGCCGTCTACCAGCGCTACATGGGCTGGTTCGACGGAAACCCGGCCCACCTCTGGGAGCACCCTCCGGAGGAGGCCGCCCGGCGCTACGTCGAGTTCATGGGGGGCGCCGAGGCGGTGCTCGGGAAGGCGCGCGAGAGCTACGCGGATGGCGACTATCGCTGGGTCGCGACGGTGGCCAGCCACGTCGTCTTCGCCGATCCCGAGAACCAGGAGGCGCGCGAGCTCGAGGCCGATGCCCTCGAGCAGATGGCCTATGGCGCCGAAAACGCCACCTGGCGCAACTTCTTCCTGGGCGGCGCCGACGAGCTTCGCGGAAAGGTGGGGGAGACCCCGACCGATACCGCACCGCGTGATTTCGTCGCCAACCTCACCGTCGGCCAGCTGCTCGACGCGATGGCGATTCGGGTCAACGGGCCGCGCGCCTGGGACGAGCACCTGGTCATGAACTGGGAGTTCACCGACAGCGGCGAGCGCTACGCGGTCAGGCTCGAGAACGCCGTCCTCACCCACGTCGTCGGCAAGAGCGACCCCGAGGCGCAGGTGACGTTGCGGATGGAGCGCTCGGCCCTCGATGAGCTGCTGACCGAGGTCACACCACTGCCCGAGTTGCTCGGCACCGGGCGGGTCGAGATCGAGGGCGATGCGATGGGACTGGGCCTGCTGATGTCGCTCCTCGACGACCCCGACCCGGGCTTCAACATAGTCCTCCCCTGACCCACGCCCCCAGCGCCGCTGGCGAGAGTGATACTTACCATCACTATGAGAGGAAATTGAAGTCTCGCGGGCGGGTGAGCCCGGCTGCTGTTGCGACAACCACGGCGCCACCCGGCTCACCGCTAGCCTGCCTGTTGATGGCAGACGTGACCGTGAAGCGGGTCGAGGACTTCGAGGCTCTGACCTATGAGGGCCTCGGCATGCACCGGGTTCGTGACGGCCTCGGGGTGGGGGCGTTCGGGATTCAGCTGATCCGGATACCGGCCGGGAACGACGCCTACCCCGAGCACGACCACTCGCCCGATGGCGTCGGTGGGCGGATGTTCGAGCAGCGCCCCGAGCAGCTCGACCAGGAGGAGGTCTACACGGTGCTGGAGGGCTCGGCGACACTGCGGGTGGGGGAGGAGGACTTCTCCCTCGAGCCCGGTGTCTTCGCCCGGGTTGGACCCGGGGAGACGCGCAAGATCCTCACCGGTGATGAGGATGTGACCGTGCTTGCGATCGGCGGCGTCCCGGGGCGGGCCTACGATCCCGACCCCGGGCTCTAGCCGCCACGACGCCCTCTGCCGGGATAGGCTTGGCGCTGTGCTGGGGAGCGGTTACGCTGAGAAGAGGGGCCGCCTGGCGGCCCTGGTCGTCACCCTGGCCCTGCTCGCCCTCTCCGTCACTGCGAGCGCCGCTGAGGCTGCCAGGCCCGAGGTGAAGCTGCTCGGCGCGGGCCAGAGCCAGATCCTCGCCAAGAACGCCCTCAGGGCACGGATCAAGGTCAGGCTCCACCGGGGCACCGTCGCCAGGCTTATGGTCCGCGGCCTCTCCTCAACCTTCGATCAACCGAAGTTCGGCGCCCTGACGAAGTCGCGGAAGCTGATCCTCCGCCATTCCGGCTCGAGGTCCGTGACGCTTCCCCTGACCTCGGCGGGCCGAAGCGCGGTCCGGAGCTGCCAGGGGCGCACGCTTCGCGTCAGGGTCGGCTCGGGCAGGGCCTCGGCGGAGCTGGTGCGCCAGACGGCTGAATGCAAGCCCCATCCGGTCGATCTCTCGCAGGCCTCGACCTGCGACTTCATCGGCCAGCAGGACGGCTCGCTGTGCCTGCTGCCGTTCCCCGACGACCACTACACGGTCCCCGATCCGGCGACGGCCACCGGGCGGCGGGTGGACCTGCAGACGCCGGCGATGCCGTCGAACACGTCGAGCGTCCACATCGACGCCGCGCCCTACGCACTCAACGACGGCTTCAGCCCCGGCCAGGGCATCGTTGTGCGGGTCCCCGGCCTCGACAACCCGGCGGCCCTGGCCAACACGGATGCGGTGCCGATCAACCACCTGGGCCGCTACACGGAGAAGAACACCCCGGTAATCGTCATCGACGCCAGGAGCGGAAAGCGCTGGCCGATCTGGGTCGAGATCGACTCCAACGCATCGGGCCCCGCCGCGACGGCCCTGGAGGTTCACCCGGCGCGCAACTTCGATGCAAAGCATCGCTACATCGTCGCGATGCGCGACCTCAAGGACTCCTCGGGAAAGGCGATCCCAGCACCCGAGGGCTTCCGCTACTACCGCGACGACCTGCCTTCCTCCGAGGGCCCTATCAAGAAGCAGCGCAAGCGCTTCGACTCGATCTTCTCGACCCTGCACAAGGCCGGGATCAGGCGGGCAGACCTCTACCTCGCCTGGGACTTCACCGTCGCCTCAGACCAAAACATCGCCGCCCGCGCTCTGCGGATGAGAAACGACGCCTTCTCCCAACTCGGTGACACCAACCTCGCGGACGGCATCGTAAGCGGCTCGGCGCCGTCGTTCTCGGTCGGCAGCGTCGACGTCAACCCCAAGCCCGGGGTCGCCCGCCGGGTCCGAGGAACCTTCGACGTACCCTGCTACCTGTTCCCCAGCTGCGCGGCGGGCGGGCGCTTCCAGCTCGACGCGGACGGGCTGCCGATCCGCAACGGGACCTGGGCCGCGAACTTCGATTGCGTCATCCCGCACTCGGCGGTCGATGACCTCGGGGCGGCGCCTGGCAGGCCCGCGGTCTACGGCCACGGGCTCTTCGGCAGTGCCTCGGAGGTCTACAGCGCCGGCATCCAGAACGAGTTCGCCCAGCACTACGACTTCGTCCTCTGCGCGACCGACGAGATCGGGATGTCCTCGAGCGACGTCGGCAATACGGGAATCCACATCCTTCCCGACCTCTCTAACTTCCCTGAGCTGGCCGACCGCCTCCAGCAGGGCCTCCTCGACGAGCTCTTCCTCGGGCGGCTGATGGACACGACCGCGGCCCAGGGCGGCTTCCTCAACAACGTCCATTTCCATGCCGACGACGCGACCCTCGCGAGCCCCGGCGTGATCGATCCGACGGCGCTCTACTACGACGGATCGAGCCAGGGCGGGATCATGGGTGGCGCCCTGACGGCTATTTCGCCCGACTTCACCCGGGCTGCGCTCAACGTCCCGGCGATGAACTACTCGGTGCTGCTGCCCCGCTCAGTGGATTACCCGCCGTTCGCGGCAATCCTGGCCGCGAACTACCCGAACGATCTCTCGCACCCCCTGCTGCTGACGCTGATCCAGATGCTCTGGGACCGTGGCGAGCCCAACGGCTACGTCCACCGTATGACAACCAACCCGCTCCCCGGGACCCCGGCCCACGAGGTCCTGATGGGGATCGCCTTCGGCGATCACCAGGTGACCAATTTCCAGGCGGACGTCGAGGCTCGCACGATCGGCGTACGGACCCACGCCCCGATCCTCTACCCGGGGCGCTGGCCGGGAGTCGACGCTCTCTGGGGTGTCCCCGCGATCAGCTCCTACCCCTACGACGGATCGGCGGCGGTCTACTTCGACATCGGGCCGGAGCGCGCAAACCCGTCTCCGCCGCCGAGTGCGATCGGGGTCTCGCCACCGCCGCTGACCAACACCCCCAACATCGCCGGCGAGGATCCGCACGGTGCTCCGCGTGGCGCTCCCGCCGGCCTGCACATGATCTCCGACTTCCTCGCGCCAAACGGCGCGGTGACAAACGTCTGCGGCACCTCGCCCTGTTACTCGGGGGGCTTCGCGGGACCCTGATATGCATGCAGCGCCGGCACCGCGGTGATAGGTTCCGTGCCAGTCGAGCGGGGAGGAGAGATCGCGGTGGGAGCAATCTGTGAAGTTCGCAGTCGACGGGCACTTCGCACCATCTGGGGAGCGCTGCTGCTGGGGGTAGGGCTTCTCGGCGCCTCGATGCCCTCAGCGGCGAGCGCCGGATCGTTCGGTGTCGACCTCTCAACCGCGAAGCGCTGCGAGTTCATCGCGGCGACCGATGCCCAGTGCCTGCTGCCGTGGCCCAACGACTACTACACGGTGCGGGATCCGAAGACCGACACCGGCCGTCGCCTAAACCTCAAGCTCGCATCGACACCCGAGAACGGGAGTCACGTCCACATCGATCCGAGCGAGCTCAACCGCAGCGACGGCTTCAGCCCGGGCGCGGCGATCGTCGTCGGCATCCCGGGTCTCGATAACCCGACCGCCTTCAGGAAGACAGGGGCGGTTCCGATCACCGACATGGGTCGCTCGTTCGCACGCAAGCAGCCGGTCGTTCTGATCGATGCATCCACCGGCAAGCGCCAGCTGATCTGGTCGGAGCTGGACTCCAACGCGACGACACCGGAGACGACGAATCTGCTGATCCACCCGGGCAGGAACCTGAAGGAGGGCCATCGCTACATCGTCGCCCTTAGGAACCTGCGGGACTCCGCCGGGAAGAGGATCCCCGCGCCCGCCGGGTTCAGGCCTTACCTCAACGACATCCAGACCAAGATCGGCCCCGTAGAGCGCCGCCGAAACCACTTCGACTCGATCTTCCGGACCCTGAGGAAGTCCGGCATCAGCCGCCGCGGCCTCTATCTCGCCTGGGACTTCACCGTCGCCAGCACCCGCAACATCAGCGAGCGCATGCTCCACATCCGCGACGACGCGCTTGCGCAGCTGGGGGACAGAAGCCCGGGCAACGGGGTCATCAACGGCGCTCCGCCCAATTTCACGGTCACCGATGTGAAAACGGTCGACGATCCGGTACCCGCCCAGGAGCTGACCGGTAGCCACACCACCGAGAACGTTCGCGAGGTGACTGGGACATTCCAGGTCCCCTGCTACATCCATCCCGACTGCGAGGCGAGCAGCGCAGGGCGCTTCTCGCTCAACGCCCGCGGGCTCCCCAAGCGCACCGGGGGCGTCTACAACGCGCGCTTCACCTGCAACATCCCACTCTCGGCGGTCAATGAGACGGCGCCCGGCTCCGGCGTCTGGACGGTGGACCACAAGGTGCGAACGTCGATGTACGGGCACGGGCTCTTCGGCGACTACACCGAGGTCCACACCAGGAACGTGCGCCAGCTCGGAAACGATCACGGCGTGATCACCTGCGCGACCGACTTCATCGGAATGTTCGAGGACGACGTCTTGCCCGAGGCGGTGCCGGCGCTGCTCGACATCTCGAACTTCCCACCGCTCGTCGACAGGCTCCAGCAGGGATTCCTCGACTTCATCTTCCTCGGCAGACTGATGGCCAATCCGGGGGGATTCGCCGCCGACCCTGCATTCAAGTTCAGCGGCTCCTCGGTGGTCGACACCGAGCACGGACTCTTCTACTACGGCAACAGCCAGGGTGGGATCGCGGGGGGCGCGCTGACCGCGGTCGAGCCCGACATCACCCGCACGGTCCTCTACGTGCCCGGGATGAACTACTCGACCCTTCTCACCCGCAGCATCGACTTCGCCGACTACTCGCTCGTCCTCTACCCGTCCTATCCCGACGAGGGCGTGCGGCCGCTGCTGCTCTCGATGATCCAGACGATGTGGGACCGCGGGGAGCCTGACGGGTACGCGAACCACATGACTTCGAGCCCGCTCCCGAAGACGCCCGCCCACAAGGTGCTGATCGAGATGGCCTACGGCGACCACCAGGTGGCCAACGTCGCGACCGAGGTCGAGGCGCGGACGATCGGGGCTCCGCTGCGCCGTCCCGCGCTTGACCCCTTCCGTCTCCCGACGGGCTTCAAGTCACCCTTCTACGCGATGCCCAAGCTCGGCGGCCTCGGCGGTGCGGCAGCGAGGGGGAGCGGGATGTTCGTCTGGGACATCGGCCCGAAGCGGACCGTCGGCATGACCGAGTTCGGGACCGACCCACCGCCGATCACCAACACCTCGCCCGACGACAGCTTCGGCGTCGACCCGCACGACACGGTGATCAACGAGACACCCGAGATCCGGGCGCAGATCGCCAACTTCCTCAAGCTGAACGGGAAGATCACCAATCCCTGCGGTGCAAGGCCCTGCTATGGGGCGGGCTGGACCGGTCCCTGAGCTGAGCGCTCGCCGCCGGCGACGAAGCTGAGGCCACCGGGCCGGCGAGGCTCGCCTGCTCCCGGCTCCTTCATACCCACTCGATCTCGATCTCGGCAGTCGCCAGCTCGCGGTAGCGGCTGCGGTTGAGCCGCCGTGAGACCGTCGCGAAGAGCCGCTGCGCCGGCGTCCACAGCGCCACCCAGCCGAGGACGACCAGTCCCTGCGAGACGCTGCTGAAGAAGGCGTCGTTCTCCGTTCCCTGGTCGATCAGGCTGGAGAGGAGCAGGCAGACGATCAGGAAGCCGAAGGCGATCAACGTCTCGCGCCGCTCGCTGCGGCTGACGGAGATCCACTTCTTGCTCTCCCGGTAGGTCTCCTCGAGGTCCCTGCGGACAGCCTTCTTCACCTGCTCGGCGAGGGTGTCTCGCCGCAGCTCCGCCGGCAGCTCGAGCGTGAGATGCTCGGGCCGGCCCTCGCGCGAGTCGATCCAGGCCCAAAGAATCCGCTCCCGCACCTCGTCGGTGAGCGGGCGCTCAGAGATGGCGCCGACGCTGTAGGGGTCGATCAGGTAGTCGAGCGACGGGGCGCGGATCGCGAAGTCTGCGGCCACGAAGCGAGGCTAAGAGCTGCACCGGATGCCCTCGCGCACGAGCCCGCCAGGCGTCGAGCAGGGCCCGCCAGGCGTGGCGAAGCGCCCGCCAGGCGTCGAGTGGACGATATCCCCAATATGGCGAGGGAAATCGTCCACTCGACCGGAGATCCGGGCGGGACTAAGGACCTCGCGGGACCTCGCGGCGGACGGGGGCGAGGGTCGCGCGTGGCGGACGGGGGCGTCGCCCGTGGCGTGCCCCGGGCGGGATCAGCCTCGCGAATTCGCCAGGTTTACATAAGACAGATTAGGAAGCATTGGATCAGAGCGCCGAGGGATAGGTCTCGGGCGGCTCGCCCGTTTCCCATCCGGCGGTTCGCTCCAGAGGCTCCACCGCGCGGGTCTCGTCGATATGGATGACCGCGTCGAACTGGCCGGTGATCCTGGAGGTGAAATAGTGGCTGGCACGCTCTGTCTCGGGCCGGTAGATGACGCCGATCGCCCGCTCGAGCCGGGGATCGCTCAAACGCGCCTGCACATCCCTGTGGTCGGAGCGCAGCAGGAATCGATCGAGGCCGATCTGGTGGAAGACGGCCTCGTAGCTCTCCGGGAGTGCCGGGCGCACCCGCTTGCGCTCGCAGGGGCCGTCCCAGTCTGAGGCTGCGGTGACGGTTCCGTGGTCAGTCGTGAAGCCGATCAGAACGGCGTCCTCGCCCTCGCTCTGG
This sequence comes from uncultured Actinomycetes bacterium, assembly GCA_963781345.1. Taxonomy (GTDB): domain Bacteria; phylum Actinomycetota; class Thermoleophilia; order Solirubrobacterales; family 70-9; genus JBBRHQ01. The sequence continues at coordinate 640,406 of CAWAFQ010000014.1, forward strand.
CGGATCATCTGTCCGACGTTGAGCTCACCTCGCTGGCCCATCTCGGTCATGCGGGCATCGCCGACGTGTGAGTTGTGCTCCCAGACGACTATCCGCGTGCGTCCGCTGTGGCGGTCGAGGTGTGCTGTCAGGCGAAGCAGGGTGTCGGCCATGTGACGATCACGCAGATTCCACGACGAGGTCCGCGGGGAGAACATGGAGCGGTAGTACTCCTCGGCGTTGGCGACCAGCCGCGCATTCTGCTCGGCGTAGAAGAACTCGTCCTCGGCGGCGAGCCCGTCGAGGCGCATATATACCCCCGAAGCTCGATGCAGCTCGAGTAGCTGCTCCATGACCCCGCGCCGGCAGGACTCGCTGAGCCCGAGGCTGGCGGCGTACCCGTACTTCTGGCTCTCGCCGCCGAAGTGCTCGAAGCAGGCGTAGCGCTCCCGCGCCCGGGCCGCCCCCTCGGGGTCGACCGAGTCGAGGTATCCGATAACCGCTTCGATCGAGGCATAGAGGCTGTAGAGGTCGAGGCCGTAGAAGCCGACCGGCGTGGCCCCGGCCCCAAGGCTGTCGTTGTGGGCACGCAGCCAACCGATGAAGTCGAGCACGTCGGCGTTGCGCCACATCCAGGATGGGAAGCGCTTGAAGCCGCGCAGAGCCTCCTCGGCGTCGGCGTCTTCGCGGGCGCCGCGGACATAGCGGTTGACGCGGTAGGCATCGGGCCAGTCCCCCTCGACCGCGACGGCGCCGAAGCCCTTCTCCTCGATCAGCCGACGGGTGATGCGGGCGCGCTCGCGGTAGAACTCGTGCGTTCCGTGGGATGCCTCGCCGATGAGGACGAAGCGCGCGTCGCCGACCCGCTCGAGCAGGGAGTCATAGTCCGTGGCCGCGCCGCTGAGCGACTGGGCCGCATGAAGCAGATCCCCACTCGCGACTGTGGGCTGCGCCGCCGGGCTCTCGCCGAGGCTCACGGGACTCAGCCCCGCGGATCGGTGACCCGGTCGGCGCCGAGGTTGGCGCTGAACCAGCGAGACGCCAGCTCGGATACCTGCTCGAGCGTGCCCGGCTCGGAGAACAGGTGCCCGGCTCCCGGCACGATCGCCAGCTCGCAGCCGGCGCCGATGCTCTTCTTCGCCCGCCGGTTGAGCTCGAGGACATCGTGGTCCTCGGAGCCGACGATCAGCAGGGTCGGTGCCTGCACCGCGGAAAGGCTCGGGCCAGCCAGATCGGGACGGCCTCCGCGCGAGACCACCGCGTCGATCTGCTCCGGGATCTCGGCCGCCGCGACCAGGGCCGCCGCGGCACCGGTGCTCGCTCCGAAATAGCCGATCGGCGTCTCCCCCAGCCCGGGCTCACCAAGCATCCAGCGGGTGACGGCGATCAGGCGCTCGGCGAGCAGCGCGATGTCGAAGACCTTGGCGCGATTCCCGGACTCCTCCGACGTCAGCAGGTCGAACAGGAGTGTCCCGAGGCCCGCCTCGCGCAGCCGCGCGGCCACCGCGGCGTTGCGCGGGCTCAGCCTGCTGCTGCCGCTGCCGTGCGCAAAGATGACCAGGCCCGTCGCGGAGGCGGGCATCTGCAGCTCCCCCCGCAGCTCGGCATCGGCGACCGGGATCGCCACCTCTGCACTGCCGTTTGCACCGCCGCGCGACAGCCCGGCACCGAGTAGCCCGATCACCTCCTCGTCGGAGACCTGGGAGAAATCGCGGTAGGACTGCCCCACTCCGACATGGGAGCCCGGTTGGGAGAGGCAGACCATCTCGTCGGCGATCGCGCCGATGCGGCGAGCGGCTTCGGGAGCGCAGACCGGAACAGCGATGATCACCCTCCTCGGCTCCTGCCTTCTCACGGCCTCGAGGGCGGCGGTGTCGGTGACGCCGGTGGCGATGCCGTCGTCGACGAGGATCACCGTGCGGCCACGCAGTGACAGCATCTCGCGATCACCACGGTAGGCGGCGACCCGCCGGCGCAGCTCGGCGGCCTCACGAGCGACGATCTCGTCGAATTGCGCCTGGGTCACTTCCAGGGCCTCGATCGCCCCCTGGTTGACGACGCAGGTACCGTCCTCTGCGACGGCGCCGATCCCGTATTCGGGGTTCCCAGGCGCGCCGAGCTTGCGCACGGCGAGTACTTCGAGGGGTGCCTCGAAGGCGGCCGCGATCTCTGCCGCCACCGGGACGCCCCCACGGGGGAGCGCGACCACGACCGGTGCCTCGTCCCTCAACGGCGCCAGCCGCTCCGCGAGCAACCGGCCCGCCTCGCCGCGATCGGAGAAGATCACGGGCGAGCCAGGGTTCGAACGGGTTGTGGCGTTCGCCGAAATCACCTATGTGACCGTAGACGCTGCGGCGCCGCGCGTCATCCGTAGCCACGCACACATCTGATGTGGTCGATCCGGCGTAACCACGCACAGATCCGACCTGTTCGGTCCGGCCCGCCGACCGAGCGCCCGGACCCGGTGGGCCGCGTGGATCAGGCCGGCGCTCAGCCTCCGAGCCCGCCGAAGATCGCGAAGGGGTTGGGCGGCGCCTCGTGCCTGGCCGCCTGGAACGTGCCCTCGACCCTGACCTCGCTGCCCTCGGGCGCCTCGGAGCGGAGGCGGTCGGCGAGAATCTGGGCGGCGTCCTCATCGGCTGCGCCGACCACGAGGTACTTCCAGCGGCGGACGTTCTGAATGCCCTCGGAGTCGAGTTGCTTCGAGAGGGCCACTGCATCGTGGTGGCTGGGCAGGTCGACCCGGACCTCCCACTCGGGGTAGCCGTGCTCGGTGGCCTCGGCACGCTCCTCTTCAACCAGCTCCTTGTGCTCGGAAGCCTGCTCATCCTCGCTGGCGGGAAGCGGGCTGTCCGGGTCCTCCCACTCCAGCGCAGTCGGGTGCCAGTGCTCGAGTACAGCCGAAGCGACGGTCCAGTCGTTTCGCGCGGCCAGCGAGCGGATCGCCTTCTCGGCCTCCTCGGCCTGCTCCCGGTCCGCCGCGTAGAGGAAGACGTGTGGCCCATCGTGGGTGACGATCACCCGGTCGCCAAACGACTCCTCGAGGTCGTGGTCCATCTCGCCTGCGGCGAGGTCCTCCGTGAGGCCATGAGCGAGTCCGTGCTCTTCGAGCTCGATACTGAGGCGCCAGTCGTCATTCATCGGCCGCAACCCTACCCTGCCGGCGACCCTGATGAGCGATGCAGGGGCCCGGCAGGCCCGGCGCCACCGAGGATTCGCTGATCTAGGCTGTCGGGGTCCGCATGAGCGCCACCGCCTCCGACATCGTCCGCCGCGCCTACGACGCCTTTCGCGAGCGCGATCTCGACACTCTGACCGAGATCTCCGACCCCGCGATCAGGATTTCGAGTGTCACCGGCATTCTCTCCGGGCGTGAGACGCCGTATGAGGGGGTGGAGGCGCTTGCCGAGTACGTCCGCGACGTCCTCACGATCTGGGACCAGATCGCCCTTGTGCCCGAAGAGTTCCATGACCTCGGCGACGAGCGGGTACTGGTCTTCGGCCGGGTTCGAGCACGGCGGCGTCAGTCGGAGATCGACATACCGAACGCCTGGCTGTGGACCCTGCGCCGCGGACGCGTGGTCTCGGTCCGCGTCTACGCCGAGCCGACCGCCGACGCCCGCTGGCTCTTCAAGCGGCGCGGAGGGTCCAGGTGAACACCGCGGGCCCGCGCACTCCGACGACCCTGGATCAGGAGATCATCTGCGCCGACGAGTCGCGCGTTCTCTCGACCCAGACCGACGCGGACCGCCTTCGCCGGGTCGAGGCCGAGCTGCGGACCGGGTTCGAGAAGCTCGGCGACGTCGGCCCGGCGGCGTGTGTCTTCGGGTCCGCTCGCACGCGCCCCGGCAGCCCCGATTACGAGCTCGCGCGCCGGGCCTGCAAGGCGATCGGCGAGGCCGGGTGGGCGGTGATCACCGGTGGCGGCCCGGGGACGATGGAGGCCGCCAACCGAGGCGCCCGCGACGCCGGCGCGCTCTCGATCGGCCTCAACATCGAGCTTCCCCACGAGCAGGCGGCCAACCCCTACGTCGACATCGGGATCGAGTTCCACTACTTCTTCACGCGCAAGCTGATGTTCGTCCGCTACTCGCGTGCCTTCGTCCTCTTCCCCGGCGGCTTCGGCACCCTCGACGAGATGTTCGAGGTCCTGACCCTCGCGCAGACCGGAAAGGCCGACGACTACCCGGTGGTCCTCGTCGGCCGCGACTACTGGCGGGGACTGATGGAATGGGTCGATGCTCAGCTGCTCGATCAGGGCCGGATCTCACCCGCCGATATGCGGGTGATCTCCTACGCCGATGACCCCGAGGAGATCGTCGCCGCGGCGACCTCCGGGATCGTCGACGCCGGGTAGCGGCCCCTCACCTCGTCGACGAAGCCGGCCATGCGCTCGGCCAGGGTGGCGTCGGCGATCTCGAGCACGTTCTCGGCGTTCTGTTCGCCCGATCGCGAGAGGTTGAAGGAGCCAACGAAGACGGCGTCGTCGGCAACGGTCACCTTCGCGTGCATGAAGTCGTGAACCGTCTCGGGGCTCCAGGGCGTCGAGGGCTTGCCAGAGAAACGCAGCTTCGAGAGCACCGTCGCCAGCAGGGGGATCTTCCAGGCGCCGTTGTCGGCGTGCCACTGCTCGAAGACCCGGTCCGTCTGCGGCTCGTCCACGACCCCGGCCACGTCCACCCCTCCCCCGCTCCCGATCTTCGCCAGCGCTTCAAGGATCGGCGCCGAGGTGATCACCGGCGAGGCGATCCGCACCCTCCGGCTCGCCCGCTCGATCGCATCGGCGATCCGCTCCGAGAGCTCCTCGCCGTGTCCCGGCGTGAACCAGGCCCGCACCTCGACTCCGCCGACCTCGACCGGGTCGGGGTCGGTGAAGCCGCTGCGGTCGACCTCCCCCCTCCCCCACAGCTCCTCGAAGTTGGCCTCGAAGCACTTCGCCACCCCCTCCGAGGCGACCGTGACGACGGCGTTCTCCTGCCTGGTCCAGGAGTCGACGGTCCAGTTGGTCGAGCCGCTCCAGACGGCCTCGGCGTCGCGGATCGCGTACTTGTGGTGCATCAGGTCGGGAATCCCGGGGATGCCCCGAGTCTCGATCGGCAGCTCCTCGAGAACCTCGGGCCGGGTCGCGGGCGGCGGGTGGATCGCGGGCGGCCGGTCGGTGTCGGTGTTGTAGACGAGGCGGACCTTGACCCCACGCCCGGCGGCGGCGCGCAGCTCATCGGCGACGATCGAACCGGTGGGGTCGGGGAGCCTGACGTCGTAGAGGGCGAGTTCGAGGGTCCGCTTCGCCGGGCGGAGGAATGCTGCGACTCTTCCTGCGACCTCCCCGGCGCTCTGGCCTCCGTCGGTCAGGGTGAGTACATCGATTGGCGAGGAGGCGGGGCTGATCGGCCGATCATTCCACACCGATCGCCGCTCCCCCCACTGCCACCCCAGAGTCTCCGGGGTCGGCGATCTCCCGCCTCAGTTGTGCTCGCAGTAGGCGTAGGCCGTGATCTCGCCGTCGGCGACGTTGCCCTGAAAAGGGGTGTAGTAGAAACCGCCGAGGGCCCAGGCGCGCGAGCCCCGCGGGGCCGAGGAGTCAAACAGGGGCAGGACGTAATCGGTGGGTGTCGGACCGTCGAAGCTCGGGGATGCCTTGAAGCCGCCGGAGACCGTGTGCCAGCGCGTCGGGCACCGCGCGACGGTGTCGGCCCGCGCCCCGTAGGTGAGCGAAATCGTCTTAGACGCCGTCTTCGACTCGGCGCTGCCGGTCGCACACAGCGCATACGCGGTCACCTTGCCGGTTGTCACGTTCGGGGTGAGATTGACGTTGGCAACGGTCACCCGCCAGTCGCGGCTGCCGAACTTGCGCGACTCGAGCGCCACCACCAGCGGCCCAGCGGCCGGAAGCGGCGTGAAGTGAAAAGTCGGGGTGACGCTGTAACCGCCGCCTACCAGGCGCCTTGTCGGCGGACAGCGCGGCTGCAGCCTTGTCGCGACCGTCGGGTCGACGTCGGCCGAGTCGGTTACGACACTCACCGACCTGATCCCGGGTTGGCAGCGCGCGAACGCGGTCAGGGTCGTCGCCGGCGCGCTGCCGAAGCTCGGGGTGGCGATGTGCCAGGAGCGCTTGCCGCTCGGCATCGTCACCTGGGTGAAGCTGCGAGTGCCGGTGGGGGTCGGCGGCGGCTTGTAGCCGCCGGTCACCTGAAACCCGCCTCCGGTCGCCTTCGTTCCGCTCGGGCATTTCGCCGTCGCCCCGGCGCCTCCGGGGGTCACCAGGGAGGTCGGCTGTGTCGCGGTTGAACCCGCCCCGGCGCTGGCCGAGGCGGCGAGCGCACCACAGAGAGCGATCGTGGTGGCGCCCGTGGCCGCCCCGAGCCTGCGATTTGTCGGTCTTGCCCTGATCATGCCCCCCCGATGCGCGGTTCCCTGCGGTTTGCCGGTGGCCCGCAGGCTACCGTGCCGCTCAGTGCTCGTTGCGGCGGACGTGCCAGTGGACCGTGGCCGTGGCGACGACCTCGCCGTCGCCGTCGGTCAGCTCGACCTCGACCGGGAACTCGACCCGCCCGTCGCGGTCGAGGGCCGCGGTCTTCTCGTCGGGGTCAGCGAGCACCGCCGCGGCCTCGATCGGGCCCTCGGCGATCCGGACGTAGGAGATCTCGGCCGAGCGGGCCAGGGGAGTGATCTCCCCCAGCCGCTCGGCGAAGGCGCCGACGAAGGCGGCGCCAGAAGCGGTCTCGGCGACCGCGAACAGGCCTGCGGCGTGCTGCGAGCCGACGTGGTTGCGCATCGCCTCGTCGTCCGGCAGCCGCACGCGTCCGCTGCCCGGTCCGACCTCGAGGTACTCGAGGCCGAGGTGCCCGACCATCGGCACCGCCGCCGCGAGGCCGACGGCGAGCGCCTCGTAATCCACGGTCGGAGCCTCGTTCTCCACGCTACTCCTTGGTGCTGACCGGCTCCGCCTCGGCCTCGGCACCCTCAGCGGCGCCGGCATCGGCGTCCGGGCCGCCCTTGGCGGCGCGCTCCTCGTATGCGGCGCGCGCCGCCTGGTCGGGCTCGGCGAGGATCTTGTCGGCCTTCAGCACCTTCGCCATCTTCTCGCGACCACTCCTCGGGACGAGGCTCAAGGCCGTGACGATCGCCTTGGTCGAGCGCGGTACCCAGACCTCGAAGCGCCCGGTCTCGAGGGCGTCGGCGATCGCGTCGGCAACCTCCTCCGGCTCGAGCGTCTTGACGCCGCGGGCCTCCTGCAGTCCCGAGCCGAGCTCGGTGTTGACGACTGCGGGCATGACACAGTGGACCTCGATGTCGGTGCCGTCGAGCTCTGCCCGCACCGCCTCGCAGAGGCCGACGACCGCGAACTTGGTGGCGCAGTAGGTGGCGCCCCCGGGGAAGCCGGTCTTGCCGGCCTGGGAGGCGATGTTGACGATGTGGCCGCTGCCCCGGGGCTCCATCCGCGCCAGCGCCAGCTTCGTGCCGAGGATGACGCCGTGGATGTTGATGTCGATCATCCGGTGTGCGATGGCGTCGTCCTCATCGGCGAAGCGGCCGAGCGGCATGATCCCGGCGTTGTTGATGACGACGTCGACCGGCCCCAGCTGGCGCTCGGCCTCGTCGAGGAAGGCGCTGAAGGAATCCCGGTCGGTGACGTCGAGCTTGACCGCGACGGTGCCCCCGCCGAGCGAGGATGCCGTCTCCTCCGCCAGGGCGAGGTCGATGTCGCCGAGCGCGACCCGGCAGCCCTTGCGGACCAGCGTCGTCGCCGTCGCCTTTCCTATTCCCCTGGCGCCGCCCGTGATCGCGACGACCTTGCCATGCAGTGAACGTCTTTCCTTTGCCATCTGTTCGTAGCTCCTCTCAGCCCGCGGGCTGGTAGATCGTGACCACGGCGGCACCGCCGAGCCCGATGTTGTGTTGCAGCGCGACCTTGGCGCCATCTACCTGGCGCCTCTCTGCCTCGCCGCGAAGTTGCCAGTTCAGCTCGGAGCACTGGGCCAGGCCGGTAGCGCCCAGTGGGTGCCCCTTCGAGATCAGGCCCCCGGACGGGTTGACAACCGGTCCCTCCCCGCCGTAGGTGGTCGCCTCGGCCTCGACCAGCTTGTGGCCCTCGCCCTCCTCGGCCAGGCCGAGCGCCTCGTAGGTGATCAGCTCGTTGGCGCTGAAGCAGTCGTGCAGCTCGATCACGTCGATGTCGTCGGGGCCGACGCCGGCCTCCTCGTAGGCCTTGGCAGCCGCGTCCTTCGACATTTCTGCGCCGACGATCTTGATCGAGCTGTGGTCCTCGAAGGTCGACGGCATGTCGGTGACCATAGCCTGACCGGCGATCTCGATCGCGCGGTCCCAGAGGTCGTGCTCGTCGACGAAGCGCTCGGATGGCGACGACCGCGCACCCTGAGCCGTCAGAGGTCGGCGAGCACTGCAGCTTGGTCAGCGGCGAGTGGATCATCTTCGCCGACTTGATCTCCTCCAGCGAGTACTCCTGCTGGAACTGTGCGTAGGGATTGCTGACCGAGTGCTTGTGGTTCTTCCACCCGATCCAGGCGAAGTGGTCGGGCTCGGAGCCGTAGCGCTCCATGTGCTCGCGCCCGGCGTTGCCGAACATCTGTGGCGCCGGCGGCGAGGCCTCCGGGTCGCGCACGGAGAACATCGCCTCGGCGTGCTTGTCGATCGGGTTGGTGCGGTCGGTCCACTTGACCCCGAGTGAGCCCTTCTCCATCTTCTCGAAGCCGAGCGCAAGCGCGCAGTCGGCGAGGCCGCCCTTGACCGACTGCCGCGCCAGGTAGAGCGCGCTGGAGCCGGTCGAGCAGTTGTTATTGACGTTGACGATCGGGATCCCGGTCAGCCCGAGTCCGTAGACGGCTCGCTCCCCCGATGTGGATTCGCCGTAGCAGTAGCCGACAAAGGCCTGCTCGACCGCGTCGTAGGGGATGCGGGCGTCCTCGAGCGCCTTCGTCCCGGCCTCCAGCGCCATCTCCGGGTAGTCCCAGTCGCGGGCCCCGGGCTTCTCGAACTTCGTCATCCCGACGCCGATCACATAGGTGCGGTTGCTCAAACTCTGCTCCTTGCTGGGTCACCCTGGTATTGGCCGGCCAGCCAAGAATCTAGCGGGCCGCACCCGCGGGTGCCCCCAGATGACACTGCTGGCCGGGAATCCGCGCCTCCGGCGCCGGAGCTGCTGCTCGCTCAGACGAGGTCCGGGTCGGCCATCACCTCGACCATCGACGGTCCCGTGTGGGCGATTGCCTCGCGCAGCGCGTGATCGAGCTGGGAGCGCTCGGTGACGCGAATCCCAAGGGCGCCCGAGATTCGGGCGTACTCGGAGAAGTCGGGATTGTGGAGCTCGGTCTCCCAGACGTCCCACTCGCCCGCCCGCTGCTCCTTGGAGATCTTCCCGAGCTGGCCGTTGTTGAGCGAGCACGTGGGTGATGTTCATCCCGTGCTTGACGGCGGTCAGGATCTCGGCCATGTACTGGCCGAAGCCGCCGTCGCCGGTGACCGCAACGATCGGGCGCTCCCCGCCGGTCGCCGCCCAGGCGCCGATCGCCGCCGGGTAGCCGAAGCCGATCGAGCCGAGGTAGCCGGACATCAGCACCGCGCTGGCGCCGCGGCACTCGAAGTAGCGGCCGAACGAGTAGGTGTTGTTGCCGACGTCGACCGCGATCACCGCGTCGTCGGGCGATCTGGCGCTCAGGGCCGCGAAGATCGACAGCCGAGTTGACGCCGTGGCCGCGGTCGTCGCCGGCGCGGCTCGCCTTCTCGGCCGCGCCAGATCGCCCAGCGCCGCGCACGGCGCCGCGCTGGTCGTCGGTCGCCGGCTGCGCCGTCGAGCCCGCTCGGAGGCAGCTCGGCGGTGACCGCCGATCTCGCCCCAGACGGGCACCGTCGACGGGGTGGAACTTGCCGAGCTGCATCGGGTCGAAGTCGACCTGGATGATCGGCTGGCCCGGGTAGATGCCGGTGTGGTTCGAGAACGACGCGCCCATCACCAGCAGCAGGTCGGCCTCGTTCATGAACCAGCTCGCGACCGGCGTGCCGCTGCGACCGAGCACGCCGCAGGCGAGCGGGTGGTCGTCGGGGATCTGTCCCTTCGCCTTGAACGTCGTGATCACCGGCGCGTCCAGGCGCTCGGCAAGCGCGATCACGGCCCATCGAGTCGCGGGCGCCGTGGCCGACGATGATCACCGGGCGCTTCGCCGTCGCCCATCAGCTTCAGCGGCCCGTTCGAGCGTCCTCCGGCGGGCGTGATCCCGGCGGCCGCCGACCCGGCCCTCGGGCGGCCCGGCCTCGGCGCCTCGGGCGCCGGGAGTCGTCTGCACGTCGTCGGGGAAGATCAGGTGGGAGACGTCGCGGCGCGACGATCGCGTTCTTGCAGGCCAGGCCATCAGCTCGGCGTGCCGGCTCGCGGCAGCACCGGTCTGGCTCCAGCCGGCGACCGAGCCGAAGGCGCCCGGCCAGGTCGACCTCCTGGAAGGCGCCCGGGCCGAGCACCTGGGAGTCGACCTGGCCGGTCAGCGCCAGCACCGGCGCCCGGTCGACCTTCGCGTCCCAGAGGCCGGTCAGCAGGTTGGTCGCACCGGGCCCGGCGATCGTCAGGCAGGCCGCCGGGCGGCCGGTGAGCTTGCCGTAGGCCGAGGCGGCGAAGGCGGCGGCGCCCTCGTGGCGGATGCCGATGTAGGTCGAGCTCGCCGGCGTCCACCTGGCGCCGAATCGCGTCGGCGAGGCCGAGGTTCGAGTGCCCGACCATGCCGAAGACGTGGCGCACGCCCCAGTTGACCATCGTCTCGGCCATCACGTCGCTGACGGTTCGGCGATGCGGTTCCGGCTCGACCCCGACGTAGACCTCGTCGTCGCGGATCTCCAGCGGGTAGGTGGTCGCCTCGTCGTCGAAACCCGGCGAGGTGCCGTCGAGCGGGCAGTAGTCGTAGCCGTGCCAGGGGCAGCGAAGCATCCCGTTCTCGATCGATCCCTCACCGAGCGGGTCCGCCCTGATGGGGACAGTGGTTGTCGAGTGCCGAGAACCGCCCGTCGTAGTGGACCAGTGCGACGCTCTTGTGGCCGGCGGCGACCGTCGTCACGCGGCCCTCGGGGAGGTCCGAGGCATCGAGGACCCGGTGCCATTCGAGGTCCCCGGCGGCGCCGTTGCCCGCGGTTGCGTTCTCGCTCATCGGTCCTCCTTCATCCCTTCGAGTGCGTTTCTTCGCTCGAGGCCGAATTCAACCGCGGCCGCGACCGGGTCCTCGGCGGCGACCATCTCTCCGTAGCCGAGCTCGGCGCCGGTGAACCCGGAGCCGTTCCAGAGCTCGCCCGCGGGCTTCGCGCTCCAGGGGCCGACGTAGAAGTAGGGCTCGGGATGGCTCTCATCTCCCGGTGAGAGGCCGTAGTTGGCACGCAGGCCGGAGCCGTCGGGTCCCATCTCTATCGCGATGTCGAAGTGTTCGGGCCAGAGCGTCGGCTCGGTCGGCTCATCACCGGGGCCTGCGGAGGCACGGATTCGCTCCAGCGCCGCCTCGCCGAGGGCGAAAGCCGCAGCGAGAGCCTCCGCGGCCGCCGGATCGAGGGCAAGCGGGTCGTCACTCAGCTCCTGGCCCTGGGGCATCCAGTCGGAGCCGATCTGCTGCGCCGCCGCGGCCAGCGAGGTGATCGGCGCCCGTTGCTCGGCACCGTCGCGGACGACGACCAGCTCGACGCCCTCGACCCTGATCTGGTTGTCATCGCTCCACTCCGGGGTGCCGAATCCACCGGGAGTGGACTGAAGCGAGAACTCGCCGGTGACGTGCTCGCGAGCCACCTTGATCACGTCCTCTGCGACCCGGTGAAGCGCCTCCCGGGTCGGCTCGAAGGGCTCCGGCAGCGGCGGCAACTCGATCTTGCTCATGCGGTGCGGTCCGCTCCGCGGCCCCGGCGTTACACGTAACGCTCTGCGCCCCGCCGGGACTTCGCCGTATGGCGAGTCTCGCCCTCCGCGCGCCGTTGTTCCTGCCCCTGCGCGAAAAGCGCGATGATGGAGCCGTGGCGTGGTTGAGGAACAGGTTCGGCGCAGAGGCAGCGCCCGGCGCCGACTCCGAGGACACGGCGCTGGTCGAGGGCCTGCGCCGCGGGGATGAGGCGGCTTTCACCGAGCTGGTCGACCGCTACGGAGCCTCGATGCTGCGGGTCGCCCGCCTCCACGTCCGTGACCGGGCCGTCGCCGAGGAGGTCGTCCAGGAGACCTGGCTCGCGGTGCTGAACGGGATCGACCGCTTCGAGGGGCGCTCGAGCCTCAAGACCTGGCTCTTTCGTATCCTCACGAACCGCGCCAAGACCCGCGGCGAGCGCGAGGGTCGCAGCGTCCCCTTCTCGGCGATCGCCGCGGCCGACGCTGCGGCCGAGGCGGACGCCGCGGTGGACGCCGACCGCTTCCAGGGCCCCGATGCTCCGCAATGGCCCTACCACTGGTCGGCGCCGCCGCGAGCCTGGACCCAGGAGAAGGTGCTCGAGAAGGAGACCCTCGAGGTGGTCAAGACGGCGATCTCCGAGCTTCCCGACACCCAGCGGGAGGTGATCCGCCTGCGCGACGTCGAGGGCTGGAGCGCCGATGAGGTCGCCGATGCCCTCGAGCTCTCAGACGGCAACCAGCGGGTCCTGCTGCACCGCGCCCGCTCGAAGGTGCGGGCGGCGCTGGAGGGCTACCTGACACCGGAGCCGGGGGTCACGTGAGCGTCGAGCTCGACGACATCACCTGCCGCGAGCTGGTCGAGCTGGTCAACGACTACATCGAGGGTGCGCTCTCCGACGCCGATCGCGCCCGCTTCGAGGCGCACCTCGGTATCTGCGAGGCCTGCGTCACCTACGTCGACCAGATCCGGATGACCATCGGGGCCAGCGGCCGGCTGACCGAGGAGCAGCTCGACCCGCAGGCCCGCGACGAGCTGCTCTCGGCCTTTCGCGGCTGGAAGCGACCCTAGGCGGGGGCTTCAACCGCGACGGGCCAAGCGCGACGGCCCCCGATCGGGGGGATTGCGACCCCGACGACGGGTGGATTTCGACGGACATATCGTCGAAATCCGCCCCTCGGCGCCCGGTCCAGAAGACGGCGCCCTAGAGGTTGAGGTCTGAGCGCTTCGGCTGGAAGCCGGGGACGGTGTTTCCGTCGGGCGGGATCGGGTTCTCCTTGAGGATCCGCGCCAGGTGGACGACGTTGTGGGCCATCCAGCTCGCCGTCTTGTTGGTGTAGGCGCTCTCGGCGCCGCCGGCCTCGATGAACGAGGGCCCGGGGCCGGCGTCGCCGACCCAGTAGGTGTCGGCGTTCGGCGGGATCGCGAAGCCGAGGTGGGTCATGTTGAAAAGGGTCGTCTCGGCGCAGGCGTGGGCGCCGTCCTCGTTGCCGGTGACGACAACCCCTCCGACCTTGTTGTACATCGGGTACTGACCGACCTCGTTGGTCGAGTCATATGTGCCGTCGAGGCGCTCGATCACCATCTGGATGACGCTGTTGCGAACGCCGAACCAGATCGACATGCCCATGATCACGATGTCGGCGGCGAGCATCTTCTCGAGGATCTGGGGCCACTCGTCGCCCTCCCCCATGTCGGAGACGACCCCGAAGGGGATGTTGAAGTCGACCGGCCGAATCACCTCCGAGGAGCAGTCGAGCGAGTCGAGGTGACCCCTGACAATGTCGATCAGCGCCTCGGTGTTCGAGACCTCCGGCGACTTCTTCAGCGTGCAGTTGAGAATAAGTGCATTTAGTTCCATGCTGCCCCAGTCCGAGGACCGCGCCTCGCGTTACACGCCGATCCATCCGTGCCGCCGGCAACCTCTGCGCGACTTGGTCCGTCTCAGACGCCGCGCCATTTGCCGTCTGCAATGACGGCAGCCGCTGGGCGAATTGCTCTGTCTCGGTCTGTAACGACGGCAACCGCTGCACGACTTGCAGGCAATGACGGAGGTCCACTTCACCAACCTGCTGATCGTCGCGGCCGTCGGGTTCAGCGCCCCGCTGATTCTCGGGCTCGCGCCGGGGCTGAGGCTTCCCGCCGTCGTCCTCGAGATCGTCGCCGGAATCATCGTCGGGCCGTCCGGGCTGGGCTGGGTCGAGATCGACATCCCGGTCGACGTCCTCTCGGTGATCGGCCTCGCTTTCCTCCTCTTCCTCGCCGGTCTCGAGATCGACCTGAAGCGGTTGCGGGGCCGCACACTGAAGCTGACCTCACTCGGATTCGTCCTCTCCCTGGCGATCGGCATCGCGGCCGGCCTCGCGCTGCAGGCGGGCGATTTCGTTTCCTCGCCGCTGCTGATCGGGATCATCCTCACCTCGACTTCCCTCGGGGTGATCGTGCCGGTGCTCAAGGACTCCGGCGAGATTGGCTCCGACTTCGGCCAGCTGGTGATCGCCGCCTCCTCGATCGCGGACTTCGGCTCGATCATCCTCCTGACGCTGTTCTTCTCCGGCGATCCCTCGACCGGGACCGACACCAAGTTGATCCTGCTCGGTGGTTTCGCGGCGCTGATTGCCGCCCTCGGCTTCGCGCTCTCGAAAGCAGGCCGTCTGCGAACGGTCTCGGCGCTGCTGGTTCGCCTTCAGGACACGACTGCCCAGATCAGGGTGCGTGGCGCCTTCGTCCTCCTCCTGGGCTTTGCGGCTCTCGCCGAGGACCTCGGCCTCGAGACGATCCTCGGCGCCTTCGCCGCAGGCGCGCTGCTCTCTCTGATCGATCGAGACGAGCAGATGACCCATCCCGAGTTCCGGCTCAAGCTGGAGGCGATCGGGTTCGGGGTCTTCATCCCGATCTTCTTCGTCTCCAGCGGGGTCAAGTTCGACCTCGACGCGCTCTTCTCGAGCGCTTCGACCGTCGCCCGGGTGCCGCTCTTCCTGCTTGCCCTGGTTCTGGCCCGCGGCCTTCCGGCGCTGCTCTACAGGGGGACGCTCGGAACCCGCAAGACGATCATCGCCGGGCTGCTGCAGGCGACCTCGCTGCCCTTCATCGTCGCCGCCACCGCGATCGGCCAGGAGCTCGGGCTGATCACTGTCGCCTCCTCGGCGGCGCTGATCGCCGCCGGCCTGCTCTCGGTCGTGATCTTCCCGCTGCTGGGCCTCTCGCTGCTGCGCGCAGGCGCGGGCGCAGACGCGCGCCTCCCCAGCGGCGTCGGCGGCTCAGCGCGCCCAAGCACAGCGATGCCCGTCCTCAGCGTCGAGGACCGGGCACTCTGCGGCGGCCCCTAGCCCTCCACCCCACCCCCGGCTGGTCGAGTGGCCGCTTTCCCTCGCATCGCTCAGGGTTTCGTCCACTCGACCGCGCCCCGGTGTCGAGTGGCCGCTTTCCCTCGCATCGCTCAGGGTTTCGTCCACTCGACCGCGAAGTACCCTTTCCGGGCGTGGTCACTGCAGCAGCAAGCACCGATCCGGCGGCAGGTGTCGGGATAATCGCCGCCCTGGCGGCGGGCCTCGTCTCCTTTCTGTCTCCCTGCGTGCTCCCCCTGGTTCCGGGTTATCTCTCGGCCGTCACGGGGGTCTCGGCGGTCGAGCTGGACCGGGCCGACTGGCGAAGGGTGCTCGGGCCCAGCCTGCTCTTCGTCGCGAGCTTCTCGGCGATCTTCATCGCCTTCGGGCTGACGGCGACCGCCCTCGGCTCGAGCCTGCAGTCGAACCGGCTCACCCTGGAAAAGATCAGCGGGGTGCTGATAATCGCGATGGGCGTCTTCTTCGTTGCCGCCGCGTTCATTCCGGCGCTGAACCGCGAGTGGCACGTCGATGCGCTGATGGCCAGAGCGGGCAAGGGCGGCCCGATCGTCGCCGGAGCTGCCTTCGCGATCGCCTGGTCGCCGTGCATCGGGCCGACCCTGGGGGCGATCCTCTCGGCCGCAGCGCTATCGGACTCGGCCGGGCGCGGTGCCCTGCTCCTCGCCTTCTACTCAGCCGGCCTGGCGATCCCCTTCATCCTCACCGCGCTCGCCTTCTCGAAGATGACCACCGCCTTCGGCGCGGTCAAGCGCCATTACGGCCTGATTATCGGGATCGGAGGAGTGATCCTGATCGCAACCGGCATCCTCATCCTCACCGGCGAGTTCTTCCGCCTCAACATCGAGGCCCAGAACTGGCTCAGCCGCCTCGGCCTCGACTTCTGGAACCAAGTCTGAGCCGAACCTTACGTTTCCGCTGCTATCCCGCGCAAACGTAAGTTTCGACGGGCGGAGCGCGGCGCGGCGCGTTCGGCGGGGTGATTAGTTGACGCCGGGGGTGGCGGGGGCCGGTGTCACCGTTTCGACCTCCTCGCCGATCGCCTCGGTCTCCTCTAGCCCCTCACCGCCGAGCTCACGTGAGCAGACGATGCGGAAGCGGCCGGTTCCGATCTCGGCGTCCGGAACCAGCGGCAGACCCCTGATCTGATCCCATCCAAGGCGCTCGAGCTCGAACGGGTTCATCCGCACCTCCGCCGCCGGGAACGGGCAGTTGGAGTTGTGCTGGTCTATCGCCCGCGAGATCGCTTCGAGGTTCTTTGCCTCGGCGCTTGCCATGCCCCGAAGTCTACGTCCGTGCGCTGCCTCCTGGCGTTGCTGAGGGCCCCCTGATCTGCACCCGTCGCCCGTCGAAACTTACGTTTGCGCGGGATAGCAGCGGAAACGTAAGGTTCGGCTCAGACGCTGCAGGTGGGGCGGCCGCCCGCGGAGGCCTCTGCGACTCCGCAGCCTTGCAGCGGAGGCGCCTGCGCGGGGCGTAACGTTGCCGCGTGCCCTATGACGGCTGGCCTCGTGTCTTCGCCCACCTCGACATGGACGCGTTCTATGCCTCGGTCGAGCTGCAGCGCCGCCCCGAGCTTCGCGGCAAGCCCGTCGTCGTCTGCGGGTCGGGGCCGCGGGCGGTCGTCACCACGGCCAGCTACGAAGCCCGCAAGCTGGCCGGGATTCACTCGGCCATGCCTGCGGCGACCGCGCGTCGCCGGCTGCCGGACGCGATCTACATCAAGCCCGATTTCGACGCCTACAGGGCGGCGTCGCGCGAGGTGATGGCCGTCCTGCGTTCGGGCGCCGAACTGGTCGAGGTCGTGGGCCTCGACGAGGCCTTCGTCGACCTAACCGGGCTCTCCTATCCAAAGGCTGCGATGCGGCGGATTGCCACTGAGATCTGCGACCGGACCGGGCTGACCTGCTCGATCGGCATCGCCGAGAACAAGCTGCTGGCCAAGATCGCGAGCGAGCTGGGCAAGCCGGCCGGCTTCACGGTGCTCTCGCGGGAGGAGGCGTTGGGGCGCTTTGCCGCCGACTCGCCCGGCCTGATCCCCGGAATCGGCCCGAAGACGGTCGCCAGGCTCGAGACCCTGGGTATCCGCACCCTCGCCGATCTCCGAGCCCGCGACGCGTCCTCCCTCGCCGCGACGTTCGGTGAGCGCACCGGCCCGTGGCTTCGCCGGCGTGCCCACTTCGAGGACTCGAGCCCGGTGACCGAGGTTCGCGAGACCAAGTCGCAGTCGGCGGAAACGACCTTCGACACCGATATCTCCGACCCGGCGGCGATGGAGTCGGCGCTCGCCAAGCTCTCGGCCGAGCTCTGCCGGCGGCTTCGGGGCCGCGGCCTCGCCGGGCGCAATGTCGCGATCAAGGTCCGCCTCGACGACTGGACCAACGCGACGCGTTCGCGCATGCTCGACGGGCCCACCAACGAGGTCGAGGTGGTCGCCCCCCTTGCCCTCGAGCTGCTGCGCGAGTACGCCCCGCCGCGGCCGGTGCGCCTGCTCGGCGTCCGGGTCGCCGCCTTCGAGGACGGAACCCGTGACGCCGAGACAGACGACCAGCTGCGGCTCGGCATGGACGCCTAGCGCCCGCCTGCTGACCCCACTGCCTATCTGCTGGCGAGCAGAACGCCGAGGTCGGGGAATCCGAGCCTCGACTTGGTCGCCGCGGTGAGGTCGTAGTCGCGGCCGGCGACATAGGGACCGCGGTCGATCACCGGGACGGTGACGCTTCGCCCGTGGTAGCGCAGCGTCACCTTGCTCCCGCAGGGAAGCGTCTTGTTGGCGACTCCCATGGTGCCCGGCTGCAGCGTGCCGCCGCAGGCAAGCGCCCCGCCGTAGAGGCCCGGGCCGTAGTAGGAGGCGACGGCCCTGCGGTAGACGGTGATTCGCCGCGAGACGCTGCCGCTGCCCGTCGCCAGGCGGTTGCGGCCGACGTAGGCCCGCAGCCTGTAGGTGCCGGTGTGGCTCGGCCTCCAGCGCAGGCCATAGGCGCCCTGGCGGCTGGTGGCGTCGCGGACGATGTCGCCGTGTGGGCCGCGGATGACGACCTTGACGGCCCGGCTCCCGCCCGGCAGAACCCTGCCGCTGAGTCGGATGCCGTCGCCGGCGACGACATCGTGCTTGGCGACGTGGAACGCCGTCCGCGAACGGACCTTGATCCGGTCGGGCTCTGAAGCACGACCCTGTGCCGGTATCGCACGGAAGACGCCGTTGATCCTGGCCCTCGACTTCGTCCGGTAGCCGCCCGACCTGTCGGTGTGGACCGTGCGGACGAGCTTCCAGCCCGTGGTTCCGGCCCTGCGGAACTTGATCCGCACGCTGACACCGCGATCGGTCGGGGTCCTGCCCCCGAGGGCGAAGCGCTCGCCGTAGCCGAGCGTGCGCCCGGTGGCTGAGAGCTGCGCCGTCTGTGAGGAGTCGGAGGCGGCGACTGCGCTGCCTATGGATGTGGTGGCGGTTGCAGCGACCAGCAGCATTGCGCCGGCCGCGGCACGCCTGTGCCAGCGACGGTTGCGTCGCATCTTTGAATCACTCGCTTTCTCAGCTGCCTACGGGGTTAGCTGACGGGCTCGCGAGTGCCGGCGCTTCGCCGGAGCAGCCGCTACGGGCGGATCACCGCCCGATTCGCCCCTGCCGCCCCGGTATGCGCGGGCGGCGAGTGGTTCCCCCGTTCGCCCCGCACTCGCGGGGCAACTCGGCAGATCGGTTTCGTACGTATGTTCGTGCCGGAACACCGTAGGAGGGGCATCGCTGCGGCTGTGTGACCGCTGTCACCCTGGCGGTCATCTGCACGGATGCGCCCAAACGGCTCTCCAGAGCGGTTTGGGCGCGCAATCCATGCCTGGGTGCGCTTGTGAGAAGATCCCCTCGTGAGCGAGGACCGCCTCAGTGGACTTGACTCGTCCTTCCTACACATGGAGCGTGATGGCGCCCACATGCATGTCGCCTCGACGATCATCATGGAGGGCCCGGCGCCCCATCGCTCCGAGCTTCGCGACCACATCGCATCGCGCCTTCACCTGGTCCCTCGCTTTCGCCAGAAGCTGCGCTTCGTGCCCTTCGGGCAGGGCCGCCCGGTCTGGGTCGACGACCCCCATCTCAACCTCGAGTACCACATCCGCCAGACCGCCCTGCCTCCGCCGGGCAGCGAGGAGCAGCTGAGAACCCTCGCCGCGCGGATCTTCTCCCAGCAGTTGGATCGCTCCAAGCCACTTTGGGAGATGTGGCTCGCCGAGGGCCTCGAGGGTGACCGCTTCGCGCTGATCACCAAGAGCCATCACGCACTCGTCGACGGCGTCTCCGGGGTGGACATAACCAACGTCCTCTTCGACACCGCACGCGAGCCCGAGACGCCTCCCGCCGCAGGCCCAGAGTGGCTGCCCCGGCCCGAGCCGAGCGACGCCAAGCTGCTCGCCGACGCGCTTCTGGAGCGTGCAACCAGCCCCGCCGAGATCGCCCGTGGCGTCCGCGCTGCGCTGCGCGGTCCGCGCCAGGTTGCCGCACAGGCTCTCGGCGGTGCCAGCGCAGCCGGAAAGATGATCGGCGCCGGCATGTCGGCGCCCCCATCGCCCTTCAACGTCGACATCGGCCCCCACCGGCGCTTCGCCTTCGTCCGCGCCGACATCAACGAGCTCAAGCGGATCAAGAACGAGCACGGTGGCACCGTCAACGACGTCGTGCTCTCGGTCGTCACCGGCGCCCTCGGCAATTACCTGCGGGCGAGGGGTCACGACACCAGCGAGCTCGAGATGAAGGCGATGGTCCCGGTCAGCGTCCGCGCCGCCGACGAGCACGGCGCGCTCGGCAACAGGGTCGCGGCGATGATGGCTCCGCTGCCGGTCTGGTGCGAGGACCCGGTCGAGCGCCTCCATCTGACCACCGCCTCGATGGGTGACCTGAAGAGCTCCGGACAGGCCGTCGGGGCGCAGCTGCTGACGCAGATGACCGACTTCGCTCCGCCGACGATCGCGGCGCAGGCGGCCCGCCTCACCCCGCGCCAGCGCTTCTTCAACCTCGTCGTCACCAACGTGCCCGGCCCCCAGATCCCCCTCTACATGCTGGGGCGCAAGATGGAGGCGATCTTCCCGATGGTGCCGCTGGCCCAGCGCCAGGCGCTCTGCGTCGGGATCATGTCCTACAACGGCCAGATCAACTTCGGACTGATAGGCGACTACGACGCGATGGCCGACCTCGACAGCTTCGGGCTCGATCTCGAAGGCGCGATCAAGGAGATCTCCGCTGCGACTCCGAAGTCGAAGCCGGGCAAAGCCAAGGCCAAGCCAAAGGGCGCGGCGAAGAAATCGCCGGCAGCGACCAGCTAGCCGCCGCGGCGGCTAGTCGGCCAGCCCACGGGACGGCATCCGCGGGTCGTGCGATCGTGCGCGGCCGGATGAGGCGCCCGAACCGCAAGATCGAGACCGATGGCCGCACGGTCGAGCTGCGAGTGCGCGAGTCCGGGCGCGCGCGCCGGGCGCGGATCTGGGTGGGCCCCCGGCGCCCGCTGGAGATCGTCGTGCCACCGCGAACCAGCGATAGGACGATCGACCGCCTGATCGCCTCCCACCGGGGCTGGATCATCGAGAAGGACGCCTGGGCTCGGGAGCAGGCCGAGGGAGCGCGGCGCCTCGGTCTCGACCGACCGGGGGTCGTCTGGCTCGGCGGGCAGGCGGTCCCGATAGAGCGCCGCGAGGGCGGGCGCTCGGTCGCCCGCCGGCGGGACGGGCGCGTCCTGGTCGGTGGTTCCGAGGCCGGCGCCGCGGGCGCAATCGAGCGCTGGTATCGGCGCGAGGCGCGGACTCGGCTCGGCGCCCACACCGAGCGTGCGGCCAGGTCGCTCGGGGTGCGGGCGGGCCGGGTCTCGATCCGCGACCCGCGAACCCGCTGGGGCTCGTGCTCGGCCTCGGGCACGATCTCCTACTCCTGGCGGCTCGTGCTCTGCCCGCCCGAGGTCCTCGATTACGTCGTCGTCCACGAGCTCTGCCATCTGCGCTTCCACGACCACTCGAGCGCGTTCTGGGGGATGCTCGGCGGCGCCCGGCCCCGGTGGCGCGAGCAGGCCGGATGGCTGCGCCAGCACTCGCTGGAAATAGGCGACTACGTCCCTCGCCTCAGCGGATAGCCTCGGTCCGATGCCCGAGCCCGAGAAGCTCACCAGGGTCTAGCCGAGATGGAGATCCGCCCGGCGATTCCCGAGGATGCCGAGGCGATCGCGGCGATCTACAACGCCGGCGTCGCCGAGCGGCTGGCAACCTTTCAGGCCGAGCCGCTCGAGCCCGCGGCGTTTGGGGCCCGAATCGCCGCCTCAGAGACGTTCCTCGTGGCCCTGCGGGATGGAGCGGTCATCGGCGCGGCCTGGGTCAGTGACTACGACCCGGTCCACGACTACTACTCGGGGGTGGGCGAAGTGACCGTCTACGTTGCGCCGCCCGCCCGCCGCACGGGTGCTGGACGAGCTCTGCTCGAGGGGGTCTGTGCCGAAGCTGCCTCGCGCGGCCGCCATAAGCTGCTCGCGAAGATCTTCTCCGGCAACGATCCCAGCCTCGCCCTCTTTTCCGCCTGCGGCTTCCGAGAGGTCGGCACCCATCGACGCCACGGCCAACTCGACGGGGAATGGAAAGACGTGGTCGTCGTTGAGCGGCTGCTCGCCTCCGACTGACCCGGGCTCCGGCAGACCAGCCGGGAAGAACGGAACCCGCGCCGCTCTGCCGCGTGATACGAGCGCCCCCGACGTGGCCGACCTCGCGCATGCCAGGCGTGCTCCACGTCGGCCACGTCCCGAGCGCCCCAGGTTCCCCGACGTGGCCGACCTCGCGCATGCCTGGCGTGCGGATGGTCGGCCAGGTGGCGTGGTCGAGCCGATTCGGGCGCCGAGGCTAGCGCTCCAGCTTGGCCCGCACGGCGAAGTTGGCGTTGTTGCCGGTGTAGCGCCAGTCAACCCTGCCGACGCCGCGGACGTCCGAGTCGGCGTTGGCCAGAACCACGGTGATCCGGCCGAAGCGCTGCGGGCGGCTCAACGTCACCGACATCCGGCCGCCGTTTCGCCTCAGCGCCATGTCGGAGACGACCGTGCCGCCGGTGTCGCTGCCGATCCGGCCGACGACGGCGAGCGAGCCGGCTATTCCGGCCGGCGCCGTCGCCTCGACCCGAAGAGTCTCGGCCGGGGCGGGCTTGACGTCGAGCAGCCGGTAGGTGGTGTGGTTGAGGCGCCTGAACAGCCTGGTGCCATTCGTCGAGAGACTGCCCTGGCGCTGCACGTCGGGGTAGAGGCTCCCCTCCGCGAAGGCGGTGTCGGTGCGCCACTCGGCAAGGTCCCTGGCGAAGCGGGCGAAGTCGAGGGTGAAGTCGGAGGGACCGGCGGCACGGATCGCCGCGTCGTAGGAGCCGACCGAGAATGCGTCCGGGGTAACACCCAGAGCCTTGGTCCAGGCCGAGCGCACGATCGAGAGGCCGTAGCGGCGTGATAGCCAGTGGTTCCAGACAGCGGATCCGTATTGCTTGATGTTGTCCTGGGTCAACGGCACCTTGAAGCGCTCGTTCCAGCGCGTCAGGTAGCGGAGGTAGTCGTTGATCGCACCGAAGACCTGGTCCTCCATCCAGGTGGCGCTGGACTCGAGGAACCAGGTGTCCTGGAAGACGTCATAGCCGAACTGCAGCACGTGGTTGTACTCGTGCGCGAGCGTGACCTCGAGGTCGTCGATCGGCGTCGTTCCGGGAAACTGGGAGGTCGAGTAGTCATCGTCGAGGACGAGGTAGGCAAACCGCCTGCGGCCGGTCTGGCCGGGATCGCTGTTGGCGTAGCCGAATAGCGAATCGCCGATCTCGGCGAGATAGATGTCGACGCGCGGGTCACCGCCCAGCGTGCCGTCGGACTTGGGCGGGCGCCACCCGAGCGCGCCGTTCTCGGCCGCATAGACCTGCTCGGCCACGACCTCGACCTGGTCGACGAAATCGGGGATGCCGTTGGCGGGGGAAATGTCGGTGAGGCTTGGTGCGTCGGTGTATCCGGAATCGTTGATCCAGTGGACGCAGAAGTGGGTCGTGCAGTCCCGCGCGACGGGCGCGCCCGCCGGGTAGGTCTCGCCGTCCGGGTCGACCGTGTCGGTCGGCCTGGCGAGAAGACCGCGGACCTGGCGGCGCTGCGCCGGGGGAAGGCCCGGCAATGCTCGCGAGAGGCGCAGAAGAACCGGGGTCAGGTCACCCTTCGGAGCACCGGACGCAGAGGCACGCGCACCGCCGCGCGCGGGCGAGAGCAGCGCCTTGGCCCTGCGGATCAGCCGCTCTGCGGCCTCGTGCGAGATCCTCGCCCCCGCGACGGAAGCGTGGACAGGGTGCTGGGATGCGCCCGCGGGCGCGCTCGCGGCGCCGAGCGAGAGGGCCGCCAGCGCGAGTGGGATGGCGGTCAGCCGGCGGGCTCGCATTTCAGGAGGCTATAACCCGGCTTAGGCCACGGGGTTGCGCAGCGGCGATACTTCTGCCGATGAGTTCCGAGAACCCTCCGCTGACCGTCGCGCTCGCCCAGATCAACCCGACCGTCGGTGACATCGACGGCAACGCGGCAAAGATCGCCGAGTGGATCGCCGAGGCGCGCGGGCGGGGCGCCGATCTGGCCGTCTTTCCGGAGCTGTGCCTGCCCGGGTATCCGGCCGAGGATCTGTACCTGAAGCAGCATTTCGTCGATGCCAATGTTCGAGCGCTGGAGGAGCTGGCCCTGGCTGCGACCGAAATCGTCGCCATGGTCGGATTCGCCGAGCCGGTGGCGCCGGGGCCCAGTGGCCGTCGCGTCGCCAACTCGCTCGGGGTTCTCGCCAACGGCGCGGTCCAGCTCACCTACCGGAAGAACCGGCTTCCCAACTACGCGGTATTCGACGAGCAGCGCTACTTCGAGCCGGGCGCCGAGCCGGCGATGGTCGACGTTGCGGGGGTCGCGGTCGGGCTGACCATCTGCGAGGACTGCTGGGTAGAGGGGCCGCCGGCGTCGCTGGAGTCAGAGGCCGGCGCCGAGCTGATCGTCAACCCCTCAGGCTCCCCGTATCATCGCGGCAAGGGGAGTGAGCGGGAGCGGATGTTCGCCGACCGCGCCCGTGCATACGGCACCCACTTCGCCTTCGCCAATCTCGTCGGCGGGCAGGACGAGCTGATCTTCGACGGCGACAGCTTCCTGCTCGGGCCAGACGGGACGATCCTCGCCCGCGCCGCCCAGTTCGAGGAGGAGCTCCTGATTTGCGAGGTCCCCGGGTCCGGCGATGCGACGGTGGCGGAGCCGCTCGCAGACCTCGACGAGGTCTATGGGGCTCTCGTCCTCGGGCTTCGCGACTACGTCTCCAAGAACGGCTTCGCCCACCTCGGCCTTGCTCTCTCGGGTGGGATCGACTCGGCGCTGGTGGCGCTGATCGCCTGCGACGCGGTCGGAGCCGAGCATGTCAGCTGTGTCGTCATGCCCTCCCCCCACTCCAGCGCCGAGACCCAGGACGACGCCCGGCGGATCGCCGCCAACCTCGGCACCGAGCTGATCGAGATTCCGATCGAGCCGATGATGGCTGAATACGAGGAGGCGCTGAGGGCACCCTTCGCCGCCCCCGCGCAGGAGTCCGAGTCCCCCGAAGCGCTGCCGCGCGATCCCGCACGCCCCTCCGAGCCCGACCTCGCCGCCGAGAACATCCAGGCTCGGATTCGCGGCAACCTGATGATGGCGCTCTCGAACAAGCACGGCTGGCTGGTGATGACGACCGGAAACAAGAGCGAGATGTCGGTCGGCTACGCGACCCTCTACGGCGACATGGCCGGCGGATTCGCGGTGATCAAGGACGTCCCGAAGACGCTGGTCTATGAGCTGGTGCGCCACCGCAACGACCGCGCCGGCCGCGGGCTGATCCCGGCTTCGGTGATCGAGCGAGCTCCGTCTGCCGAGCTGCGCCCCGACCAGCGCGACGAGGATTCCCTACCCCCCTACGAGCTGCTCGACCGCATCCTCGAGGCCTACGTCGAGCGCGATCTCGGGGTCGAGGAGATGGTTGCCGAGGGGATGCCCGGAGACGTCGTCACAGAGGTGATCCGGATGGTGGACCGGGCCGAGTACAAGCGTCGTCAGGCGCCTCCGGGGATCAGGATCACGCCGAAGGCGTTCGGCCGCGACCGCCGCCTGCCGATCACCAATCGCTTCCGCGGCTGAGGGCACGCCCCTCAGGCGGGTTGCGGGCGGACGACGACCGTCATCCGCGACAGCGCGCAGAGCTTGCCCTCGGCGTTTCTGACCTCGGCGTCCCAGACCCATGTCGTACGGCCGCGATGCCGTGCCCGCGCCTCGACCTCGATGTGGCCCTCGGTTGTCGGCCGCAGGAAGGTGATGTCGATCGACTGGCCCATCGCAATCATCCCGTCGCCGTGGACGGCGAGCGCGGTCGAGCGCGAGCAGACGCTCTCGACCAGGGTCGAGACCACGCCCCCGTGGAGGAGTCCGACAGGCTGGCGCAAGTCGTCTCGCATCCGCACCCTGGCCCTGGCGTGATCGGGATCGTCGTCGAGCCACTCGGTGCCGATGAGGTCGTCGAACGGGGATGCGACGAGGTCGGGTCCAGGCATCGCCGCTCAGCCTAGAACACCCCGGCGCCCGAGCGCGTAGGCTGTCCGGCCGTGCCGCTGAGCGAGGACCAGAGAGCGATGCTGCAACTCCTGCTCGAGCGCGGGCAGAGCTACGAGGACATCGGCTCGTTGCTGGGGCTCGGCGTCGACGACGTCCGCGCCCGGGCCCGTTCCGCTCTGACGGAGATGGCC
This sequence comes from uncultured Actinomycetes bacterium, assembly GCA_963781345.1. Lineage (GTDB taxonomy): Bacteria > Actinomycetota > Thermoleophilia > Solirubrobacterales > 70-9 > JBBRHQ01. Next base: position 666,349 of record CAWAFQ010000014.1, read on the forward strand.
GGCGAGGACCCCGACGCCGATGTCGGCCTCACCGATTACCTGCTTGGCCAGGCCGACCCGATCGGCCGCGCCGACGCCGCCCGCCACCTTCAGGCCGACCCCGAGGCAAACGCCCTCGCCGCTAAGCTGGAGGCGCAGCTGCGTCTGCTGGCGCCGAGCGCCGAGCTCCCCGACCTGCCGCAGGCACGAGCGCAGCGCCAGCCCCGTGCCGAGCCGCCGGGGCAGACGAAGGAAGAGACCCCGGCCGCAGTCAGTGGATCCGGCGCCGCCGCAGCGCCGGCGGCCGGCTCGACCTCGCTCGACAGCCGCCAGCGCCGCCTGATCGCGGCGCTCCTTGCCGGCGGCGTTCTGGTCGCCGTGATCGTCCTGATCGCGACCGGCGCCTTCGGGGGCGGCGGCGGCGATCAGTCGTCGACGACCGGCTCCGGCCAGACGGCCAAGACGAACAAGGTGACCAAGGCGTTGCTGCTCCCGGTCGGCGGCGCCAATGGCCGCGCCGTCGCGCTCTTCGGACAGGTCAAGGGGACCCCGGTGATCCAGCTGACCGCGATCGGCCTCGATCAGCCCGCCAAAGGCGAGGCCTACTACGCGTGGTTGACAAATTCGCAGGACCTCGATCTTCCGATCGGCGGCTTCCCCGTCGACGGCAAGGGCCGGGCTGTCGCCCAGATCAAGGTCCCGACCCAGGCCCTGGAGCTGGTGGCCAACGCGACCTTCACCTCAATGCAGATCACGAGAACGAACAACTCCGAGTACCAGGCCGCGGTCAAGGCTGCCGCGAGGCAGAAGACCTTCCCGCCCCTCACCGGCACCGGCATCCTCAGCGGCGAGATCACGGGCCCGATCGTCGGTGCGGCCAAGGCGGCCGCCGCGACCGGGCAGACAGGGGCGACCGGGGGTTAGCCCAGCAGCTTGCCGGGATTCATGATCCCGGCTGGGTCGAGCCGCTCCTTCGCCGCCCGCAGCACATCGAGGCCCACTGCACCGACCTCGGCCTCCATGTAGGGGGCGTGGTCGCGACCGACCGCGTGGTGGTGGGTGATCGTCGCACCGGCGGCGACTATCGCCTCGGAGGCGGCCCGTTTGACTTCGGCCCACTGCTCGATCAGGCGGCCGGGCAGCGAGCGGGCGATGAAGGTGAAGTACAGCGAGGCGCCGTCGGGGTAGGCGTGGGAGAGGTGGCAGAAGGCGAGGCCGGGCGTCCCCTGGGCGGCCAGTGCGGCGCGGATCGCGTCTCCGACCGAGCGGCGCAGGTCGCCGAGATGGGACCAGGTGTGGGAGGTCTCGAGCGTCTCGACGATGCAGCCCGTGTCCATCAGGGCGTCTCGCAGATAGGGACCCCGGTAGCGGCCGTGCTCCCACGAGCGCCCCGCGCCCTGGCCGAGGTAGGCCGCGCCGCCGGTGCGCAGCACCCGCACAGCGAGGGCGCGGCGCCTCGCCACCGACTCGGGCTCACCCTCGGTCCCGATGATGATCAGGCTGCCGCCGCCGCGCCTTCGCAACCCGAGGTAGCCGTCAAGGAGCGTGCGGGCGGCGCCTCGCGGGCCCGAGAGCGCGAGCGAGACGCGCGTCTCCTCTTCATCGGAGACCCGAACCACGTCCGGGAGGGCAGCGCCCTGGGCCATCGCGCGGACTATCTCGGCGCCGGCTTCGAAGCTCTCCGCCATCCAGGCCTCGTAGCGTCGCTGCGCGGGGGCCGGGCGCACCCGCACGGTGACGTCGGGAATCACGCCGAGCGTGCCCTCGGAGCCGACGATCAGCTCCCGCAGCGCCGGCCCCGCGGCGGTGTGGGGTGTCTCGAGGGTTCGCATCTCGCCGGCGGGCGCGATCAGGCGGACGCTGCTGACGACCGAGTCAAAGCGCCCGTAGCCGCTCGACGCCTGCCCGGCCGAACGGGTCGCGGCGAATCCGCCGATGGTCGCGTACTCGAACGACTGCGGGAAATGCCCCAGGGTCAGGCCCTCGCGGCCGAGCGCCGCCTCCGTCTCGGGGCCACGCAACCCGGCGCCGAGGCGCGCGGTCAGCGAGCGCCGATCGATCGAGACTCCGCGAAGGCGTCCGAGGTCGAGGCTGATCAGAGCCTCGTGCTCACCCGGGATCGGGTCGACGCCACCGACCACGCTCGTCCCTCCACCGAACGGGACCACCGCGACCCCGGCGTCGCTGCACGCCTCGAGCACCGCCGCGACCGCGACCGCATCGGTGGGCAGGACGACGGCGTCCGGAGCGGCCTCGAGCTGTCCGCAGCGAAGCAGGACCAGATCCCTGTAGCCCTTGCCGGCGGCGTGACGGACGCGATCCTCGTGGCCGGCGAGCACGTTCTCCGCCCCGACCGCAGTCGCGATCGACTCGGGCAGCGGGCGAGCCTGCGGCAGCTCGACGCTCTCAATCGAGTCGGGGTGGGAAGCGGGCTCGAGCTCCCCCACCTCGCCTCGCAGCACCGCCAGAGTATCGGCGTCGATCTCCGCTGCAATCGCCGGATCGCCCCACCCCCACCATTTCGAGTCGCGCTTCGGCAGGTTGCTCACGCCCCCTCCTCCTCGGCGACCAGCGCTCGCTCCATCCCGTCGAGGGCCTCGCGGACGATCCGTCCCTGGCCCCGGCTCATCATCGGCGCTCCAAGCCGCGACATGCCCTTCAGGGATTGCTTCGAGGTGATCCGGACCTCGGTGCCGGCATCGGCCGGCTCGAGCCCGATCTCGATCTCGGAGCTTCTCAGGTGCTTCTCGAACGGCGTCTCGGCGAGAAGCTGCTCCCAGGCGTAGCGCTTCTCCACGGTCGATCCGGTGCAGCGAAAGTCGGCCCTGACCCCGCGGCCATTCGCTGTTTGCAGCACCTTCGTCCACTGGCTGCGCTTGCCGGCCTTGGTCAGCTCGACGTTCTCGACCCGCGCCGTGCGCGGCCACCAGCGGGGGAGGTTGTAGGGGTCGGAGACCAGCGCCCAGACCTTCGCCGTGGGGGCAGCGATGACGCGGCGGCGGCTCACCCTTGCCACGGGCCTGACCCCGCCGGGGCCTAGTTCCCGGCCAGTCGCCGCAGGTCGCGGACCAGCAGCAGGTGCTTGAGATGGCTCACGGTCGCCGCCAGGTTCTCGAGGCTCTCGAGCGCCTCCTTGCGTCGCTGCGGGTTGCGCGAGCGCAGCGACGGCCCCAGGAGCGCTTCGAGCAGATTCGCCTCGCGGTCGGCCGAGGAGCGGAAGACACGCAGGTTGCGGGCTGCGACGCCGAAACGGGTGAGCTCGTTGACGGAGCGAACGATCTCGCGGTCGGTCTCGTCGTAGACGGTTCGCCCGTCGCGCTGCTCCGGCTGGACGACGCCGAAGTCCTCGAGCTCGCGGATCAGCTCCTCGCGGGCGCCGGTCTCCTCGGCGACCTCATCGATCGTCAGGTAGGCGCTCGAGGTGTTGACGAGGATCGCCCGCCTCACGGCTCCGCCACCCGGACGCCTCTCACCGCCGATGTCTGTGATCTCGGCCCCTGAGGCGAGCTCCTGGCGAATCACCCGCAGCGGCAGGAACTCGTCGCGCTGCAGCCGCAGGATCGTCCGCAGCCGCTCCACGTCGGCCTGGCTGTAGAGGCGGTACCCGCCCGGTGTGCGCCGCGGGGTGAGGAGCTTTTGGTCCTCGAGGTAGCGGATCTTCGAGATCGAGATGTCGTCGAACTCGGCCTCGAGGATCTTGCACACGGCACCGATCGTCAGCGCCTTGCGCTGAGGGCGCGAGCCGCGCTGTGCGAGGTCGGCGCCGCTCTGGCGCTCGGAGACGGTCAACCTAACGCTCCAGGTAGCTGAGCTTGTACTTGCCGACCTGGATCTCGTCGCCGTCGTCGAGCTTGTGCGACTCGATCCGGCGGCGGTTGACGTAGGTCCCGTTGAGGGAGCCGAGGTCGTCTATGTAGAGGCCGTCGCGCCGGCGCACCAGGAGCGCGTGGTTGCGCGAGACGGTGACGTCGTCGAGAAAGACCCCTGCGTCGGGGCTGCGGCCGATGCTGACCCGGTCCTCGGTGACGGTGAAGCTCTCCCCCGCCCGGCCGCCTCCGGCGCGGATCACCAGAGCGGCTCCCGCCTCCTCGACGACCTCGTCGATGTCGACCGGCTGCATCTCGCCGGACTCGCCGACCGTGTAGGTCATCGTCGTCGGATCTTCGCCCCCCTCCGGGCGGCTCAGATAGGCGCCGCACTTCTGGCAGTAATTGGCTCCCTCAGGGTTGACGAAGCCGCACTCGGGGCAGTGGACAGCCATGGTCGCGAGGCCGCTAGGCGGCGCCGTCGTCCTCGGGCTCGCTTTGCACTTTGCCTGCGAGGATCTCCGTCAGCTGGCGGACGTCGTCGCCGGTGATCATCGAGTCGCCGCGCTCGCGCTTGTGGCGCAGCCGGTTGACCAGCTCTGCGCGAAGAATGTCGATCCTGCCGTGCAGGACACGCCGCTGGTAGGAGACTTCCTGCTCCTCTTCTGTGAGCTTCTCGATCAGGTCCTTCAGCTCCTTGTCGCTGAGGGACCCAAGGTCCGGAAAGGTGTCCTCCAAAGTCTCGCTCCTTCTGGTGGCTGTGTTTGCCGATTATAGGCGCCCTGAGCAAAGGGTCAACTAAAGGTTGAAGGTTTATGGAGACTGAGGGTCGGGGTCGGGCCATGACGGGCTCTCCCACTCTGTCGCGTTCTTGGCTCAGTAGCGCGATATGCCGAGTCTCCCCCACTTCGTAAGCACCGCCCCGTATCGCCACGTTATGAGTGCAAGGGTTGCACTTTGGGTTGCAGCCGTCGGTTGGGATCGCGACAATCCGCGCCGTGGCCGCAACCCTCTCGACCACCCGCCGAGACGTCGAGCGACAGCACGGAGACGTTCGGCTACGGGACGTTCGCGCAGAGCGCGAACGCGTTCACAGACCAACTGGCGTTGGTCGGCTCCTCCTCGAAGGCGCTCACGAGGACATTCCCCGGGACGGTGTTCTCATCGCTGGGCGCGATCTGGTCGATCACGACGTCGGTCAGCCCGTTCGGGTCGGTGCCGGTCACGCCGCCGACGTGTTGGCCGCCAGACCCAATCACGCGCTTTCCCGCCGGGCAGGTCGCGTTCGCGGACTTAGGGGAGCTCGAGTCGATGGCACTCGACGCGAAGACCCGCTGCAAGCCGCTGATGCCGGGCACACCCTGGGCCCCGGTCGACCCTCGAGGGCCAGCGGGGATCTGGCCCGCTGTGAAGTCGGCCGCTCGCAGCGAGTGATTCTTGACCTTGGCGCTGTTGACCGCGTTGTTCTTCAGCTGCCTGGTGCCGACGCTGTTCTTCGAGAGGTGGGTGGCCGCGTAGGCACCCCCTCCAAGAAGCAGGAACAGGCAGAGCGTCGAGACAACATTCGCGTAGGTGAGCTTCCCTCGCAGCCTATCTGCCATTGGCCCCCCTTGGTGGAGATCTTTTCGTGCAGCCGACTCTATGCCCGGCGGCGGGGTCGATGCAAGCGGCCGCCTTAGCGCTTGCGCGTGCCGTCGGCGGCGACGATCTCGGGGCGCTCGCGGCGCCAGCGCCTGGTAGCGGCCCGGTGACGCTCGCGACACCAGCTCGAGCGGCGGCTTGAATCACAGCGCTCTTCTTGGGGGCTTCTGCACCGGAGCCCCGCTCAGTCGTAGCGGTTTTCTATGTACGCAACTACCGCGCGGTCGATGCGGTTGCTCGAATCACTCGCCGACCCTCCTCCCCCCTTGCAAAATGGCAAGCAGACTAGTCAGAGAATGGGGTGCAATTCACCGACCCCAAGAGGCTCACGCCGCGAGTCAGGGCCGTGTTGTGGCCGACCAGATGGAGGGATACCACCTGGCCCTGGTGACGAAGGATGACGGTTCCCGCCGGGCTCTCGTTTGGGGTCGGATTGGGTAGGGAGAAAGAGTTGCTGAACGTTGGGAATCTGCGGCTCCCGACCAGGAAGAAGTAACCTGGCTGGCGGCTGCCGTTGATGAACTGGTAGACGTGACCGAAGCCTTTCCACTCGGTGATATGAAGGCTAAATGACCGGTACCGATCGCTGTTGCCGTTGTCGCCAGACACGCGAAAGGAGCGGTTGGCGCCCTTCCCCTCGAGCGCGCATCGGGCGTCGCGGATCGTTGAATCCAGCGGACCAAAATGCCCGTTGACGTCCAGCCGGATTCGAATTCCCGCGGGGTGGTCGGAGGGGGTGGCGGCCGCCGAGATCCCGAGGCCGACAAGCAAGGCGAGGGCACCAGCGAGGAAGATCGCCAATTCTGACTTTCTGCGTACGCTGGCCATTTCGATGACGAACAACGGCTGGACTGTTCAAGTCGGGTGGGTTCGCGCTGGCGCGCTGGCGCCATGCTACCCCCGTCGTCCCTGTGCTGCACGTCCCTTGCGCCGCCGGTAGCCCCCCGTGGCCGTTTCGAGGGCCGGCGCTACTGGGTCCGCCATAAGAACGCCTACGGCGCCGTTTACGAAACGGTAAAGCCGTGGGTCGCTCAGGCGAGCTGAAGATCCGCCGCATTCACCGCTGGCAGCGCTGAGGGTTGCAAAATGGTTGAAACCTGCCGCTAAACCCCTGCTTTCAGCCGTGATTCATGGAGACTCAGGGTTCGATTGCACCCGTGCGCGAAGGGCGGCCTCCCTCCCCATTCGCGCGTAGAGCGCCGTCGCCAGTATCGAGAAGACGAGTCCGATGATCAGCAGGGCCGTCGGCAGCCAGCCATCGATCAGCAGCGCGAAGAAGATCGCCGCCATGATCGGGAACACGGCCACCCGCCCGAGCCAGTTGACCTCGATGTCTGCGCCGTGGTGCAGGCCGTACTGGGCGAGCATCAGGGTCACGATCTCGCGCACGACCAGCAGCGCCAGCGCCCACCGTGGGAGCAACTCGAAGTGCCAGCAGACGACCGCGCCGGAGAGGATCGTCAGCCGGTCGACGACCGGGTCCAGGAGCGCCCCCATGCGGCTGTACTGGCCGGTGACGCGGGCGAGGAAGCCGTCGACGTAGTCGCCGACCGCGATCAGCCAGAAGACGATCGCCGCGGAGACGCTCTGCCCGTCGCCGGAGTCGAATGCGAGGTAGAGGAAGAGCGGGATCGCCGCCAGCCGCACGTAGCCGACCATGTTGGGGACGGTGAATGGCCGCAGCGGCTCGCCCTTGCGCGTCTGCTTCGGCTCCGGCCCGGTGCGGTCGAGGCCGAAGAGCCTGCGCACGCGTCCCTTGCCGAAGGGTGCCGCGTCGCTCATTCGATCGAGTCGAGCACTTCCAGAGCCCTCGACGCTGCCTCGCCGACAGGGAGCCGATGCTCGGCGCCGCTCGCGCGCTCCTGCGCCTCGACGATGCCGTTGGCGAGACCGCGGCGGCCGACGACGAGGCGCAGTGGGCAACCGAGCAGCTCGGCGTCGGTCAGCTTCTCCCCCGGGCCCGCGTCGCGGTCGTCGTAGAGGACCTCGACGCCCTTGCCGCGAAGCTCGTCGTAGAGGGCGTCGGCGGCTTCGCGCTCGGCTTCGCCCGCCTTTGCCAGGGAGACGAGGTGGATCTCCCAGGGGGCGATCGAGCGCGGCCAGACGATTCCCTTCTCGTCGGCGCGCTGCTCGATCGAGGCGGCGACGATCCGCGCCGGGCCCATTCCGTAGCTGCCCATCACGATCGGGTGCTCGGCTCCGTCCTCGTCGAGGAAGCTCGCGCCAAGCGCCTCGGAGTAGCGGGTGCCGAGCTTGAAGATGTTGCCGATCTCGATCGCCGACTCAATCGTTATCGCGCCGTCGCCTGCGGCGGTATCGCCCGCCTCGACAGCCCTGATGTCCATCTCGATGCTCTCGAAATCCCTGCCTGGATCGACGCCGCGGAGGTGCTCGTCGGCCCGGTTGGCGCCGGTGATGTAGGAATCACCGTCGATCGCAGCGTCCCTAATGATGCCGACATCGGCGCCGACCGGGCCGATGAAGCCCGCCGGGCCGAGGCGCTCAGCGATCTCCTCCTCGCCGGCGGGTCGGAAATCGGCGCCGAGGTTGTTTCGCAGCTTGACCTCGTTCAGGCGGTGATCTCCGCGGACGAGAACGAGAGTGAAGCCGCGCTCGTCGTCGATCACCACCGGCAGCGCCTTCAGCAGCGCCCCGTGGGGCACCTCGAGCGACGCGGCGACTTCCTCGACCGTCTTCATTCCCGGCGTCGACACTGGCTCGGGGGCGTCGATCGGCGCCGGCAGCTCGACCGGCTGCGCCTCGGCCGAGGCCACCTCGACGTTGGCGGCGTAGCCCGCGGCGAGGGCGATGCTGTCCTCGCCCGCCGCGCACGGCGCCATGTACTCGTGGGCGCCGGATCCACCCATCATGCCCACGTCTGAGGAGACCCGGTACCAGTCGAGGGCGCAGCGGTCGAAGATGCGGTCGTAGGCGCCGATGTGAAGCTCGTAGGAGCGCTCGAAGCTCTCAGCATCACGGTCGAAGGAGTAGGAGTCCTTCATCACGAACTCGCGGGTGCGCAGAACGCCCGCACGGGGCCGCGGCTCGTCGCGCTCCTTGACCTGGAGGTGGTAGAGGATCAGCGGCAGGTCGCGGTAGGAGCGGACCTCGCGGGCGACATGGAATGTCAGGCACTCCTCGTGGGTCATCGCCAGGACCATGTCCGAGCCCCTGCGGTCCTCGAGATGAAACTGGATGTCGAGTCCGTAGCGCCCGGTCTGCTTCCACAGCTCGGCCGGCTGCAGCACCGGCATCAGCATCTCCTGGCCGCCGATCGCGTCCATCTCGGAGCGGATGATCGCCTCGACCTTGCGGTGCACCCGCCAACCTGCCGGCAGGTACGTCCACAGCCCCGCCCCGAGCTGGCGGATCAGCCCGGCGCGGACCATCAGCTTGTGGCTGATCGCCTCGGCGTCGGCCGGCGGGTCCTTGACCGTCGGCCAGAAGATTTGGCTCACGCGAGACATCGGCGGCTAAACCTAGACGTTCGGCTGCGACCCTGCTGGCGGTGAGACGGCGACCGGCGCATCAGATGTCGTTCTGTGCGTGGCCGGGTGCCGGTCCCCCGCCGAACGGCTTGTAATTGCGAAGCAATTTGAGAGAGGCGGGGGACCGGCGGCCGGCCCCGCCCTGGCTACGCCCGCGTGAAGCGCCGACTCGCCGTCGGCGATGCCTCCTCGTCGAGGAGTACCCGGTCGGACTCGCCGCGCTGGGCCGCCTCCTTCTCCATCTTGGCGATCTTCTCCGGGGTGAGGTCGCCGGCGTTCTCCTCCTCGATCTTCGCCAGCCACTCGGCGCCCTCGCGCGCCTCGGCCTCGTCGACGCGAACCTCGCCGCGCTCCAGCGAGCGGTCGATCTCCTCGAAGAGGCGGTCCACGAGCTCGGTGGCCGGGACCTTTCGCAGTGCCTTGCCGCCGGCGAAGATCAGCCCCTCGTTCCTGGCGCCGGCGATGCCGAAGTCGGCGTGGGAGGCCTCGCCGATGCCGTTGACGGCGCAGCCGAGCACCGCCACCTCGATCGGCTCTGCGTAGGCCTCGAGGCGCTGCTCGATCTCGGCGACGACGGAGTCCATGTCGAACTGGAGGCGGCCGCAGGTCGGGCAGGCGATCAGCACCGGACCGCGCTCGCGCAGCTTCAGCGCCTTGAGGATCTCCCAGGCGACCTTGACCTCCTCCTCGGCGTGGAATGTCGAGAGGCTGATCCGGATCGTGTCGCCGACCCCGTCGGCGAGCAGGGTGCCGAGGCCGACCGCCGACTTCAGTGACCCCGACCACTTGGTGCCGGCCTCGGTGATGCCGAGGTGGATCGGGTAGGGCACCTTCTCGGCGAGCCGGCGGTTGGCGGCGATCGTGTTGGGGACGTTCGTCGACTTGATCGAGATCTTGAAGTTCTCGAAGTCGAGGCCCTCCATCAGCTCGACGAACTCGATCGCGGCCGCGACCAGTGCTTCGACCGGCGCGCTGCGCTCGAGTTCGTGCAGGTGCTTGGGCAGCGACCCCGAGTTGACCCCGATCCGCATCGGCACCCCGGCCTCGGTCGCCCGGACCGCGACCTCGGCGACCTTGTCGCGTCCGCCGATGTTGCCAGGGTTGAGCCGGATGCAGTGGGCGCCCGCGTCGATCGCCTTCAGCGCCAGGGTGTGGTTGAAGTGGATGTCGGCGATCACGGGGATCGGCGAGTCGCGGACGATCGTCTTCAGCGCTTCGACGTCCTCATCGCGCGGAACCGCGACGCGGACGATGTCGGCGCCGGCGTCGGCGACCTTGAGGATCTGCTCCATCGTCGCCTCGAGATTGGCTGTCTCGGTCTTGGTCATCGTCTGCACGGCGACCGGTGCGCCGCCCCCGATCGGGACGCCGCCGACGAATATCTGGCGCTTGGAGGCCACGCGGCAAGGGTACCGGGGGCGCGGCGTCGGGCGCCCGCGCCTGCGGGGGGCGGTTGGCGCCGAGGGTGAACCCGGAGGCGCTCGTGCCCGTATTCTCCGCCGAATGAACCTCTCACGGAAGCTCTGCAGGACCTCGGGCGTGGCGGCGCTGGCGCTGGCGGGGCTGGCGCTGTGGGCGCCGGCTGCCTCCGCGAGCTTCCACCTGATGAGCGTGCGAGAGGTCTATCCCGGGTCGAGCGCCAAGCCCGACTCCGAGTACGTCGAGTTGCAGATGTACGCCTCCGGGCAGAACCTGGTCGGTGGCCACTCGGTCAAGACCTATAACGCGAGCGGAGGCCTGATCGCGACGAACACGATCACCGCCAACGCCGCCCACTCAGAAAACCAGCGGACGATCCTCCTGGCGACGCCGGCAGCCGAGTTGCAGTTCGGGGCGACCGCGAACGGCGCCCTCTCCCCGGGTCAACTCGATCCCTCCGGGGGGGCGGTCTGCTGGGAGGCGCTCGATTGCGTCTCCTGGGGCAGCTTCAGCGGTTCGACGACCCCGGGTTCCGGTGCGCCGGTGGATCCACTCGGGATCCCCGACTCGATGGCCATCAGGCGCTCGATAGCTCACCACTGCCCAACCCTGCTCGAGGCCGCCGACGACACCAATGCCAGCGCCGTCGACTTCGCCGACGCGTCTCCCTCTCCGCGACCGAACTCGACGGTGCCGAGCGAGTCTGCGTGTCCGCCCCCGCCGACCCCGAACACGGAGATCAGCGGCGGGCCGAAGGGCAGATCGGGCGACCGCACACCCACCTTCCGCTTCAGCGCCAGCCTCCCCGGGTCGAGGTTCCGTTGCCGTATCGACTCAGCGCCGTTTGTGCCATGCACCTCGCCGAAGACCTACGGCAAGCTCGGGTTCGGGCGGCACACCTTCGAGGTCAAGGCGATCGCTGCCGGTCGGGCCGACCCCAGCCCCGCTTCACGCGACTTCAGGATCGTCAAACCCGGCTGAGCGCCGAGCGCCCGCGTCAGTCGCCCTCAGCGGCGAGTTCCTCCTTGCCCGCCCAGGCCTCGAGGATCCATCCGAGGTGGTAGGGGCGCATCGAGCGATTGACCTCGAGCCGCTTCGCCGCGACCGGCTTCGGCTCCGCGTGGGCATAGGCCGCAGCGGCGTTGCGGGCCTGTCGGGCTCGGGCGAAGCGCTGCTTTCGCCGGATCGAGCGGTAGATCATCCCGGCCCCCGGGTCGAACATCTGCGCCCCGAGCAAGTTGCCCCCGTAGTTCCAGTCGAGCCCTCGCAGGGCCGCGGCGCGGAATGACTCCTCGCCGCTCGCCTGGCTGAGGTTGTGCAGGCCCATGATCGCCATCGAGTCCTGGTGGATCGAGTAGATCTCGTAGGGCTCGACGACCGTCCCCCGGACCGGGTCGCAGATCCAGGGCCAGGCACCGTCGGGCATCTGCAGCTCGACGATCTTGCGGCCGAGGGAGACCGCCGCATCCAGGGCCTCGGCGTCCTCGCGCACGCGGGCGAGCTGGGAGAGCGCCAGGAGGCCGTAGATCTGATCGGCAAAGTGGGGGAAGCGCTGCCTCGGCCCGCGCGCGACGTGGGCCAGCAGGTGCCCGCCCGGGCGGCGCTCGAGCAGCTGCGAGCGGGCCTGTGTCAGCAGCGCCTCACCTTCGCCGAGGTCGACTCGAACCCCGGCCTCGACCAGGCCGGTGAGGATCCAGGCGACCTCCATGCTCGCGAGCGAGGCGATCTTAGGTGAGCCGGCCGGGGAACGCCGCAGGAGACCGACGAGGCCCGCAACCCAGTCCGCCGACATCCGCGAGTCCGCCCACAGCGCCAGCCCCAGGTCGCCCGGGGTAAGCTCGCCCGAGTTGAGGCCAGACTCGAGTCTGGCGCGGATCGCGCCGGTGTGGAAGGGATGCTCGAAGTCGTGCTCCTCGGCGCGCAGCAGGCCGATCAGGACGATCAGTGTGTAGCGCAGGGACCGGCCCCGGGGGCGGCCGGGGTCCTCGGCCGAGACCTCCTGGCAGAAGGCGCCGTCGCTGAGCTGGAGCGAGGGAAGGCGCTCGAGCGCGAACCGCTCGAGCTCTCGCACCCGCTCGAGCCGGGAATCGGTGGGCGGCGCGGGTGTCGCCTCGGGCTCGCTCATCTGCTGGCCTCCGCTCGGAGCATCTGGGGATCGTAGATAGTGACCCCGTCGGTGAGCATCGGCTCGAATGCCGCGATCATCTCCTGAAGCGGAATCGAGAGGATGTCCGAGCGCCCGAGCGCCACGCAGTTCATCCCCTCGGCGGCGAGCCTGCGCCGCACCTCGGCCGCCAGCGGCGGGTTGGCGTCGATCCTGCCGATCGAGAGCCGGGGCCGGTGCACGAGGGTGCTCGCGGCGATCTCGTTCCCGTCGGCGTCTATGCAGGTCACCTCGAAGCGATCGGGGAGGAAGACGTCGTAGGGGAACGGGGGCTCGCGGGTGCACTCGAACTCGTGGTACATCGTCATCGGCCTGGTGCTGGTTCCGAAGAAGACCTGGCGGGCATTGCGCTCGACCAGCCGGGCGAACGGCGTTCCCTCGCCGAAAGGGGTCTCGGCCGCCTCGTGGCCGGCGACGAGCGCCTCGGCCCCCGGGCCCTGGGCGGCGATCGAGTGGGTCGGGTGGAGGCTGCGGCGGGCGCCGGGGAGGTGGCGGAACCGCTCCGTGATCGCCCCCATCCGCGACGGCGTCGCGTGGTACTCGAAGACCGGGTTCTCGCGCAGGTGCTCGATCGACAGCCCCCCGACCGCAAAGGCCGGCATCGCCACCAGCGCGTCGGGGCCGACGACCGCCCGCAGCGCCCGGATCACGGCATCCGGGCCGCCCTCGACCGTGCCGAACGATGACATCTGGGTCTGCATCCAGACGTCATCTCCGGCGCCGATCCCGAGGTCGCGGAAGGCCGCCTCCATCTGCGCCTCGGTGACCCGGACCGGGCGCAGGCGCTCGCGGGTGCGGAAGCGGGCGCTTCGGTAGGACTTGCGCAGCGCCCGCAGGCGCTCGCGCGCCGGCTTCGGCAGCCTTCGCAGCAGGGCCCTCATCGGGCCGAGGCTACGCCGTCAGGAGGAGTAGAGACCCTCGATCTCCGCTTCGTACTTCTCGGCTATCGGCTTGCGCTTCAGCTTCATCGTCGGCGTCAGCTCGTCGCCCCCGGGGGCCCACTCCTCGGGCAGGATCTTGAACTTCTTGATCTGCTCGACCCGTGCCATCCGCGAGTTGGCCTCGTCGACTCCCGTCTGGATCGCGGCCACCAGGGCCTCGTTTTCTGCGAGGTCGGAGATCGGCGTCCCCTCGAGCCCGTTCGAGGCGGCCCACGCCGGGGCGAAATCGCTGTCGAGGACGATCAGGGCGACGTTGTAGGGCCGGCGGTCGCCAATCGCCACGCACTGGCCGATCAGCGGGCTCGCGGACTTCAGCTTCGCCTCGATGTTCGCCGGCGACATGTTCTTGCCGGCGGCGTTGATGATCAGCTCCTTCTTGCGGTCGACGATCTTCAGGTAGCCGTCGGAGTCGAGCTCGCCGATGTCACCGGTGAGCAGCCAGCCGTCCTCGAAGGTCTCGGAGGTCTTCTCCGGCATGTTGCGGTAGCCGGGCATCACCCCGTCGCCCTTGACCATGACCTCGCCGTCCTCGGCGAGCCTGATCTCCACCCCAGGCACCGGGGGCCCGACGGTTCCGAGCTTGATCTTCTCCGGCGGGTTCAGGGTGGCGACGCCGCAGGTCTCCGACATCCCCCAGAGCTCGCCGACCGGGATCCCGATCGCGTGGAAGAACTCGAGCACCTCCAGCGGCGTCGGCGCGGCGCCGACGTTGACGGCGGAGAGGTCATCTAGGCCAAGGGCGGCGCGCAGCTTCGAGAACAGCTCTTCGTCCGCCCGCGCCACGGCCGCCGCGAGCTCCTCGGGGACCTCCTCCCCGGCCTGTTCGAGCCGGACCTTCTGGATCGCCGCTTCGAGGCCCTTCTGGGCCGGAATCCGCTGTTCGTCCGGGAGATGGGCGAGCTGGGCCTCGAGCCCCGCCTTCAGCTTCTCGAAGATCCTCGGCACGGCGAAGAACCACGACGGCCTCACCTTGGGGATGAACTCGACGATCCGGCGGGGATCGGGGCAGATCGTCACCGTGAGCCCGTGGACCACCGGAAGGTAGTAGTGGGCGCCGCGCTCGGCTATGTGCGCCGTCGGCAGCCACGAGATCAGCCGGCCGCCGCGCTCGGGGAGGGGGACCATCCCTTCGACCGAGGTCGTCAGCGCCATCAGGTTGCGGTGGGTCAGCTGCACCCCCTTCGGCGGGCCGGTGGTGCCCGACGTGTAGATCAGCGTCAGCAGGTCATCGAGGCCGACGTCGGCGGCGCGCTCGGCCGGGTCGAAGCCGGGATCGGCAGACTCGAGCCCCTCGAGCGTCTCGGTGCCCCCCTCGCCGTCGATCACGATCACGTGCTCGAGGCCGGGGAGGTTCTTGCGCGCTTCGTTGAACTCCTCGAGGAATGCCGACTCGATGATCGCTATCCGCGAGCCCGCGTCGCCGACCACGTAGGCGATCTGCTCCGGCGAGGAGGTCTGGTAGATCGAGAACGGGACGCCTCCGAGGCAGACCGCGGCGAGGTCGCACGGGATGAACTCGGGGCGGTTGTTGAGCATCACGGCCACGGTCTCGCCCTTCTCGAGCCCGAGCTTCTCGAGCCCGCCGGCGATCCGGCTGACCCAGGCGTCGAGCTCTTTCCAGCTGATCGAGACCGAGTCGTCCTCGGTGCGGATGGCGACGTCGTCGCCGAGGCGCCCGACCGTCTTGCGGAAGGCCTCGTAGACATTGGCCGAGTCCGGCGCCCGCCCCGGGCCGCCGCTTGCGTAGCGTTCAGCAGTAGTTGCTTCCAAGGCCCTCTCTCCTCCGCTTTCTCGGCCGTGCAGGGAAATTCCTCGGCCGTGCGGGGAAAACTACCGCACGTTGAAGCCCTCGCCCGAGAGCCTGCCGATGTCGTTGGAGAGCCCGATGAAGAAGAGCATGATCACGAGCACGAATCCGACCGCGCTTGCGCGCTCAATCACCTGGAAGGAGACCGGCCTTCCCCTCACCTTCTCGACCAGGCTCCAGAAGATGTGACCGCCGTCGAGGGGAAGGAACGGGAAGAGATTGATCAGGCCGAGTGAGAGGCTGATCAGCGCCAGCAGGCTCAGCGACTGCCGCCAGCCGACGCTGATCGTCTGCTGCGCGACATCGCTGACGCCGACCACGCCGGAGACTTGCTCGCGCTGCTTGGCGTCGAAGATGTTGGCGAAGACCTCGACCGTCTTGGTGGTCACGAGCCACATCGCCCCGGTCGCGCGGTCAACGGCCCCCCCGAGGCTCACGTCCGCGGGGGCCGACCCGTAGGAGAAGCCGATCCTCATCCGCTTCACGGATTCGTCGTAGGCGGGCGTGACCTCGATCGTCCTCACGTTGCCGCCGCGCTCGATCCCCAGCGCCACGGGGCTGGCGGCGCTGCAGCCGTCGACCTGCTTGCCCGGGCACCTGTCGGCGGCGACCGCGTCGGAGAACTTCACGATCCGCTTCTCCAGAGGCAGGCCCTTGTAGCTGCGGCCGTCGACGGAGACGATCCGGTCTCCGCTGCGCAGGTTCGCCGCCGCCGGCGAGCCGGGGACGATCTCGCCGACCGTGTTGACGACCTCGCGGGCCCCGAGGGAGAGGAAGAGGAGGATCACGAACGCCAGCGCGATGTTGACCGCCGGGCCGGCCCCAATGACGACGATGCGCTTCCAGACCGGCTGGTGGTAGTAGCCGCGGGAGGCCACCTCCGGCGGCAGCTCCTCGTCCGGGTTCATCCCGGTGATCTTGACGAAGCCCCCCAGCGGGATCGCGCCGATCCCGTACTCGGTCTCGCCCCTCTTTGTCGAGAACAGCTTCGGGGGGAAGAAGAGAAAGAAGCGCTCGACCCGCATCCCCGTCGCCTTGGCGGCGGCGAAATGCCCGAACTCATGGAGGATGATCAGGAAGGCGAAGCCGAGGAAGACGATTGCCCAGTTCATGCCGGCGCCAGCTCCTCGACCAGAGCCGCGGCGCGGCGGCGAGCCTCGGCGTCGGCGGCGAAGAGGTCGTCGAAGTGGGTCACCCTCGCCGCCGGCATCTGCTCCAGAGCGCTCTCGATCACCGCGGCAATGTCGGCGAAGACGATGCGCTCGTCGAGGAATGCGGCGACCGCGACCTCGTCGGCGGCGTTGAGCACGCAGGGGGCCGTGCCGCCGGCCTCACCGGCCTCGCGCGCCAGCCGCAGGCAGGCGAATGTCTCGGGATCGGGCTCCTCGAAGCTGAGCTCGCCGACCGCGGCGAGGTCGAGCGTGGGCACGGGGACGTCGGCGCGCTCGGGGTAGTGGAGCGCGTAGGAGATCGGCACCCGCATGTCGGGGTAGCCGAGGTGCGCGAGCGAGGCCCCGTCGTTGAGGTGGACCAGCGAGTGGACGATCGACTGCGGGTGGACGACGACGTCGATCCGCTCGTAGGGGACGCCGAAGAGGTGGTTGGCCTCGATCATCTCGAAGCCCTTGTTCATCAGCGTCGCCGAGTCGATCGTGATCCGCCCGCCCATGTCCCAGGTCGGGTGCGCAAGCGCGTCCGCGATGGTGATCCCGGAGAGGTCGTTGCGCCCGCGGAAGGGACCCCCGGAGGCGGTGAGGACGAGCCGATCGACCGTGCCCGGAGGCTCCGAGGCGATCAGCTGGCAGCAGGGCTGAGTGCTCGGAGTCCACCGGCAGCAAGCGGGCGCCGGTCGCCTCCGAGAGCGCCATCACCAGCTCGCCGCCGATCACCAGGCTCTCCTTGTTGGCGAGGGCGACGTCGATCCCCTCGGTCAGCGCGACGATCGTCGGCCCGAGCCCGGCGGCGCCGACGACTCCGTTGAGAACGAGGTCGGCGCCCGATGTCGCGATCAGCTCGGTGATTCCCTCCTCGCCGGCGAGGACACGACCGCTCCAGCGCGACCTGGCGCTCTGGGCGGCTCCTGCGTCGGCGAGAGCCAGCGTCGGCACTCCGTGCTCCCGTGCCTGCTCCACCGCCTGCTCGTAGCCGCTGCCGGCGGCCAGCCCGACCACCTGAAGCTGCTCCGAGCCACGGACGATCTCCAGCGCCTGGGTGCCGATCGAGCCGGTGCAGCCGAGAATCACGAGCTTTCGCATGCAGAGCAGTGTAGGAAGGTGGTGGGCCGCGCCCGCTCAGTAGACGAGCTGTACCGCCAGGTAGTACCCGACGACGATCGTGAAGAACGCCGCGTCGAGGCGGTCGAGGATCCCGCCGTGGGGGCCGAAGAGGGTGCCGGTGTCCTTGCGGCCGAGGTCGCGCTTGATCATCGACTCGAAGAGGTCGCCGACGGGCGCCACGGCGGCAACGGCCGCGCCCATGATCAGCGCGTCGGTACCCGAGAGCCAGTCCTGGTAGAGGCCGGCGAACCAGAAGCCGAGGGTGCCGATGAGGAAGCCGCCGATCAGGCCCTCGACGGTCTTGTTCGGGGAGAGGCGGGGGGCGAATTTGTGGCTGCCGAACATCCTCCCGGTGGCGTAGGCGGCGGTGTCGGTGACGAAGGTGCCGACGAGGACGTCGATCAGCAGTGCCCCGCCGTGCAGCGGGAGGTCACGGAGCAAGACGGCGTGGATGAGCGCGAGCCCGATCCAGAGCATCCCGAGCAGGGTCACCGCCATCGAGAGCGTCACCCCGTCGCGATCGGAGCGCCGGGCGGCGACGAGAAAGAGCAGCAGGAACGACGCCGCAATCGCGAGCAGAATGTTGAAGGCGGTGCCGAAGTGCGCGGCCATGATCATCCCCGCTACCGAGATGTAGGCGGCTACCTGGACCGGCCGGTACTCGCCGGTCATGACGAAGTACTCGCGCAGGGCGATCACGCTGAGCCCGACCAACGCGATCGCGAAGACGATCCCCCCGGCGACCGTGATCGCGATCGCGAAGACGATCCAGGGGATCGCGACGAGGATCCTCTTCAGGGTCTCCCCGCGGAGCCCGCGGCGGCGACGGGGCGGCGCGATGCCGGTGGACGCCGGCTGCGGGCGCTCGTCGGCGAAGAACCCCTCGGAGGACCCGCTCAGCAACTCCTCGCCGCCGGGAATGCCGCCGGAGGCGGCCTCGAGGTCAAACGGCTCGGCCCCGGTGGGCCCCCGCTTCCCGGCGCCGCGGGAGGCGCGGCGCTTCTGCGAGCGCCGGGGGAGCTTCAGCTTCAGCGAGGGTCGCCGGCGCTTTCGTGGCTCGCGGTCGGAGGCCACGGCTAGGACCTCGCCCCGAAGCGGCGCTGGCGGGCCTCGTACTCACCCAGGGAGGCCTCGAACGACTCGCGGCTGAAGTCCGGCCAGAGCTCATCGCGGAAGACGAACTCCGAGTACGCGCATTGCCAGAGCAGGTAGTTGGAGATCCGCATCTCTCCGCTGGTGCGTATGAGCAGGTCGGGGTCGTGCATCTCGGGCGCGTAGAGGTGTTTGCGGAACTCCTCCTCGGAGTCCCCATCGAATCTTCGCGCCGCGTCGACGATCTCCGCCCTGCCCCCGTAGTTGAAGGCGACGAAGAGGGTGATTCGCTCATTTGCGGCGGTCGTCTCCTCGGCCCAATCCATTCGCTCGGCGAGGCCGGCGGGGATCCCCTCGCGGCGTCCCACGAACCGCATCCGCACTCCCTCGGCGTCGAGCTCGGGCGTCTCGGTGTCTATCCGCCGGCCGAACATCTCCATCAACCCCTCGACCTCCGCCGCCGGGCGCGACCAGTTCTCGGTCGAGAAGGAGAAGACGGTCAGCTCCTTCACCCCGAACTCGGCGGCGTCGCGCAGCCGCGCCTTGACGACGTCGGCGCCGGCCTCGTGGCCCTCGATCGGCTCGAGGCCTCGCCGCTGCGCCCAGCGCCCGTTCCCATCGGTGATGATCGCGACGTAGCTGGGGACGGCCATCGTTTGTGTGGCGCCGGCGCCCGCGCCGGCGCTCAGACCTCGAGGATCTCTTCCTCTTTGCCCTTCAGCGCCTCGTCGATCTCGGCGACGGCCGCATCGGTCTCCTTCTGCAGGGCGCTCTCGGCGCGGCGCTCGTCGTCCTCCCCCGCCTCGCCCTCCTTCTTCAGCTCGCGCAGGTCGTGCATGACGTCGCGACGGACGTTTCGGACCGCGATCCTGCCCTCCTCGGCGACGCCGTGGACGACCTTGACCATCTCCTTGCGCCGCTCCTCGGTCAGCTCCGGGATCTGCAGGCGGATGACGTTGCCGTCGTTGCTCGGAGTGAGGCCGACGTCGGATTCCATGATCGCCTTCTCGATCGCCCCCAGCCCGGACTTGTCGTAAGGGGTCAGCGTCAGCAGACGGGCGTCGGTGGTGGCGACGTTGGCCAGCTGCTTCAGCGGCGTATGCGTGCCGTAGTAGTCGACGACTATGCGGTCGAGCAGATGCGGCGAGGCACGACCGGTGCGGACCGTTGCGAGCTCGCCACGGGCGGCTTCGACCGACTTGTGCATCCGGTCCTTGGCGTCGGCCAGCAGTTCGTCGATCAGCTCCAATTGCTCTCTCCTAGTCGCCCTGGGGGGAGGGCGCGGCGGACACCAGGGTGCCGACGTTCTCGCCCGAGACGATCCTATCTATGTTGGTCTCATCCCCCATGTTGAAGACGTAGATCGGCAGGCCGTTGTCCATGCAGAGCGAGAGCGCCGTCGAGTCCATCACCCGCAGGCCTCGCTCGATCGCCTCGCGGTGGGTGATCGCCGGGATGAACTTGGCGTCAGGGTTCTGCGCCGGGTCGGAGTCGTAGACCCCCTCGACGCCGTTCTTCGCCATCAGGATCGCCTCGGCGTGGATCTCCAGGGCCCGCAGGGCGGCGGCCGTGTCCGTGGTGAAGAACGGGTTGCCGGTGCCGGCGGCGAAGATCACAACCCTCCCCTTCTCGAGGTGTCGCATGGCACGGCGCCGGATGTAGGGCTCGGCCACCTCCTTGACGTCGATCGCCGACATCACCCTCGTGTGCTCACCGACGCTCTCCAGCGCATCCTGAAGGGTGAGAGCGTTGAGTACCGTCGCCATCATCCCCATGTAGTCGCCGGTGGCGCGGTCCATCCCGGCCGCAGCGGCCTCGAGCCCGCGGTAGATGTTGCCGGCGCCGACGACGATCGCCACCTCGACCCCACGGCCTCGGGTGGCGCTGACCTGCTGCGCGATTCGCCGTACCTCGCCGGCATCGGTGCCGTAGTCGAGATCCCCCATCAGCGCCTCTCCGGAGAGCTTCAGGAGGATGCGGCTGAATCGCGGGTCGGGCGCCATCGGCGGCGAGCCTATTCCTCGCCGACGCGGAAGTAGGCGAAGCGGGCGATCCTGACGTTCTCGCCGGTCTTCGCCGCCATCTCCTGGCGCAACTCCTCGATCGACTTCGAGTCGTGCTTTTCGGCGTTGACGTGGGACTGGTCTAGCAGGGCGACCTCGCTCGACCACTTGGAGAGCTGTCCCTCGACGATCTTCTCGATCACGTTGTCGGGCTTGCCCTCCTCGCGGGCCTTCTCTTCGAAGACGCGGCGCTCGGCGGCGCGCTCGGCCTCGGGAATCTCCTCCGAGGAGACGTATCTCGGCCCCGTCGCTGCGATGTGCAGCGCCACCTCGTAGGCGAAGGCGCGGAAGTCATCCGTGCGGGCGACGAAGTCGGTCTCGCACTGGACCTCGACCATCGCGCCGACCCTGTCATTTGCGTGGATGTAGGAGGAGACGACGCCCTCGTCGGTGCCGCGGCCCTCGCGCTTTGAAGCCGAGGCCTGTCCCTTGACCCGGAGGATCTCGACGGCTCGGTCGAGGTCGCCGTTGGCCTCGGCCAGTGCTGACTTGCAGTCCATCATCCCGGCGCCGGTGCGGTCGCGCAGGGCCTTGACGTCGGCAGCGGTGACCGCCATCAGCCATCCCCTCCCTCTGGCGCCGCGGCGGCCTCGGAATCGGCGGCCTCAGTGGGCTTCACCGCGGCCGGCTCAGGCTCCGCGGCTTCTCGGCGACCGGCTCAGACTCCGCAGGCTCCGCGGGCTTCTCGGCGGCCGGCTCGGGTTGCTTTGCCGGCTGGGCGGCGGCTTCAGCCGGCGGCGCCGGCGCCACCCTCTGGGGGTGGGGGGCGACTGGCGGCGCCTGCTTCGCCGCCGGCGCGGCCTGGGCCGCGGCGGCGACCTGCGAGGCCTGGTCGGCCGCGGTTGCCTCAGCCTCGGCGGCTGCCTTCGCCGCCGCCTCCTCGGCCTCCTTGCGGGCCTTCTCCTCCTCCTCGCGCTTGCGACGCTCCTCGGCCTCGATCCGTCGGCGCTCCTCCTCGGCGGCGCGGCGACGCGCCTCCTCGGCGCGCCAAGCCCCGGCGCCCTCGTCGATCGCCGAGCCGACCGTGCCGATCACCAGCTCGCACGAGCGGATCGCGTCGTCGTTGCCCGGGATCACGAAATCGACTGGGGTCGGGTCGCAGTTGGTGTCGACCAACCCGATGATCGGAATCCGCAGCCTCGCCGCCTCGCGGACGGCGATCTCCTCCGTCTTCAGGTCGGTTACGAAGACCGCGTCGGGGAGCCGGTCCATGTCGCGGACCCCGCCGAGGTTGTACTCGAGCTTCGCCAGCTCCGCCTGCATCCGCATCCGCTCCTTGGTCGGCAGCAGCTCGAGCTGACCGTTGTCCTGGAGCTCGGTCAGCTCGTGCAGTCGCTTGATCCGGGCGGAGATCGTGTTGAAGTTGGTCAGCAGCCCGCCGAGCCAGCGCAGGTTCACATACGGCATCTGGCAGCGGTCGGCCCAGTTCTTGACCGAGTCGCGCGCCTGCTTCTTGGTGCCGACGAAGAGGACCGTTCCGCCTCCGCTCGACAGCTCTCCGGCGAACCGGCGGGCGTCGTCGAGCAACGGCTCGGTCTGCATGAGGTCGATGATGTGGATCCCGTCGCGCTCACCGAAGATGTAGCGGCGCATGTTCGGGTTCCAGCGGCGTGTCTGATGGCCGAAGTGGACTCCGGCCTGCAGCAGCTCCTTGATGCCTGCTTCGGCCATGTGATGCTCCTTGTTATCGGTGCTGGTGGCTCACCATCTCCCGGCGCCGGGACCCAGCGTCGCTGGGCAGGATCCGGGTTGGGAAATGGGGGTAGTGGTCTCTGAAGCGCTGAGTGTAGAGAAGAAGGGGAAAGCAGAAAGCGGGGACGATGGCTCAGGCGGCCCGGGCGCCCTCCAGCGCCGCGGCGAGGTCCGGGGGTAGCTCGGAGCGCGCCTCCATGCGCTCTCCCGTGATCGGGTGGGTGAAGGAGAGGCGGTGGGAGTGGAGGAACTGGCGCTCGAGGCCGTACCTGCATCGGCCCCCCGTAGGTCTCGTCGCCGATCAGCGGGTGGCCGATGGCGGCGAAGTGGGCGCGGATCTGGTGGGTGCGGCCGGTCTCGAGCTTCGCCTCGAGGTAGGTCTCGGCAGCGAGCAGCTCGAGCACCTCGAAATGGGTCCGCGCGTCGCGCGCCGATGCCCCCGATACCGCCATCCGGTGGCGCCTGCGCGAGGCGCGCCCGATCGGGGCGTCGATCGTTCCGGTGCGCGAACGCACCCTGCCCTCCGCGAGCGCAAGGTAGACCCTCTCCACCTCGCGGCGCCTGACCTGCTCCTGCAGCGCCCTGTGGGCCTCGTCGGAGCGGGCGACGACCATCAGGCCGCTGGTCCCTCGGTCGAGGCGATGAACGATTCCCGGGCGCTCGGGATCCTCGCCGCCCGCGAGCAGGTCGCCGAGCTCGTCGACCAGGGTCGTCCCGGTGTGAGAGGGGGCCGGATGCACGACGAGTCCGGCGGGCTTGTCGACGACCGCGAGATGCTCGTCGCGGTGGACTATCCGCAGGGACTCAGCCATCTCCGGCGGGCTCCCTCAGGTATACCCACGCCAGCAGCACGACGCCGGTGGTTATCGCGACGTCGGCGAGGTTGAACGGCGGCCACAGCGGCAGGTCGATGAAGTCCGTAACCGAGCCTGACTGCACCCGGTCGGCGAGGTTTCCGAGGGCACCCCCTGCGAGCAGGCCAACCGCGACCCACATCCAGGGCCGCGCCGGGTCGCGGGAGAAGAGGAAGACAATCAGCGCCAGTGCCGCCAGCGTCGAGATGATCACCGCGGTCCCGCCTCCTCCGGCGAGGCCGAAGGCGACGCCGGAGTTATGGGCGCTGGTCAACTGCAGTGGCCCCAGCACGTCGACCGACTCCCCCGGCACCAGGTTCGCCTCGATCGCCGCCTTTGCCGCCTGGTCGGCGATGACGACGAGTCCACAGAGCGCCCCGGCGAGGCGCCAGGGGCGGTCGTTCACGGTGCGATCAGGCCGACCAGCAACGCCTGCAAGACGTAGAGGACGATGATCCCGACCATCGGGCTCAGGTCGAGCGCGAATCCGCTGCCGCCGATCGGAGGCAGGAAGCGGCGAAAGAGGTTGAGGTAGGGGTCGGTGGTGTCGGTGATGAAGTCGAGCACCGGGCGCAGGGTGGCACTGTGAGGGACCTGTGGGATGAACGAGATCAGGATCCTGGCGAAGATGAGGATGATGTAGACGATGAAGAGGGCGCTGACGTAGTCGGCGACGTCGTTTCGGGTGATCGCCGCGATCACCCTTCCCGCATCCTCTCCAGCGAGGCCTGCACAGCCGCAGCGAAAGCCGCCTGGGCGCCGTGGCGCTCGAGCGCACCGAGGCCGGCCTCGGTGCTGCCCCCGGGCGACGCCACGGCGGCGCGGACGTCGGCCGGATGGCGCAGTCGCAGCAGCTCCGCCGTCCCCGCCGTCGTCTCGATCACGAGGTCGCGCGAGAACTGCGGGTCGAGGCCGTCCTCGGCGCCCGCCGTCGGCGATCGCCTCGACCGCGAGCGCCAGATAGGCGGGCGCGCATCCCATCACCGCCGTGGCGGCGTCGAAATCGCCGTCTTCTACCTCGACCAGGTGACCGAGCACCTCGAGCAGTTCGCGAACCGACCGCTTCGCGTCGGCCGGCGCATCCGCCGACGCCTCGTAGCAGAGGACCCCCCTTCGGACCTCGACCGCGACGTTGGGCATCACCCGGAAGGCGGCCGACCGCGGAAACGCCGCGGCGACCCGCGCCAGCGGAGTCGCCCCCAGCATCGAGAGAACCGCCGGCGCCGAAGCGGCCTCGGCCGCGACCGCATCCAGCGCCGCCGGCTTCACCGCGAGAACGACGAGGTCGGAGCGCTCGGCGATCTCGCGGTTGGACTCCACCGCCTCGCCACCGAGCTCGACCGCCAGCTCCCCGGCCCGCCCGGAGCCGGCGTCGCTGAAGAGCATCCGCTCGGCCCCTCGGACCCGAGGCCCACCCCCGAGCCATCGCCGCCGCCATGCTGCCCGAGCCGATGAAGCCGACTGCATACGTCTGAGCCTAGTCGCCGCCCGACTGAGCGCCCGGCGCCGCTCTGCCCGAGTCGAGGCTGTTGGACGGGTCCGGTGACCCTCCGAACGGCTTGTCATCGAAGGCCGTCGGCCTTCGAGTTGAGAGAGGTGGGCACCCGCCCCCACCACCGCCTAGGACTGGTTGAAGAAGCCCTTGTCGATCAGCCGCGCCTTTTCCTCGGCCGAGACCTCGACGTTGCGCGGCGTCAGCAGGAACATCTTCTCGGCGATCCGCTGCATGCCGCCGTCGAGCGCGTAGGTGAGCCCGGAGCAGAAGTCGATCATCCGCTTCGAGAGCTCGTGGTCGGTGGTCTGCAGGTTGAGGATCACCGGCACCGAGCGCTTGAACTGGTCGGCGACCTGCTGGGCGTCGTTGAAGTTGCGCGGGATGACGAGGTGGACCTGGACGTCGCCGCCGTTGTTGTCGACCGGGCGCAGCGTCCGGGTGCGGCTGGCGGCGATCGGCTCGTCGTCGGCGAAGATGTCGTCGATCTCGTCGCGGCGGGCCGGCGCGAGGTCGGCAGGCGTCGAACCGTGCGCCCGGTCGCGCTCGCGGCACGCCGTGTCGAAGACTTCCTCCGAGCCGGTCTCGGGCTCGAAGTCGTCCTCGTACTCGGGCCCGTAGTCGTGATCCTCGGCAAGTCCGAAGTAGACGAGTGCGCTATGCCATGTGTCTCGTAGGGCCATCGTAACGGCGTGGTTCGGCTCCTGGCGGCCGATTCCTTTACTGATTATGCCGCAGAACTTAGCGCCGATTTCACGACGTAGCAGGGCGGTGCCGAGGCGAATGATCGTCGCCCCCTCCTCGACCGCGACCCGCCAGTCCTGGGAGGTTCCCATCGAGAGCCGCTCCAAGCCGTGCGCGGCGGCGAGCTCGGCGAGGCGGGCGAAATGGGGCCGCGAGGCCTCTGGGTCCTCGCTGAACGGCGGCATCGTCATCAGGCCACCGACGCGGACCGGGCAGCGCTCGATGAACTCGGCGAGGGCATCCGGAGCCACCCCGCCCTTGCCCTGCCTCGCCGGCGACGTTGACCTCGATCAGGACCTCGGTGCTCTCGTCGCCGTGGCGGCCGAGCTGGGCCAGGACGGAGTCGGTGGCGACCGAGTGGATCAGCCGGCACACGCGGGAGGATCAGCTTCACCTTGCGGCTCTGGATGTTGCCGATGAAGTCCCACTCGAAGACGTCGCCCCAGCGCTCGTGCTTGGCGCCGAGGTCCTGCTGGCGGTTCTCGCCGACGAGCTTGACCCCGGCCTCGGCCAGCGCTCCCATCTCCTCGAGCGGGACGTACTTGGTCGCCGCCAGCACCTCGACGCCCGGTCCGCACTCCGCGACCACCTCTGCGAGGTTGGCGGCGATCTTCTCCGGATCGAGGTCGTGGATCAGGGCCGGCGGCACGGCTCAGGCCCCCTCGGCCCAGACGAGGCCGGCCTGGCGGCCGGTTGTCCCGTTGTCGCGGCGGTGGGAGAAGAAGAGGTCCGGTTCGCAGTGAGTGCAGAGGCCGGCCGCGGAGACATCCTCGACGCCGGCCTGCGCCAAGCAGCCGCCTCGCCACCTCCGGCCAGATCGAGCATGCGGCCCTCGGCGATCCCCTCGCCGAGGGGCGCGAACGGCCGCCAGCACCTCCTCCCCCACCTCGTAGCAGCAGGGGCCGATTCCCGGGCCGATCGCAGCGTCGCGGGCCCCGATGGCCTCGGCGCCGTGGGCGACGATCCCGGCTGCGAGGCCGCGCCAGCCGCAGTGAAGGATCGCGCAGCCCCCCGGTCCCGATAGCGCCACCGGCAGGCAGTCGGCGACGAAGACGAGGCCCGCCAGGCCGGGTGCGCAAAGAACGTGCCCGTCGAACTCCGGGTTGGGGCTCCCCGGCTCGGCGAAGGGGCTCGGCCGCTGCGGCCCGGAGTGGGTCGCGACCGCGGCCTCGTGCACCTGGAGGCCGATCACGACCCGGTCGGGCTCGAGACCGAGGGCGGCGCTGAGCCGGCGGCGGTTGGCGATCACGGCGTCGGTGTCGTCGTCGGTGAGCACGCCGAGGTTGAGGCTCTCGAAGGCCCCCGAGCTCGTCCCTCCGAGACGGGTGGAGAAGGCTGCCCTCGCCCCCCCGAGCTCGGCCTCGAGCCATCTGACGCCGTCTGCCTCACGCCACTGCATCCGATAACGAAAGCAGAAAGTGAACGGCGCAAAGCTCGGTGACCTCAATCCGCGGCGGCAGCTTCGAGCGCAGCGGCCAACTCCTGCTCGCGACCGTGCACCTCCCCGTCGAGCTTGCGGCGCAACGCCTCGCCGAGCCCGCGTCCTATCGCCGGCCCGCTCGGGACTCCGGTTGCGATCAGGTCGTCGCCTCCGATCTCGAGTCTGACACGACGCCATCTGGCCGACGTAGTCGTCGAGCCACTCCGCTCCCATCGCCCGCGCAAGGGCGAGCTCGACCGGGTCGCGGCCGGCCGCGGCAAGGACCGCGAGCGAGGGACGCGTGGGCTCGGCGGCGGCCAGATCGGCCTCTTCGCCCGGCGGTCCGAGCGCCGCCGCAAGCACGGCAGGGGCGGGCTCCACGAACCCGCTCCAGGGAGGCGAGGCGAGCAAGTCCGCAACCACCGCGGCCAGCTCGGCGCCGCCCGGCCGTAGTACCACCAGCCCCCACTCGCCGAGCAGCTCGAAGGCGCGTGGCGCCGTCGTCTCGGCTGCGATCCGCTCGAGCTCCGCCCTGCGCCGGTCTTCGGAGACCGTGGAGAGGTCGGCTGAGGCCAGCAACTCGGCTGTCCCGGGTTCCAGCTCGAAACCGAAGCGGGCGGCGTAGCGCGCGGCGCGCAGGGCGCGGGTCGGGTCATCCGCGAAGGACCCACTGTGCAGGACCCGCAGCACCCCGGCCTCGAGATCGTCGCGCCCGCCGTGGGGATCGATCAGCTCGGCGCCGTCCGCGGGTGAGAGCGGGATCGCCATCGCGTTGATCGTGAAATCGCGCCGCGCCAGGTCCTCGGCGATCCCCTCGGCCGGTGAGACCTCGGGCAGGGCTCCGGGGTGCGGGTAGGTCTCGGTCCGGGCCCGGGCGATGTCGACCTCATGCGCGCCGAGGCGAGCCTTGGCGGTCGAGAACCGCCGGTGATGGGTGGTCTCGCTCCCCAGCCGAGCCGCGATCTCGGCGGGGTCGCCCTCGGTGACGAGATCGAGGTCGCCGCGCTCCCTGCCGAGCAGGAGGTCGCGGACCGCGCCGCCGACGAGATAGACCGGCGCGCCGCCCGCCGCGGCGACGATCTCCCCCGCCTCGGGGAACGTTGCCGCGATCGCGGCGCCGAGCTCGGCATTCGTTACCAGGGGCTTTGGCATGAAGTTGGTTCCGTACCATGACCCGTTCCCCGGATGGCCGACCCGCCGAAACCAGAGGGCCCGAACCCCAAGCCCGGATCCAAGGGCGAGGGGGCCCCGAAGAAGCCGGCCCCCGAGCGCGGTAGCGGCGCCACGGGCGGGAGCGGGTTGGGAGCGGCGCCACGGGCGGGAGCGGCGCCCGTTGGTGGCAGGACCGCCGCAAGCTCGCGGCCGCGATCGTCGGCTCCGTCGTGCTTGCGGCCGCGGTCGCCTTCGGGGCCTACGAGCTCTTCTTCAAGAGGCCAGCCGACATCAGCAACGGCGCCAACGTCCCGTTCAAGAAGGAGAAGCGTGACCCCGTCGTGAGGACGACCAACTGGCCGATGTTCGGCTTCGACCGCGCCCGCACGCGCTGGCTTCGCGCCGAGGATGTCAAGCCGCCGTTCAAGGAGATCTGGAAGTACGGAGGCAAGCCGCTGATCGAGTTTCCGCCGATCTTCGTCAAGTCGCGGGAGCTGTGCGTGAAGCGGACCAAGCTCGGCTGCGACGGGCGCCTCTTCTTCGTCGACAACAACGGCTTCGCCTACTCGCTCGACGCCGACACCGGAAGGATCATCTGGCAGCGGCGGATCGCCGCCCTCAACGCCTCCTCTCCCGCATACTCGAAGGGCAGGCTCTTCATCGTCAACCTCGTTCCCGGTCAGATCCTCAGCCTCGACGCAGCGACCGGGAAGACGATCTGGAAGCACCCGCTCCCTGGCCGCTCGGAGTCCTCGCCGGTGGTCGTCGGCAATCGGGTCTACTTCGGCGACGAGGACGGCGTCCTGCGCTCGCTCTCGACCCGCAGCGGCAAGACGATCTGGGAGACCCCGCTGGCGGGGGCGATCAAGGCCGGCCCGGCCTATAGGGACGGGACCCTCTACGTCGGGGACTACGGCGGCGAGATGAGCGCGGTCAAGGCAAGCAACGGCAGTCTCAAATGGCAGGCCGGCTCTCAGGGCCTCAGCTTCAGCCGCACAGGCGAGTTCTACTCGACGCCCGCGGTCGCCTTTGGCCGCGTCTACAGCGGCAACAACGACGGCCGCGTCTACAGCTTCGACGCAAGCAACGGCGAACTGGCCTGGACCCAGTCGACCGGCGGCTACGTCTACTCGGGCCCGACCGTCGCCGACGCCCCGGGTATGCCCCCGACCGTCTACATCGGCTCCTACGACGGGAACATCTACGCCCTCGACGCGAAGACCGGGGCCGAGCGCTGGGTCCGCTCGCTCGGTGGCTCTGTGATCGGGTCGCTCAGCGTGGTCGGCCCCCTCGTCTACGTCGCGACCTTCGAGGGAACGACCACCTACGGCTTCAAGCTGAGCAACGGTGAGAAGAAGTTCTCCTTCAAGACCGGCGCTTACATGCCGGTGATCTCCGACGGCAGGCGCATATACCTGACCGGCTACTCGAGCATCTTCGCCCTGCAGCCGGTGAAGAAGAAGCCGAAACCGACGAAGGGCGCTAAGGGCGCCGGCTCAGGTGGATCCTCGGGCTCCGGACCGGATAGCGGCCAGACGCCGTGAGGCCCTGCGACGCCGGGGGCGGCGCCGCAGGTTGGTGGCGGTCGCGGGGCTTGCCGTCGCGGCGGCGCTGCTCGCGCTTGTCGCCCTCTCGGGAGGCGGGGACGGAGACGGGGGCGCGGGCCCCGGCCCGGCGGCGTCCCCTCGCGCCGGGGGGGAGCCCACCGCCTCGGGGTCGAAGCCGGTCGTCAACGGAACCCCGCAGCCGAACTGGACCCCCCACACCGGCCCGGTCCCGATCCTCGAGTACCACGTCCTCGGAGAGGCCCCCGCCGACGCTCCCTACCCCGAGCTATACGTCACCCGCCCCGACTTCCGCCGCCAGATGGACTGGCTCGATCGCAACGGTTACGAGGCCGTCACCCTCGACCAGGTCCAGCGCGCCTGGTACCGGAAGGGGAGGCTGCCGCCGAAGCCGGTCGTGATCTCCTTTGACGACGGCTACCGGCCGCAGTTCACGTTCGCCCTTCCCGAGCTTCGCCGGCACGGCTGGGCTGGTGTCCTCAACCTGAAGGCGAAGGGGTCCGACCTCTACACGAGCAATGTCGAGGCGATGATCGCCGCCGGCTGGGAGCTGGCCTCGCACACGATCAACCACCTCGATCTGACCACCCTCGACGCTGCCACACTCGAGCGTGAGCTGGAGGGCTCGCGAGCGATTCTGCGGCGCGACTACGGCGTCGGCGTCAACAACTTCTGCTATCCGGCGGGCCGCTACGACGCAACCGTGATCGCGGCAGTGAAGGCGGCCGGCTACACCGGTGCCATGACCGAGATACCGGGTGACGCCTCCCGCAACCATCCCTACGAGCTCGACCGCTTTGAGATCCTCGGCTCGAGCGGGGTCGAGGGCCTCGCCACCGACCTCGCGTCGGGCTAGGGTCCCGCCGTCGAGTGGACGATCGGCCTCGTTATACAGAGGGAATCGTCCACTCGACCGGGCTCAGAGCCGCACCGGAATTCCGTCTGCGGCCATCTGCTCCTTGGCCTCGCGGATCGTGAAGGTGCCGTAGTGGAAGATCGAGGCGCAGAGCACGGCGTCGGCGCCACCCTCGGTCACCGCCTCGCTCAGATGTCGCAGCTCCCCCGCCCCGCCGGAGGCGATCACCGGGATCGGCACCGCTGCGGCGACGGCGCGCGTCAGCTCAGTGTCGTAGCCGTCGCTGGTGCCGTCGCGGTCCATGCTCGTCAACAGCACCTCGCCGGCGCCGCGCTCGGCCGCCTCCCGCGCCCAGGCGACGGCGTCGCGGCCCTCGAAGCGCTCGCGGCCGCCGTGGGTGTAGACGTCGAAACAAGAGCCCGCCGCCTCCTCCGCTTCGCGTCCGGGGGCGGCGGGGTCGCGGGCGCCTCCCGCTTCGCGTCCGGGGGCGGCGGGGTCGCGGGCGCCTCCCGCTTCGCGTCCGGGGGCGGCGGGGTCGCGGGCGCCTCCCGCTTCGCGTCCGGGGGCGGCGGGGTCGCGGGCGCCTCCCGCTTCGCGTCCGGGGGCGGCGGGGTCGCGGGTACTTCGCTTCGCGTCTATGGCCACGACCACGCACTGGGCGCCGAAATGGTCGGCGAGCTCGTCCAGCAGCTGGGGGCGCTCGAGGGCGGCGGAGTTGACCGAGATCTTGTCGGCGCCGGCGTCGAGAACGGCCTGAGCGTCTGAGACCGACCTGATTCCGCCGCCGATCGTGAACGGGATGAAGACGTTGTCGGCGGTGCGCCGGGCCAGCTCGACGATCGTCTCGCGGCGCTCGTGCGATGCGGTGATATCAAGGAAGACGAGCTCGTCGGCGCCCTCGGCGTCGTAGCGCTCGGCAAGCTCGACCGGGTCGCCGGCGTCACGAAGGCCGACGAAGTTGGTGCCCTTGACGACGCGACCGGCGTCGACGTCGAGGCAGGGGATGACGCGCTTCAGCACCACGGGCTGGAGGCTACGCGGTGGTGAGCGCGTTCTCGGCCTCGGCGACCGTGAAGCGCCCCTCGTAGAGGGCCCGGCCGACGATCACCCCGCTCACATTCGCCGGAGCGGCGGCGGCGAGGTCCCGGAGATCGGCGAGATCGCCGATCCCGCCCGAGTAGAGGACCTCGGCGTCGGTGGCGTCAGCGACGCGGGCAAGCTCGGCGAGGCCGGGGCCCTCCATCGTCCCGTCGACCTCTATCGGGGTGAAGAGAAAACGGGCGACCCCGCGGGCGCTGAGCGCGGTAACGGCCTCGGCGGCGTCGGTCTCGCTGGTCTCGGTCCAGCCCGCCAGCGACACCTTGCCGTCACGGGCGTCGACCGAGACGACGACGCGCTCGCCGTGGCGCTTGAGCAGGGCGTCGAGGAAATCCCGGTCGCGCAGCGCCGCGGTGCCGATGACGACGCGCTCTGCTCCGGCCCGCAGCACGTCCTCGACCGCACCGGCGTCGCGCAGCCCTCCTCCGACCTGGACCGGACAGCCCGCCGCCTTCACGATCCGCCGCACCGTCCCAAGGTTGCGGGGCTTTCCCGACCTCGCTCCATCGAGATCGACGACGTGCAGGCGGCGGGCGCCGCCGCCAGCCCAGCGGGCCGCGGCCTCGGCGGGGTCGGCGTCATAGACGGTCTCGCGCGCGTAATCGCCCTGGGTCAGGCGGACAGCGCTTCCCTCACGGATGTCGATTGCCGGGTAGAGGATCACGCCGTCGCCGCGGCGGGTGCGCAGATGCCGGCGAAGTTGGAGAGCAGCGCCAGGCCGGCGGAGCCGGACTTCTCGGGATGGAACTGGACGCCGAAGATGTTGCCGCGCTCGACGGCGCAGGCGAAGTGCTCGCCGTGGGCGGCGGTCCCGATCACGTCGTCGGGCCTCGGCCTGACCGCATAGGAGTGGACGAAATAGAAGGGTGTCCCGGGTTCGATCCCGGTCGCGAGCGGCGAGCGGCGCTCCCACTCGACCGGAGACCAGCCGATGTGGGGAACCTTGAGGTCGCCGGCCTCCAGCACGGTCACCTCGCCCTCGAGCAGGCCAAGCCCGGGCGGATCCACCAAGCTCGGTCGAGGAGCCGAAGAGAAGCTGCAGGCCGAGGCAGATCCCGAGTACGGGAACGCCCGCCCCGGCGCGCTCGGCGATCAGCTCGCCGAGCCCGCTCGGCCCGATTCGCTCCATCGCCTTCGGAAAGGCCCCCACGCCCGGAAGGATGATCCCGTCCGCGCGCCTCGCGGCATCAGGGTCGCCGGTCACCTCGGCCTCGACGCCGACGTGCTCGAGCGCCTTTGCGACCGAACGAAGGTTGCCCATCCCGTAGTTGAGGACGGCGACCCGCGTCACCCGCTCAGGGTTCCCTTCGTAGACGGCACTCCGCTCTCGCCGGGATCGATCGAGACGGCCTCGCGCAGGGCCCTGGCGAAGGCCTTGAAGCAGGCCTCGATCATGTGGTGGGCGTTGCTGCCGTTGCGGACGCTGATGTGAAGCGTCAGCTTGGCCGAGGCGGCGAAGGCGCGGAAGAACTCCTCCGAGAGGTCGGTGTCGAATCCCGCGATCGTGGTCACGGGGATCTCGCCCTCGAAAACGCAGAGCGGGCGACCCGAGATGTCGATCGCGCACTCGGCCAGCGACTCGTCCATCGGGATCAGCGCCGAGCCGTAGCGGCGGATCCCCGAGCGGTCGGCGAGAGCGATGTCCACCGCCTGCCCGAGGACGATTCCGACATCCTCGACGGTGTGGTGAGCGCCGGTCTCGAGGTCGCCGCTGGCCTCGACCTCGAGGCCGAGACGGCCGTGGCGCGCAACCAGCTCGAGCATGTGGTCGAGGAAGCCGACGCCGGTGGAGATCACTCCTCCCCCGCCTCCGGCGTCGAGATCTACCGAGAGCCGGATCTCGGTCTCCTTCGTCTTTCTCGACTGTTGGGCCGTTCGCGTCATCGCCTCAACCTCGCTGACTCGCCGTGGACGGGGAGCCCCTCGGCCCGGGCGAGCGCGTCGACGTGCGGCGCCAGCGCCGCGGCCGCCGGGCCGGGCAAGCTTACATTTGCGATCCGGCGCCGGAACGACCCCGGGCCGAGCGGTCCCTGGAAGCGCCCGGCCCCCCCGGTCGGCAGAACGTGGTTGGAGCCCGCGGCGTAGTCGCCGAAGGCGGTCGCGCAGGTGTCGCCGAGAAACACGCAACCCGCGGTCGTCACCGCAGCGGCCCGCTCCTCGGCGTCCTCGACGGCGATCTGAAGGTGCTCGGGAGCGAGGGCGTTGGCGAGGGCGATCGCGTGATCGGCACTGGGCACGGTGACCAGGGCGAGCGCAGCTTCGGCGACGCTCGGCCTTTCGCTGGCGATCTCGGCCACCCGCCCGGCGAGGCGGTCGAGGATGCCGGGCTCCACGGCGGCCGCGACAAGCGGGCTGTCGGCGCCGTGCTCCGCCTGAGCGCAGAGATCGAAGGCGATCCACTCCACGTTCGCGCTGCGATCGAGGATCACCATCAGCTCCGACGGCCCGGCGATGCCGTCGATGCCGACCTGGCCGAAGAGCTGGCGCTTGGCCTCCTGGGTGTAGGGGTTGCCCGGGCCTGCGACGAGATCGACGGAGGCGATCGTCTCGGTGCCGACGGCGAGGGCCGCGATTGCCTGAGCGCCGCCGGTCGCGTAGACCTCCTCGACCCCGGCCTCGTCGCACGCGGCGAGCACCGCCGCGCTGACCCGCCCCTCGGGGCCCGGAGGCGAGGCGACCGCGATTCGGCCGACCCCGGCGACGTGTGCGGGAATCGCGCACATCAGTGCGCTCGAAGCGAGCGCGGCGCCGCCACCGGGCACGTAGATGCCGGCGCTTGCGACGGCGACCTCACGGATCATGACCGTCTGGCCCTGGGGCAGATCGACCGAGACGGGACGGGCGGCCAGTTGCGACTCGGCGACCCGGCGGATGTTGGCGGCGGCCACCCCCAGGGCCTCGCGGAAGCCCGGGTCGAGCATCGCCGACGCCGCGTGGATCTCCTCGGAGGGGACTCGCAGACTCTGCGGCCGGACCCCGTCGAATTGCGCTCCCAGCTCGAGCACGGCGGCATCGCCCTCGTTCCGGACCCTGCGGATGATGCCGGCGACGTCCTCGCCCACGGCCTCGGGGCCGGGGCCGTCGGGCCGCAGGCGGGTGGCGAGCCCGGCGGCATCTGCGCCGTCCCAATCGATGCGCGTGACCCTCAAGGCGACGGTGCCCCGGTCGCCGCCTTCAGGCGTGCGGTCAGGTCGTCCACCTCATCGGCGCGAAGCTTGTGGGCAACGCGGTTGGCGACGAAGCGGGCCGTACAGGTGACGATCTCCTCGCGCACCTCGAGCTCGTTCTCCTCCAGGGTGCGGCCGCTGGCGACGAGGTCGACGATGCCGTCCGCGAGCCCGGTCAGCGGCGCCAGCTCGACCGATCCCTTGACCTCGATCACCTCCGCCTGGCGGCCGCTGGCTTCGAAATGCCGCTCGGCGACGCGCGGGTACTTGGTCGCGATCCGAATCGCCCCGAGGCGGCGCTCGGATTCCCCCAGCCGGGTGTCCCCCACCCTTCCCGCGACCACCATCCGGCATCTGCCATAGCCGAGATCGGCCAACTCGTAGACCATCCGGTCCGACTGCTCCAAGAGGACGTCCTTGCCGGTGATCCCGACGTCGGCCGCACCGGCCTCGACGTAGGTCGGCACGTCGGATGGCCGCATCGTCACCAGGGTGATGTCGTCGGTCTCGAAGACGAGCGAGCGCGAGTCGCCGCGCAGCTCCGCGGTCGGGATCCCGGCCGCGTCGAGAAGGTCGAGGGTCTCGGCGAAGAGCGCCCCGCGGGGCACTGCGAACTTGATCGGCCCACCCGGCTTGGCGCTCAGCGATCCCGCCACCTGGGTCACGGGCCCTCACCCCCGCCCCCTGCTCGCTGCTCCCCGACTCCCCCGCCAACGCCCTCTTCCTCGAGGAGCGCGACATGCACCCTCTCCAGGTAGAGAGCGAACCCGGCCGCGGGCAGGTCGGCCCCGAACCTCGACATCAGCCCGTCGTAGCGGCCACCGCCGCCGAGGATGTGCCCCAGCGCCGGGTCGTAGACCTCGAGGATCGCGCCGCTGTAGTAGCCGAGGTCGCGCAGCAGTCCGAGGTCGATCTGGACCCGCTCCGCGGCGCCGCGCGCCTCCAGCGCCTCGAAGGTCTCCTGCAGCCTGGCGGTGGCGCGCTCGACCGCCTCTCCCCCGATCTCGCGGGCCTCGTCGAGCACCTCGCGGCCGCCGCGCATCTGGGTCAGAGCGACCAGCGTCTGCCGGCGCTCCTCACTGACCCCAGCCAACTCGGATAACTCCGACTCAAGACCGACGAGGTCGTGAGTCGCGAGCCTTCCCAGGACCGAGTCGCGAGCCTCGCCCTCGACCCCGAGCTCGGCCAGGAGCTGGCGGTAGAGGTCGGCGTCACCGAGACCGATCACAGCCCGGTTCAGCCCGGTGGCCTCGAGGGCGGCGCCGAGGACTTCGATCACCTCCGCTGTGCCGGCCGGCGCGGGCGCCCCCACCAGCTCGACGCCGGCCTGAGCGAACTCGCGCATCTGGCCTCGCTGGGGCCGCACGGCGCGGAAGAGGTTTGCGACGTAGCAGACCCGGAATGGTGGCTCCGCGCCGGCGAAGCGGCTGGCGATCAGACGCGCGATCGGAACCGTCATGTCGGAGCGGAGCGAGAGCAGCTCGCCGCGCTCGTCGAAGAAGCGATAGGCGCTGGCGGCGGAGCGGCCATCACCGCGCGCCATCACCTCGTCGTACTCGATCGTCGGGGTGGCCACCTCGCCGTAGCCATGGTCCTCGAAGACGTCGACCAGCGTCCGGTGCAGGCGCCGCAGCTCCCGCATCTCGTCGGGGAGGATGTCGCGGGTGCCTGGGGGGATCGGGTGGATCACGGGACCGAGCTTTCCGCTGCCGCCGTCAGGCGGGAACGTCCGCCGAGACACGCTCGATGTGGGCGCCGAGGCCGCGGAGGCGCTCGTCGATCTGCTCGTAGCCGCGGTCGATCTGGCTGATGTTGCCGATCTCCGAGGTCCCCTCGGCCGCCAGGGCGGCGATGAGCATCGCCATCCCGGCGCGGATGTCGGGGCTCTCGACGCGCTCGCCGTGAAGACGGCTCGGACCGCTGACCATCGCCCTGTGGGGATCGCACAGCGTTATCCGAGCGCCCATCGCGACCAGCTTGTCGACGAAGAACAACCGGTTCTCGAACATCTTCTCGAAGATCATGATCGTGCCCTCGACCTGGGTCGCCAGCGCCAGGGCGATCGACGTGAGGTCGGCCGGGAACGCGGGCCAGGGGCCGTCCTCGATCTTGGGGATCGCATCGCCCATGTCGTCGCGCACCCTCAGGTGCTGCTCGGGCGGGACGATCACGTCGCGGCCCTCGATCACCGACTGAAAGCCGAGGCGCTTGAACTGGCGCCGGACCATCCTCAGGTCGTTGGGCTCGGCGTTGCGGATCCTCAGCTCTCCCCCGGTCACTCCGGCGAGGGCCATGAAGCTCGCGACCTCGATGTGATCCGGGCAGACGGTGTGCTCGGCGCCGCCGAGCCGGTCGCGGCCGTGGACCGTCATCACATTGGAGCCGATCCCGTCGACCTGGGCCCCCATCGCCGTCAGCAGGCGAGCGAGGTCCTGGACGTGCGGCTCGGAGGCTGCGTTGGAGATCGTCGTCGGCCCCGGCGTCAGCGCCGCCGCCATCAGGGCGTTCTCGGTGCCCATGACCGAGGGCTCATCCATGAAGATCCCGCACGGCTTTAGCCCCCCGGGGGGAGCCGAGAGCTCGATCAGGCGGTCCCCGCCGATCCGGGCCCCGAGCGCGGCGAAGGCGTCTAGGTGGGGGTCGAGGCGGCGGCGGCCGATGAAGTCTCCCCCGGGCGGGGGCATCCTCGCCTCGCCGAAGCGGGCGAGAAGCGGGCCGGCGAGCAGGAACGAGGCGCGAATCGCGCTCGACACCTCCTCATCGACGGTGACCTCGTTGATCGAGGTTGCCTGC
The DNA here is from genome assembly GCA_963781345.1 of uncultured Actinomycetes bacterium. Lineage (GTDB taxonomy): Bacteria > Actinomycetota > Thermoleophilia > Solirubrobacterales > 70-9 > JBBRHQ01. The sequence goes on from CAWAFQ010000014.1 coordinate 703,858, forward strand.
AGGCGGACGCTGTTGTCGGCCACCCAGGAGACATCGGTGCCGAGGCGCTCGAGCAGCGAGAGCTGGGCCTCGGTGTCGCGGATTCGCGGCACGTTGTGGAGGAGGACCTCCTCGTCGGTGAGCAGGCAGGCGGCGAGGATCGGCAGCGCCGCGTTCTTGTTGCCTGCCGCGGTGATCTCGCCGGAGAGCGAGACCCCACCCTGGATGACGAACTTTTCCATAGAGAAATGCCTGCAAACGGGGTTGTTTGGGGGAGGGGCGGTGTCGCCGGCCTCGTGCGGCCGAGGGCGCGACTAGGGTAACAGCGCAGATGCCCGAGCCCACCCGAGACGACGCCTGGGAGCTTTTCTGCGAGTGGACCGAGTCCGCCTCGCTGCGCAAGCACGCGCTCTCGGTCGAGGCGGGGATGCTCGCCTACGCCGCGCGCTACGGAGAGGACCCGGAGCCATGGGCGGTCACGGCCCTCGTCCACGATCTCGATTACGAGCGCTATCCCGACCTCGGCACCGGCCATCCCCGCCATGCGATCGCCGAGCTCGAGGCACGCGGATACCCGCAGGAGATCATCGACGCAGTCGCCGGGCACGCCGACTTCATGGGGGTCCCGCGGGAGACGCTGATGGCGAAGGCTCTCTACGCGGTCGATGAGATGTCGGGCTTCGCCACCGCCTGCGCCCTCGTCCGCCCAACCGGGATCGAGGGGATGGAGCCGAAGTCGGTGCGAAAGAAGATGAAGCAGCCATCCTTCGCGGCAGCGGTCGATCGCGAGCAGCTGGTGTGGGCGGCGAAGGAGCTCGGGGTCGAGCTGAACGAGCACATCGGCGTCATCATCGCCGCCCTCGAGGCCCGCGCCGATGAGCTCGGACTCGGCCCCCACGAGGAGGCCACCGGGGAAGCTTGAGGCGCTCCCTGAAGATCCTGATCGGGATCGCACTTGCTCTTGCGGTGCTGCTGGGCCTGAACGCGATCGCCGTCGACCAGGAGAGGAAGCCGTCCGAGGTCACGGTCCCAGGAGGTCAGATCCTGCGCCTCAACGGTGGCGAGCTGCAGGTGGTGGATATAGGACCCGGCACGTCCTCCGCTTCGCGTCCGGGCGTGCCGGGGTCGGGGGCAGCTCGCGCTCCGCGTCCGGGCGTGCCGGGGTCGGGGGCAGCTCGCGCTTCGCGTCCGGGCGTGCCGGGGTCGGGGGCAGCTCGCGCTTCGCGTCCGGGCGTGCCGGGGTCGGGGGCAGCTCGCGCGCGTTCCTCCCCGATTGTGCTTCTGCATTGCTACACCTGCGGGATCGACTGGTGGGACGGGTTGATTCCGCTGCTGCGCCGCACCCACCGGGTGATCGCGATCGATCTGCTCGGACACGATGGTTCGGAGAAACCCGGCGCCGGCTACTCGATGCCCGACCAGGCGAGCCTCGTCGCCCAGGCGCTGGGCCGGCTCGGTGTCCGCGGAGCGACCGTCGTCGGCCACTCGACCGGTGCCACAGTCGCGACAGCGCTGGCGGTGTCCTCGCCCCGCCTCGTCAGCCGCCTGGTGATCATCGACCAGGCCCCCGACAACAGCTTCGGCGGCCTCGACCTGCTCTCCCGGATCACCTACTGGCCCGTGATCGGCCAGGCCCTCTGGCGAGTGGCGCCCGACTCGGCCATAAGGGACGCCCTCGGCCAAGCGTTCGCGCCCGGGTTCGACGTCCCCGACCGCTTCGTCGACGACGTCAGGAGGATGACCTACACGTCTTACTCGCAGACCGTGAGCCTCGAGGACGACTACCTCGATCAGAGGCCGCTGAACCAGCGGATCGCCGCCCTCGGCGTCCCCCTGCTGGTGATCTTCGGCGCCGAGGACCAGCTCTACGATCCCCGCGAGTCGATCAGCGCCTATGCCGGCATCCGCGGCGCCAGGACTGCCCTGATCCAGGGCGCCGGCCACTCCCCCAACGTCGAGACTCCCGCCCGGGTTGCGCAGCTGATCCTGGCCTTCGCCAGGCCCGAGACCGAGCCGAGGCCACCAAGGAAGGAGGTCGGGACGGCAAGAGCAGCGTGTGAGAGTGCGTTCATCGGCATCGGCCGGCAGGATTGGCGGAGGATGTCAACCGTCGGCGGTCCGCTCGGGCTGATGGGCGGAGGCCGCGATTTCTCGAGAGCCACAGCGCTCGGGCCGAACACACTGGAAACCAAGATCCCGGCGATCGTTGCGGGCAAGAAGCGGGCGGTGCTCTTCGTCCCGACCGCCGAGCGCAAGCGGGTCGGCTTGTTATGGGGGCGCTCAGCCCTGGCCGGGGACACGCAACGAATCGGTGACGCCTTCGAGCGTGTCGTCTTCGCACCCTGTCAGGACCAACCTCGAACGGTCTGGCCCGGTGGCCTCCTCTTGGCCGACCGCAGGCCCGTGACCCTGGTCGTGATCAGCGGGAAGCACCGGTTTCCGATCCGACTTGGCTGAACTGAAGCCATTTCCTCCCGCCGTAGGGGAGCGGATGGCTTCAGTTCGATCGAGCGGGGCCGCTTGGCTGAACTGAAGCCATTTCCTCCCGCCGTAGGGGAGCGGATGGCTTCAGTTCGATCGAGCGGGGCCGGGGACCTCGGCGGCGGCCATGCCGGGCCGCGCCGGTTGGCGTAGGTTGCGGTCATGGAGGCGCTGCGAATAGTCGTGATGGAGGGCGATGAGACCGGGCAGGAGCTGCTCGAGCAGTCGCTGCGGGTTCTCGATTCCGACCTCCTCGGGCTCCCGCTCGAGCTTGATCTCCACGACCTCTCGCTCGAGCGCCGCCGCGAGACCGACAACGGTGTCGTCCACGAGGCGGCGGCTGCGATGGCGGCCGCGGGGCTCGGGCTGAAGGCGGCGACGATCACCCCCGAGGGCGCCGACGACGTCGGCTCGCCAAACCGGATCCTGCGTGAGGAGATCGACGGCAAGGTGATCATCCGCACCGGCCGGCGCCTGCCCGGCGTGACCCCGATCGCCGGCGTCCACCACCAGATCTCGGTCTGCCGGATGGCGGTCGGCGACGCCTATGGCGCCAAGGAGTGGCGCGAGAGCGAGGACGGTGACGAGTCGGCCTTCCGCACCGAGCGGATCCGCCGCTCGATCTGCCGCGCCGTCGCCGAGTACTCGTTCCGCACCGCCGAGCAGATCGGGGGCAAGGTCTACGGCGGCCCCAAGTGGACGGTCAGCCCGGTCTATGAGGGGATGCTGAAAGAGGAGATGGACGCCGCCGCCGCGCGCCATCCAGAGGTCAGATACCAGCCGGTCCTCGTCGACGCCACCTATGCCGGCCTCGTCACCGGCGCCGCCGACTCGCCGATGGTGATACCGGCGCTCAACCGCGACGGCGACCTCCTCTCCGACCTCGTCCTGCCGTTGTTCGGCTCGATCGCCGGGGCCGAGTCGATCCTGCTGGGGCTCGACGAGGACCTCAACCCGACGGCGGCGATGGCCGAGGCGCCCCACGGCACCGCCCCGGCACTGCTCGGCAAGGACATCGCGAACCCGATGGCGATGATCCTCGCCTGCGCCGCGCTCCTTCACTACGCGTCGCGCCAGGGCCATGGAGCCGCCGAGCGGGCCTCACGGGCGATCTATGAGGCCGTGCTCGAGTGCAGCGCCGCCGGCGTCCGCACCCCTGACCTCGGCGGTCACGCCTCGACCACCGAGTTCACGAACGAGACGATCTCGAGAGTCCGTGCCAAGCTCGAAGCCTGGGAGAGCCTCGGCGCCGGTCACTGAGAGGCGGGCCCGGGCCGGAAAACGGCGAAGAGGAGCGGGGCGACCGAGGCCGCCCCGCTCCCGCTCGCGAATCGCCCGCCTTACTTGGCGAGGACCGAGGTTGATGCGGTCCCGAGCAGGTCGCCGGCTGCGAACGACGTCCCGAAGGCGCCGTTCAGCAGGCCCGCGGCCGCCGCGGTCAGCTTGACCTTGATCCCGGTGGCGCCGATGCTGCGCTTCCCCGGCTGGACCTTGAGGTTCGCCGAGGAGAGGTCGAGCGTCGCTATCGAGGCCCGGCCGGCAGGCGTCTGCGCCGTCAGGTCGGGTGTCCCGTCGATGCCGATCACGAAATCGGTCAGATCGGCCGAGGTCGAGTGCTTGGTCAGCTTGATGCCGCCCGAGTGGCGGATCTTGCCGCCGAACGGATCGAGGCTGAGCCTGCCGCCGGTGACCGGGAAGCTGAAGCCGCCGGCTCCCAGTGTCGCGGGGCCGACCGCAGACGGGGTGACACCGGCCGTGCTCAGCGCAGACAGCGCTGCTGCTGAGGGAACCAGCTTGGTCTCCCCGGCAGCCTTGAGATTGACCGCACCCGGCTCCAGGACGGTCTTCGCGGATCCAACCGCGAGCCCGCCGCTGAACAGTGAGACACCGAACGCGTCGTTCAGCGCCGCCGCGGCCTTGCCCGTCAGCGAGACGCCGATCCCGGTCACGCGGAGGCCGAAACCGGCCGGCTTGACCTTGGCGTTCTTGGTGTCGAGCGAGAACAGCGGAATCCTGGTCCCGCCGGCCTTCCCGGTGAGCACGATCGACTTGCCCACGGTGCCACGGAAGACGAAGCTGCGCAGCGGAACCTTCACCGACCCGGCGCTGACCCGCAGACCGCCGGAGTGCCGGACCAAGACCTTGCCTGACGCCGCGTCCAGAGTGCCACCCGTGACAGGGAAGGAGACCGTCCTGCCCTTCGCGTCGGCCGGCGAGATCGGCGCAACCGAAACGCCGGCGCCGGCCAGCACATTGACCACCGCCTTCTTCAGCGTCACGCTCGTCTTGCCGCCGCTCAGCGGAACTGCCGCGGACGCCGCCGGCGCCATCGCAAACGAAGCGATCAAGGCAGCCGCTGCTAGGAGCAGGCCGCCTCTCACGGATCGCGATGCTGTTGCCTGTGCTTTCACTGAATCCACCTCCATATCGGACCCGAATACGGGTTTGACGTTTCCCGTGTCTACGAAGCGGCGCCGGGGGCCGGTTGCCAAAACCTGTGAAGGAGATCAGCGGCGGGCGAAGATCGTGCCGAGCTGCTTGGCGCGAGCGCCCTCGAAGCGGAAGACGCCAAAGATCGCCGCAGTCGGATCGCCGCGGGCATCGAGGTCGAGTGGGCCCGAGGCGCCCCGGTAGTCGATCTCGCGCCCTGCCCGCAGGTCGCGGACGGCCTGCGAGATCTGCGCCGGGCCGTAACTTCGCCCCGGGGGACCGCTGACCGATCGGATGCGGGAGGCGATCTCGCGGCCGTCGGTGGAGTCCGCGGCGACGGCCGCGAGGAAGCAGAGGATGGACGCGTCGAAGACCTCCGCGTCGAAGCCGGCCTGGCCGCCCGGCGGGGCGGGGTCGGCGGCGAAGAGGCGGTCGAAGGCGCGCCCGGCGGGTCCCGGCGAGGTCGCGCCCGGGAGTGTTCCCGAGGCGCCGTCGAGCGCCGCAGCGGGGATTCCCACCCCGGTCGGGTCGCCCACCGACATCACGTCGGGCACGAACAGCCTCGAGCTCTCGAAGCGCCCGGTCGCGAGCAGGTCCGGCGCGAGGCGGGCGAAGCTCTGGGGGAAGTCGATCACCGCGTAGGCGTCGGGGCGCCCGGCGACGATGCGCCCGGCCTCGGCGCGGTGATGCAGGAGCCCGGGGTCATAGAGGAAGGGACCGTGGACGGAGCCCCCCAGCCTTCGCCACTCGCCCCCGAGGATGCGCGCGAAGCGGCGGCCGTAGAGATCGTCGCGGCCGGCGATCGAGAGCACCCGCCCCCCGGCGCCGCCGCTCGAGCGGGCGGCGAGATGGGCGAGAGCGAGGGCCTGCAGGTCGTCGGAGGGAGCGGTTCTGAAGACGAGGCCGCTGTCGTTGATCGAGCCGAGCTCGAAACTCGAGGTCGCCGGTGAGACCAGCGGCACACCCGCCGGGATCGTGACGTTCCCGGCGACGGCGAAGGTGGCGCTCGCGGCCCAGTCTCCGACGATGCAGCCGGCCCCCTCGTCCTCGACCATCCGCCTCGCGAGCACCTGGGCGATCTCCTCGTTGGACTCGGTGTCGGCGCTGCGGACCCCGACGGTCGCCGCGGGCGCGCCTGCGCGGCGGGCGCTCTCACCGGCGAGCGCGGCGGACTTGCGGGCGGCGGCGCCGTAGGCGGCGAGGTCGCCGCGCAGCGGAACCAGGTTGCCGATCGTCAACCCGAAAGAGTCGCCTCCGCCGGAGCCGCCGCAGCCGGTCGCGCAGACGGCAGTGAGCATCAGCAGCGCGGCTGCTACTGGGCGGGCGCCGCCCACGGATCAGACGATCGGCCCGCTGGGGGCCCCGCCCCCGGCCGGGTCGGGCAGGCGACGCCACTCGGCGATCTTGCCGTCGCGGATCAGGAACTCGGTTCGGGCGAGCCCGCCGGCGCCAGAGCCACAGTCGCCTCCGGGTCGCTCGGCCAGCCTGAAGGTGGCGACGACGAAGCGGCCCTCGGGCCGCGCCCGCACCAGCTCGGCCCCACAGGGAAGGCTGCGGTTGAAGGCGACCGCGTCCGCATGCATGGCCAGGCGGATCGGCGGCGTCCCGTTCTCGACCACGCTCGGGATGGCGAAGAGGTCGGCCGCGCCGGAGACGTCTCCGGCGCTCAGGGCCTTGACCCACTCGTCGATGACCCGGACCGACTCGTGACCGGGCGGCAGTCCGATCGTCCCCGCCGCTGTGGAACCGTCACCGCCCCCGCAACCCGGCGCGAGGATGACCAGGCTGGCCAAGAGGCCGAGGGCTGCGCGCGACGACGTCACCCCCGGAATCATCCCACGAGCCAGGCAGCAGCCGCTCGGGTCAGGGTTGACTCGGCGGGTGAGCCGGATTAGGGTCGTCGATGCGCTGTGAGCCCGGCGGTGGCGACCGCCGGGCGCGGCACGAGCCGAAGGTCGAGATTGAGCGGAGACGCCCCCACCCAACCGAGCCGCAACCGCCACAGGGCCGGCGGCCGGCTGCTTGCCGGCGCGCTCGTGGCAATCGCCGCCCTGGCGCTGGCCGTTCCCGCCGGCGCTCGCGTTCACGTGCTCAGGGTCGGCACCTTTCACGGTAGGGAGGGCGGCTTCTCGACGATCCAGGCGGCCGTCGACGCGGCCAAGCCGCACGACTGGATCCTTGTTGCGCCCGGGGACTATCACGAGCACGGGGACCGCGTCCACCGGCCCGGCGCCGGCGGAGACAACCCGCCACCCTCGGGCGTGCTGGTCCGGACACCGCGGATCCACATACGCGGCATGAGCCGCAACCAGGTGGTCGTAGACGGGACGAAGCCGGGCGGCGGGGGCGAGTGCAGCGACAAGGCAGGTCGCCAGGACTTCGGCCTGGGCAGCGCCGGCGGGCCGCTCGGCCGCAACGGCATCGTCGTCTACAAGGTCAACGGGGTGTCGATCGACAACCTCACCGTCTGCAACTTCCTCGCGGGCGCGCGGCAACAGCGGCAACGAGATCTGGTGGAACGGCGGCGACGGCACCGGGCTGATCGGCATGGGCGCGTTCAAGGGCACCTACCTGACCGCGACCTCGACCTTCTACGATGGCGAGGAGACCGCCGCCGCCTACGGAATCTTCTCGAGCAACTCGCGCGGCCCGGCGTCTGTGGAACCAGACCTACGCGAGCAATTTCAACGACTCCGACTACTACATCGGCGCCTGCCGCAGGTCTGCAACCAGGTCATGGACCACGCATGGGCGCAGTACAGCGTGCTCGGCTACTCGGGGACCAACGCCGGCGGGAAGCTGATCGTCAAGAACTCGGAGTTCGACCACAACCGCGACGGCTTCGACACCAACAGCCAGAACAACGACGACGCCCCCTCGCCGCAGGACGGCAGCTGCCCCAACGGAGGAGTCGGCCCGATCACCCACACCAACTCCTGCTGGGTGTTCATGAACAATTACGTCCACGACAACAACAACCCGAACGTCCCGGCATCCGGAAGCGCGGCCGCTGCGCCCGTCGGCACGGGAATGACGATCTCCGGCGGGCGATTCGACACGGTGATGAACAACCGCTTCGTCCACAACGGCGCCTGGGGCGTCCTCTTCCTCCCCTATCCCGACAGCGAGACGCCGCCGCCGATCTCGAACTGCGACGGTGGGTCCGATGTCGGCCCACCCTTCGGCTGCCTATATGACGATTGGGGCAACACGCTTGCCAATAACACCTTCTCTAAGAACGGCTTCTTCGGCAACGACACCAACAGCGACTTCGGCCAGATCACGTTCTTTGACGGCAACCCGATCAACTGCTATTACGGCAACAAGGCGCCCGATGGGAGCACTCCCGGCAACCTGCAGCAGACGAACGGCACCTGCGGCCAGATCGGCACCGCCGACATCAACCCGCCACTGCTGGACCAGATCATCTGCAATACCGGACTGCTCGGTGGCGCCTGCCCGCCGGGGTCCAGCTATCCGCGGCGCACGAAGGTCGTCATGCACGCGCTGCCGACGAAACATCTGCCGACGATGTCGCACCCGTGCGGCGGGGTTCCGGCAAACCCCTGGTGCCCGGGTAAGCGCTGAGCGCGGCCGCAAGCCCCGGATGCCCGGGCGTCGCCGAGCCCCAGCCGCCGGGGGCTTGACTATTGCGCCCTCTTATACGAACATATGTTCGTATGGAGGTCATCTGCGCACTGGTCCCCCGTTTCACCCTGATCGCCGCCGCCGGGGACCGCCGCGAGCTGCTGCGCGAGCCCGCCGCGCTGGCCCCCGAGCCGGGCGCAAAGCAGGCGCTGGGCGAGGTCTCGGGGGCCGCCGAGGCGCACGGGGTGCGCGCCGGCATGGCGCTGGGGGAGGCGCTATCGCGCTGCCCCTCGCTGGTGCTGGTCCCCCCCGATCCCGGCTTCGCGGCGGAGACCTGGGAGGGCGCCCTGCGCCGGCTCGAGGGAATCGGCGCCGGGGTCGAATCCGAGCGCGCCGGCGAGGTGTTCCTGCGCGCCGACGGGCTGAGGGGAATCCACAGCGGCCTCCAGGGCACCCTTGCGGCGACCCGGAGGGCGGTCTCGATGCCGGTCCGGGTGGCGGCAGCCCCGACCCGTTTCGCCGCCTACGCGGCGGCGCTGAGAGCCCGCGGGCGCCGCCGCGGCGCCGGGCGCACTGGCGCGCCTTCCCAGCGTCGCGAGCCGGTCGTCTCCGCCGCCGGCCTGACCGAGTTCCTCTCCCCTCTTTCGATCTCGATCCTCGCCACCCGGCTGGGGCCCGACGAGCTTGCCGGGCGGCGCCTGGTCGCGACGCTAGAGCGGCTCGGGCTCGACGACCTCGGAGCCCTTGCGGCGCTGCGCCCCGCCGAGGTCGCCGACCGCTTCGGCCCGATCGGCCTGCGGGCGTTGGCGCTGGCCCGCGGCGGCGACGACCCGCCCCATCCCCGCGGCCCACACGAGGCGCTTGCCGAGGCGCTGGAGCTGCCGGAGGCGACCGCGGGGGAGCAGCTCGAGCGGGCGCTGGGCCTGCTCGTGGACCGGCTGCTCGCCTCGCCGCTGCGACGATCGAGGACGGTGCGCTCGCTGCGCCTCGGGGCGCAGATGGCCGCCGGGGGAAGCTGGAGCGCGGAGGCGGCGCTGCGCAGTCCGAGCGCCTCGGCGGAGGTGCTGCGGCTGGCGCTTGCGCCGAAGCTCGGCGAGCTGCCCGGACCGGTGGCGGCGCTAACCCTGAGCGCGCCGGCACTCGGCCCCGTGGCGACGAGCCAGCTCGAGCTCTCGCGACGCTCGCGCGAGCAAAGGCGCCAACGCCTCGGCGAAGCGGTGAGGCAGGTGCGCGCCACCGCCGGTGCCGGGGCGCTGCTGAAGGTGCTCGAGGTCGACGGCTCCTCGCGGGTGCCGGAGCGGTGGACGATGCTCACCCCCTTCCCGGACTCGTGAGGCCGTGAACCCCCCGGCGAGGCGGCTGTACGAGCCGAGGAGGGTCTCGGTGCAAACCGGCCCCGGCGGCGTCCCGGTCGAGGTCGGGGGCGTCGCGGTCTCCTCGGTCCGTGAGGAGTGGGTCGTCGAGGACCGCTGGTGGACGCCGCGCCCGCTGCGGCGCCACTACTTCGAGCTCGTCGGAGCCGACGGTCGCGACACGGTCGTCTTCCGCTCGCGGCTGAGCGGTCGCTGGTACCTGCAGCGCGCCTGATGGGCTCCCCCCTCCCTCCCGAGGCCACCTGATGGCCACCTTCCCCTCTCCCCCGCTCGTCACCGAGCCACGGCCCTCGATCCCGCCGGCACGGCCCGGCCGCCGTCCCGGCGTCGGTGGCGCCGCACCCTATGTCGAGCTCCACTGCCACTCGGCCTTCTCCTTCCTCGACGGCGCCTCGGCGCCGTCGGAGCTCGCCGCCGCCGCCGCCCACCTCGGCTACCCGGCGCTGGCGCTGACCGACCACGACGGGATCTGGGGCTCGATGGAGTTCGCCCACGCCTGCGAGGGGCTGGGAGTGCGGCCGATCACCGGCGCCGAGGTCACCGTCTCGGTTCCGGCGGCAGGCGAGTGCCACCTAACCCTCCTGGTCGAGAGCGCCGCGGGCTACCGGAACCTCTGCCGGCTGCTGACCGAGGCACACGCTCACACCCGCGACGGCGCACAGAGGGCCGCGGAGCAGCCGAGGGTCGAGCTGGAGCGGGTCGAGGATCTCTCCCAGGGCCTCGTCTGCCTCTCGGGGTGCGCCGGGGAGGGAGCCGTCGCCGGGGCCTGGGAGCGCGGCCACCCGGGGCGGGCGCAGGCCCTGGCGCGAAGGCTGGTGGCGGCCTTTGGCCGCGAGCGCTTCAGGATCGAGCTGCAGCGCCCCTACTGGCGCCACGACCGCGCCCGCAACCGCTGGCTGGAGGGGCTCGCGGAGCGGCTGGGGGTGCCATCTGTCGCGACCGGGAACGTCCACTCGCACGAGCGCTCCCGCCACCGGCTCCAGGATGCGCTGGTGGCGGTGCGTCTGGGGACGACGCTGGAGGGCTCCGAGGCGGCGCGGCGGGGCAACTCGAGCTCGGTGATGGTCTCCCCGGAGGCGATGGCGGCGCGCTTCGCCGCCCATCCCGAGGCGGTCGCCGAGACGGTCCGCCTCGCCGAGCGCCTGCGCTTCGACCTCACCCGTGAGCTCGGCTACCGCTATCCCGGTGCCGAGGACCCGGGGGCCGAGGGCAGGCTGGCGACACTCTGCCGCGTAGCGCTCGAGGAGCGCTACGCCGGCACCGGCGAGCGCCCCGAGGCGGGCCGCCGGCTCGAGGAGGAGTTGGCGATCATCCGCCACCTCGGCCTCTCCGGGTTCTTCCTCCTGCACCGCGACCTGCTCGAGCTGGCGCGGGAGGTCGCGATCGAGGTCCGCGGCGCCGGGTCGGCGCGGGCGGTCCTGCCGCCGGGGAGAGGTCGCGGCTCCAGCGTCAGCTCGATCGTCTGCTATCTGACCGGGCTCTCACACGTCGACCCGGTCAAGGCCGGGCTCTTCACCGGGCGCTTCCTCAACGATGAGGTGACGGCGGTGCCCGACATCGACCTCGACTTCCCCCGCGATATCCGCGAGAAGCTGATCCCGAGGGTGCACGAGCGCTACGGGACCGACCGCTCGGCGCTGGTGGCCGCCTTCCCGACCTACCGCTCGCGGGGGGCCGTCCGCGACCTCGGCAAGGCGCTGGGGCTGCCCGCGGGGGAGATCGAGCGGGCGGCGCGGATGGTCGACTTCCACGGCGGCCCGGAGGAGATCGGGCGCGACATCGCCTCGGCGGTTGGCGAGCGGCGCGCTCGCTCGGTTCGCTGGCGCCACCTGGTCGGCCTCTGCGCGGAGGCCCTCGGCCTGCCTCGCCACGCCTCCCAGCATCCCGGAGGAATGGTGATCTCGACCCGCCCGCTGGTCGAGATCTGCCCGCTGGTGCCGGCGGCGATGCGCGGGCGCCAGATCGCCCAGTGGGACAAGGACTCCTGCGCCGACGCCGGCTTCCTCAAGATCGACCTGCTGGGGCTGGGGATGCTCTCGGCGGTCGAGCGCTGCGTCGAGGAGATCGGGCGGATCAGAGGCGAGCGCCTCGACCTCTCGCGGATTCCGCTCGACGATCCCGAGACCTTCGAGTCGATCCGCCGCGCCGAGACCACCGGCGTCTTCCAGATCGAGAGCCGCGCCCAGATGCAGATGCTCCCGCGGACCCTGCCCCGCAACCTCGACGACATCACGGTGCAGGTGGCCCTGGTCCGCCCCGGGCCGATCCAGGGCGGCGCCATCCACCCCTACATCGAGCGCCGCCGGATGCTGCGCGAGGACCCCTCCTACGAGATTCCCTACGACCATCCATCGCTCGAGCCGGTGCTGCGCGACACACTCGGCGCGATCGTCTTCCAGGAGCAGGTGATCGAGGTCGCGATGGCGCTGGCGGGCTTCGGCTCCGGTGAGGCCGAGGGGCTGCGCCGGGCGATGAGCCGCAAGCGCTCCGAGACAGCCCTGCGGGCCTACCGGGAGCGCTTCGTCGACGGCGCCGTTGAGCGCGGCGTCTCGAGGCCGATCGCGGAGAAGGTCTTCCGCCAGATCCAGGGGTTTTCCGGATTCGGATTCCCCAAAGCGCACTCCGTCGCCTTCGGCCTCTTGGCTTACCAGTCAGCCTGGCTGCGGGTCCACCACGGCCCCGAGTTCCTCGCCTCGCTGCTGAACGAGCAGCCGATGGGCTTCTACCCGCCGGACGCGCTTGTCCACGAGGCGCAGCGGCGCGGGATTCCCGTCCTGCCTGTCGACGTCAACAGGAGCCATGTCCTCTGTCGGGCGGAGACCGTTATGGGCGGCCGCCGGTCATCACCCTCACTCGCACCCCCGCAGGAGAGTGAGGAGGTCTCCGCGGACGGTGATGGGCGGGGGTGCGCAAAACGTTCGGGCGACGACCGGCACCCGCCCATGACGCTCGGCGTCCGGATAGGGCTTGGGTATGTCAAAGGCATCAGGGAGGACGAGATGGCCGCGCTGGTCGCGGAGCGGGAGCTGCGGGGTGTGTATGGAGGCGTTGCAGACCTCGCTTCGAGAAGCGGAGCGTCCGGGGATGGGTTGGAGCGGTTGGCCTGGGCGGGGGCCATGGATTCGTTGGCCAAGGCAACCGAGCAGGATGCGGGCGCAGGTGAAAGGCTCGAAACCACTGAGCCGGGGATCGGCCGCACCGGACGGCGCCAGGCACTCTGGCGGCTTGGAGGCGCTGCCGGAGGCCGGCGAATCGAGGCGGGGACGCAGCTGGCGCTGCCGCTCGAACCCCCGCAGGCGCCGGAGCTGCCGGAGCTGGGACGCTGGGAGCGGATTGTGGCGGACTACGGGGCCACCGGTATGACCCTCGGGGATCACCCCCTTGCGTTGCTGCGACCCGGCCTGCGGGGGGTTGCGCTCAGCTCAGACCTGGGGAGCATCGGCGACGGCGAGGGGGTCGAGGTGGCGGGGATGGTCGTCGCACGGCAGCGCCCGGCGACGGCGAAAGGGGTCTGCTTCATGCTGCTCGAGGACGAGCGCGGCACCGTCAATCTGGTCCTGCCGCCGCCGGTATTCGAGCGCTTCAGGGCGATTGTGCGCACGGCACCACTGGTCAGAGCCCGGGGCCGGCTGGAGCGCCGCCAGGGCGCGACCAACGTGGTCGTGGCCAGCCTGGCGGTCGTCGAGCGCCCCGACCTCCCCCTGGCTCAGGTGCGGGCAATCGAGCCGCCACCCGAGAGCGAGACTGCGAGCCCGAGCGCCGCCGCCCGCGAGCGGGTGATCGCGGAGCTGCGCGCGGTCGCCCCCGCCGCCCACAGCTTCGGTCGCAGGGGGCGCTGAGCAGCCGCGCCCGGCCGCATCCAGGGTCTCGCTGAGAACACGCCCGAGGTCGCGCCCGGCGGTGCTTGAATGGGCCGATTCGTGCCTGGAATGCAAGACTCGCTGCAGATCCGCGGGAGCGTCCGGGCCCCCCCGTACCTTGCGAACCCATGTTCGACGCACCGAAAAGACTGACCACGCGAATCGCAGACGCGGTTGACCTCCTGATCGACTTCTCGACCCTCGGCGAGTACGGCCTCGAGCCGGCTGTCGCCGAAATCGATCTGCCCGACTGCGCAGGACGCAGGCGCCGCCGGCGGGACGGCTCAGGGGTCCGCTTCCCCGCGATCGACCGCGGCGATCATCTCGCGGCCCGCCTCTAGGGCTCTGCCGAGGACGTCCGGGTCGATTCGGCTCGCCGTGTCGGTGGGCCAGTGGTAGTTGGGAATCGACCCATTCTGCGCCGTGAGCGTGATCGCGCGGCCCCCGCGCGCCAGGATCGGCGTCGAGTCGTAGGGAAGGCCGGAGCTGCGATCGGTCCCCGAGAGCCGCAGGTCGGGCCTCGAATCCGAGACTCCCTCCGCGACCTCGCGCAGTCCCGAGTCCGCCTCCCATTTGCGCAGGGCTCCTCCCTCCCTGTGGAGATGGTGGAGCTCGGCGGGGGCGCCGACGCCGTCGAAGTTCAGAAACAGCCAACCGCGGGTGTCGTGGGCCTCGAGGAAGGCCCGCGATCCGAGCACGTTGGCCTCCTCGCTGCCGGTGACCAACAACACCACGCGTGTGCTGCGCAGAGGCGAGGCGGCGCACTCGGCTGCGAGCACAGCGGTCGCAGCGACCCCGGAGGCGTTGTCGTTGGCCCCCGGCACGTCGACCCCGCGGATCTCGCGCTCGGCCACAAGCGCACCGGCGGCGGCCAGCAGAGCGCGGGAGAGAGCGACGGCGAGCCTCCCGGGGCGAGAGCGCCGCAGCAAGGGCTCGGCCCCACAGAGGCCGAAAGCGACGCCGACGGCGGCTAGCACGCCGCCGAGGTGGGGCGTCACACGCGGGTCGAACATGAGCCCGCTGCGAGAGGAGTCGATGTGCGAGACGAGGCAGAGGGTGCGTGCAGGCCCGCCGGAGGGCTCGATCTCAGCGACAAGGTTCTGGCTCGTCGTGCGCTCGAACAGCCTTCCGGGCGACAGAGCCCGGAACTCGCCCTCGAGCACGGCCCCGACGGCGGCCGCCACCGAGAGCGCCGAGCGCAGGCCCCTGCGGCGCCTGGGAAGGAGACCCGAGCCCACGGCAAGCCCGATCAGGAGGCCGTAGGGGGCTGCGAATGACTGATATGAGCGGAAGGCCTCGAGCCGAGCGTTGACGCCCTGGCTCCTCAGCCTCTGCCGCAGCCTGAGCCCGGCCGCGAGCTCGTCATACGAGCAGGGGCGCCGCGGGCACGCCGCGAGCTCGGCGATCAGCTCCAGGGCCTCCTCCAGTCCTGCCTCTCGATCCGGCTTCTCGGACACCGGGCGATCATAGGCAGGGGAACGAGAAAGGGCCGCCTCGGGGGCGGCCCCAACTCGAACTGCGAAGAACCGGCGGCGACCTACTCTCCCAGGGGGTTGCCCCCCAAGTACCATCGGCGCAGAGAGGCTTAACTGCTCTGTTCGGAATGGGAAGAGGTGTTTCCCTCTCGCCATGCACCACCGGAATTTTGCGAGACGGAGCCCCGGTGGAGCTTGAAAACTGCCCAAGGCCATGGGTAACAAATAAATAATCCGTCAAGCCCTCGACCGATTAGTACCGGTCGGCTGAGCGCATTACTGCGCTTGCACCGCCGGCCTATCAACCTGGTGGTCTACCAGGGGTCTTACTCCCTCAAGGGGATGGGAGAACTCATCTCGAGGACGGCTTCCCGCTTAGATGCTTTCAGCGGTTATCCGTTCCGTGCGTAGCTAACCAGCGATGCCCTTGGCAGGACAACTGATACACCAGAGGCACGTTCATTCCGGTCCTCTCGTACTAGGAATGACTCCCCTCAATTCTCCAACGCCCACAGCAGATAGGGACCGAACTGTCTCACGACGTTCTGAACCCAGCTCGCGTACCGCTTTAATGGGCGAACAGCCCAACCCTTGGGACCTACTCCAGCCCCAGGATGCGACGAGCCGACATCGAGGTGCCAAACCGCTTCGTCGATATGGACTCTTGGAAGCGATAAGCCTGTTATCCCCGGAGTACCTTTTATCCGTTGAGCGACGGCGCTTCCACTTGCTACCGCCGGATCACTAAGCCCAACTTTCGTTCCTGCTCGACCCGTCGGTCTCGCAGTCAAGCTCCCTTATTGCCTTTACACTCTTCGCACGATTTCCAACCGTGCTGAGGGAACCTTTGGGCGCCTCCGTTACATTTTAGGAGGCGACCGCCCCAGTCAAACTGCCCACCTGACACTGTTCACCGCCCGGATCACGGCGCGGTGTTAGAAGCCCAGAACACCAAGGGTGGTATCTCAAGGATGGCTCCCCGACGACCGAAGTCACCGGTTCAAAGCCTCCCACCTATCCTGAGCGAGATGTCCCGAACTCCAATATCAAGTTGCAGTAAAGGTTCACGGGGTCTTTCCGTCTAGCTGCGGGTACTCGGCATCTTCACCGAGACTTTAATTTCACCGAGCCTCTCGTTGAGACAGCGTCCAAGTCGTTACGCCATTCGTGCAGGTCGGAACTTACCCGACAAGGAATTTCGCTACCTTAGGACCGTTATAGTTACGGCCGCCGTTTACCGGGGCTTAGCTTCACTGCTTCGCGCCGAAGCGCTAACAGGTCCGCGTAACCTTCCGGCACCGGGCAGGCGTCAGCCCCTATACGTCGTCTTGCGACTTAGCAGAGGCCTGTGTTTTTGGTAAACAGTCGCTTGGACCAATTCACTGCGGCCCCCTCGGGCTCCCTCCGTATGGAGTTCACCCTACCGGGGCGTCCCTTCTCCCGAAGTTACGGGACGATTTTGCCGAGTTCCTTAACGAGAGTTAGCTCGCTCACCTCAGTATGTTCTACTTGTCCACCTGTGTCGGTTATCGGTACGGGCACGCGAGTCCTGCCTAGAGGATTTTCTTGGAGGCATGGGATCGGGGACTGGCCGGCGGTCAAGCCAGCTGGCATCGCACCTCGCGTCATAACGCCGCTGCGGATTTCCCAACAGCGACTGGCTACGTGCTTGCCCCAGGACGACCATCGCCTGGGTTCCCTTACCCTTCCCCGTCCCCCCATCGGTCATAACGGACTCGACGTGGTACAGGAATATCAACCTGTTGGCCATCGGCTACGCCTTTCGGCCTCGCCTTAGGTCCCGACTAACCCTGAGCAGACGAACTTTACTCAGGAAACCTTGGACAATTGGTGGAGGGGATTCTCACCCCTCTATCGTTACTCATGCCGGCATTCTCACTTCCAACCGCTCCACGGTTGCTTACGCTCTCGCTTCACGCAGTTGGAACGCTCTCCTACCGCGCACAGTGCCCGCAGGCATGTGCACCCATAGCTTCGGAGGCTAGCTTGAGCCCCGTTGAATTATCCGCGCCCGAACACTTGACCAGTGAGCTGTTACGCACTCTTTCAAGGGTGGCTGCTTCTAAGCCAACCTCTTGGTTGTCTATGCATTCGGACATCGTTTCCCACTTAGCTAGCACTTAGGGTCCTTAGCTGATGGTCTGGGTTGTTTCCCTTTCGCGTACGAAGCTTATCCCCCGCACGCTGACTCCCGAGTTAAACGTAATGGTCTTCGGAGTTTGCCTGAAGTCGGTAACCTGGTAGGGCCCCTAGTCCAAACAGTGCTCTACGGCCAGAACGCAATACCTCGAGGCTATACCTAAATATATTTCGGAGAGAACCAGATATCTCTGAGCTTGATTAGCCTTTCACTCCGATCCACAGGTCATCCGCCCAGTTTTCAACCTAGGTCGGTTCGGCCCTCCACGAGGTCTTACCCCCGCTTCAGCCTGCCCATGGATAGCTCGCTCAGTTTCGGGTCTACCGCCAGTGACTGTGTCGCCCTATTCAGACTCGCTTTCGCTGCGGCTCCGCTCATCGCTTAACCTTGCCACTGACGAGTAACTCGCCGGCTCGTTATGCAAAAAGCACGCCGTCACACCCGAAGGTGCTCCGACCACTTGTAGGCACGCGGTTTCAGGTACTATTTCACTCCCCTTCAGGGGTGCTTTTCACCTTTCCCTCACGGTACTAGTTCACTATCGGTCACCAGGGAGTACTTAGCCTTGGAGGGTGGTCCCCCCAGTTTCGGACCGCGTTTCACGGGTGCGGTCCTACTCAGGAACATCAATCGGCAGGTCAGTGCGCTTTCGTCTACGGGACGATTGCCCTCTGTGGTGCGAGGTTCCACTCGCTTCGACTAACACCTGACTTGGTAACTGCCGCCGAGCCGGACATGGCTCGGGCATGAAGTCCTACAACCCCTGACAGGCAACGCATGTCCGCTTACACCTGACAGGTTTGGGCTGATCCCTTTTCGCTCGCCACTACTCAGGGAGTCTCGGTTGATTTACTTTCCTCGGGGTACTTAGATGTTTCAGTTCCCCCGCTTGCCTTCCAGTGGCTATGAATTCACCACTGGATGACGCCGCATTACCGGCGCCGGGTTTCCCCATTCGGAAATCCGCGGGTCAAAGGCTGTTCAGCGCCTCACCGCGGCTTATCGCAGCCGTCCACGTCCTTCATCGACTCCTGGTGCCAAGGCATCCACCGTGTGCCCTTCTTATCTTGACGGTGAGCAACCCGTGCGTAAGGAATACACACGGGTCGATTTATTACCCATAATTATTGGCCTTGTGCAGTTTTCAAGGTCCACCGAGGCGCACGCGACGGAGTGCTTCCGCCGGCGGTCTCTCAAAACTGAGCAGCGATGCGATCGCCCTCACCGCCAACCACGGCGGTGAATCGATTCCGACCGTTGAGCCCGGTCGACGTTTCAGGAGCGCCTCCGTCCCGAAGGACGGTGGCGCACTCCCTCGCCGACGGGACGGATTGCCCCGACGACGTGGTGAGCTCCCTAGAAAGGAGGTGATCCAGCCGCAGCTTCCGCTACGGCTACCTTGTTACGACTTCACCCCAATCACGAGCCCCACCTTCGACGGCTCCCTCCTTGCGGTTAGGCCACCGGCTTCGGGTGTTGCCTGCTTTCGTGGTGTGACGGGCGGTGTGTACAAGGCCCGGGAACGTATTCACCGCGGCATTGCTGATCCGCGATTACTAGCAACTCCAACTTCATGGAGGCGAGTTTCAGCCTCCAATCCGAACCGAGACGCGCTTTATGGGATTCGCTCCACCTCACGGTATTGCAACCCTTTGTACGCGCCAATGTAGCACGTGTGTAGCCCTGGACATAAGGGGCATGATGACTTGACGTCGTCCCCACCTTCCTCCGGTTTGTCACCGGCAGTCTCCCATGAGTCCCCAACTTAATGCTGGCAACATGGAACGGGGGTTGCGCTCGTTGCGGGACTTAACCCAACATCTCACGACACGAGCTGACGACAGCCATGCACCACCTGTGAAGGTGTCCCGAAGGAAAACCGTGTTTCCACGGCGGTCACCTACATGTCAAGCCCAGGTAAGGTTCTTCGCGTTGCGTCGAATTAAACCACATGCTCCGCTGCTTGTGCGGGCCCCCGTCAATTCCTTTGAGTTTTAGCCTTGCGGCCGTACTCCCCAGGCGGGGCACTTAGTGCGTTAGCGACGGCACGGGAGGAGTCGACACCTCCCACACCTAGTGCCCATCGTTTACGGCGTGGACTACCAGGGTATCTAATCCTGTTCGCTCCCCACGCTTTCGCGCCTCAGCGTCAGTACCGTCCCAGCGAGCTGCCTTCGCTATTGGTGTTCCTCCTGATATCTGCGCATTCCACCGCTACACCAGGAATTCCACTCGCCTCTTCCGGACTCTAGCCCTGCAGTATCCATCGGCTTTCAAAGGTTGAGCCTTTGACTTTCACAACGGACTTACAGGGCCGCCTACGCGCGCTTTACGCCCAATGATTCCGGACAACGCTTGCTCCCTACGTATTACCGCGGCTGCTGGCACGTAGTTAGCCGGAGCTTCTTCTGGAGGTACCGTCAATCCACACGGCTGTTCACCGGTGAACCTTCGTCCCTCCTGAAAGAGGTTTACAACCCGAAGGCCGTCTTCCCTCACGCGGCGTTGCTGCGTCACGCTTTCGCGCATTGCGCAAGATTCCCCACTGCTGCCTCCCGTAGGAGTCTGGGCCGTGTCTCAGTCCCAGTGTGGCTGATCGTCCTCTCAGACCAGCTACCCATCGTCGCCTTGGTAGGCCGTTACCCCACCAACAAGCTAATGGGCCGCGAGCTCCTCCCAATGCGGAGGCCGAAGCTTCCTTTAGTGAACACACTTACATGTGTGCACATCATCCGGTATTAGCCCGAGTTTCCTCGGGTTGTCCCGGTCATCGGGGCAGATTACTCACGTGTTACTCACCCGTTCGCGGCTTGGCCCCAGGGCAAGCCCTGGTTCGTCGCACCACTTGCATGTGTTAAGCACGCCGCCAGCGTTCGTCCTGAGCCAGGATCAAACTCTCCGTAAAAAGTGACTCGAGGTATCAATGTCACGCCGAAGCGCGACGGTCCGGCCCCGAGGGGCCGGTTCCTCTGTCTATTAGAGAGTTGCCATGCCTGGCGGGCCGCCGGGTACACAATCCTGGCGGCCGGCATGACAGGTTCATTCATATCCGTCCGGCACGCTGACGTGACCGGGCGGAATCGGGCTCAAACATACCCACGGGCGCGAGGCCCGCGAGTGTGCACGCTGCTCAGTTTTCAAAGACCGCTCGCGCCTGTGACGGCGGGACTCGCCGCCCCCTGACGCTCGAGGCAGAAGCTTCCTGCCCCAGAGGGACCGAGGAGTATAGCGCCGTGGACGACGCCTGGCAAGGCGCCCCCGGCGAAACCCGCTTCAGACGGCCCGGAAGCGCTTGTAGCGCCGCTTTCCGACCTGCAGCACCATACCGTCCAGCTCGGCCGGCTCGAGGTCGAGCCGGTCTGGCGCCAGCGCCCTGCCCTCGATCTTGACCCCTCCCTGGGCGATCAGCCGGCGCCCCTCGCTGCGGCTGATCCCGAAGCTCTCGGCGAGCAGGGATGGCAGATGGACCGCCTCGCCCGCGGGGATCGTCGCCTCCTCGATGTCCTCGGGCGCCTGGTGGCGGACGAAGAGGCGCTCGAAGTGCTCCTCGGCCGCCTCGGCGGAGGCAGTGTCGTGGAAGCGCTCGACGATCCCGCGCGCCAGGGCCCGCTTCGCCTGGTTCGGTGCCTGGGCGTCGGGAGGCTCGCGACCGAGGATCAGCCGGTAGTAGTCGGGCATGGACTCGTCGGGCAGCGACATCACCTTGCCGAACATCTCCTCGGGCGGATCGGTGACTCCGATGTAGTTGCCGGCCGATTTGCTCATCCGCGCGACGCCGTCGGTGCCGGGCAGGATCGGCATCGTCAGGATCGACTGTGGCTCGACGCCGTAGGCGCCCTGAACGTCGCGGCCGAAGAGAAGGTTGAACTTCTGGTCGGTGCCCCCCAGCTCGACATCGGCCTCGATTGCTACCGAGTCATAGCCCTGCAGCAGCGGGTAGAGCAGCTCGAGCGCGGAGATCGGCTCCGAGCGCTCCATCCGGCCGCGGAAGTCCTCTCGCTCGAGCAGTCTCGCCACCGTCGTTCGCGCCAGCAGGCCGAGCAGCTCCTCGGCCTCCATCTGCAACCACTCGCTGTTGAACCGGACCGTCGTGCGCTCGCGGTCGAGGACCTTGAACGCCTGCTCCTGGAATGTCGCTGCATTGGCGTCGATCTCCTCGGGGCCGAGGATCGGGCGCTGGGCTGAGCGTCCGCTGGGGTCGCCGACGCGAGCGGTGAAGTCGCCGATGATCAGGATCACCCGGTGGCCCGCGTCCTGGAACTCGCGAAGCTTGGACAGCACCACCGTGTGGCCGAGGTGGATATCGGGGGCCGTCGGGTCGATGCCGAGCTTGACCCGCAGAGGGCGTCCCGCCGCGAGCTGGGAGGCGAGCGCTCCGGCGGGGAGCATGTCAACCGCGTTGCGACCCAACTCCCCAGCTTTCTCGAGGGCGTCGTCGCCGACCTCCGGCGGCGTGCTCACGGCGCGCCTGGATGCGCTGGGAAAGTCATAGACCCAATGCTAGACTGCCCCCTCGGCTTGGCGGGCACCGCATCGCTGCCCAGGTTGTATTTGTGTGAGGCCCGTTCGCAGCCTCCGAGCACACCGCCGGGCACCCCGAATCGCCAATCGATGTCCTCGTCAAGACCCAAAGAGCCCCGCCCCGGCGGCGAACCCGAGCCAGAGGACGACCTCGGCGACGGCGCCAGTCCTGCGCCCGCCAAGCGTGAGCGGTTTGTCGAGACCTCAGAGATCGAGTTCGATTTCTCCGGCGACCCCGAGTTCATCCCGGGCCGCCCCGCCGACAGCGGTGAGCGTCTCGTCGGCGGCACCAGCGATCCGCCGCCGTCGTCGCAGAAGGCCGGCAATGGTGCGCCCGCCCGCGCACGAACCCGGATCGCCCGGCGGGTTGAGCGAGAGCGACCCGCCACATCCAACGGCGCCAAGGTACCCGGCGAGTCGACCAGCGACGGCGCCAACGGCGCCGGGAACGGAGAGCCCCCGGCCGGTGCCCTGCCGCCGCCCCCGCCGCCGTCTATGCCGAAGAAGCGCGGCCGCCCACGGCTGAAGAAGCTGCGCTTCCTCTTCGTCCTCGCCGGCCTCGGCCTGCTGGCGTCTGTCTCGATGGTCTTCGGGATGATGGCCGCCGTCTCGCAGGATCTGCCGGCGATCTACAAGTTCGCCAAGTTCAAGGCATCCAAGAACAGCGTCGTCTTCGATTCGACCGGGGAGAAGATCGGGACGCTGACCAGCAACAACAACAAGATTCTCCTCAGCTCCGGCCAGATCTCGACTGACATCAAGAACGCCGTCGTCTCGATCGAGGATGCGCGCTTCTACGAGCACAACGGCGTCGACTTCCAGGGAATCGGGCGAGCACTGATTCAGGACGTTCTCTCGCAATCGGCCCAGCAGGGCGCTTCGACGATCACCCAGCAGTTCGTCAAGAGCGCGCTCGCGGCGCAGAGCAGCCGCACGGTCCTGCAGAAGTTTCGTGAGGCCGCCCTCGCCTACCGCCTCGAGCGCCACTGGACCAAGGACAAGATCCTGACCGAGTACCTGAACACGATCTACTTCGGCGAGGGCGCCTACGGTGTCGAGGCCGCCGCACGCACCTACTTCGGCAGCTCGCATCCGGGCTGCGGGACCACCGAGCAGCCGTGCGCGTCGCTGCTCTATCCGTGGGAGGCGGCGGTGCTGGCGGGGATCATCGCCTCGCCCAGCGCCTTTGACCCCAAGATCAACCCGGAGGCCGCGCTCGCGCGCCGCAACCTGGTGCTCGAGAACATGAAGGAGCAGGGCTTCATCACCGAGGCGGACTACGAGACCGGCATCCACCGGGCCCTGCCCTCGCCGGATGAGATCCAACCGCCCACGCTCGACTCCAAGGCGCCCTACTTCACCTCCTGGCTGCGCCAGCAGCTTGTCGACAAGTATGGGCCGACCAAGGCGTTCTTCGGTGGGCTGAAGATCAAGTCCACCCTCGATCTGCGACTCCAGGATGCCGCCCAGGGCGTCGTCACCAGCTACCTCGGGGGGATAGCGCCGACGGCCGCGGTCGTCGTCATCAACAACGAGAACGCCGCGGTGAAGGCAATGGTCGCCGGCCCCAACTACGACGAGAAGCCGTTCAACCTGGCCACCCAGGGCTACCGTCAGCCCGGCTCCTCGATCAAGCCCTTCATCCTGACCACGGCGCTGCGCCAGGGGATCTCCCCCTACACCGTCTACGCGTCGCAGCCCCAGACCTTCCGCTTCGGCAAGAAGGGCAAGGAGTACTTCCCGGTCTCCAACTACGGTGACAGCTACCTGGGCTCGGCCGACATCGTCACGGCGACCCAGTATTCCGACAACTCGGTCTACTCACAGATCGGCCTCGCCAACCAGTTCCCCGGGGGAGACGCGCCTCCCGAAAACGGGATCAAGGGCGGGACCAACTCAATCGCCGCGACGATCCACCAGCTGGGGGTCAGCGATCACATCTCGACCAACCCCGCAATGGTCCTCGGAGGGCTCGACCCCGGAGTGACGCCATTGCAGTGGACCTACGCCTTCTCCTCGATCGCAAACGACGGCCAGCGCGTCAGCGGAACGCTCGCCCCCGTGCCCGGCGACAGCCCGGTCGCCTTCACCGAGGTAAGGGACGAGGACGGCAACGTGATCCCCAACGGCGACAACGACCGCCGCGCCGAGCAGGTCGTTCCCGCGCCGGTCGCCCAGGAGGCCAAATCGATCCTCCACAACGTCGTCACCGGCGGCACCGGGGTCCAAGCCAACATCGGCGACCCAAGCCAGTGGGGCAAGACCGGGACCACGGAGAACAACGGTGACGCCTGGTTCTGCGGCGCGGTCACCGACGTGACCGCCTGCGTCTGGGTCGGATACGCGGACTCCAACACCCCGATGACGACCGAGTACGGCGGTGCGCCGGTCGACGGCGGCACCTTCCCGGCGCTGATCTGGGCCGGCGTCATCTCGGCCTGGGAGCAGATCCGCGCGGAAGAGGCCGCCTCAAAGAGCTCCTCCAGCTCGTCCGGCACCAGCTCGTCCGGCACCAGCTCAACCTACGTCCCGCCCTCGACCTCCTACACGCCCAGTGCCCCCGCCCCCTCCACGTCGGCTCCTGCGCCCGCCCCGGCCCCCGCCCCGGCGCCGGCCCCGGCGCCCGCGGCTCCGGCCCCCTCGGCTCCCGCTCCCGCCGCCCCGGCGCCGAGCGGCGGGAGCAGCGGCGGCGCCTCTCCCGGGTAGAGCGCTCAGGCGGCAGCGAGGGCGACGGCGGGCGGGCGCGGGCGCGAGACGAACCGGTTACCGGCGGCGCTGAAGCGCCACGGCAGCTCCGTCGCCCTCGTGATCCCGATCCGCGGACCGGCGACGACAGCGGTGTCGCGCCAATCAGCGGCCGGCTCGAGCACCCGGAATGGCGCCCGTGATAGCGAGGCGCCGTTGTGCTCGAGGCCGACCCCCAGGGCCTGCGCCAGCTTTCCCGGCCCCGAGCAGAGCCCGCCGAGCCCGTGGTCTCCCCTTCGCCGCCGCATCTCCGCGACGCCGGCGGTCGGCTCGATCGCTCGGATCAGAGCGGCCGCCGCGTGCCCATCGGATTCCGCAACCATGTTCAGCATTCGGTGGATCCCGTAGGAGATGTAGACGTAGGCGAGCCCGGGAGGACCGAAGAGGACCTCATTCCGGGGCGTGCGGCCGCCGAAGGCGTGACAGGCGGGGTCGTCGCGGTCGTAGCTCTCGGTCTCGACGATGACGCCGCCGCAGCCGCCGAAGAGCAGCGTGCATCCGATCAGGTCGTGCGCGACCTCGTGCACCGAGCGCGCGAAGAAGCCCTCACCCAGCGCCCGGGGCCGGCTCAAGATCGCTCGTCCAGGACCCGAGCGCGGACTGCCTCCAGAGTCTTGCGGGCAAGCCGGAACTGGCGCTTGAGACTCTCCGAGGAGGTGCCGCCCTCGATCCGCTTCGACTCGAGCCAGCTCTCACGACGCAGAAGCTCATAGTAGGTCTCGTCGAGGAGCTCGGAGTGGCGGGCGAGGTCGTCGGGGGTCAGCTGAGACAGCGAGCGGTCGCTGTCGAGCGCGTCGCGGACCAGCTCGCCGACGATGCCGTGGGCCTCACGGAACGGAACTCCCCTGCGGACGAGCATGTCGGCGATCTCGGTCGCCGCCAGCATCTCGTCGCCCGAGGCGGCCTCCAGCCGTTCGCGGTCGAAGCTGATCCCGGCGAGTATCCCCTGCGTGGCGTCGAGGGTGGTCTCGATCGTGTCGACGGTGTCGAAGAGCGGCTCCTTGTCCTCCTGCATGTCTTTGCCGTAGGTCAGCGGCAGTCCGTGCAGGACCCCGAGGACGGCGCCGAAGCTGGAGGCGACCCGAGGCGCCTTTGCCCGCAGCAGCTCGGCCGAGTCGGGGTTCTTCTTCTGCGGCATGATCGAGGAGCCCGAGCAGAAGTCCTCGCCGAGCTCGCAGAATCCAAACTCGCTGCTCGACCACAGCACCAGCTCCCCCCCGAGACGCGAGAGGTGCATCGCGCAGATCGAGGCGGCCGAGAGGTAGTCGAGGACGAAGTCACGGTTGGAGGCGCCGTCGATCGAGTTCGCGGTGACGTGCTCGAAGCCGAGGTCGTCGGCGACGGCGCGGCGATCGATCTCCCAGTTGACTCCGGCCAGCGCCCCTGAGCCCAGCGGCATCACCCCGGCGCTGTCGAGGGCGAACTGAAAGCGCAGCACGTCACGCCCGAGCATCCAGAAGTAGGCGAGAAGGTGATGCCCGAGATAGACCGGCTGAGCTCGCTGCAGATGGGTGTAGCCGGGCATCGCCCAGTCGCGGTGGCGCTCGGCGAGGCCGAGCAGCTCCTCCATCACCCCGCGCAGGAGCTCGATTGCCCTCAGCGAGTGCGACTGCACGACCATCGCGACGTCGGTGGCGACCTGGTCGTTGCGCGAGCGGCCGGTGTGGAGCTTGCCGGCAACGGGCCCGGCAATCTCGGCGAGCCGCCGCTCAATCGCCATGTGGATGTCCTCGTCGGACGCCTCGAACTCGAACTCGCCGCGCTCCAGCTCGCCCCCGACCTGCTCGAGCCCCGAGTCGAGCGTCGCCAGCTCACCCTTGGTCAGGACCTTCATCTCGAGCAGCGCCCGGGCGTGGGCTCGTGACTGGTCTATGTCGTAGGGCGCCAGCCTCCAATCGAACTCGATCGAACGGTTGAGCCGCCAGAAGCGCGGATCGGGTTCTTCGTGGAAGCGGGACATCTGCCGGATTATCGCGCTTGAAACCGATACCCGTATGGGGGATGGTTTCGGGGTGCGAAACCACGACATGAGGAGGAGCCGATGCTCGTAGCGCTGACGGTACGCAAGGTCAAGCCCGGGAAGGCCGATGACCTGGTTGCGGCGATGGATCCGGGTGATCGCGAGGTGCCCGAGGGCTGGAAGCGCTTCTACGCCCTGCGCAGCCTCTCGGACCCCGACGAGATCATCACCTTCGGGTTCTTCGACGGGACCATCGAGCAGCTGCGCGAGGGTCAGAGCCAGCAGGAGGGCTACCAGGCGATGCGCGCGCAGACCGACCCGTTGGTCGAGTCAATCGGCGCCGACGGGATCTACGAGGTGATCGTCGAGGAACAGATGGGCTGAGTCTCAGCCTCCGAGGGCGGCGCCGAGGGCCGAGCAGACGCGGTCGACCTGGCCCTCGGTCATCGCGGGGAAGAACGGCAGCGCCAGCGAGCGGGCCGCGGCGGCCTCGGCTACCGGGAACTGCCCCTCGGAATAGCCGAGCTCGCGCAGGTGCGGGAAGAGGTGGATGCACGGCAGGTAGGCCTTGCTGGCTATTCCCTTCGCTCCGAGGCGGGCCATCACCGACTCACGATCGGCACCCTCGGGGAGAGTGACGACGTAGACGAACCAGCTGCGGCGCTCGTCGCCACGGCCCGCGGTCGGCACCCCCAGTCCTTCGACCCGCTCGAGCCCGGCGGCGTAGAGCCCCGCGACCCGCTCGCGCGCTGCCAGCATCCCGTCGAGGTGCTCGACCTGCGCGACCCCGATCGCGCAGGCGACATCGGAGAGCCTGTAGTTGAAGCCGAGGCCCTCGTGCTCGAGCCAGCCCATGTCGGCGGCGCGGCCCTGGTTTCGCTCGGAGCGCAGGCGAGACGCCACCGCCGGGTCCGAAGGCACCGCGATCCCGCCCTCGCCGGTCGTCATCTGCTTGTTGGCGTAGAAGGCGAAGGTGGCGATGTTCCCCCGGGTCCCGGCCATTCGTCCCTCGGAGTCGACGGCGCCGAGCGCCTCGCAGGCGTCCTCGAGGATCCCGAGGCCGTGGCGCGCCGCGACTGCCTCCAGCTCAGGCATCGCCGCCGGGTAGCCGAATATGTCGACGGGCAGAAGCCCCGCCGTGCGCTCCCCCGTCGCGGCCTCGGCTGCGGCCGGGTCGATGTTCAGGGTCTCGGGGTCGATCTCGCAGAAGACCGGCCTGGCGCCCTCGTAGAGAATGCAGTTCGCCGAGGCGACGAAGCTGAAGGGACTGGTGATGATCTCGTCGCCCCGGCCCCAGCCGAGGGCTCTGACCCCGAGGTGCAGGGCCGTGGTCCCGCTGGAGACGGCGACCGCGTCATCGACCCCCAGCCAGGCGGCGAACTCGTCCTCGAAGCGCTCCAGCATCGGCCCCAGCGAGAGCCGGCCGGAGCGCAGCACCTCGAGCACCAGCTCCTCCTCCCGCCCTCCTATCTCGGGCTTCGCAAGCGGAATGGGCTCGCTCACGAACCCTCCGGCGACGCCGGCGCCCTCGCCTGCGCTCTGCGCTCTGCGCCTCCTGCCTTCTTCGGCTGGAACGCGTACTCCAGAGACTCCACCAGCGCCTCCCACGAGGCTTCGATGATGTTCTCCGAGACCCCGATCGTCCCCCACTCGCGCTCGCCGTCGGACGAGTCAAGGAGAACCCTGGTGACGGCGCCGGTTCCGTGGTCGGAATCGAGGATCCGCACCTTGTAGTTGGTCAGCTCGATCTCGGAGAGGTGGGGATGGCGATCGGTGATCGCGGCGCGCAGCGCGCGGTCGAGTGCGTTGACGGGTCCGTTGCCCTCGGCGACCTTGACGTAGCGCTCCCCCTCGACCCAGACCTTGATGGTCGCCTCGGTCCCGACCTTTCCGTCCTCTCGCTTGTCTGTGATTACGCGAAAGCTCTCGAGGCGGAAGAGGGGTGTGTAGTCGCCGCTCTCACGCCGCAGCAACAGCTCAAAGGAGGCGTCGGCCGCCTCGTAGTGATAGCCGGCGTGCTCGCGCTCCTTGAGCCGGGCGAGCGCGCGGCGGGCGCCCTCGTCATCGACCTCGATTCCGATCTCGGTGGCGCGGCTGAGAATCGTTCCCTTGCCCGAGACCTCGGAGACCAGCACCTCGCGGTCATTGCCGACGGTCGCCGGGTCAATGTGCTCGAAGGTCCGCGGGTCGGCGCTGACGCCGGCGACATGCATCCCTCCCTTGTGGGCAAAGGCGTTTCGCCCGACGTAGGGTTGGTCGGGGTCGGGGCTCTCGTTGAGGAGCTCATCGACAAAATGGGCGACCTCGGTGAGGCTCGCGAGCTGCTCCGGAGAGACCACCTCGATTCCCATCTTCAGCTGGAGCGCCGCCAGGATCGAGACCAGGTTGGCGTTTCCGCAGCGCTCTCCGTACCCGTTGATCGTTCCCTGCACCATCATCGCGCCCCCGGAGACTGCTGCGAGCGAGTTGGCGACGCCGCACTCGGCGTCGTTGTGGGTGTGGATGCCGATCTCAACCGCTCCCTCGAGTTGCTCGACGACGGACCTGGTCGTCGCCCCGATCACGTCGGGGAGATTGCCACCGTTGGTGTCGCAGAGAGTGACGTTCTCGGCACCGCCGGCGATCGCCGCCCGCAGGCACTCGAGCGCGTAGCCAGGATCGTCGCTGTGGCCGTCGAAGAAGTGCTCGGCGTCATAGATGACCCGCTTGCCGTGCTCACGGCAGAAGGCGACCGACTCCGAGATCATCGCCAGGTTCTCCTCGCGTGAGACACGGGTGACCTTTTCGAGATGGAGGCCCCAGGACTTGCCGACCAACGTGACCGCGGGAACCGCGCTTTCGACCAACACCCCGAGCGCCTCGTCGGAGGCCGCCTCGATGCCGCGGCGCCGGGTCATCCCGAAGGCGCAGACGACGGCTGTCTCCAGGTCCTCGGAGGCGAGCAGCTCGAAGAGCTCGGCCTCCTTCGGATTGGAGCTGGGAAAACCGGCCTCGATGAACTGGACTCCGAGCGCGTCGAGGGCGCGGATCACCCTCAGCTTCTCCCGCGCCGAGAGTGACATGCCGCTGCCCTGCATACCGTCGCGCAAGGTCGTGTCGTAGAGCTTCACCTTCTGCATCTGATGCCTTTCTGATTCGAGAAGTCGAGCGGGAGGCCTTTCGGCCAATCGGCGCAGCTCGGGCCGCGCTGCCGGCAGCCGCCCTAGGGCAGGACGGCGGCGGCGCCCGTAATTCGGGCGATCCGCGGAATCGACTCTGACTCGAAGCGATGCATCTGAGCGATGACCTTACTGTGTCCCGGCCGCCGGCTGGGGCACCTCGACCGGGTCGAGCCACTCGTGGTACTCCTCGGCGCGCCCGCAGAGGGCGTCCTCGAACTTCGCCTGCACGTGGCGGGTTATCTCGCCCGGCTCGCCGAGGTCGTGGTCGTCGATCTCGCGCACCGGCACAAGCTCGGCGGCGGTGCCGGTGAGGAAGACCTCCTCGGCCATGTAGAGCTCGGCGCGGGCGATGTCTCGCTCGACGACGGTGTAGCCGAGGTCGCGGGCGATCTGGATCACCGACTTGCGGTTGATCCCGTCGAGGATCGAGGCGACGTGCGGCGGGGTGGCGATCTCGCCGTCGCAGACGACGAAGATGTTCTCCCCCGAGCCCTCGCAGACGAAGCCGCGCTCGTCGAGCAGGATCGCCTCCTCGTAGCCGGCGTTGGCCGACTCGGTCTTGGCGAGGATCGAGTTCAGGTACTGGCCCGAGGCCTTGGCATGGGGGATGAGCCCCGCGGGTGAGATTCGCCGCCATGAGGAGACCTTGGCCCGCACACCCTTCTGCTTGCCCTCCTCGCCGAGGTACGCGCCCCAGGGCCAGACCGCGACGATCACCTCGATCGGCGCATCGTGCGCGTAGAGGCCCATCTCGCCGTAGCCACGGAAGGCGAGCGGGCGGATGTAGCAGCTGCGAAGGCCGTTTCGGCGGATCAGCTCCCTCGTCGCCTCGCCGATCTCCTCGGTCGAGTAGGGAAGCTGGAGGTAGTACATCTGGGCCGATAGCTCGAGCCGGCGGAGGTGGTCTGCGTGGCGGAAGATCGCCGGGCCGCGCTCGGTCTCGTAGCAGCGGATGCCCTCGAAGACTCCGGTTCCGTAGTGCAGGCCGTGGCTGAGGACATGGACCTGCGCCTCGTCCCAGGGGACGAACTCACCGCTCTTCCAGATCAGCTCAGCCTTTTCCATGCGGGCAAGTATGCCGAAATCTCAGCCAGTTCCCAACTGACGCGGGCGGCGGGCGGCGGCGCTCAACCGAGCGCCTCGATCACGGCCGTGGTCATCTCCTCGGTTCCGACCGAGGTCTCACCCTCGACGGCGGCTCCGCCGGGCCCCGACGCCAGGTCCGGGGTCCTCAGACCGCGCTCGAGCGCGCTGTCGACCGCGGTCTCGATCCGGGCCGCCTCGGCGGGCATCCCGAGGCCGTGACGGAGCATCATCGCCGCTGAGAGGAAGGTCGCCAGCGGGTTCGCCTGGCCGCTGCCGGCGATGTCGGGGGCGGAGCCGTGGACCGGCTCGAACAGCCCGGGGCCCTCGCCCTCCCCCCGAGACTGGCCGAGGGCAGCATCCCCAGCGAGCCGGTCAGCATCGCCGACTCGTCGCTGAGGATGTCGCCGAAGAGATTCTCGGTGACGATCACGTCGAAATCGGCCGGGCGCGAGACGAGCTGCATCGCCGCGTTGTCGACGAGCAGGTGGTCGAGCTCGACATCGGCATGGGCGGCGGCTACCCGGGTCACCGTCTCGCGCCACAGCCGCGAGGTCTCCAGCACGTTTGCCTTGTCGACCGAGGTGACGTGCCCGGCCCGACCGCTGCCCTCAGCGCGGTGGCGGGCGGCGTCGAAGGCGACATTCGAGATCCGCTCGATCTCGGCAACCGAGTATGCGCAGGTGTCGTGGGCGACGTCGCCGTCGCGGCCGCTGTCGCCGAAGTAGATGCCGCCGGTGAGCTCGCGCACAACCAGCAGGTCGGTCCCGGCGATCCTCTCCGGGCGCAGCGGGCTCGACCCGATCAGCGCCGGGCTCGGTCGCACCGGGCGCAGGTTGGCGAACAGTCCCAGCCCCTTTCGAAGTCCGAGAAGACCCTGCTCGGGTCGCGGGGCTTCGGGGTCGGTCGTATCCCACTTGGGCCCACCGACGGCACCGAGCAGGACCGCGTCGGCCGCGCGACAGGCGTCGAGGACCTCGTCGGTGAGGGCGGTGCCGTGTGCGTCGATCGAGGCGCCGCCGACGATCCGCTGATCCCACTCGAAGTCCCCGAGTTGCTCCAGCAGCCTGCGGGTGGCCGCGACGATCTCGGGGCCGATCCCGTCGCCGGGCAGGAGAACGACTCGGGCGCTCATTCGCCGGCCTCGCTGGTGTCGCCGCCGGCTCGGGCCTCGATGTTGAGTCGGATGTAGTCGAGGGTCAGCGGCTCACCGGAGCGCTCGAGCACCGACTCCGCGAAGGGCCGGCGCAGGTCCTCCGGCAGCCGGGCAAGATGCTGGCCGAGGGTGACGGTGGAGACGAACTCGAGGGGCCGCGCGGGCGTCACCGGCTTGGGCTCCAGCCAGCAACGCGCATCGCTGAAACCGGCCGCTAGCAATCTGCGCTCGGTCTCCTCGGGTCCGGCGAAGTTCCACATCGCCCCCATGTCCTCGAAGTGGGCCGCGAACCGGGGCAGTGCCACGACCTCGGCTATCACCCTGGTGTGCTCGGCGACGTTTCCCTCCCCCCCGCACTGGGCGACCAGCCTGCCGCCCGGCGCCAGGGCCGCCCGCAGGCGACCGAAGAGGAGATCGTGCTTTCCAATCCAGTGGAAGGTGGCGGTGGAGAAGATCAGGTCGACCGGCTCGGACAGCTCCAGCTGCGTGAGGTCGGTGACGAGGTAGCGGGCACCATCCCCCAGCCTTTCCCTCGCCTTCTCGATCATCGCCTCCGACGCGTCCGCGGCGATCACGCTGCCCTGCGGTAGGCGCCGGGCCAGCTCGGCGGTGACCCGGCCCGAGCCGCAGCCGGCGTCGAGCGCGCTCTCGTCGCCGCGAATCTCGAGCCTCTCGAGGACCTCGAGGCCCCAGGCGAACTGCGGATCGGAGACCTCATCGTAGGTCTCGGCGTCCCACTCCCGCGGGCCCGTGTCGACGCTGCCCACGCCTACAGCTCCGTCGTCACCGGTCCATGGGCCGAGCGGCCCGAGGACTCGAACTCGTCGATCGCGGCGATGCTCTGCATCGTCATCCCTATG
The DNA here is from genome assembly GCA_963781345.1 of uncultured Actinomycetes bacterium. Taxonomy (GTDB): domain Bacteria; phylum Actinomycetota; class Thermoleophilia; order Solirubrobacterales; family 70-9; genus JBBRHQ01. The sequence continues at coordinate 736,691 of CAWAFQ010000014.1, forward strand.
TCGTCGAGGCCGTTGAGCAGCCGGTGCGTTATCTCGGGCTCGAGCGCGAAGCTGAAGACCCCTGCCGAGCAGTCGACGGTGCCATCGTCGAGGTCGATCCGGGCCGACCCGGCCTCGGCCACGGCCCGGCAGTGCTCCTCGTCCAAGACCACGGGCAGCAGCCCGATCTTGGTGCAGTTGACGTAGAAGATGTCGGCGAACGAGGGCGCGATGATCGCCTCGAAGCCGAAGTCCTGAAGCGCCCACGGAGCGTGCTCGCGCGAGGAGCCGCAGCCGAAGTTGCGCCCGGCGACGAGGATCGGGTTCGGCTCGAGCTCGATCTCGCCCGAGCGGATCCAGTCGTAGAAGAGGAACTCGCCGAAGCCGCTGCGCTCGACCCGCTTCAGGAACTGCTTCGGGATTATCTGGTCGGTGTCGACATCGGCGCGGTCGAGCACCGAGACGTCGCCTCGGATCACATCCACTGGCCTCATTGCGTGCCTCCTGTCTGTGCCCACACCCGGCATTCCCGGACGCGTGGCGGGGGAGATGGCGGCATCTGCCTCAACTCCAATCCCTGATGTCTACGAAGTGGCCCTCGATCGCCGCCGCGGCCGCCATCCTTGGGCTGACCAGGTGGGTCCGGCCGCCCTTGCCCTGGCGACCCTCGAAGTTGCGGTTCGAGGTCGAGGCGCAGCGCTCGCCCTCGGCGAGCGTGTCGGGGTTCATTCCCAGACACATCGAGCAGCCGGCCTCGCGCCACTCGAACCCGGCCGAGCGAAAGACCTCGTCGAGGCCCTCTTCCTCGGCCTGCGCCTTGACCTGCTGGGAGCCGGGTACGACCATCGCCCGCAGGGTGTCGGCGACGGTGCGGCCCTCGACCACCTCGGCCGCCTCGCGCAGGTCCTCGACCCGCGAGTTGGTGCAGGAGCCGATGAAGATGCGGTCGAGCGCGATCTCGGTGATCGGCGTGCCCGGCTCGAGGTCCATATAGGTGAGCGCGCGCCTGGCGGTCTCTGGATTGATCGGACCGTCGCCGAGCGAATCGGGGTCGGGAACGCCCTCGGTGACCTCGACGACCATCCCCGGGGTCGTCCCCCAGGTGACCATCGGCGAGAGCGAGGACGCGTCGACCTCGACCTCGGTGTCGAAGGAGGCCCCGTGCTCGGTCGGCAGCGCCCGCCAGCGCCCGAGCGCGGCGTCGAAGTCCTCGGGCGCCCCGGGCCGGCCCCGGACCCACTCGAAGGTGGTCTCGTCGGGCGCGATCATTCCGGCGCGCCCGCCGCCCTCGATCGTCATGTTGCAGATCGTCATCCGGCCCGGCATTGAGAGCGCCTCGATCGCCGGCCCCGCGTACTCGACCGCGTGGCCGACCATGCCGCCGGTGCCGAGGCGGCCGATCGTCGCCAGGATCAGATCCTTAGGGGTGACCCCGCTTCGCAGCTCTCCGGAATAGTTGATCCGCATCGTCTTCGGCCGCGTCTGGACCATGCACTGGGTGGCGAGCACGTGCTCCACCTCGGAGGTGCCGATCCCGAACGCCAGGGAGCCGAACGCCCCGTGGGTCGAGGTGTGGCTGTCGCCGCAGACGATCGTCATCCCCGGCTGGGTGATCCCAAGCTCGGGCCCGATCACATGGACGATCCCGCGCCGTTCGGAGCCGAGGGAGTAGACCGGGATCCCGAACTCCTCGCAGTTGCGCTCCAGCGTCTCGACCTGGACCCGGCTGAGCTGATCGGCGATCATCGCCGCCGCCGGGGTGCCATCGGTGGGCACGTTGTGATCTGCGGTCGCGATCGTCTTGTCGGGACGGCGGACCGGGCGCTTCTCCAGCCGCAGCCCGTCGAAGGCCTGCGGCGAGGTGACCTCGTGGACGAGGTGGAGGTCGATGTAGATGAGGCCCTCGGCGACCTCATGCGCCTCCCAGATCTTGTCGAACATGGTTTTGGGCGCTTCGTTCATTACCTGCGTCGCCTCCTCTGCTCTCGCTCGCTCACACTCATGATTACTGGCAGCATTGCTCGCTCGCTCCCGCGTCCGGGGGCGACTAGCTCCTTCTCAGCCCGGCGGCGATCACCGCGGCGAAGCGGGTCGGCTCAGGACCCTCGTTCTCGAAATGGTGCGGCAGATCGGCGTCGAAGGTGACCGCGTCCCCGGAGTTCAGCTCGTGCCTGGCGCCGTCGACGAAGAGGACCAGCTCGCCCTCGAGCACGACCGCGGTCTCGCGGCTGCCGGGTTCGTGCATCGGCGGGTCGTCGCTGCCGCCGGTGGCGGCGCCGGGCGCCAGGTCGTGCAGAGAGACGTCGGCGCGCTGGCCCGGCAGTGGCGGCGTCAGCTCCTCGATCTGGTGCCCACCGTGGGCGTAGCGCCGGCGCTTGCCGGCGCGGCTGATAACGACGTGGCGGCTCTCGTCGAGGCGCAGCAGCTGCGAGAGCGAGAGGTCGAGGCCGGCGGCGATCTTCTCGGCGACCGCCAGCGTCGGGCTCGTCTCCCCCCGCTCGACCTGAGAGAGCATCGGCGCACTGACACCGCTGCGCTCGGCCAGGTCGCGCAGCGACAGCCCCATCGCCTCGCGCAGAGCGCGAACCCTGGCCCCGATCGGCGCCGGAACGCTCTTCGCCTCCGTTTGTGCAGTCGTGGTTCCCATATCGGCGTACGTTATCACAGACGCTCGACTGCCACCCCTGGCCGCCGACCCCCACCCCGGGGGGCCGAGGCTTACGTTTCAGCTGAATATCAGGCAGAACGTCAGCTTCGACGCCCCTTCCGCCCCCTTCTTGCGCTGGCGCCGATCCGAGGCTCGGGTGCGGAGTGTCGCCGGCTAGCGTGTTTGGCCGGTGGGCCTGACGAGGATCTCGTTGATGTTGACCCGCTGCGGGGCCGTGACCGCGTGCAGGATCGCCGCGGCGATGTCCTCCGCCTGCAGCAGCTCACCGGTCGACTCGCGCATCTTCTCGATCGCTTCGACGACCATCGGGTTGGTGTTGTGGCCCTGCAGCTCGGTGTCGACGAAGCCGGGCTCGACGCAGGTGACGCGGATGCCGGAGTGGGCGCCCTCCTGGCGCAGCGCCTCGGAGAATCCGGTCACCCCCCACTTGGTCATGTTGTAGACGCCGGCGCCGAGGCTGGCGGTGCGCCCGGCGACCGAGGAGATGTTGATGACGTGGCCGTTGCCACCCTCGCGCAGCAGCGGCATCGCCTCCTGGGTGCAGTAGAGGAGGCCGAGCAGGTTGACGTCGATCATCGTCCGCCACTCCCCGCTGTCGGCCCCCTCGACCGGGCCGAGCAGCATCACGCCTGCGTTGTTGACGAGTATGTCGAGGCCGCCGAGGGCCCCGGCGCCTTCCTTCACGAACCCGCGGGCCTGCGCCTCTTCGCTGATGTCGGCCTCGAGCGCGACGGCGGTTCCACCGTCCTCATTGATGCGGGCGGCGAGTCCGTCGAGGCGGTCCTTGCGGCGCGCCCCGAGCGCGACCGAGGCGCCCTCACCGGCGAGCGCCAGCGCGGTCGCCTCCCCAATCCCCGAGGAGGCCCCCGTTATCGCTGCCTTTCGTCCCTCCAGAGCACCGGGCATGTCGTCGAGTTTATGCCCTGCCGACCCCGTCCGCCGGCCCAGCTCCCCCGGCCGTTGCCGAAACTTCAATCGACCATCACAGTGATGGTCAATGTCACTCTCGCGGACGGCGGCGGCACCTCCGCGGACGGCGGTGGCACTCTCGCGGACGGCGTTGGGGTCGAAACTAGGGGCCCGGGGTGCGCTCGAGCGCGCCATCGGCCGTGGCCGCCTCGGCCTCGCGGACGGCGGCGCCGTCGAGCGCGTTCGAAAGTGCCCGCACGTAGGCCCGCGCCGATGCCTCGAGGATGTCCGTCGCGACGCCCTGGCCGGTCGCCAGGCGACCGGCGGCGCGCAGCATCACCGTCACCTGGCCGAGCGCGTCCTCACCTTCGGTCACGGCCTCGACCGTGTACTGGCGCAGGTCACACTCGGTGTCGGTGGCCTTCTGTATCGCGAGGAAGATCGCATCCACGGGCCCGTCACCGCCGGACTCGCCGACCGACTCCTCGCCGGAAGGCAGCTGCACGGCCACCCGGGCGCTGGGCTCACGCCGCGAGCCCGCCTCGACCTCGAACCAGGCGAGGTTGTAGGACTCGGCCCGCTGGCGCATCTCGTCGGAGACGATCGCCTCGAGGTCGAGCGCGGTCACCTGCTTCTTCTTGTCGGCGATCTCCTTGAAGCGCTTGAAAGCTGCGTTGAGCGCGTTGCCCTCGACCTTGAACCCGAGCTGCTCGAGCGCGTCACGCAGGGCGTGGCGGCCCGAGTGCTTGCCGAGGACGATCGAGTTCGACTCGAGGCCGACCTCGGTCGCGTCCATGATCTCGTAGGTGGTGCGCTCCTTCAGCACTCCGTCCTGGTGGATCCCGGACTCGTGGGCGAAGGCGTTTCGCCCCACGATCGCCTTGTTCGGCTGCACCGCGTAGCCGGTCAGTCGCGAGACCATGCGGCTGGTCCGCGCCAGTTCGCGCGAGTCGACGCCGGTGCTGAGCCCGTGGTGGTCGCTGCGGGTCTTGATCAGCATCACGATCTCCTCCAGCGAGCAGTTGCCGGCGCGCTCGCCGAGGCCGTTGATCGCGCACTCGACCTGCCGCGCGCCCGCGAGCACGCCCGCGTAGGAGTTGGCGACCGCCATCCCCAGGTCGTCGTGGCAGTGGACCGAGGTCTCGACCCCGTCCAGCCCCGGAACCAGCTCATAGAGGCGGCCGAAGTAGGCGGCGTATTCCTCCGGGGTCGTGTAGCCGACCGTGTCGGGGATGTTGACGACCGTCGCGCCCTCCTCAACCGCGATCGCGCAGACCTCGGCGGTGAACTCGATATCGGCGCGGGTCGCGTCCATCGGCGAGAACTCGACGTCGTCGCAGTAGGAGCGGGCGAGCGCAACCGCCGCCCGCGCCTGCCCCTTGACGTCGTCACGGGTCGTCTGCAGCTGGTGGGTGATGTGGATGTCGGAGGTCGAGATGAAGGTGTGGATCCTCGGCCGCACGGCATCGGAGATAGCGCCCCAGGCGGCGTCGATGTCGGCCTTGTGGGTACGGGCAAGGCCGCAGATGACCGGGCCCTCCACCTTCCGCGAGATCTCCTGGACGGCCTCGAAGTCGCCCGGAGAGGTGATCGGGAACCCCGCCTCGATCACGTCGACCCCGAGGCGCGCCAGTTGCTGCGCGATCTCGACCTTCTCCTGCGTGTTCAGTGAGATGCCCGGCGACTGCTCGCCGTCTCTCAGCGTTGTGTCAAAGATGTGGACGCGGTTTGCGTCTCGCTTGCCCGGCGCTTCCATGGGACCTTCTCCTTCTTCTCTGCTTCCCTCGAATGACCTTTTCTCTCGCGGCTATCGCGCCGCCCAGCGCTATTCCCCCCGAGGGGGGAGGAGAAGGAGAAGCGCGAGGCTGTCGAGGCGGCGGGTCATCCGGCAAGGCCAGATTAGCACCCCCCGGGACCGCTCCCTACTGCCTCTCGTCGTCGCGACCGGGCCCACCCTTGAGGACGTCCTGGCCGGCGCCACCGCGGAGCACATCCTTGCCGGCGCCGCCGAGCAGCAGGTCCTCGCCCTTGCCGCCGTAGAGCGAGTCCGCCCCACCGCGCCCGACCAGCTTGTCGCCGTCGCCACCCCCGGACAGACTGTCCGAGTTGGAGCCGCCGATGAGATCGTCGAGGCCGGCGCCTCCGATCATCCGGGTCGGGACTTCGACCGACTTGGCTGCGGTGACCGTGTCGTTGCCACCTCCGACCGCGATGTCGAAGCCGCTGACCCGGCCGAGCGCACAGCGCAGCTCATTCGGGTTGGCCGGTGGGTTGGAGCAGCCCGAGATGCCGGTGGGCGGCGGAATCGGCCCGTTGGAGCCGATCACGTAGTTGCCGCCCTTGCGGTCGATCTTGATCTCGTTGGCACCCGAGCCGAGGGCGTTTATGGTCAGCGTGAACGAGGCGCCGCTCGCGCTCGCGCCCGACCCGGCGCGCAGGGCTGCGGCAGGTCCGACGCCGAGGGCGACAGCCGGGATCGCGGTCGCAGCGACGGCAACAGCGGCAGCGGCGAGGACGAGGAAGTGCTTTCTCATTTTGGCGTTTCCTTTGAAGGTCGGGGTTGGGGCGCGACCGGCCTACTCACTTGACGGAAACAGCACGACCTTGCCGATGTTGCGGCGCTCGGCGATGAAGCGATGCGCGTCCCCGGCTCTCTCGAACGGGAAGGACTCGGCCACGACGGGCGCCAGGCGCCCCTGCTCCAGGTCGGCCAGCAGCGGCGCGGTCACCCTGTCGAGGTTGCCCTCGCTGTCCCACCAGCCGAGCATGTTGAGGCCGAAGATCCCCTTGTTCTCGTTCATGATCTGCAGGCTCTTCCACCAGGGCATCGTCGCCATCGGCATCTTCGCGAGGCTCTTCAGCGTCGCCGCCAGATCCCGGCCCTTCTCATTAGTGGACTCAGAGAGCCCGTACATGACCAGCCGGCCACCGGGCCGCAGCAGGCGATAGTCCTTGCGGAAGGAGGTGGGCCCGAGGGCGTCGATCACCAGGTCGATTCCCTCGCCGGAGGTGATCCGGTTGACCTCCGCCTCGAAGTCCATGTTGCGGTAGTCGATCGCGTGGGCGACACCCTGAGCACGAATCGCCTCGTGCTTCGAAGCCGAGGCGGTGCCGACGACCTCGGCCCCGATGTTGCGGGCGATCTGCACCGCCGAGATCCCGACCCCGCCGGCGGCGGCGTGGATCAGCACCCGCTCGCCCTCTTTCAGACCACCCATCAGGACCAGAGCGGCGTAGGCCGTGCCGTAGTTGACCGGGAACGCCGCACCCTCCTCGAAGCTGAGGCCCTCGGGCATCGGCAGCGCCATCTCGGAGGAGACGGTGACAAGCTCCGCCTGACCGCCGAAGCGGGTTCCGGCCATCACCCGGTCGCCGAGGGCGTGGTCGGTGACCCCCTCCCCCACCGACTCGACCTCGCCGGCCACCTCGTAGCCGAGCACGCATGGCGTCTTCGGCGCGTCCGGGTAGAGGCCGACGCGGGCCATGGTGTCGGCGAAGTTGATCCCGGCGGCCCTGACCGCGATCCGAATCTCTCCCGGGCCAACCGCTGGGTCCGGGCGTTCCTGGACCTGCAGGACTTCCGGGCCCCCCTTGCCTGTCAGAACGACTGCCTTCACCGGGTTGAAGTTACACCGCGCCCGTTGTGGCCGGGGATCAGAGGTCGACCGAGCGGCCGACCGCGAAGCCCTCGAGACCGAGGATCCGCTCGATGGTCGCCGCCCGCACGGGCGCGTCGGTCGTCAGCGCCATCACCGCCTCGCCACCGCTCGGCTCTGCCCCGACGGCCGCGGAGATGATGTTCACGCCCTCCTCGCCGAAGACGGTCCCGACCCGGCCGATCATCCCCGGCTGGTCCGCGTAGCGGAAGACGGCGATGTGATCGGCGAAGGGCAGGTAGAAGCTCTCGCGCCAGACCGAGACGAGGTAGGGCTCGTTGCGCGGACCGACCCCCGTGCCGGCGACCTCGACCGCGTCGCCGCCGGACTCGATCCTGACGGTTATCAACTCGGTGAAGTCCTCGGAGGCGGAGTCACTCGTCTCGACCAGGTCGATCCCACGCTCGTCGGCCAGATGCGGGGCGTTGACGAGGTTGACCGGCTCCTCGGTGTGCCCGGAGAGGATCCCGACGAGGACGGCGATCCCCAGCAGGCGGGTGTCGTGGTCGGCGATCCGCCCGCGGAACTCCGCGGTGACCCGGTCGATCGAGCCGTTGCCGAGCCCCTGGGCGAGGCGGCCGAGCTTCTCACAGAGGGGGACGAACGGCGCCAGGGCCTCCATCTCCTCGGGCCGCACCGCGGCGATGTTGACCGCGTTGGTGACGACCCCTCCACTCAGCGCCGCCGTCACCTGCTCCGCCGTCACCTGCCCGGCGCGGTCCTGGGCCTCGGCGGTCGAGGCCCCGAGGTGGGGGGTGACGACGACGTCGGGGCGCTGGAAGACCGGGTGCTCGGTGAACGGCTCCTCGGGGAAGACGTCGAGGGCGACACCGCCGAGCCTGCCCGACTCGAGACCCTCGAGCACCGCGTCGAGGTCGACCAGCTCGCCGCGGGCGCAGTTGACGATCCGCGCCCCCTCCTTCATCCGCGAGATCGCCTCCGAGTCGATCCAGTTGACGGTGTCAGGGGTCTTGGGAAGGTGCAGGGAGACGACATCGGCGCGCTCGAAGACCTCGTTTCGCGAGTCGGTTCCCTCGACACCGAGCTCGCGGAAGCGCTCGGCGGAGACGAACTTGTCGAAGGCGACGACCTCCATCTCGAAGGATTGCGCCCGCTTTGCCACAAGCTGTCCGATTCGGCCGAAGCCGAAGACCCCGAGGGTCTTGCCGTAGAGCTCGGCGCCCTTGAATGACGTGCGGTCCCAGCGGCCGGCGACGAGCGAGCCGTGCGCCTGGGGAACGTTGCGGCAGAGCGCGAGCATCAGGGCCATCGTGTGCTCGGCCGCGGCGATCGAGTTCGACTCGGGCGCGTTGGCGACGATGATCCCGCGCCGGGTCGCGGCCTCGATGTCGACGTTGTCGACGCCGGTGCCGGCGCGGCCGATCACCTTCAACCGCTCCGCTCGCCCGATCAGCTCGGCCGTCAGCTTGGTCGCAGAGCGGATCAGGATTGCGTCGTAGGCGGAAATCGCCTCGCGCAGCTCCTCGTCGCCCATCTCGAGGCCGAGGTCGACGTCGAAGTGCCGGCGCAGGAGGTCGACGCCGCTGTCGGCGATCCTCTCCTTGACCAGGACTCGCTGCTGCTCTGGACCCGACACCATGGGCTAGCCGACCGGTTCCGGCGCGCCGGCCTCGGCGAAGACGCGCTGGGCCGCGCCGGCGCCGGCGCCTGGCTCGCACTCGTGGCCGAGGTCGCGCAGCGCCATCTCCAGCCCGGAAAGGGCGACGACGATGTCAAAGGCGCCGTAGTAGCCGCAGTGCGCGATGCGGACGATCTGGCCCTTCAGCCTCCCCTGCCCGCCGGCGACCGTGATCCCGAGACGGTCGCGCATCAGCTTCGGGACGGCGGCTCCGTCGATCGACTCAGGGAGCCTGGCGGCGGTGACGACGTTGGCGTCGGGGTCGTCGGGGCCGAAGCGCTCGAGGCCGATCGCCTCGATCCCGGCGCGGGCGGCGCGGGCGAGGACCGCGTGGCGGGCGAAGACCCCGTCGAGGCCCTCTTCGAGGATCTGGCCAAGGGCGACGTCGAGCGCCATCCAGAGCGTGACCGCGGGCGTAAACGGGCTGTTCGCGGGCTGCTCCCGCTGACCCTTCGCGGTCCTGGCCCAGTCGAAGTAGTAGCGGCGCCCGGGGCTCTCGGCGGCCGCCGCGAGAGCGCGCTCGGAGACCGAGGCAAAGGCCAGGCCCGGCGGGCACATCAGAGACTTCTGTGAGCCGGATACGACGACGTCGACGCCCCACTCGTCCTGGGGGAGGTCGACCGCGCCGAGCCCCGAGATCGCGTCGATGACGAGGATCGCCTCGTGCCGTCGCGCGACCTCGGCAAGCGCGCGGACGTCATGGACGACGCCGGTCGAGGTCTCCGACTGGGTCGCGAACAGGGCCCGCGGGGGCTGCGGCAGCGCGGCGAGGGCCGCGTCGACCCGGTCGGGGTCGATCTTCTCGCCCCACTCGAACTCGAGATGGGTGAGGTCGGCACCATGCCCCCGGCAGAGCTCGGCCCAGCGCTCGCCGAACTTGCCGGCAGAGGCGACAACTGCGGGCTCGCCGGGTACGCAGAGATTGGCTACCGCGGACTCCATCGCCCCGCTCCCCGAGGAGGAGAACGAGAGAACGTCGTTCCCGGTGCGAAAGACCTTGGGCAGGTTGCCGAGCGCCCGCTCATAGACCTCGACGAAGGCTGGGGCGCGGTGGTAGAGGATCGGCTCGGCCATCACCTGGCTGACGGCGGGAGGCAGCGGCGTCGGGCCGGCCGTCATCAGATACTGCTTGGCGAAGAGGTTGGAGACATTGGCCATCGCGGGGCGACAGGTTATTGGTCCGCGCTGTCGGGCTCTCGCCGATCTGCGCGCTAACCTCGCGGCGCTGCCAATCCGAGCAGCAGCGAGAGCAACGGAGGAGACATGTACCCAGTCAGATACACGACACCGAACCCCGGAGCGGGCCGGAACCGGCTCACCGTGTTCTTCCGCTACATCCTCTCGATCCCATGGATGATCGTCGCGGCGCTATACGGCTTCGCCGCCAGCTTCGCGGTCTTCTTCGCCTGGTTCGCGATGGTCTTCACCGGCCGCTATCCAGAGGGCCTCTACAACTTCGTCGCCGGCTACCTGCGGATGATCACCCGGGTCAACGGCTTCTTCTATTACACGACGGACGAGTGGCCGCCGTTCAACGGCGAGGAGGACCCCACCTATCCGGTGCAGCTCGGGATTCCGGCGCCGAAGGCGGAGTACAGCCGGATGAAGGCCCTGTTCCGGATCATCATCGGCATCCCGGTCATCTTCCTCGCCGCGATCCAGGGATTCATCGCGGCGGTCGTCGGCCTGATCGGCTGGTTCGCGATCCTCTTCACCGGCCGGCTCTCCGACGGCCTCTTCACCCCGCTGCGCTCAGCCCTCGCCTACCAGGCGAGGACGGCGGCGTACTTCTCGCTGATCACCGAGGACTGGCCGCCGTTCACGCTCGAGGACGACACCGCCGCCGCGGGACAGCTTCCACCGACCCCGCCCGCCGAGAGCGCACCGCCCGCCGCCGATCCGGCCCAGGGGGAGCAGCGGGGCTGAGCGGAGCATGCGACAAGCCGACGGCGCCGGGTTCCCGGCGCCGTCGGCAGCGCTAGTCTGCGCTCGCAGTCCCCACAACCCCTGAGTCGAAATCCGGAGGAACCCATGTACCCGATTACCTACGAAGCGGACTACAAGCGCGAGCCCAACCGGGTCTCGACCTTCTTCCGCCTGATCCTCGCCATCCCCTGGGCGATCGTCGGCTCCGTCTACATGATCGCCGCCTTCTTCACCCACATCGCGGCGTGGATCTGCCTCGTGTTCGTGGCCAGGTATCCGGAGGGCCTCTACAACTTCAACTCCGGTGTCCTGCGCTACATGATGCGCTTCTACGCCTTCGCCTACCTGCAGACGGATCAGTACCCCCCGTTCGGCATCGGCCCCGATCCGACCTACCCGATCCGGGTTCAGGTCGCCCCCAGGGCCGAGAAGCAGAGCCGCCTCAAGGTGTTCTTCCGCGGCCTCCTGATCATCCCGGCCGCCTTTGTCGCCTACCTGTTGAGCTACACGATCCACTCGGGCGCGGCGGCCATCGCCTGGCTGACGATCGTCTTCCGTGGCTACCAGCCCGCCGGAGTCCACAACGCGCTGACATTCACCAACAGCTACTTCTCCCGGTTCGGCAGCTACTTCCTGCTTCTGACCGACACCTACCCCCCGGTCGGTGCAGAGGGCCCACAGGTCGGCGACACGCCGGCGATCTCGGCTTCGCCGACGGCCGCGGCCGTGGCCGCCCCGGAGCAACAGGCCGCTCCGGCTGCACCCGAGCAGGCGCCACCGACCCCCGGGCAGCAGACGCCGCCCGGCCCCGGGCAGGCCTCCTGAGGCAGCGATGAGCGACTCGGACGGCCCCGGGGTCGTCGAAGGAGATGGCTATGCCGTCGCCAACATCGACGACCTCGGGGACGGCCCCGGGTTCCGCAAGGTCCGCAAGGAGCTCGGGGTGACGGCGTTCGGCGCCAACGCGATCGTCCTCCCTCCCTCGTATGAGACGGGCCGCCATTTCCACGACACCCAGGAGGAGCTCTACTTCCTCCACAGCGGCAGCGCCGCGATCGAGTTCGGCGACGGCAGCAGCCATGAGCTTGCCCCGGGTGGCGCGGCCCGGGTCGATGCGACGATGGTGCGGGGGTTGCGAAACCTCAGCGACAGCAAGGACGCCGTCTTCCTGATCATCGGCGGCAAGGACGGATACGTCGGCCGCGACGGGCGACTGCCCGAGGGCGAGAGCCGCCTCGGGCCCGGAGGGCCGCCGGGAACCTGAGTCCGTGGGGTGGCGCCGGTGAGTGCGTGGGGGCGGCGCCGGGAGCCTCGGAGTGGAGGAGGCGCGGAGCCTAGAACTCGGTGTCGATCCAGGGCATCATGCCCCGGAGCTCGGAGCCGACCTCCTCGACCTGCTTGCCGGCCGCCTCTTCGCGCATGCGGTTGAAGTTCTCGCCTCCGGCGCGGTTCTCGGCAATCCACTCCTTCGCGAACTCGCCCGACTGGATGTCGGCGAGGATCTTGCGCATCGCCGCTCTCGATTCGGGGCCGATCACCTTCGGGCCACGGGTCATGTCCCCGTACTCGGCCGTGTTGGAGATCGAGTAGCGCATCCCCTGGATCCCCTTCTCATACATCAGATCGACGATCAGCTTCAGCTCGTGCAGGCACTCGAAGTAGGCGAGGCGCGGGTCATAGCCGGCCTCGACCAGCGTCTCGAACCCGGCCTGGACCAACTCGGTGGCGCCGCCGCAGAGAACCGACTGCTCGCCGAAGAGGTCGGTCTCGCACTCGTCCTTGAAGGTCGTCTCGATGATCCCGGCTCGGCCTCCGCCGATCCCGCTGGCGTAGGCGAGGACGAGGCCGTGAGCGTTGCCGGTGGCGTCCTGGTGGACGGCCATCAGGCAGGGCACGCCCCGCCCCTCCTCGTACTGGCGCCGCACCAGGTGCCCCGGTCCCTTCGGCGCGACCATGCCGACGTCGACGCCCGGCGGGGGCTTGATCTGGTCGAAGTGGATGGCGAAGCCGTGGGCGAACATCAGCAGGTTGCCCTCGGCGATCCCGTCGGCGATATCGGACTCCCAGATCTCCGCCTGCTTCTCGTCCGGCAGCAGGATCATGACGACGTCGCCGCGGCTGGCGGCGTCAGCGATGTCGAGCACCTCGAGGCCGGCGTCGGCCGCCTTCGCCCGGCTCGAAGAGTCGGGCCTGAGGCCGACGACGACATCGACGCCTGAGTCCTTGAGGTTGAGCGCGTGCGCATGCCCCTGGGAGCCGTAACCGAGGATCGCAACGGTCTTGCCCTCGAGCAGCGAGAGGTCCGCGTCGGAGTCGTAGTACTGGTCTTTCGCCATTGGGCGCGGCACGTTACCGAAGCGCCCTGCGCATCAGCTTCCCCGAGGGAGTGCGCGGTAGCGCCGAGGCCAGCTCGACCCGCTTCGGGACCTTGAACGGCGCCAGCTCGGAGGCGCAGTGGCGGCGCAGGTCGTCGGCGCTGGCCTCGGAGTCGCTGCGAAGAACGACGACGGCGGTGACAGCCTGCTGCCACTCCGGGTCCTCGCGGCCGACCACCGCAGCTTCGAGCACCTCGGGGTGGCGCAGCAGGACCCCCTCGACCTCGGCGGGAACGACGTTCTCCCCGCCGGTGACGATGAGGTCGTCGATGCGGTCCTCGACGTAGAGGAAGCCCTCGTCGTCGATCCGTCCCAGGTCCCCCGTGTGGAGCCAGCCGTCGGCGTCAGCGGCTCCGGGGGCGACCGTAGGCCCCTGAACCAGGATCTCGCCGTCGAGGATCCTCAGGTGGGTGGTCAGCAGCGGCCGCCCGGCCGATCCGAGCTTTCGCCGCGCCTCGGCGGGCGCCAGGGTGGTGACCTGCGAGCAGGACTCGGTGAGGCCGTAGGTCTGCACGACCGTGGCACCGCGCCCGAGCGCCTGCTCGAGGATGTCGGCGGGGACGGGCCCACCACCGACCAGGATCGCCCGCGGACCGGTGAGGTCGGCGCCGGCCTCGAGGAGGCGGACCAGCATCGTCGAGACCAGCGATACGACGGTGATGCCCTCGCCGGTCAGCGAGGCGGCGACACGGTCGGTGTCGAAGCCGTCATGGAGGACGGCCGTGGTCCCGTAGATGACCGAGCGCATGATGATCGAGAGCCCGGCTATATGGGTCAGCGGCAGACAGCAGAGCCAGCGGTCGCTGGGCTCGACGCCGATGTTGAAGGCAGAGCCGACGGCGCTCCAGAGGTGGTTGCCGTAGGTGAGACCGACGGTATGGGGTGACCCGGTGCTGCCGCTGGTCAGGATCCGGCAGTGAATCTCGTCCATGTCGTGCTCGCCCAGAAGCGGCAGATCAGCCTCGGTCTGGGTCAGGTGACCAGCGTCGTTGAGATCGATCGCGGGGCGCTCGGCGTCGAGAACTGCGCGCCGCTCGGAATCGGAGAGCTTCGGGCTGATCGGGAGGACGACGGCCCCGAGCTTCATCAGCGCGTGGATCAGCACCACCTGCTCGCGGCTAGGGCTCATCGTCAGCGCCGCCGTCGCCCCGCGCCTGACCCCGTAGGCCCCGAGCCGGCGGGCGACCCAGGCTGACTCTGCCTCAAGCTCGGCGTAGGTGACCGCGGCACCGTCGGCAACGAGCGCGGTGCGCTCGGGGCAGCTCTGTGATCTCTGGGCGAGCCAGTTATCGAGTTTCAAGGGGCGCTGAGTGGATGCGCTGGCTATCGTTGCCCCCGCATTCTTGCGGGCCGCAGCATCTGCCGCGGCCGCCGATCGCGCCAAGACGGAGGCACGCTTGCCCAGACGCCATAACCAAGCCCCGCCGGAGGAAGCGCTGTATGCGCCGATCGTCTGGGAGCCTGCCGCCGAGTTCGGCGACATCCGCTATGAGAAATGCGACGGAATCGCCAAGATCACTATCGACCGACCGCAGGTGCGAAACGCGTTCCGCCCGCAGACGCTGGCGGAGCTGCGCGACGCCTTCGGCAGGGCCCGCGACGACCTCGATGTCGGCTCGATCATCTTCACCGGCGCCGGATCGGAGGCGTTTTGCTCCGGCGGCGACCAGCGGATCCGCGGCGACGATGGCTACATCGGCGATGACGAAGTCGCCGAGCAGGGCGTGGGCCGCCTCGACGTCGGCGACCTCCACGTCCAGATCCGCAGGCTGCCGAAGCCGGTGGTCGCGATGGTCGCCGGTTACGCCGTTGGCGGCGGCCACATCCTCCACCTCGTATGTGACCTGACGATCGCTGCCGACAATGCCCAGTTCGGGCAGACCGGGCCCCGCGTCGGCAGCTTCGACGGTGGCTTCGGCGCCAGCCTGCTCGCGCGGAACATCGGGGTCAAGCGGGCGAAGGAGGTCTGGTTTCTCTGCCGCCTCTACGACGCCTCCGAGGCGCTGGAGATGGGCCTCGTCAACGCCGTCGTCCCGCTCGCCGACCTCGAGCGCGAGACCGTCGCCTGGTGTCGCGAGATGGGGAACCTCTCCCCCCTCTCGCTGCGCCTGCTGAAGTCGAGCTTCAACGCCGAGGAGGACGGCCTCACCGGACTCCAGCAGCTCTCCCACGACGCGACCCTGCTCTTCTACATGAGCGAGGAGGGCCAGGAGGGCCGCAACGCCTACCAGGAGGGCCGCCCCCCGGATTTCTCCAAGTATCCCCGGCGCCCGTGAGTGCCGTGGCCGGCGGGTCCTGTCATCGGATGGGACCCACCATTGCCTGTGCTCCACGGCGGGTGCTCGGCACTGGGTCCTCCGATCCCAAGCCACCCGCCGGACGCGGCACTCCGGCGAAGCGAGCACAGTGAGAATGGTGGGCACCACCGCGGCACGCCCGGACGCGAAGCGGAGGACGTGCCGCTCTTGATCTCTAGGACATGCCGCGCATGAACATCTGGGTGATGGCGGCGCGGCCGCGGACGCTGCCGGCGGCGATCGCGCCGGTCCTCGTCGGCACCGCCGCGGCGATTGAAGAGGTCGGTGAGCTGCCCCGGGTCGGCGGTTTCATCGCCGCGCTGATCGGCTCGGTCTTCATCCAGATCGGAACCAACCTCGCCAACGACTACTCCGACGCCCGCCGCGGCGCCGACACCGCCGACCGCCTCGGCCCGGTCCGGGTCACCTCCGCGGGCCTGGTGACGCCACGCAGGGTCCTCACCGCCACCTGGGTCGCCTTCGCGATCGCCGTCGCCTGCGGGGTCTACCTCGCGGTTCTCGCCGGCCCGATCATCCTCGTCGTCGGGGTCCTCTCGATCGCCGCCGGCGTTCTCTACACCGGCGGCCCGCGCCCCTACGGGTACGCCGGCCTCGGCGAGCTCTTCGTCTTCCTCTTCTTCGGCCTCGTTGCCGTCAACGGCTCCTACTACGTCCAACTCGAGGATCTGACGCTGCTGCCGATCGGCCTCTCGGTCGCGGTCGGCTTCCTCTCGACCGCGATCCTCGTCGTCAACAACGTCCGCGACCTCGAGACCGATCGCCGCGCGGGCAAGAACACGCTCGCGGTCCGGCTCGGACGAAAACGGACCCGCCGGCTCTACCTGGCTCTCCTGATCGGCACCTATCTCGTCCTGGTCGCGACGATCGCCGCAGGCGGCGGCCCCTGGTGGGCCGCGCTGGGGCTGCTGTCGGCGCCGCTGACCGTGAGGCCGGCCCGGGCGGTGCTCGAGCGCACCGACGGTCCGGCGCTCAACGGCGCACTCGCGGGAACCGGCGCGGTGCTTGCCGCCTTCAGCATCCTCGTCTCCGCCGGACTCCTGATAGCGGCCTGAGCGATGCAGCTCGCGTCGGTCGAGGTCATCGCCTATTCGCTCCCGTTCAGGGACCCCTACGTCACCGCCCGTGGGACCCTCGACCGCCGCGAGATGGTGCTGCTGCGGATCCGCGACGGCGACGGGGTCGAGGGCCTCGGTGAGGCGGTGCCGCTGTCGCTGCGGGGCGGGGCGGCGCTGGAGACCGTGGTCCGAGAGCTCGAGGGCTGGGGAGAGGACGGCGAGATCGGCCCCCTCTCCCCTCCCGCCCGTTGCGCGGTCGAGACGGCGGCGCTCGACCTGCAGGCGCGGGTCGCGGGGGTGCCGGCCTGGCGGGAGCTGGGCGCGGAGAGCGCCCGGCCAGTCGCCTGCAACGCGACCCTGACCGCGGGCGCGCCGGAGGCGGTGGCGGCGCAGGCCGAGGAATGGCTCGCCGACGGATTTGAGACCTTCAAGCTCAAGGTTGGGATCGGGGACGATGAGCAGCAGGTCGCCGCGGCGCGGGAGGCTGCCGGCGACGGCGCCGCGCTCCGGGTCGACGCCAACGGATCCTGGACGGTCGACGAAGCCGTGCGCAAGCTCCGGGCAATGAGGAAGTCCGGGCTCGAGTTCGCCGAGGAGCCCGTCCACGGGCTCGAGGACCTGGCGAGAGTGCGAGCTGCAGCCGGCGTCAGGATTGCCGCGGACGAGAGTCTCCCCGGCCCCCGCGAGGCCGGAGAGGCGGCGGCGCTCGGATCCTGTGACCTGGCTACCGCGAAACTCTCGAAGGTCGGTGGCTTCGGCCCCCTGTTCGAGGTCGCGGCGCAGATCCCGACCTACCTCTCGAGCGCCCTCGACGGACCCGTCGGCATCGCCGCCGCAGCCCACGCCGCCCAGATGCTGCGCGAGAGCGGCGGCGACGCGGGCGTCGCCCACGGCCTCGCCACCCAGCGGCTATTCGCCGAGACGATCGCCTCGGTCGAGTGTGAGCTGCGGGGGCCGATGCTCCGCGTCCCGGAAGGCCCCGGCCTCGGCGTCGACATCGACGAAGGGGCTCTCCAGCGCCACCTCCTCAGACGCGGCAAGCGAGGCCCGACCAGCACTTGAGTGAACGGATTTGGTCGCCATGGCGACCAAGAACGTTCAGCCAAGGCGGGGGCGGCGCCGGGCGCTGATCTGCGGGCGGGGGGCACCGCCGATTGGTGCTCCATACGCTTACGGGCATCGACCCGACCAATCGCAACACCGCCCTCGCCTCGGCCCTGGTCGAGGAACTGGCCCGGTGCGGAGTGCGCCACGCGGTCCTCTCCCCCGGCTCGCGCTCGACACCGATGGCGCTGGCGCTTGACCGCGAGCCCGGGATCGACCTGACGGTTATCGTCGACGAGCGCTCGGCAGCGTTCTTCGCCCTCGGGGCCGCCCAGGCGACGGGCACCCCCGTGGCGATGCTCTGCACCTCGGGCACGGCCGCCGCCAACTTCCATCCGGCGATCTGCGAGGCGGACGAGTCCGGGGTTCCGCTGATCGCGCTGACCGCCGACCGCCCGCCTGAGCTTCGCGGGATCGGCGCCGGGCAGACGATCGACCAGATTAAGCTCTACGGCGACGCCGTGCGCTGGTTCTGCGAGGTCGGCACCCATGAAGCCGACGACGCCGGACTCCTCTACTACCGATCGATCGCCTGCCGCGCCTTCGCGGCGGCCCGGGGCGAGCCCCGCCCCGGCCCGGTCCACCTCAACCTCGCCTGGCGGGAGCCGCTCGCACCCGTCGCCGAGGAGGGCGCCGTCACCGCGACCGACCGGCTGGCGATCGAGGGCCGCGGGACGCGGCCGCTGACCGCGCTCGCCCCCGCCGCCGCGGCGCCCACGGAGTTCACCCTGACCGAGCTCTCAAGGCGCGCCGGCAACGCCGAGCGCGGTCTGATCGTGGCCGGGCGCCAGACCGACCCCGGGCTGCGCGAGCCGCTCTCCGCCCTCGCGGCCGCGACCGGCTTCCCGATCCTCGCCGAGCCCACCTCGCAACTGCGCTGGGGTCCCCACGACCGCTCGATGGTCATCTCGGCCTACGACTCGATCCTTCGCGCCGGCGCCGCCCCCGGCGACCCCGACATCGTCCTGCGCTTCGGCGAGATGCCCACCTCGAAGCCGCTGCGCCAGTGGCTCGCGGCCTCGGATGCCGACCAGCTCGTGATCGATCCCTCCGGCGGCTGGAACGAGCCGACCAACCGGGCCGCCGCGCTGATCCGCGCCGATCCGGTGGTGCTGGCCGAGGGCGTCGCCGCGCTGGCCACGGCTTCCGCCGACACCGCCTGGGCCCAGCGATGGACTGAGTGCGACGCAGCGGTAAGGGGGGCGATCGGCGACGCCCTCGCCGGGCTCGACGAGCCGACCGAGCCCGGCCTCGCCGCGTCGCTCGGGGAGGCCTACGAGGACGGCGATCTCGTCTACACCGCCTCGAGCATGCCGATCCGCGACCAGGAGACGTTCCTGGCTCCCGGCGCCGCCGACGTCCACTTCCTCGCCAACCGCGGCGCCAACGGCATCGACGGCCTGATCTCCTCGGGGATCGGCGCCGCCCACGCGACGGGGCGCCGGACGGTGATCGTCACCGGCGACCTTGGCCTGCTCCATGACATCGGCTCGCTCGCCGCGCTGCGCGACGTGCGGGCCCCGGTGCGGATCGTCGTCGTCAACAACGACGGCGGCGGGATATTTGGATTCCTGCCGCAGGCGGAGGCGATGGCCGGCCCCGAGTTCGAGCGGCTGCTAGGCACCCCGCGTGCAGTCGATGTCGGCGCCGCCGCGGGACTGTTCGGGGCCGAGCACCGGCGGGTGGACGATCTCGGCGAGCTGCCATCGGCGCTCGACTCCGGAACCGGGCTGATCGAAGTCGTGGTCGACCGCGCATCCAATGTCGCCCTCCACGCTCGCATAGCCATCGCGGTCGATTCCGCCCTCGGCCGAGGCCGAGAAGTAGTCTGACCCCAATGGCCGGGCAGCGCCTGCACTCGATGGATGCCCTGCGGGCCTCGACGATGCTGCTGTTGGTCCCCGCCCACGCGGCGATCCTGCTCTCGGTGAACGGCCACGGAGGGGCTTGGTCGAGTGCCGTGCTCTGGGTCATCCACGTCTTCCGCCTACCGCTGTTCTTCGCGATGGGTGGCCTCTTCGGGGTGCTGCTGGCACGACGTGACGGGCTCGCCCGGGCAACTCGCAACCGGCTCCTCCGAGTCGGTCTGCCGCTCGCGGTCGGGGTCATCACCCTCGTCCCCATCTATGGCGCCCTCGCCAACGCGACCGGCGTCGCGATCACCGCTGACGGAAACCCGGCCTACGTGCTGCCACTTGCGCCGTCCTACCTCTGGTTCCTCTGGTATCTGGCGATCCTCTACGCCGCCGCGGGTCTGTGCTCCGCGCTCGCGCCGCGCCTGACCCGGCGCTTCGGGACGGCGCTGGTTGCGGCCCTGCGTCGATCGCCTGGGGTCCTCGCCGCGGTCCTTGGCACCGCCGCCGTCCTCTGGCCCAACCCGGAGTGGCAAACGCCGCCGCCGGCAGGCTTCACGCCCGATCTACCGATCCTCGGCTACTACGCGATCTTCTTCTGCTTCGGCTGTGCCCTTGCCACCAACCCAGGGCTGCCGCGGGCGATGGAGCGCAACGGCTGGCGCTGGTTCGGCGCTGCGGCGATCGTGGCGGTGCCCGCCGCGCTCCTCTACTCACTCCACAACGAGGGAGGGAGCGGCGCCCCGACGGCCCTCCACGCCGCGGCGCTCCTGCTCCTCGCGGCGGCGACCTGGACCTCGCTGTTCGCGCTGATCGGACTTGCCCGCCGCTACCTCAGCGCCAGGCCCCACCCGGGCATTCGCTACATCGCCGACTCGTCCTACTGGATCTACCTAACCCACCTGCAGGTGATGGTCCTGGTCATGGCGGTGCTGCTGAAGACGATGCTCCCAACCGCCGCCCTGTTCGGCCTGATCGTCTCGATCACATGCGCGGTGACCCTTGCGATGTACGCGGCGCTGGTGCGCTACTCGTTCATCGGCTGGGTCCTGCACGGCCCGCGCCGTCGACCCACCCCCGCGCCCGTGGGGAGCCTCACTCGGCCAGCAGCGGCAGCATCGCCCCCAGCTTGACCTCGGTCTCGGCCAGCTCAGCCGCCGGGTCGGAGCCGGAGACGACGCCGACGCCGGCGTAGAGATGGGCGTCGCGATCGCGAAGCAGGGCGCTGCGAAGGGCGACGCAGAACTCGCCGTCCTCGGTCGCGTCCATCCAGCCGACGGGGCCCGCGTACCAGCCGCGGTCGACGCCCTCGAGGTCGGCGATCACCCGCGCGGCGCCGGGCCAGGGCTCTCCCCCGACCGCCGGTGTCGGATGCAGCAGACCGGCCAGCTCGATCGCCGAGTGGGGATCGGCCATCTGCGCGATCACCGGCGTCGCCAGGTGCTGGATGTTCGCCACCTTGATGATCTCCGGCTCGGCGGCGGCTTCCACCCAGACGGAGTGCGGCCGCAGGGCGCGGACGATCCGGCGCACGACTATCTCCTGCTCGCGTCGGTCCTTCTCGCTGCGAAGAAGCTGCTCGGCGAGGTGGTCGTCGACGGCAGGATCGGAACTGCGCCTGGTCGAGCCGGCGAGCCCGACGCTGGAGACCGACGCCCCCGATCGCCGCACCAGCAGCTCCGGCGAGGCGCCGACGAAGGCTGCCTCGGGGGTGCCACAGCAGAAGCAGAAGCACGAGGGGAAGAGCTCCCTCACGGCAGCGAACAGCGCGCCGGGGTCGTGGGCTGACGGCGCCCTCACCACAACCTCGCGCGCCAGCACCACCTTGCTGATCTCCCCCCTCTCGATCCGCTCGACCGCGGCGCTGACCGCCGCCTCGAACTCGACCGGGGGGCGGCCACTGCGGACCTCGGGACGCCCGATCAGGTGCGGCTCGAGCATCGGAATGGAATCGCCGCGAAGGCCGGCCAGCCGGCGGCGGGCACGTTCGGCGGCTGCGCCCGGATCGATGCCCGGCTGCCAGAGGGAGTTGAGGGTCAGGTGGGTGCGACCGGCGCTTCGGCACAGCGACACCTCGGGCAGGTTCATCGAGGCCGGGTGAAACGAGGACCAGGTCGGCGACCCGCCACCGGAATCGGCGAAGGCGAAGCCGCCGGTCCAGGTTGGGCCCGCGCCCGGGGGTAGCCCCTCGACGCCGCTGGAGATCGCGTCGCCGCTGATCTCGAGGCAGGCGCGGGCAACGTCCTCGAAGCGGCCGGCGCCCCGCGAGACGGCCTCGTGGACACTGCCGAGGGCCGCCAGCGCGAAATCGCGGTCGCCCTGCTCCCAGCAGAACCAGCGATCGGTGGCGAGGCGGGAGGCGAAGACCAGCGCCGAGGGATCCTCTTCGGAAACCTCGACGGTGACGCTGACCAGGGTCCGCCTGCCCGCCGACGCCGCCCGCTCGAGCCCCGCCGCCAGCTCGGCAAGCACCGCCTCGGTGTCGAGCGCCGCTGTCACGTGCGCGTGCGGCTCAGTCGCCGCCGCGGGCGATCGCGATCTCGCCGGTGCGGACCATCTCGACCAGGCCGTGGGGGCGGATCATCCGCTCGAATGCCTCGACCTTGTCCGCCGAGCCGGTCACCTCGATCGTCATCGTCCGCCTCGATATGTCGACGATCTTGGCCCGGAAGATCTCGGCGAACTGCATGATCTCGGCCCGGTTCTCGACCGCCGCGGTGACCTTGAACAGGGCCATCTCCCGAGCGATCGTCTCCTCGGGCTCCATGTCGCGGATCTTGAGGACGTTGATGAGCTTGTGAAGCTGCTTGGTGACCTGGTCGATCGGGTGGACGGCGCCGTCGAGGGTCAGCGTCACCCTCGAGATGTCGGGATCATCCGTCGGGCCGACCGCAAGGGTGTCGATGTTGAAGCCGCGGCGCGCGAAGAGGCCGGCGATCCGCGCCAGCACGCCGGGGCGGTTCTCGACCAGGATCGAGAGCACGTGCTTGCGCCCGCTCAGCGCCCCCGGGACCCGCAGGTCCTCGAGCTTGACGAGGTCGGGAGTGCCGGCTTCCACTAGCCCTGCTCCGTTGAGGATAACCCGCGTGACCAAGCAGATCGAGGATGCGGGGAGCGAAGCGTGCTCTGCACGTGAGCGCCCGAAGACGAAGATATGCGCCGCGGCACGCGGGTCATCCCACCATGTCCCGTGCCGCGGCGCCGGCCGGGATCATCGGGTAGCAGTTCTCAGCCGGTGAGACGCGGACGTCGAGCAGCGCCGGACCATCGACCTCGAGTGCCGTGGCCATCATCTCCTCGAGGTCGGCGGCGTCTTCGCAGCGCATGCCGGTCGCCCCGAAGGCCTCGGCCAGCTTGACCCAGTCAGGGCTCGGGCCCAGCTCGACCGAGCTGTAGCGGCCATCCCAGAAGAGCTCCTGCCACTGGCGGACCATCCCCATGTAGCCGTTGTTCATGAGGAAGACCTTGACCGGGATGTTCTGGTGCACGGCGGTCGCCAGCTCCTGGCAGTTCATCACCAGGCTGCCGTCGCCGGCGAGACAGACGACCTCCTCCTCCGGGCAGGCGACCTTTGCCCCGATCGCGGCTGGAAGGCCGAAGCCCATCGTCCCGAGGCCACCTGAGTTGATCCAGCGCCGCGGCTTCTCGAAGCCGTAGTACTGAGCCGCCCACATCTGGTGCTGGCCGACGTCGGAGGTGATGATCGCGTCGCCACCGGTGGCGCGGTGCATCGCCTCGACCATGAACTGCGGCTTGATCTCGGCGCCCTCGCCCTCGTCGTAGCGCAGCGGGTACTCCTGCTGCCAGGCGCGGATCTGCTTCCACCATCCGTCGAGGCGGGAGGAGTCGGTCTGCAGCGCACGGTACTCGCGCGTCAGCGCCGGGATCACGTGCTTGGCGTCACCGACGATCGGGATGTGGGCGGGGATGTTCTTGGATATCTCAGCCGGATCGACGTCGATGTGGACGAACTTCGCGCGCGGGGCGAACTCGGAGAGCTTGCCCGTGATGCGGTCGTCGAAACGGGCGCCGATGGCGACGATCAGATCGGCGTTGTCCATCGCGTAGTTGGCGGTACGGGTGCCGTGCATCCCGAGCATCCCAAGCCAGTGATCGTGGCTCGCCGGGAAAGCGCCCAGCCCCATCAGCGTCGAGGTGACCGGGAAGCCCGCGGTCAGGCAGAGCTCGCGCAGCTCTTCCGAGGCATTGGCGTTGATCACTCCGCCCCCGGTGTAGAAGACCGGGCGCCTGGCGTTCGCGAGCGCCTTGGCTGCGATCCGGACCTGCTTTATATTGCCGTCGGTCGAGGGCTTGTAGCCGGAGAGCTCGACCGGGTCGGTGCGCGGCTCGTACTCGATATCGGCGCGCGAGAGGTCCTGCGGCACGTCGATCAGGACCGGGCCGGGACGACCGGTCGAGGCGACGTGGAACGCCTCGTGCACGTACATGGGGATCTGGCGCGGATCGGTCACCTGGAAGGAGTGCTTGACGAAGGGAAGCGTCGCGCCAAGCACGTCGGCCTCCTGGAAGCCGTCGGTTCCGATCAGCTCGGTGCGGACCTGCCCGGTGACGAAGACGGTCGGAACCGAGTCCATCATCGCGTCGGCGATCGCCGTGACGAGGTTGGTGGCCCCGGGCCCCGAGGTCGCGAAGGCGACTCCGACCCGTCCCGATGCCTTCGCGTAGCCCTCGGCGGCATGGCCACCGCCCTGCTCGTGACGGACCTGGATGTGGCGCACGTCGGCGTCTACGAGGGCGTCGTAGGTGGGAAGATTTGCGCCGCCGGGTATCCCGAAGATGTGCTCGACACCCTCGGCCTTCAGCGACTCCATCAGTGCATCGGCGGCTCTCATCAGGACTGGCGATGGTAGCAGCGGCCAACCGCCGGCCCAGCAGGGGTTTCCGGGCTCCGGCGGTCCCTCTACTCGCTCGCCGAAGGGGAGCGAAGAAGGGGGTTCCAGCGGGTGTGCGGATCAATCGCCTCGCGGATCACACGCTCGCGGTGGCGCTCGATCGCGTGCAGCATCGACTCGACCAGCTCGTCGCCGAGAAGGGTCGGCTCGAGGCCGAGATCGAGCAGCTTCGTGTGGGTCGCGTTGTAGTAGTGCTCCTCGAGCTCGACGCGCGGATTGTCGTAGTGGCTGATCTCGACCCTGTAGTTGAGGTGCTCGCCCGCGTGCTGGACAAGCTCCGCGATCTGCTCGACCGAGAACTGCTCGGTGAACTGGTTGAAGACCCGGTACTCGCCGGCGTCGGCCGGATTGGCTACGGCTAGCTCGACGCACTGGATCGTGTCCCTGATATTGAGGAAGCCCCGCGTCTGCCCACCGCTGCCGTAGACGGTCAGCGGATGCCCGATCACCGCCTGCAGGCAGAAGCGGTTGAGCACGGTGCCGAAGATCTCGTCGTAGTCGAAGCGGGTGAGGAGACGCTCGTCGCGGGCGGTCTCCTCAGTCTCGATGCCGTAGACGACACCCTGGTTGAGGTCGGTCGCCCGTAGCCCCCATATCCGGCAGGCGAAGTGGATGTTGGTCGAGTCGTGGACCTTGGAGCAGTGATACAGCGACCCGGGGAGCTTCGGGAACGGCAGCGTGTCGCGGCGGCCCTTGTGCTCGATCTCGATGAAGCCTTCCTCGATGTCGATGTTCGGCGTCCCGTACTCGCCCATCGTCCCAAGCTTGACCAGGTGGCAGTCGGGCACGTGGTCGCGCATCGAGAAGAGCAGGTTCAGCGTCCCGATCACGTTCGTCTGCTGGGTCTCGACCGCCCGCTCGCGGGAAATCATCGAGTAGGGAGCCGATGGCTGCTCTCCGTAGTGGATGACAGCGTCGGGGCGCGTCTCGGCGACGACCTCGTCGAGGAAATCCCCGTCTTCGACCGAGCCGACGTAGCGGCGGATGCGGTCCCCGGAGATCTCATGCCAGGCGGCTACCCGCTCTTCGAGGCTGCGAATCGGAGTCAGGGAGTCGGTCCCGTGCTCCTGGTGCCAGCGGCGGCGAGAGAAGTTGTCGACGACGGAGACCTCGTGGCCGCGAGCCGAGAACCTCAGGGCCGTCGGCCAACCCAGATAGCCGTCGCCCCCGAGAATGAGAACGCGCATGGTCGCGGCAGGGTAGCGGAGTCGCCGCCGGGTGGACGTGCTGACCCGGTCAACCGCGAATACCATCTCAGAGGTGCTCTCGGGCGCCGAACAGAGCCGCTCACGCGCGCGGCTTGCCGCACTTGCGGTGATCCTCCTCGCCGGCCTCGCCCTGCGGGTGGGCTACGCCTGGAATCCCTACGAACCGCAGGTGCTCGACGCCCGGGCCTATGCGCGGATCGCTCGCTCAATAGACGAGGACGGGGCATTCGCCCAGCGTGGCGACTTCGCCCCCTCCGACGTGCAGCCGGCTAGCAACTACTCCCCGGGCCTGCCGCTGGCGGTTGGCGGCCTCTACCGGTTGACGGGTGGCGTTGACACCAGGCTCGCGCGGGTCGTGCTGGCGCTGGTGGCGTCGCTCTCGGTGCTGTTCGCCTATCTCATCGGCCGCCGGCTCTCGGGCCCGGACGCGGGGCTGATCGGGGCGGCGGCGCTCGCCGTTTACCCGGCCTTTCTCGAGTACGGCGGGATGCTGATGACCGAGCCGCTCGGCGCGACGCTGATCTCGGGGTCGGTGTTGGCGATGCTGCGCGCCGCCGACGCCCCGGGCGCGGCCCGCTGGCTCGGCCCGGGACTCCTGCTCGGGGCGACGGCGATGGTGCGGCCCGAGTACCTCGCGATCGCCCTGCTGCTGGCGGTCGCCGTCTTCGCCCGCGGCTCCCCGCGAGGCCGCGGCCCGGCGCTGGCGAATGCGGCGGCCCTGCTCGCCGGCGTCGCGATCGTGGTCGCGCCGTGGACCGCCCGCAACCTGATCGTGCTCGACCGCTTCGTGCCGATCTCGACGGGAGGCGGCCAGGTTCTCTTCGCCGGCACCTACCTGCCCTCCGGGGGTGATCCGCAGCGGGTCGGGCAGGAGGTGCTCGCCCGAAACCCCGCAGTGCGACGTGAGCTCCTGAGCGCAGGCCCGGTCCCCGGTCCAGTGGGCACCGCGCCGCGCATCCTGCTCTCGCAGCGCCGTCCCCCGGGGGGCGCGGAGGGGCTGCAGGCGCTCTCGCAGCGCACCGTCGCGGAGAATCCGCCGACGCTGGAGCGGATCCTCGCCACCCTGGCCGCGCGGCGATACCCGGGGCTCGACAGCGACGTCGCCCTCGCCCGCATGGGCAAGGACCAGCTCTGGCGCGACATCAGCGAGGAGCCCTGGCGCTACACCGGTTTCCTCACCAGCAAACTCTCGCTGATGTGGCTTCACGGCCCGCGCCCGGTGATGCACGAGCCCGCCTGGGCGCTGCTTCATTTCCTCCTGATCGGCTTCGGCGCCGTCGGCCTCGGGATCCTGATCGCGCGCAGGCGCTGGGAGGCAGCGGTGCTGGGAACCGTCCTGCTGGCGATAACCCTCGTAGGCCTCGTCCTGGTGGCCTCGCCGCGGCGGGTGCTTGTCGCGATTCCCCTGGTGGCGCCGCTCGCCGGATGCGGCCTTGCCTGGGCCATCGGCCAGGCGCGGACGCGGCTGGCGGAGCCCGGGCTCAAGCCGCGACCCTCGGGCTGAGGACGATCCCCGCAGGCGGGCTCGGCCGGGGGTGGGTGATCTAGCCTGCCCGGTCATGTCGAACCTCCTCGCCTCGGCAAGCGAGCGCATCCGCACGATCCCCGAGCGCCACGGGCGGCGCACGGTGGTCATCCTCGCCCTGATCCTTGTGGTCGGCTTCGTCCTGCGCGCCGACCGGGTCGTCAACCCAATCGGGCTGCCCGGCGACGACGCCGCCGCCTACACCAACCTCGCCACCTCGCTCTATGAGGACGGCGCCTACGGCACCCCCGACTTCCAGAACACCAGCGACTGGTCGCCCGGGGCGCCGCTCCTCTACGCCGCCTCCTTCTACGCGACCGGCGGGGCGCGGGAGGGCACGGTGCGGATCCTCAACACGATCCTCGGCTGCCTCGGGATCCTCGTCGTCTTCGCGCTCGGAGTGCGACTGGCCTCGCGGGCGACGGGGTTGGTGGCCGCCGCCGGGGTCGCCATCTACCCGCCGTTCATCCACAGCACCGGCGCCATCCTCAGCGAGCCGCCCGCGTTCTTCACGCTGCCGGCGGCGGTGCTCGCATTCCTCTGGGCCGACGAAAGGAGACAACCGGCCGCCTGGCTCCTGCCCGGGCTCCTCTTCGGCCTGACCGCGCTGATCCGCCCCGAGTACCTCCTCGTCGGGGTCGCCTTCGCCGTCCTCGCCCTGGTGCGGGAGTGGCGACGGCGCGGCTGGCGCAGCGGGGCGGCGGTGACGGCACTGCTGGTCCTCGCGTTCCTGCTTCCCGTCGTCCCCTGGACCGTCCGCAACTACATCGTCCTCGACAGGTTCGTGCCGCTGTCGACGGGTGGCGGCAAGGCCCTCTACGTCGGCAGCTTCCTGCCCGCCGACGGCGACTACCAGCGGGTCAAGGCAATTCTGGTGAAGCGCTACCTCGGCCGCGACCTCGAGCCCGGCTCGGCTGCCCTCGACGCGGTCGACCCGGTTCCGCTCTTCAACCGGGTCGCGGCCCGCTACCCCGACCTGCCCCGCGACAGCGCCCTCGGCAAGATCGGCAAGCAGAACCTGCGCGACGAGATCGAGAGCCACCCGCTCGACTACGGCGCGATGCTGGCGCGGAAGGTCGCGCGGATGTGGGGCACCGGGGTAGGCCCGGCGATGGACTCAACGCTCGGGCGGATCGCCCAGCGGCTGCTGCTCGCGTTCGGCCTCGCCGGCCTCGCCCTGCTCGCCTGGCGGCGGCGCTGGGAGGCGATCGCCTTCGCGATCCCGATCACGACGATCACCGCTGTCGCCGCGGTCAGCCTCGCCGCCAACCGCCGCAACGAGATCCTGATGACGCTGGTGATCCCGCTGGCGGCGGTCGCGCTGACCACCGGCATCGGCTGGATCCGGGCGCGCTCGGGGGCCCGGCGGAGCGGCGGCGCGCCGGCCCAGGGCGGCGCCCAGCCCTAACGGTGCGCGCCCGATCAGCGCACAGCGGCGCCCAATCCCAGGCGGGACCTGGGCTCAGGCTCCGCCTCGACCTATCCTCCATTCGCCCCGGGAGCGCCGGATGCGCCACGGGAACGCAGGCCGACGCCGATGATCCTCGCCAATCTCCTCCCGCCCGAGCTGACCGCGCTTCGCGCGGCCGGCCTGATTGCGGCCGCCGGGATCATCGCCTTCGCGATCGCCCGGCGCCGCACCCTTCGAAACGTCGATGTCCTCATCCTGCTGGCCGCGGGGATCGGGCTGGCGATCGTCTCCGGGACCGAGCTCACCGACCGCCTGCTCGAGGCCTTCTCCTTTCAGCGCGGCAACGGCGGCCGCATCCTCGGGCTTGCCGTCTTCGCCATCTTCATCCTCTTCGCGATGGTTCTGCGCTCCCTCTCCGTATCGGGGCGCAACTCACGGGAGATGTCGGCGGTGCTCGAGGGGATCGCCTGGGAGGAGTTCCGCCAGGCCGGGTTTCCCGAGCGCTTCCGCGACCGCATCGCCGTCCTCATTCCCGCCTACAACGAGGTCGAGAACATCGGCTACGTCCTCGACCGGATTCCTGAAGAGGTGTGCGGCGTCGAGACCGCCGTTCTCGTCGTTGACGACGGCTCGCGCGACGGCACCGGCGACGCCGCCGCCGAGCGTGGCGCAGCGGTCGCCCGCCACGTCATCAACCGCGGCGGTGGCGCCGCCCTGCGAACGGGCTACCGGCTGATGGTCGACTCCGGCGCCGAGATCGTCGTCACCCTCGACGCCGACGGCCAGCACCTGCCCTCGGAGATGGCGCGGCTGGTCGAGCCGGTCCTCAGCGGCTCCTTCGACATGGCCCATGGGTCCCGGGTCCTCGGCCACGCCGACGACAACCAGTTCGCCCGCGAGATGGGGATCGTCTTCTTCAACCGCCTCGTCTCGCTGATCACCCGCACCCACGTCACCGACTGCTCCAACGGCTATCGCGCTGTCCGCACATCGGTCCTGCCGCAGCTGGTCCTGCGCCAGGAGCAGTTCCACACATCGGAGTTCATGATCGAGGCGATCAAGCGCGGCATTCCGGCGACCGAGGTCCCGGTGACGGTGGAGAAGCGCCTCAGCGGCCACTCGAAGAAGCCGGCCGTCGTCCGCTACGGGATGGGCTTCGCCAACGCGATCGTCCGCACCTGGCTGCGCTGAGGGGCGCCCGGCTGTGACGCGGAGCGGCCGCCCTACTCCACAGGCCGGCGAACCTCGGCGGGATCGGGCATGTAGAGGTCGGTTCCGCAGCGTGGGCAGACCTGGACGTAGAGCTTGAGGATCTTGCCGCAGGTGGGGCAGCGGCGCTCGGGCTCGGCCTTCTCGGAGCGGAAGAGGATCGCGGCAATCAGCCCGAAAAGAGGCAGGACCGTCCCGACGATGAACCAGAGGAAGAAGGAGGAGCCCTTGCCGCGGCCGATGATCCCGGTAGCAAGGCCGAACGAGATCGCGATGACGAGGTATTCGTAGCCCACGGGCCCATTCTGCCCTGGTCGCCCGTCCAGGCGCCGCGTGCAGGGCTCAAGGTACTGCTCCGATCTACCGAATATTGAGAACCAAGCCCGTTTCTGGAGCACGGTCCCTGCCAGATGCCGATCGACCACACGACAGCCGCCCGCGCCGCCGGTCACGCACACCACAAGCACAAGCACAAGAAGAAGAGGGTCTGGCGCGACAAGCATTTCCGCTGGGTCGACAACGGCGACGGAACGGTCACCAAGCGCGCCTACTGGGCCCGCCACCCGCAGAGACCGCCCGCGAGCCACAAGCGCGGTCCCGGCCTGCGTCCGCTACCGAAGCCGCAGCACCCCCCCGCCCCCGCTTCACCGGCGAAGTTCGGTGTCTATTCCGGGCCCTTCGGGCGGCTGCAGGCGACGCGTCTGCTCAACCGGGCCGGCTTCGGGCCGGCGCCCGGCCAGGCGGAGGCGCTGGCGGCGAAGGGGCTTCGGGCGGCGGTCCACTCGCTCACGCGTCCCTCGGGATCCGCGGTTCTCAGCGGCCCGGTGCCGGTAGACGCCGACGGCGTCGCGATCGCCCCCGCCGACGCCTACGGCCACGACCACCTCTGGTGGCTCGACCGCATGGTCCGCAGCAACCAGCCCCTGGTCGAGCGGATGGCTCTGGTCCTCCACGACTGGTTCGCGACCTCCAACGACGGCGTCTCACAGCAGCAGCAGATGATCGACCAGTCCGACCTCTTCCGGCGAAGCTGCTTTGGATCCTTCCTCGACCTGCTGAAGGGGGTGACGGTCGACCCGGCGATGCTGCAGTGGCTCGACGGGGCCGAGAACACCAGGCGCAGCCCGAACGAGAACTACTCGCGCGAGATGATGGAGCTGTTCACCCTCGGGGCCGACCGCGGCGCCTACACCGAGGACGACATACGCGAGCAGGCACGGGCGCTGACCGGCTGGCGCAACAGCTACTCCGACGAGCTCGGCGCCTACAACTTCCGCTACGACCCAAACCGCCACGACAGCGGTAACAAGACGGTCTTCGGCCGCACCGGCGCCTGGGGTTGGGAGGACGCCTGCCGGCTCTGCGTCGAGAACCCCCACCACGCCTCCTACTTCATCGGGAAGCTCTGGAGCTACTTCGTCCCGACCCCGCCGTCGGCCAGCACCCTGGCCTCGCTCACCGGCATCTACAAGAGCGGTGCCTACGCGATCAGACCGGTGCTGGAGTCGATCCTCATGCACCCCGACTTCTATCGCGGCGAGCCGATGGTGAAGCCACCCGTGGTCTACCTCGCGGGCCTGCTGCGCTCACTCGGGCGCGGAATCGACACAGAGGACTGGATCTGGCTCTCACAGCAGATGGGCCAACAGCTCTTCTACCCACCGAACGTCGCCGGCTGGGACGACACCCGCTGGCTTGACACCTCGACCCTGCGGGCCCGCTGGAACGTCGTCACCTACGCCCTCGATGGCCATGACTTCGACGCCTGGGACGACACCTACGCCACCGTCGAGACCGTCAACGAAGCGCTCAACAGCGCCCTCGGAGCCTGGGGATGGCCGGCGCTCCGCGCCGAGCAGCAGAACGAGCTCATCTCCTTCGCCAACCGCGTCGCCTCCAGGATCGTCGCCGACTGGCAGCAGGGCCCCTACCGGGCGCTGCGACAAAACGCCCTGCGCCAGCTGATCGCCGTCTCGCCCGACATGCAACTTCAGTGAGCCCGCGCAAGGACATCCACGGCTGTTGCAGCGACTTCACCCGCTCGCAGCTGATCAGGACCGCCGCCGCCGAAGCGGGCCGAGGGCTGCCGGCGGTCGAGGCGGGCGTGCCGCTGCCGGCCGGCACCGGCCTCACCCGCCGCAGCTTCCTCTCTCGCAGCGCCGGGATGGCTCTCGCCGTCTATGGGGCGAGCAGGCTCCCGATCGGCGCCTTCGAGGAGGGCATCGCGCAGGCGGCGCAGAACGACCGCATCCTCGTTTCCGTCTTCCTCGAGGGCGGGATCGATGCGATGAGCCTGCTGGCCCCGGTCGGTGACAGCCTCTACGCGGGGCTGCGGCCGACGCTTGCCCTCGGGCCCGCCGATGGGTCCGCCTTCAGCGAGGATCCGCGACTGCGCTGGCACCCCTCGGCAGCCGCGCTGGCGACGCTGCACTCCGAGGGCAAGGTCTCCGTCTTTCCGGCGATCGGCTACGACAGCCCCAATCAGTCGCACTTCACCTCGCGCCACTTCTACGAGATCGGCGAGGTCCAGGTCGGATTCCGCACCGGCTGGATGGGCCGCTACCTCGACCTCCGCGGCGACGACGAGAACCCGCTGCAGGGGCTCTCTCTCGACGGCGAGCTCTCCCCCACTCTGGCGACCGCCTCGAAGCCGGTCGCGGCCGTCGACGGTGTCACCGACTTCAACCTCTGGGCGCGGGTGGACGAGCCGGTGACCGGCGAGATGTTCCACACCCTCTCCCGCTTCGGGTCCTTCCCCTCCGACTCGGGGGCGATGAGCCAGGCGCGCAAGGCGATCACGAGAACCGAGACGTTGCGAGAGCAATTGCAGCAGTTCCACGACTTCACCAGCCCCGTCCCCTACCCGAACAGCTACTTCGCCGACAATCTCTCCGGCCTCGCGGCGATGATCGCCGCCGGGCTCCCGCTTCACTGCGTCACCATCAGCGCCGCCGGCGGATATGACACCCACTCCGACCAGGCGCCCGACTTCACCAACAACCTCAAGCGCACCTGCGACGCGATCCTCGCCTTCCAGCGCGACCTCGAGGCCCGCAGCCTCGCCGACCGCGTCCTGATCGAGATGTGGAGCGAGTTCGGCCGCCGCCCGGAGGAAAACGGGTCGGCGGGCACCGACCACGGCGCTGCCGGTTGCGCCTTCGTCGTCGGCTCGAAGGCAAAGGGACAGATGGTCGGCCAGTTCCCCGGGTTGGCGACGCTCGACCCCGACGACAACCTCCTGCACACCAGCGACTTTCGCTCGATGTACTGCTCACTGCTCGAGCAGTGGCTGCAACAGGATGCCGGGCCGATCATCCCGGGGGCCTCGGGATTCGCCAGGCCGACGCTGGTCAAGCCATGAGGCGGCGGCGCGCGGTCGCCGGGGTCTGCGCGCTGGCGGCAGTGCTGCTCACCGCCGCCCCGGGGGCGCTCTCGGCGGCGGCGCCGGGAGCGCCGGCCGTTCGTGCCACCGACTGCACCTGGCACAAACACAGCAGGCGGGTGGTCCGCCACGTCCGCCGCCACGGCAAGGTGCAAAGGACCGTCCGCCACAGACACTGGTGGACCTGCGACCCGGTCATCGCACCGGGACCCGCGCGGCTCAGCGTCAGGGCGTTCGAGTACGGGTACCTGCTCTCGCGCCCGAGCGTCGCCTCCGGCGAGCTGATCCTCGAGTTCGACAACCAGGGCGAGGACTCCCACAACCTCAGCATCGCCCCCGAGGGATCCGCTGACCCGCCCCTGGTGCACTACGCCGAGACGCCATCGCTCGAGCGGGCGAGCCAGCGCTTCAGCCTCGCGCCGGGCACCTACCGGCTCTGGTGCGATCTGCCCGAGCACGACTCCCGCGGCATGCACTCGACCCTGACAGTGACCTCGGGCTAGGCCTCCTCGGCGCTCGCCTCATCGGCGAGGCGATCCTCGGCGCCGACCAGCGGCCGGTGGCTGCCTCCGCGCTCGTAGACCCCGGGCTCGAGCCGCTCGGGGTGACCGATCGAACCGACCTCGGAGATGTCGCGGCGGAAGGGCAGACCGGCGGTCCAGTCGAGGACAGCGCGGACCTTGCGGGCGGTGCCCGGGATCTGGCTCATGTGGTAGGTCCGGGCGAGCCACCAGGCGGGAAAGCCGCGAAAGGTTCGGGTGCCGACCCTGCCGACGGCCTTGTAGCGGCCGAGGTTGACGAACGCCGCCTTGCTCTCGTGACGGTAGGGGCCGGCGTTGCCGACCCCGAGGGCGGCGGCGATGTTGCGGGCGGCAGTCGGGCCCTCGCGGACCGCGTGCTGAGCGGTGGGACCGTGGAACCCACCACTGGGATCGCGAACGGCGGCGCAATCGCCGACCGCCCAGACCGAGTCCATTCCCTCGACTCGCAGATGGTCATCGACCGGGACCCTGCCGCGATCGTCCAGCGGGACCGAGAGGTGCCGCAGGCTCGGATGCGCGGCGACGCCGGCGGTCCAGACAACCGTGCGCGTGCGCAGTGTCTCGCCGGTCGAGAGCCGGACGCTGTCGGCGCTCACCTGCTCCAGGGTCGTCCCGAGGCGGATGTCGATGCCGCGCCCGCGCAGCTCGCGCAGCGCGTAGCGCCCAAGCGCCAGGTCGATCTCCGGCAGGACCCTCTCGGCGGCCTCGACCAGGACCCAGCGCATTCCCCGCAAACGCGCCCGAGGGTAGTTCTCCATCGCGTCGGCGGCGAAGTCCTGGAGCTCGGCAAGCGCTTCCAGCCCAGCGTAACCGCCGCCGACGAAGATGTAGGTGAGCAGCTCCTCCTGGCGCGCCGGGTCCTCGCTCGCGTTGGCAGCCTCGAGTGTCTCGACGACGTGGTTCCTGAGCCAGATCGCGTCGGCGAGGCTCTTGAAGCCGACGGCGTGCTCGGACAGGCCGGGGATCGGCAGAACCCGCGAGACCGACCCGAGGGCGAGAAGGAGCTGGTCATAGGGGAGATCCTCGACCGCGCCGTCGTGGGTGCGCAGGCGGACGGTCCTGCGAGCCGGGTCGTGGGCGTCGATCGCGCCGAGGCGCAGGTTGGTCCTCTGGATGATCTCCCGCAGCGGCGTGACGACGTGGCGCGGCTCCAGCGTCCCCGCGGCCGCCTCCGGCAGAAACGGCGTGTAGAGCATGAAGTTGACGTCGTTGACGAGGGTCAGGCGCGCCGACTGGCGCGGCATCAGCCGCTCCAGCTCGCGGGCGGCGGTCGATCCGCCGAACCCGCCTCCGGCTATGACGATGTTCCAAGCCATGTCGCGATTATGGCACCTTGTAACACGCTGTTACAAGGTCCGACGGCACCCCCCCGAACCAGCCTCAGCCGAGGTCGAGCTTCTCTCGGATCAGTCTCGTCACCGCGCCGCCGTCAGCCCGGCCCTTGGTCTCGCGCATGACCGCCCCGACGATCGCCCCCGCCGCCTTCTCGTTGCCCGAGCGCACCTGCTCGGCGGCCTCCGGGTTGGCCGCGATCGCCGCCTCGACGACCGCCTCGAGCTCGGAGTCGTCGGAGATCTGGGCGAGGCCCTCGCGCTCGACCACCTCGGCCGGGTCGCCGCCCTCGGCGACGAGCGTGGCGAGAACCGTCTTGGCGCCGCCGTGGGAGACGGACTTCGAGGCGACGAGGCCGATCAACTTCGCCAGCTCGGGCGGGCCGACCTTCGAGGCGGCGGGTCCCCCCCGCTCCCCGGCCTCGCGCAGCGCCGCCGCCAGCTCGCCCGTCACCCAGTTGGCGACGACCCGCGGCTCGGACTGGCCCGCCGCGACCGTCGCCTCGAAGTAGACGGCCGTCTCGGGGTCGGCGGCGAGCAGGGTCGCGACGTCCGTCGCCAGCCCCAGCTCGCCCTCGTAGCGGGCCAACCTCGCCGCCGGCAGCTCGGGGAGTGAGGCGCGCGCGGCCTCGAGCATCTCCGCGGTCGGCGCCAGCGGCACCAGGTCGGGCTCGGGCAGGTAGCGGTAGTCGTGGGCCTCCTCCTTCGAGCGAAGCGAGGTGAGGTTGCCGCTGTCGGGGTCGAAGTGGAGCGTCTCCTGGGTCACCGCCTCCCCGGCGGCGATCTGCTCGCGCTGGCGCGCCAACTCGGCCTCGACCCCGCGCTCGACGAAGCGGAAGCTGTTCATGTTCTTGAGCTCGGTCTTGGTCCCGAGCTCGGAGCTTCCCTCCGGGCGCACCGAGACGTTGGCGTCGATGCGCAGGCTCCCCTCCTCCATGTTGACGTCGGAGACGCCGAGCTGGCGCACCGTCGTCCGCAGCAGCTGCGCCCACTCGCGCACCTGGGCGGCGCTGCGGAGGTCGGGCTCGGTGACGATCTCGACCAGCGGCGTCCCGGCGCGGTTGAAGTCGACCAGCGAGGCCCCGGATCCGTGGATGCGGCCGGACTCGCCGACGTGGATCATCTTCGCCGCGTCCTCCTCGAGGTGAACGCGGTGTATGCGGACGTCCCCGAGAGTGCCCCCGGTGGCAAGCGGCGAGTCGTACTGGCTGATCTGGTAGGCCTTCGGGTTGTCGGGGTAGAAGTAGTTCTTGCGGTGGAAGATCGAGCGCTCGGCGACCTCGCACTCGAGAGCGGCGGCGATCTGCAGGGCGAACTCGATCGCGCGCTCGTTCGGGACCGGGAGAACCCCGGGGTGGGCGAGGCAGACGGGGCAGGTGTGGATGTTGGGCGCGTCGCCGAAGGAGAGCTCGCAGCCGCAGAACATCTTCGTCCGGGTCGCCAGCTGGACGTGGATCTCGAGGCCGATGACGGCCTCGAGGCCGTCAGCGACCGCCGCGGGCCCCCCTTCACTCACGGCTTGCCCCCAGGTCTGGCATCGAATCCGATCGCCTGCTCGAGCGCGTAGGCGGCGTCCAACAGCTTGTTCTCGGCAAAGGCGGGTGCCGCCAGCTGAAAGCCGACCGGCAGGTCGGGGCCGCCGCCGTCGGGAGCGGCGAGGCCGGAGGGGATCGAGATCGCCGGGATTCCGGCAAGCGGCATCGGCACCGTGAAGAAGTCGTTGAGGTACATCTCGAGCGGGTCGTCGGTCTTCGCCCCGAGCTCGAAGGCGACCGAGGGCGAGGTCGGGGTGACGACGAAGTCGAACTCGGCGAAGGCGGACGCGAAGTCCTCGGCGATCCGG
This sequence comes from uncultured Actinomycetes bacterium, assembly GCA_963781345.1. Lineage (GTDB taxonomy): Bacteria > Actinomycetota > Thermoleophilia > Solirubrobacterales > 70-9 > JBBRHQ01. Next base: position 773,537 of record CAWAFQ010000014.1, read on the forward strand.
GTCCTGACCCGCTGGGCGCGGCCGTAGTAGGCGTCGTAGTAACCGGATGAGAGCGCGTAGGTGCCGAGCATGATCCGGCGCTTGACCTCGTCGCCGAAACCCTCGGCACGGGTCGCCTCATACATCTCGGTCAGGTCCGCTCCCTCGGCCCGCAGCCCGTAGCGAACGCCGTCGTATCGGGCGAGATTGGTCGACGCCTCGGCCGGTGCGAGGACGTAGTAGGCGGAGATCCCGTGCTCGGCGTGGGGCAGCGGCGTCTCTGCGATCTCCCCCCCGAGCTCCTCGATCCGCGCCAGGGTCGCCCCGAAGTTGGCGCGCACGCCGGCCTCCATGCCGTCGCTCGCCAGCTCCTCCGGCACCGCGAACCTGAGCCCGCGCAGGTCGGTGCGGCTCGGCAGCTCGACCCCGCCGGCAATCCCAACCGAGGTCGAGTCGCAGGGGTCAGCGCCCTCGAGCACGCTCAGCAGCAGAGCCGCGTCGGTGACGTTACGGGTCAGCGGGCCGCACTGATCGAGCGAGGAGGCGAAGGCGATCATCCCGTAGCGTGAGATCGCGCCGTAGGTGGGCTTGAGGCCGACGATGCCGCACAGCGAGGCCGGCTGGCGGATCGAGCCGCCGGTGTCGGTTCCGATCGCACAGGGGGCGAGGCCGCCGGCGACGGCGGCCGCCGAGCCGCCCGAGGAGCCGCCGGGAACGCGGGCCCGGTCCCAGGGGTTCAGCGCCGGCCCGTAGCCGGAGTTCTCGTTCGAGGAGCCCATCGCGAACTCGTCCATGTTGGTCTTGCCGAGGAGACCGGCGCCGGCCTCGCTCAGCCGCCGCACCGCGGTCGCGGTGTAGGGCGGCACGTAGCCCTCGAGGATGCGCGAACCGGCCGTCGTCGGCACACCTTCCGTGCAGAAGATGTCCTTGACCGCCACCGGGATCCCTCCCAGCGTCCCCTCCACCGCCCCTGGCTCCTGGGCCCCACCTTCCGCCCGCCACAGATACGCGTTGAGCTGATCCCCGGCAGCGGCCTCCTGCCAGGCCGCCAGGTACTCCTCGCGCCCCAGCTCCCCGGCGGCGATACGGGCGGCCGCCTCGGCGACCGTAAGCTCCAGCAGCTCCTCCACCTAGCCCTCCGCCTGGGGCGAGGGGACGCGGAAGGCGCCGTCCTCAGGATCGGGAGCGGGCTCGAGGATCTGCTCGCGCGGCCAGCTCGGGCGGGGCTCGTCGGCGCGCAGAACGTTCTCCAGCGGGACCACGTGGGTGGTCGGCGCCACATCGTCTAGGTCGAGCTCGGCGATCCGGTCGACGTGGGAGAGGACGTGGGATAGCTCACCGGCCATGCGGTCCAGCTCGGCCTCGGTCAGGCGCAGCCGGGAGAGCCGTGCGACATGGAGAACCTGCTCACGGTCGATCACGGGCTGGATATTAGGGGCGGAGATCGATCATCTAGAGTCCCGCCGCGATGCGTGGAGCGAAGGCCGAGCGGTTCGTCGTCGCCAACCTGCGGCTGCTCGCGGTCTGCTTCGCGGTCGTCGGCATCCTCTTCATTGCCTTCCCCGACGGTGTCCTCGGCGTGATCTCCGATCTCGGCGACGAGATCGGCAACTTCACCCGGGCGCCGGAGACGACCGAGAGGTTCTGGCTAGGGCTCGCCTTCGGCTACATGGTCGTGATCACCGGAATCTGCGTCGTCGCCCAGGCCGACGTCGTCCGCTACCGCCCCTTCATCCTCGTCCTGGCGATCGGCAAGACGGCGACATCGCTGGCGACCCTCGCCTTCTACCTCTTCGACTCCGACGTCTTCATCTACCTGCTCAACTTCCTCGTCGACGGGTACCTGGCGGTCCTGTCGCTGTGGCTGTGGTCGCTCGCCGGCCGCGTCGGTCGCGCCGCTGCCCCCGGCTGAAGGCGCGCCCCGGGGCTCTCCGCCGCCGAGAGGCGCACCCTGTCTGCGATCTGTGCCGCGATGGCGCCCGGATACGACGGCCTGCCCGCGGCCGAGACCGAGGTCGACGTCTCGGGCCCGGTTGCCGGCTTCCTCGCCGCGCTTGCCCCGCCCAACCTGAGGCGCATCAAGCTCGGCCTCAGGGCCTTCGAGCTTCTCCCCTTCCCGAGGCGCTTCAGCCGGCTCAGCTCCGCTGCCAGCGAGGACCGGCTGGCGAGGATGGAGAGGTCGAGGCTCCGCCCCTTCCGTGACCTGCTGCTGATGGCGAAGGTCCTCTCGACCCTCGGCTACGCGATCGCCCCGCAGGTCCGTGAGCGGATCGGATACACGCTCGGGTGTGCCCTCGGTGACGGCCGGCAGCCCGAGCCGGCCGGCGATCTGGGGGACACCTCGGCTCCGCCCGAGGGCGAGGAGTGCGACGTTGTCATCGTCGGATCAGGCGCCGGGGGGGCCGCGGCGGCGTCGCTGCTCGCCGAGGCCGGACTGGACGTGATCGTGCTCGAGGCCGGAGGGCACTACAACCGCGAGAACTACCCCGCTGACCCGCTGCAGGCGATCACCAGCCTCTATCGCGAGGCCGGGCTGACCATCGCCGAGGGAAAGCCGCCGGTGCCGATCCCCGTCGGACGTGCGGTCGGCGGGACGACCGTGATCAACTCGGGCACCTGCTTCAGGGCACCCGACGAGGTGCTGGAGCGCTGGCAGCGCGAGTTCGGGGTCTCGTGGGCCACCGATCTCGACGCTGAGTTCACCGAGGCGGAGGAGTTCATGCGGGTGAAGCCGCTCGACCCCGAGCGGATGGGCAGAAACGGACAGCTGGCGATGGAGGGGGCGGCTGCTCTGGGCGCCTCCGGAGGGCCGATATCGCGCAATGCCGGCAGCTGCGTGCAGTGCAGCTCATGCCCCTTCGGCTGCGCAATCGACGCCAAGCGCGGAATGCACGTCAGCTACCTGCCGCGGGCGGTGGCCGCCGGCGCACGCCTGCGCGCGAACGTCGAGGCGACCCGCATCACCGTCGCCGACGGGCGCGCGACGGGGGTCGAGTGCCTGGCCGGTGCTGCCGGCGAGGGCAATGAGCCGGGGCGGCCCTACACGGTGCGCGCGCGCAGGGTGATCTCCGCCGCCGGGGCGCTCGGCACCCCCGAGCTGCTGCTTCGCTCCGGCCTCGGCGGCTCCCATCTGGGCCGCAACCTCCACATCCACCCCGCCTGCTGGGTCGGGGCCACCTACCCAGAGGAGGTGCGCGGCTGGGAGGGGGTGATGCAGAGCTACTACATCGACCAGTGGGAGCCGCAGTCGATCCTGCTCGAGGCGACCTTCACCCCGCTTCCGTTCGGCGGCGCCTGGCTGCCGGGAACCGGCCGCGAGCACCAGCGCGCGATGCTCGGCTTCGGCAACGTCGGCTCGATCGGCGTCCACCTCTCCGATCGCTCCAGCGGCCGCGTCGGCCTCGCCTCCGACGGCTCGCTGCGCGCGACCTACTCGCTCACCCGAGACGACGCCGACCGCCTCACCTACGGGATCGCCCGCGCCGCCGAGGTGCACTTCGCAGCCGGGGCCACCGAGGTCTACCCGACCATCGGCCGCGCCGCCGTCCTGCGCCCCTCCGATCTTGCCGGCTTCGAGTCCACCGGGTTCCGGCCCGCCGAGCTTCGGCTCGAGGCCTTCCACCCGATGGGGACGGCGCGGATCGCGGACGGCGCTGCCGAGGGCGTCTGCGCCGCCGACGGGTCGGTCCACGGAGTCGAGGGGGTCCACATCGCCGACGCGGGGCTCTTCCCGACGTCGGTGGGCGTGAACCCGATGATGACCATCATCGCCTTCTCGAAGCGGATCGCGAAGATGATGGCGGCCGAGCTCGCCGGCTGAGCGGCGCCGGCCGGACCCTTCAGGCGCCCTCGCCGGCGATCGCCGACCAGGCTCCGGCGCAGACGACCAGCCCCGCCCCGAGGGCCAGATACAGGCCCTCCTCACGGCCGCCCCCGAGCGGGTTGATCAGGTGGTAGCCGACAAGCACGGTCGCGACGATCGCGGCCACGACCGTCGCGCTCGCCCAGACGATCGGCAGATCGCTCTTCTCCTGGGTCGCGGAGAGAAGCGGGAGCGAGATCGCCATCAGCGCCGTTGACACGAGCAGCAGGTCGCCGACCCGCAGCGACGAGAAACCACTGCGGCCGGGCTCGAACCAGGGCAGACCGAGCGCGATGAGGAGCGCCAGTCCCCCGATCGCGGCCACCGCCTCCCCCCTCCTGATCCGGCGGGGATTCAACCCGGTCTCATCCGCTCAGGGCCAAGCGCCCGGGCTCCGACCCGGGCGCTGGCCGGCCGAGTGAGCCGTTCCTAGGCTCCCTGTACCGGCGGCGGCGGAGGCGGAGGCGGCGCAGGCGGCTCGCTGGCGGGAGGAGGCGGCGGCGGTGGCTCGCCGGCGGGCGGAGGCAGGGGCGGTTGGTCGGGGCCGGCTGCGGGCGGAGGCGGTGGTGGAGGGGCGTGTGGTTCGCGCGGACTGGCACCGCCGCCGCTACCGGAGAGCTGGTCTGCCGCGTCGGAGAACGAAGTGTCGGCCTCCTGCATCGCGCGGTAACCACCAAAGGCGATTCCTGCTGCGGCAATCAGCGAAATGAAGATTCCGAAATCAGGCGACACATCGACCGAACCGCCTATGAACGATGCCCCCCCGGGAGTATCGATGATGCGAAAGAGAATCAGGAGGACGCTGATTGCCCCCCAGCACAGTGATGGCAGTGCTCCCGTGGACGGGAGTATCGACGTCCGCTTCACCAGCCTCGATAACGGCGTGTCCGATCGTGACGACGATCGTGATGACGAGAAACCAAGGAATCCAATCCAGGGAGTCCCACGCATTGCCGCCGCCGAGGCTCCCGGAGGTCAATCCGCCGCCGGACACCGACACGCTGAACCAGTCGAAAAACATAAAAATGAAGAGTGCTATCGCAGATGCTGCAGCGATCTTTTCTCCGGTACTTAGCCGATCCACATTCATTGGGCGCTCCTCCGGGGGGCTGGGGGGAATGAGCCAGAGTACACCGCCGCGGCGGCGGAACCTCAGGCACTGCGGTTGCTGGCCCAGGGCCCTCAGGAACGACCGTCGCGAGCTCTCGCGGCGGCCAGGGTGTTGACCATCAGCATCGCGATCGTCATCGGCCCGACGCCCCCGGGGACCGGGGTTACGGCCGAGGCGACCGTGCTCACGGCCTCGAAGTCGACATCACCGCGCAGGCCCTCGTCTGTTCGGTTGACGCCGACGTCGATGACGACCGCCCCCGGCTTCACCGCCTCCGCGCCGACCAGCTCCGGCACCCCCACCGCCGCGATCAGGATGTCGGCCCTGCGACAGGTCAGATCGAGGTCGCGGGTTCGCGAGTGACAGATCGTCACGGTTGCGTTGCGGCCAAGCAGGAGGCTCGCCAGCGGCCGGCCGACCAGGCTCGAGCGTCCGAGGACGACCGCCTCGGCGCCCTCGAGCTCAACACCCTCGTGGTCGAGAAGCTCGATCACCCCGGCCGGTGTGCAGGGCACCAGGCCCGGCCTTCCGCTCGCCAGCAGGCCGGCGCTCGTCGGAGTCAGCCCGTCGACGTCCTTGCCGGGGTCGATCGCGGCGACGACGGCGGCGGCGTCGATCTGATCGGGAACCGGGAGCTGGACGAGGATGCCGTCGACGTCGGAGTCGGCGCCGAGCGTGCTCACCAGCTCGACCAGATCCCGCTCGGTCGTTTCGGCCGCGAGCTGGTGGTGGACAGATCGCATCCCCGCCTCCTCGCAGGCACGGTGCTTGTTGGCGACGTAGATGTGGGAGGCCGGGTCCTCGCCGACGAGAACCGTCGCCAGCGCCGGTGTCCGACCCGCCTGCGCCGAGTAGTCCGTCACCTCCTTCCGGACCCGCTCCCGGACCTCGGCCGAGACCGCCCTGCCGTCGATCACCCGGGCCGCCATCAGCGCTTTCGCACCGGTGCGTAGTCGGCCATGAGCTTGCGCTCGGAGCCGTCACCGGCGAAGCGGACGACGATCACCCCGCCGGGCTCCACCGCGGTGACGACGCCGTCGCCGAAGCTGGCGTGGACGACGTCGTCGCCTGTCTGAAGCTCGAGCGCCGGGCCGGGGTCAACCGGGGTCGCCGCCGTCGCGGGCACCGGCGCTCCCCAGCCCCCGGCCCTCGCCCCTGGGGCGCTGGAGTGGCGCTCGGTCAGGTGAGCCGGGATCTCGTCGATGAAACGGGAGGGGACGCCACGCTCGGGGCGACCCCCGAAGATCCGCCGCTCGCGCGCCCAGGTCATGTAGAGGCGGCGGCGGGCGCGGGTGATTCCGACATATGCGAGCCGGCGCTCCTCCTCCTCGCCGCCTTCCTCGAGCGCGCGCATGTGAGGAAACACGCCTTCCTCACAGCCGATCATGAAGACCGTGTCGTACTCGAGGCCCTTGGCGTTATGCAGCGTCATCAGCGTGATCAGCGACTCATCGCTGCGGATCCCGTCCTGGTCGGTGTAGAGGGAGATCTGCTGCAGGAACTCCTCCAGGGGCGGCACCTCGCCCTCGCCCTCGAGCTGGCGGTTGGCGTCGAACTCGGCGGCCACCCCGATCAGCTCCTGCAGGTTCTCGACCCTGCCCTCGGCCTCGATCGTGCGTTCTGCCTCCAGTGCCTCGAGGTACCCGGATTCGTGCAGCGTCGCCTCGAGCAGCTTCGCAACCGGGTCGCTCTCGGCCCTGCGGCGAAGCCCCTCGAGGGTCTCGTGGAAGCGGCCGACCGCCTTGACCGCGGCGGCCCCGAGGCCGGGAACCGCCGCCGGGTTGCCGGCGACCTCCCAGATGGGCAGGCCGGTCGTGTTCGCGTGCGATGCCAACCGCGCCTCGCTTGTCTTGCCGATCCCCCGACGGGGCGAGTTGACGATGCGGCCGAACGAGATCGCGTCCGAGGGGTTGTTGAGAAGGCTGAGGTAGGCAATCGCGTCCTTGATCTCGGCCCGCTCGTAGAACTTCGTCCCCCCGATCACCTGGTAGGGCAGCTCGAAGCGCACCAGCGTGTCCTCGAGGACGCGGCTCATCGCATTCGTTCGGTAAAAGACCGCGACGTCCTCGCGCCTGGCGCCCTCGTCGGCGCAGAGACGCTCGACCTCGCCGGCGACCCAGCGCGCCTCCTCGTGCTCGTCGGTCAGCTCGGAGAGCTGCAGCGGCTCCCCGCCCTCGATCTCGGTCCAGAGCTTCTTAGGGCGGTTCTCGCGGTTGCGCTCGATCAGCGCGTTGGCGGCGGAGAGGATCGTCTGCGTCGAGCGGTAGTTCTGCTCGAGCTTGACCACCTCGGCGTCGGGGAAGTCGCTCTCAAAATCGAGGATGTTGCGGATGTCCGCCGCCCGGAAGCTGTAGATCGACTGGAAGTCGTCGCCGACCACCATAAGGTTGCCGGGGTCGCCCCCCGCAAGCAGCTGCAGCAGCCGGTACTGAGCGTGGTTGGTGTCCTGGTATTCGTCGACAAGGACGTGGCGGAATGCGCGGCGCCAGCGCTCGCGGGCCTCCTCGAAGAGCTCCATCACGTTGACGGTTCGCACAAGCAGGTCATCGAAGTCCATTGCGTTGGACTCCAGCATCCGCTTCTCATAGAGCGTGTAGACCTCGGCCGCCGTTTCCTCGAAGACGGAGCCCTGGGCCTCGGCGAAGCTGATCGCGTCGACAAGGCGATTCTTCGCCCCCGAGATCTGCGAGCGGATCGCCCGCGGTGGGTAGCGCTTCGGGTCGACCTGGAGATCGCCCATGCAGCGCTTGATCATCCGCAGCGAGTCCGACTCGTCGTAGATCGTGAACGCCCTCGAGTAGCCGAGTCGCTCGGCATCGGCGCGCATCATCCGCGCACAGGCCGAGTGGAAGGTCGTCACCCACATCGCCCGGATCGCACGGCCGACGAGCCCCCCGACCCGCTCGCGCATCTCGGTGGCGGCCTTGTTGGTGAAGGTGATCGCGAGGATCTCCCCCGGTCGCGCCTGCCCGGTGGCGAGCAGGTAGGCGATCCGGTGGGTCAGCACCCGCGTCTTGCCGGAGCCGGCGCCGGCGAGCACCAGCAGCGGCCCCTCTCCGTGCTCGACCGCCCTGCGCTGGGGGGTATTGAGGTCGGCGAGCAGCCGCTCGACACGGTCTCCGCCGGGCGAGACAGGAGCGTCCCCGCCGCCCTCGACAGCGCCGTCAGCGGTGTCGGGCTGGGTGATCGCTCTCACCCATCCCAGGATATCCCCGGCCCCGGCGGGCCGGGGATATCCCTGGCCGACCGGGCGATCCGGCTAGCAGCCCTGGAAGGCAGGCTGCAGTTGCGACGCGTCGCCGCTTACGATCGCCGCCTCGACGGCCTGGGGGTTGCCGTTTGCGAAGTTGTTGGCGACGCAATCGGCCTGCGCCTGGGTGAGGTCACCGCTCTCGACTGCCTGGGCGGCGAACGCCTTGCCGAGGGCGACCGGATCGAAATCGATGAAACCGTCGAGCGAGTTGATCTTCCAGCTATCGCCCTCCTTGACCAGCGACAGCTTCAGCGTCTGTCCATCGAAACCACCGCCCGTGATGGCGACCTTGGCGGTTGCCTGATCGCCGTCGACGACGACATCGGTGGCCTCGGCGGAGTCGGATGTGTCGGATGCGTTCTTCTTGCACGATGCGATCGCCGCGTCACCCGTCTCAAACGTCGTCTGCTCGGTGAACTTGAGGGTCTGGGCCTCTGTGCAGGCAGCGGGATCGCCGCTGGTCGCCGCGAAGTCGATCTGCTCGGCAATCTGGTCGGCGTCGCTGTTTCCGCCACCGCCGCAGGCGGCGAGGGCAAGGGTCGCTGAGGCCAGGCAGACGCCGAAGGTGGCGAGGGAGAGGTTGCGCATCGGGGATCCTTTCTGCGGACGAGTGGCGATCGACTCTACCGAGCGCCACGGCGGCTCAGCCGCCGGCGGAGGAGCGCCCGCGCTTCGGGCGCAGCTCGTGGACCGAGGGGTCCGGCTGCTCGCCGCCCTCGACCTCGGCCAGGCGGCGCTCGAGCCGGGAGATCTGCTGCGAGAGCGCCTTGATCGCATCTGCAACCGGATCGGGGAGATGGATCCAATCGGCGTCAGGGCCCTCGACAGGCCTCCCCTCGACCCGGACCGGGTGGCCCGGGTTGCCGACGACCGTCGAGCTGGCGGGAACGTCCTCGACGACGACGGTGTTGGCGCCGACCTTGGCGCCGTCGCCGACGCTGATCGGCCCCAGCAGCTTCGCCCCAGAGCCGATGGTGACGTTGTCGCCGACGGTCGGGTGGCGCTTTCCCCGCTGAAACCCGGTCCCGCCGAGGGTGACCCCCTGATAGAGGGTGACGCGGTCCCCGACTTCGGCGGTCTCTCCGATCACCACGCCGGAGCCGTGGTCGATGAAGAAGTCGGAGCCGATCCGCGCCCCGGGATGGATCTCGACCCCTGTTACCGCCCGGCTGAGGTAGGCGATCGCGGTCGGCGCCAGCGGAACCTCGGCGTCGTGGAGCACGTGGGCGACCCGGTGGGCGAGCAGCGCCTGCACCCCGGCCCAGCCGGCGAGGATCTCGGTGGTCGATGTCCCCCGCGCCGCCGGGTCACGGTCCCGCGCAGCGGCGACGTCGGAGCGAACCTCCGTGACGACTCTCTTCCATGTCCCGAACCCAAGCATCGTCAGCAAAGGTACCTCGGACCCCCGCATCCCCGGACGCGAAGCGGAGGAGATGCGGGGCAGTCGCATACGGAAGCGGAGCTGAGGAGATGCCGGGCAGTCATCCTCAGGGTGCAAAGAATGGCAGGGACATGTAGCGCTCTCCCGAGTCGCAGACGATCGTCACCACCCGCTTTTCCGCCATTTCCGGCCGCGCCGCCACCTCGAGAGCCGCCCTGATGTTGGCGCCTGCCGAGATCCCGGAGAGGATCCCCTCGCGAATGCCGGCGAGGCGGGCCGTCTCCAGCGCCTCCTCGTCGGAGACGGGAACGATCTCGTCGATGACCGAGCGGTCCAACACCTCGGGGACGAACCCGGCGCCGATCCCCTGGATCTTGTGGGGGCCCGGTGCGGCGCCTGAGAGAACCGCGGACGTCGCCGGCTCGACCGCGACGATGTGCGTCTGCGGCGAGCGTTCCCGCAGCATCCGGCCGACGCCTGTGATCGTGCCGCCGGTGCCGACGCCGGCGACGAAGGCACCGATCTCACCCCCGCAGTCGCGCCAGATCTCCTCCGCGGTGGTCCGGCGGTGGACCTCCGGATTGGCGGGATTCGCGAACTGCTGCGGGAGGAAGGCCTTGCGCTGCTCGCTGATCTCTCGCGCCATCTCGACCGCCTCGTTCATCCCGCCCATCGAGGGCGTCTCGCGGACCTCGGCCCCGTAGGCGCGCAGCAGCTTTGCCCGCTCCCGGCTCATGCCCTCGGGCATGGTCAGGATCAGCTCATACCCGCGGGCGGCGCAGACCATCGCCAGGGCGATCCCCGTGTTGCCACTGGTCGGCTCGACGATCACCGACTCGCCGGGACCGATCAACCCGTCGCGCTCGGCCGCGTCGATCATCGCCACCCCGATCCGGTCCTTGACCGAGCCGCCCGGGCTGAAGTACTCGAGCTTGGCGCAGACCTCCGCCGCAAGGCCCTCTCCGAGGCGCTGAAGCGCGACAACCGGCGTGTTGCCGACGGCCGCGGAAGCCTCGCGGGCAATCCGCACTCCCCCGGAGGAACCGATCTTCGGCGCAGCTTCCATCGCCCCAACGTAGCGGCAGAGGGGAACCGGCGACGGGACCACCCTTGCGGAGTATCGTGGATGGACCCACAGGAGGAACGATGAGCCTCAGAGTCGCCCTAGCCGCAGCCTGCACCGCCCTCGTCCTGATCCTCGGTCCCGGAGCCGCCCAGGCAACGCCGGGCCCGGTGATTCCGACCGCCGTGACCGTCGACCTCGGAAAGCTGACCACGACCCCCACCGGTGCAACCCTGATCCTGCTGGGCCATGTCACCTCCACCAATCCGAAATGCCTGGACAACAGGACGGTGAAGATCAAGTTCTACGGCTCCGGGGGCTCCAACGAGACCCTTGCCGACATCGCGAGGACGGGCAAGAACGGCTACTGGGGCGCCAGCGGCGAGTACTCCGGCTTCGGGGATGCATCCGTCTTCGTCGCCAGGAAGAGCATCGGCTCCCGCAAGCACCCGCGCTTCTGCGGCACGGCCTTCCTGCCGAGCATTTCGGGCTGAGGGGGCGCGACCGGCGGGCGGCCTCTTCTGGGGCCAGGCGAGACAGCCGCCCGGATTGGCGTCCTCAACGCGAAACGCCGGCCATCGGCGGCCGGCGTTTCCAAAAGAAAGCTCGCGATCCGGGGGCCGCGAACCGGTTCCGGACGGTGCCGGGCTAGGACCAGAACTCGTCCCAGGCGTAGAGGTCGAAGAAGTGCTCGGCGCCTTCGGTGACCCGGCCGTCCTCGATCTTGAAGGCGAGGCAGCAGTCGACGTCGAGGTGCTTGCCGTTTCGCTCCCCGCTGTTGTGATGGATGGCGATCGCCCGGCCGTCATCATCGGCGACCACTTCCTTCAGATCGGCCTTGAATGTCCCTTCCGTCTCTCCTCCGTAGCGGCCGAACAGGGCAAAGACGGCGTCGCGGCCCTCGCGGACGCCCCCGATCGAGCCTTTCCCCGGCGTGCGCCACACGGCGCCCTCGTCGAAGAGCTCGGTGAGCGTATCCATGTCGGCCGCGTTGAAGGCCTCGTAACCGCGGCGAACAATCTCCGCGTTTTCCTTTGCTCCCATCATTCCTCCTGTTCGTTGGTCTTGATCCCGCATGGGAACCTAACAGGCCGACCCTCGAGCATCAGCATGGACCATACCGGCGCTTATGGCGTTGTTCAAAGAAGCCCTGCTAGAAGGACAAAAATGCCGGCATTGGGCTCGGGGTCGGTGCCGTCCGTTAGCGCCCAGTCCTAACGCGTTCGTTAGCAAATCGAGCCCCGCCGTCCGTGGCAGAATCCCGCCGTGGCCGCAACCTCCCGATCACACGCCGAGACGTCGAGCCTCGTTGATCTGGCGGCGCTCGCCGAGCTGCGGGCGACTTGGCATCACGGTGACACCTTTCGTCGCCCCTACTTGACGAACACGACGTTAAACGACGCGTCTGCGAACGCGCCATCCGTCTCTATGGCGACAAGCGCGTCAGTGTTGGGGGCCGTGCAGGCGCTGCCGGCCGGGAAATCGAGATAGGCGATCGTGCCGAACGGGGACGTGCTGTTTTTCGCACTCGCGGTGCCAGTGACCGGCGTCTCGGCGAGGTCGAAGCAATAGCGCCCAGGGAATGAGTGGGTGACACTGGTCACGCCCGTACCGGAACTCACAACTCCTTCGTCGGTGACCCTTGCGAATGCGCTCACCTGTGGGGCCCCGGCTACCAGGCTCAGGGCCGCTGGGACCTGGCTCAGCGTTGACTCGTTGATCTGCTTGCCAGTCACCGTTTCGGTCTTGATCCGGTTGCCGGGAAGCGAGTTCTTCTTCACCGACTTGCCGCTGATCTTGCTGATCGTGGCGACACCGGCCATGGCCGTGCCCGCCAGCGCCACGCTCAGGGCCACGATTGCGACGATCATCGCCGGTGAGGGCCGCCACCGATTCAAAAGGCTTCGCATCTCATCCTCCCGTAGAAGAGTGGTCCCACCCTATGCCGGACCTGTGCGCGAGGTCAAGCGCCCTCGCGAGCGGTCGTGGCGAGCGCGCCGTGTTGGCGAGGGGCTTGTGCCCCGCCCGCGCTCCGGCGACGATCCGCCGACGCCCTGCGCCGGGAAGACGCTGGAGGCTCCGAGCTCGGCGCGTTAGCGCCCCGTTAGCAGATCCGCCGCAAACCGCTCTGCCATACGGTTTACGTCAGATGTAATACATCTCCGAGCCCGACTCCTCGGCCTCGCGGCGGGCGATCTCGGCGATCGTCGTCTGGGCGAAGACCTTGCGCAGGGCGCTGACGCCCTCCGCCCAGATGCCGCCGGCCTCGTCCGCCTCCTGACCGATCTTGCCGTCGAGAGCCTGGACCACCTCGAGGACCTCGATCTCGTCGGCGGGTCGCGCGAGCGTGTAGCCGCCCTTCATTCCGCGATGGCTGTTGAGGAGGCCGGAGCGGCGCAGGGTCGAGAAGAGCTGCTCGAGGAACTGCTCGGGCATGCCGCGGCGCTCGGCAAGCTCCTTGATCGGCACCGGGCGATCACCCGAGCGGGCGAGCTCGGCCATCGCGATGACCGCGTAGCGGGATTTCGAGGTGACCGAGATCACCGCTTCTTTGTACCGCACCACCCGGAGGCCGACCGGAAGTTCGCAAAGGGCGGGAATCGGTGTGCGCGGCTCGGCGCCGCTCGGATAGGATCGGATCCCAGGAGGCGGGGAGCAAGAAGACCCCGAACGACGGGTAGATCGGAGGCTTCCCCTGAGCGAGCGCCCACGCTGTTTGGTTATCGACGGACATCCGCTTGTCCGCCTCGGCGCGCGCATACTGCTCGCCGACGACTTCGACGTCGAGGAGGCCCCGACTCGCCGCGAGGCCGTCGAGCTGATCCGCGACGTCGGCAGCTTCGATGTCGCGATCATCGACATCCGGCCGTGGCGGAACGGCGCCGACGAGGAGCTCAGCGGATCCGAGGCGATCCGGGTCATCCACCGGGCCGAGCCCAGCCTCGGCATCGTCGCCCACGGGGAGCGCCCCGAACGCCAGATCGCGACGACGGCGATGGCGGCGGGCGCCAGCGCCTATGTCAGCCGCGGTGCCGAGCCCGGCCGGCTGCGCGAGGCCGTCGAGGCCGCTCTCGGGCACGGCAGCTTCCTCGACCCCGCGGTGCCGCCGAAGGGGAGCCGCGGCACGCTCACCCGGCGCCAGCGCCAGATCCTGCAGCTGCTCGCCGACGGCGAGTCCACCACCGCGGCAGCCCGTGAGCTCGGGGTCGGCCCGGAGACGATCAAGAGCCACACGAAGAACATCCTCGCTCGCCTCGGCGCCCGCAACCGCGCCAACGCGATCGCGATCGCCCTGCGCGAGTCGCTGATCGAGTAGCTGCCGACCGGTCATCGCCCGAGGGTCCGGCGCCCCCGGCCGCCGGGTCTTGCCCGAAGCACCACGGCCCCGGCCGGCGGGTCCCGTCATCGGAAGGGGCGCCACACCTCGACGGGCGCCGGGCGGGGCCCTCGCTCAAATCTCGAGTGCCGCCTGTAACGGCGGCACTCTCGATTACAAGCCGCTCCGGGCCCCGCCCGACGCCCGTCATGCCGCGCCCTCTCACCGAAGGCGACGCGACGGCTAGGCCCAGCACCGTACCGGCGGGGTAGCGAGCCGGCCATCCGATCGTGAGGAGCAGAGCAGTGCCCCCTCCGGCGGGTGGCATGGGATGGGAGGACCCATTCCCGAGCACCCGCCGTGGAGCGCAGGGAATGGTGGGTCCCATCCCATGACAGGACCCGCAGGCCGGGGGCGCTAGTCCCTGGGTGAGCTGCCTGCGACCCGCCGGCCGGGCCGTCGGGGCGATCCCCTAGATCCAGCCCTTGTCGCGCGCAGCCAGAACCGCCTGGGCGCGGTCGACCGCGCCGATCTTGCCGTAGACGTTGTGAAGATGGGTGCGGATGGTCGAGACCGAGAGCTGCATCTCGCCGGCGATCTGCTTGTAGACCATGCCCTCGGAGAGGTGGCGCAGGACATCGAGCTCGCGCGCCGACAGCGGGCAGGGCTCACTCGATCGCGGTGTCTCCGGCCGCGGGTAGGGAACCTCGTAGAGAAGCTCGCGGAGCGCCTCGAGGCTGACTCCGCAGCGCTCACAAGTCTCCCGCAGGCGCTCGGGATTGACCGCCTCCCCCTGGGCGTAGTGGGCGATCATATCGGCGGCGGCGACCATCCCCGCGAGGCCGTCGGCACCGTCGGCATGATGGCGCTCGATCGCGACTGCTATCCGCTGTGGGATGTTCCATCGCCGCGCCAACACCCCACCGACGAGCGCGTGGTCGATCCCGAGCTGCTCACGCTCGTTGCGGAGGCGCTGTTCGGGCGTTCGCCCGGCGGCGTCGAAATAGGGCTTGTAGCCGGGATGCAGCCGGGAGATGACCAGCCGGCCGACGTCATGCAGGAGCGCGACCACTGCGAGGTCGTCGCGGTCGGCGTAGCCGGTGACGCGCGCGATCTGGTCAGCGGCGCGCTGGGTTGCAAGGGCGTGGATCCTGAAGTGCTCTGGGCGAAGCTCCCAGCCACCGTTGGACTCGAAGTAGTCATAGACCGGGGCGGTTCCCGCGAGGGCGAGCACGCCCGAGGGCTTGAGCACATTGAGGGCCTCGGGGACGTTGGCGACCCCCCCGGCCGCCCTCGAGCCGCGGTTGGAGAAGCGCAGCACCGAGATCGTCAGGGCGACGTCGGCCTCAACCGTCTCGACGATCTCAGCGACCCGGGCGGTCTCGGCGGTGGCGGCGCTCATCACCCGCTCGCGTGATTCGACCAAGACCGGGAAGCGCTCGACGGCTTCGAATGCCTCTGCGAGGCGGCTACCCGGCGCCGGAGCCGCGCTCTTCGAGGCGTCCTTCTTCGGAAGGCTCTTGGGAACCTCGTGAGTGGCTCCGCGGCCGTTGCTGTGGCTTTTGCCTGCTCCCATGTGGTTTTCGGTGTGGGTTGCACCAGGACGCCTTTGCGCCATGGGCAATTGATTTCCGCACTCCCTCATCGGCAGATGCAGCCGCACGGTTTAGCCTTGGCGCAAGAAAGGAATCGGGGGCCGGCAGATGCGAACCCCCCAGGCGAGGCGGCTCTGCGTGGCTGGGGCTACTTGATCGAGACCTGTGAGAGCAGGCCTTCGAGGAAATGGGGCTTACCGCCGTCCCTGTCGGTCAGGGGGCAGAAGAGCACCCAGGTCCCGGCCTTGTCCAGATCAAGATCCGTAACCTGACTCTTCCCCCCGTCCAGGGCCGCGGTCTCGACGAAGCTCTGCTGATCGACCCACGAAGGGAGACTGTTCGACTGCAGCGCCTGCTTGATCTCTGCGTCGGTGTGCTTGCCCGTTATCCGGAAACCGCCGACGAAATGGATCGTATCCTTGCCCTCGCTCTTGAAGGTCAGGGTGTTGGTGCCGGTCTTTAGACCCGAATCGTCCCAGGCGTAGCTGTCCTTGCCCTTTGCGACGGCGCTCACGGCGGCGCTGGTCTCGGGGAGATCAGCGTCGGAACCGCCACTGACCTCGAACTCCTTGCTCACCGTGGGGGCGCCACCTGGGCCGCCGAGGTCGGCGACCACGTATTTGCCCTCGCCGAGGTTGACGAATGCGGAGACCGTCTTGCCCGGTGGCACCGCGCCTGTCCCTCCGTCTGCCCGGATCCAGTCAGGGGTGGTATCGCTGCTGCCGGTGATGACCCCGAGGGCATCCTGACCGGTGTGGTCGCCCTCGATGCCGATCAGCTGCACCGCATGCGGCGCCTTGCCCTTGTTGGTCACCTTGAGCTTGACGAGGCCGCCGCCTGCCGAGGCCGGCACGTCGTAGGACGCGGCCCCGTTGGACTCGGTGATCGTCACCGGCAGGGTGCTGGCGTCGTCCCCTCCTCCCCCGCCGCATCCGGTCAGCGCCGCGACGCCGATCGCGGACACAGCCAGCGCGCTGAGACTGATCTGCATTCCTTTCAGGCGCAACTCGAACTCCTCTCGGTTTGCGGGGGGACCCGAGAGTCAATCATCTGTGCGTGCGGCCGGGCGCCCGAGTCGCTCGAGCGCGGCATCGATCCGCGACAGCGACTGCTCCCGCCCGAGCACCGCGAGGGATTCGAAGATACCCGGCGAGACACTGCTGCCCGTTATCGCGACCCGAATCGGCTGATAGACCTTTCCGGGCGTGGCGCCGAGGCGCTCAGGCAGGGGCGCAAGGGCTGCCTCGACTCCCTCGGCGTCGAAGTCCTCAGCTGCCGCGAGCGCCCGGCGCGCCGCCGCGAGCAACTCTCCCGTTCCTTCCTTCATCACCTTGCGCCAGGCCTTCTCGTCGGAGACCGGGGGCTCGAAGAGGAAGCGGATCAGGGGCCAGACCTCCTCCAGCGTCTGCGCCTTCTCCTGGGCGATCGCGCACGCATCCCGCAGACGCACGTCGGCCTCGCGGCCGACGTGCTCGGCAACCGCCGCCACGTACTCGTCGAGCGGCAGCTCGCGCATGAAGCGCCCGTTGACCCAACGCAGCTTCTTGACGTCGAAGATCGCCGAGGAGCGGCCGACGTCCCCGATCCGGAAGCGCTCGACCAGCTCCTGCGTGGACATCAGTGTCGTGTCGTCGGTGGTTCCCCAGCCGAGCAGCGCCAGGTAGTTGCGAACGGCCCCGGGCAGGTAGCCGGCGTCGCGGAGCTCGGAGACCGATGCGGCGCCGTGTCGCTTCGAGAGCTTCTTGCCGTCAGGGCCGTGCAGCAGCGGCAGGTGCGCGTAGCGCGGGGGTGCGTGGCCGAGCGCTTCGAGCAGCAGAAGCTGCTTGGGCGTATTCGACAGATGGTCGTCGCCGCGGACGACGTCGGTGATCCCCATCTCGGCGTCGTCTACGGCGACGGCGAAGTTGTAGAGGACGGAGCCGTCGCCGCGGGCGATGACGAAGTCGTCATAGCTGGCATTGGGGAACCTGACCTCCCCCCTGATCAGATCGTCGACGACGGTCTCGCCCTCGTCGGGCACCCTCAGCCTCACCGCGCCACCACCGTCGGTCGAGGGCTCGCCGCGGTAGCCGCGGCCGGCGCCGTGGCGCTCCTTGAAGGCGCGGACGTCCTCGGCGGTGGCGGAATCGCGATAGGCGGCGCCGGTGTCGAGCAGCTTCTGCAGCGCCGCCGCATGGCTCCCAGCCCGCCCGGCCTGCGAGATCGGCCCCTCGTCCCAGTCGAGCTCGAGCCAGCGCAGGGCGTCGAGGATCTGCTCGACATTCTCGGGGGTCGAGCGCTCGAGGTCGGTGTCCTCGATCCGCAGCAGCAGCGTGCCACCGGCGTGGCGCGCCATCAGCCAGTTGTAGAGCGCCGTCCTGGCGCCGCCAATGTGAAGGGCACCGGTGGGCGATGGGGCGAATCTGACTCGGAGGGGGTGGCTCAAGATCGTCTCCGCCCGGATGTTTCCACAGTGCGCCGGCGCGGTGGGGCGGCGGGCGGTAGTGTCTGCGCCGCAAAGCGAACCTGAGGAGTTTTCGATGAGGCGTGGGGCGATTGTGGCACTGTTCGGTTGTTTGGCTCTGCTCGGATCGGCGCAGACGGCGTCCGC
Source organism: uncultured Actinomycetes bacterium (assembly GCA_963781345.1). Taxonomy (GTDB): domain Bacteria; phylum Actinomycetota; class Thermoleophilia; order Solirubrobacterales; family 70-9; genus JBBRHQ01. The sequence goes on from CAWAFQ010000014.1 coordinate 791,687, forward strand.
GGCGCCGCCGATTCCCACCACCCTGACCTCCGTCGGCGGCTTACCCACCAGCCCCACCGATGTCGGGGTCTTCGGGTTCATCACCTCACCCAACCCGAAGTGCCTCTCCGGACGCAGCGTCAAGGTCTTCATCTCGAGCACCGGGAACCCGGACAAGCTTCTCGACACGGCAATTACCAGCATCGGCGGATACTGGGGCGCGGGAGGAGACATCTCCGGGTTCAGCACGATCACGGGTATCCACGCCCGGGTGACGGCGAGGCGCTTCGGGCCGAAGAAGCACCGCCGGACCTGCGCTGCGGTCAGCGGCGACCTCGTAGCCTGAGTGCTGCTCGGCGCCCACGTCTCGACGGCGGGCGGCCTGGCGAAGGCGGTCGAGCGCGGCACCGAGCGCGGTTGCGAGTCGATCCAGATCTTCCACCAGAGTCCGCGGATGTGGCGACCGACCCGCTACGGCGAGGCCGACTTCGCCGAGTTCCGCGAGGCGATGGACTCCTCGCCGGTCGAGGCGGTGATCATCCATGCCGTCTACCTGATCAACTGCGCGACCACCGATCGCGAGTTGCGGAAGAAGTCATTGGCATCGCTCACGCACGCGCTTCGGATCGGCGACGATATCGGCGCCGCCGGGGTGGTGCTCCACCCCGGCGCCCAGAAGGGCGAGCCGCTCGGGCCCTCGATCAGGCGCGCCGCGAAGGTGATCTCCGAAGCCCTCGAGGAGACCGAGAGCTGCCGGCTGCTGCTCGAGCAGACCGCCGGCCACAAGGGCCTGCTCGGGCGTGACTTCGACCAGACCGCGGAGCTGATCGAGCTCGCGGGCGGCGGCGGGCGGCTCGGGCTCTGCCTCGACTCCTGCCACCTCTTCGTCCAGGGCTACGACATCACCGACGCCGAGCACCTCGATGCGGTTCTTGACGAGGCCGACGCCAAGGTCGGCCTCGAGCGCCTCGGCGCCGTCCACGTCAACGACGCCGCGGCGCCGCTGGGCTCCTGCCGCGACCGCCACGCAAACGTCGGCAAGGGTGAGATGGGCCGCGCCGGCCTCGCCGCCTTCCTCTCCGAGCCGCGCTTCGAAGGCCTGCCGGCGACGCTGGAGACGCCGGGCCCGGAGAAGAAGGGCCCCGACCGCAAGGAGGTGGCGGCGGCGAAGCGACTGCGCAAGGCCGGCCTGAGGGCGCGGGCGGGTTGAAGAAGGCGGAGGCCGCCGAGGCGGTGCCGCCGACGGGTGGAAAGCGACGATATGGGGGACGGAATCCACCCATCGATCGGGCTATTTGCCCAGCGCCCGTGTCGGGGTGGAGAAACGGGCGGCTGCTTGTTGCCCAGCGCCCGCGCCGGCAGGGATAAATCGGGCGGCTACTGGATGTGGACGCCGGAGATCGCGCGCGAGATGACCAGGCGCTGGATCTCGGAGGTTCCCTCGAAAATCGTGTAGATCTTCGCGTCTCGGTGCATGCGCTCGACCGGGAACTCGCGGGTGTAGCCGTTGCCGCCGAGAATCTGGATCGCGCGCTCGGTCGCCCAGACAGCGACCTCGCTCGCCTTGACCTTCGACATCGAGCCCTCGGCGTTCTCGAACGGGATCTGGTTGCGGCCCATCCATGAGGCCCGCCAGATCAGCAGCCGGGCGGCGTCAATCTCGGTCTTCATGTCGGCGAGGGCGAAGGCGATTGCCTGGTTCTCGATGATCGCCCGTCCGAACTGCTTGCGCTCCTTGGCGTAGTCGAGGGAGAACTCGTAGGCAGCGCGGGCGATCCCCAGCGCCTGTGCGCCGACGGTCGGCCTACTCGCCTCGAAGGTCTGCATCGCCGCCTGCGACTTGCTCTTCTTGCCCTCGCGGACCCGGGCGAGGCGCTCGTCGAGGCGCTCCTTGTCTCCGAGAAGGCACGAGCCCGGAACACGGCAGTCGTCGAGGTGGACGTCAGCGGTATGGGAGGCGCGCAGGCCGTGCTTCTTCACCTTCGTCCCCTGCTCGCAGCCCTTCGTCCCCGGCGGGATGACGAAGGCGGCGTGCCCGCGTGAGCCTAGCTCCCGGTCAACGGTGGCGATGACCACGTGGACGGCGGCGATGCCGCCGTTGGTCGCCCAGGCCTTCTGGCCGTTAATGACCCACTCGTCGGCGGCCTCGTCGTAGCGGGCATTGGTGCGGATCGCGGAGACATCGGAGCCGGCGTCGGGCTCGGATGAACAGAAGGCGGCCACCGCGGGCTCCTCGACCGTGCCGAAGCACTGCGGAACCCACTCGCCGAGCTGCTCAGGCGTTCCCTGGCCGAAGATCGCGGCGACGGCGAGCGAGGTGCCCATCAGGGCCATCCCGATCCCGGCGTCACCCCAGAACAGCTCCTCGGTCGTTACCGGAAGGGTCAGGCCCGTCTCGTCCCCCCAGAACTGCGCCAGCGCCTCGAAGCCGTAGAGGCCGATCTTGGCGGCCTCCTGAATAACCGGCCAGGGCGTCTCCTCGCGCTCGTCCCACTCGGCCGCCGCAGGGCGCACAACCCCTTCGGCGAATCCGTGGACCCAATCACGCAGGTCCTTTTGGTCCTGGTTCAGCTCGAGGCTGAACCTCGGCTCGGCGGACTCGGCCGAGGCGCCGTTGGCCCCGGGGGCCTCGGCGACGTTCTCGGACGCGTCCATGGAGGCTTCAGTCATCGACGAGAACGTTACATGAAATGATGTAGAGGACGGCCGGCCGCCTACCGGAGCACGTTTCGCAGGTCGAAGGCCCGCAGCCCCTCGGGACCCCCATCGGTGCAGTCGAAGAAGCGCGGGTTGACGCAGTCGAACGCAGGCCCCTCGCCCTCATAGGCCCGCTCGACGCTGAACTGGCACTGCGGCAGCGGCGCGCCGGTCATCTTCACCCCGCCGAAGCCGCCGGGCTCGAGGACCGCGTCGAGCGCGACCTCGGCGGCGTAGACCTCCTGCATGCAGCCGACATACTGGCGGCCGTTGAGCATGTCCACGTAGCTGTAGAGATAGCTGCAGCGCATCTCGACGCAACCGCGCGGCTCGACCAGCTTGTCGCAGAAGGAGCGGCAGAGCCGGCATTCGCCGGCGCGGGCGGTGCTCTCCTCTCTCTGGCGCGTAGCCATCGAGCCTCAGTCTAGGCGCCGGTGGGCGCCGGCGCGAGGATTCAAGCCGCCATCACCCCGGGGCCGAGGAGCCCGTCCAGCTCCGCACGCAGACCGCCCGAGGGGCGCACCCGGTACTCGTTGCCGAAGCGCAGCCGCCGCACCCCCTCGCGAGTTTCCATCTCCAGCAGCACCTCGGTCTCGCCCTGGAAGTGCTCGAAGACCGACTTCAGCTCTTCGACAAGGGTCGGGCGGAAGTCGGCGGCGTTGATCCGCAGGGTCAGCGGTCCGCTGTGGCGCACGGGCGCATCCCGGGTGGCGCGATCGATCTCCGCCTGGTCGGGCTCGAATCGCTCCGCCTCCTGGACCACGAGCTTGGTCTCGCCTCGCTCCTTGTGGTCGATGCGACCGCGAACGACGACCACCGCGTCGGGGGCGATCACCTGGGCACTCTCGGCCTGGTCGGCTTTGAAGACGAGCATCTCGACCTGGCCCTCGACATCGTCGAGCGTCGCGAACATCATCTGCGAGCCACTCTTGGTGCGGATCTTCTTGCACTCGGCGACGATGCCGCCGACAGTGACCCAGGAGCCGTCCGGCTTCGAGGCGAGGTCGGAGATGCGGCAGTCGACCCGCGCCCGCAGGGCGTCGCGAACCTCGGCAAGCGGGTGCGAGGACAGGTAGGTCCCGAGAGTCTCCTTCTCCATCGCCAGCAGCTCGCGCCGGTCGAACTCGGCGCCCGAGATCGGCGGGCGCTGGACCGACGTGCGGTTGGCGCCGGCGGCGGCATCGGCGTCGCCCAAGTCAAAGATCGACCCCTGGCCGAGCTGGGCGTCCTCCTGCGCCTTCTGCCCGGCCGACTGAGCGGCCGGGAGCATCTCCAGCATGCCTCGGCGGGTGGCCTCGGTCGAGTCGAGTGCGCCGCACTTGATCAGGCACTCGATCGCGCGCTTGTTGACGGCGCGAGAGTCGACCCGCTCGCAGAAGTCCCAGATCGAGGTGATCGGGCCGTCCGCGCGGGCGCGCAGGATCGCCTCGACCGCCGAGTGGCCGACGTTCTTGACCGCGTCGAGGCCGAAGCGGATCGCCTTCTCGGAGACGACGAAGTCGTGGTCGGAGGAATTGACATCGGGGGGCAGGACCTCGATCCCCATCTCCTCGCAGCGGTTGACGAAGAACGGAACCTTGTCCTTGGTGTTCATCACCGAGGAGATCACCGCCGCCATGTACTCGGCCGGATAGTTGGCCTTGAGGTAGGCCGTGCGATACGCGATCAGCGCGTAGCAGGCGGCGTGGCTTTTATTGAAGGAGTAGTCCGCCGCAGCCTCCATCAGCGACCAGAGGTTGTTCGAGACCTTCCGCTCCGTCCCGGACTCCGCCGTGCCCTCCATGAACTGGTCCTTCATCGTCGCCATCAGCTCGCGCTTCTTCTTGCCGATCGCCTTGCGCAGATCATCGGCTTCGGCGGGGCTGAAGCCAGCCATCTGCTTGGCGATCTCCATCAGCTGCTCCTGGTAGATGACGCAGCCGTAGGTCGGCTCGGTGATCTGGCGCAGGCGCTCGTCGGGGTAGCGGATCGTCGCCGGGTCACGCTTGCCGCGGGCGTAGTCGGGGATGTAGCGCATCGCCCCGGGGCGGTAGAGGGAGACGAGGGCGACGATGTCATCGAACTCGGTCGGGCGGACCTTCTTCATCGCCTCGCGCATCCCCTCGGACTCGAGCTGGAAGACGCCGGTCGAGTCGCCCTGGGCCAGCATCTCGAAGGTCTTCGGGTCGTCCATCGGGATCTCGCCGATGTCGAGGTCGACGCCGCGTGAGCGGCCGATGATCTCGACCGCGTCCTCGATCACATCGAGGTTGCGCAGGCCGAGGAAATCCATCTTCAGCAGCCCAATCTCCTCGATCGGGCCCATCGCGTACTGGGTGACGATCTTGTAGGAGCGCTCGGACTTGCCACCGCCGTTGCCGTTCCCCGGAGCGGCCGGGGCGGTGCGGTCCTCGGCCAGCTGCAGTGGCACGATCTCCTGCAGCGGGCGGTCGGCAATGACGACCGCGGCGGCGTGGATCGAGCTGTTGCGGACGATTCCCTCGAGCCCCTGGGCGACGTCGAGGATCCTCTTCGCGTCGGGCTCGGAGTCATAGGTCTTGCGCAGGTCGGTACCGGCCTTGAGGCAGTCCTCGAAGGAGGGGTTGCGGCCCAGGACCGGCTCCGGTATCTGCTTGGCCAGGCGGTCGCCGGTGCCATAGTCGAAGCCGAGGACGCGGGCGGCATCGCGGGTCGCCTGGCGCGGCGCCATCTTGCCGAAGGTGATGATCTGGGCAACCGACTCGCGCCCGTACTTCTCGGCGACGTAGCGGATCACCTGCTCGCGGCCGCGGACCGAGAAGTCGATGTCGATGTCTGGCATCGACTTGCGACCGGGGTTGAGGAAGCGCTCGAAGAGGAGGTCGTTGGCGAGCGGATCGAGGTCGGTGATGGTGAGGCTGTAGGCGACGATCGAGCCCGCCGCCGAGCCGCGGCCGGGGCCGACCGCGATCCCATTCTCCTTCGCGTAGCGGATGAAGTCCCAGACGATCAGGAAGTAGGAGGAGAAACCCATCTCCTCGATAACCCCGAGCTCGAACTCGAGCCGCTCGGTCGCCTCGGCCGGGGGCGGATCGCCGTAGCGCGCCCGCAGCCCCTCCCCCGCGATCCGGCGCAGCATCTCGCGGGGCTCGGAGCCGTCTGGGGTCGGGTAGCGCGGCAGCAGCAGGCTTCCCAGCTCGATCTCGACCGCACAGCGCTCGGCGATCTCGAGCGTCATCGGCACCGCCTCGGGCCACTCGGCGAATGACTGCGCCATCTCCTCGCCGCTCTTGAGGAAGAACTCGTTGGTGTCGAAGGTCAGCTTCGGCGCCTCCAGCGTCGACTTCGTCTGCACGCAGAGCAGGGCAGCGTGGTTGTCGTAGTCCTCGCGGCGCAGGTAGTGAACGTCGGCGGTGGCGACCAGCGGACGGCCGAGCTCGGCGGCGTAGCGGACGATCCCCTCGTTGGCCTTGTCCTGCTCGGGTATGCCGTTCTTCTGCACCTCGAAGTAGACCTGCTCGGGCCCAAAGGCCTGGATCAGGTCGTCGAGATGGGCGCGGGCGTCGGCGGGGCGGTCTTCGACCAGACGGCGGCAGAACCGCGATTGCAGGCATCCGGTGAGCGCGATCACCCCGTCGGAGTGGCGCGAGAGCAGCTCCATGTCGACGTTCGCCTTGCCGCGCGAGAAGCCTTCGAGGAAGCCTGCCGACGTCAGCTCGACCAGGTTGCGGAAGCCGGCATCACTGGAGGCCAGCAGGGTCAGGTGGTTTCGCTCGTAGCGGACCTGCTCCTTGATCGCGTGGCGATCCTCGACCAGGTAGGCCTCGAGGCCGATGATCGGCTTGATCCCGTGCTTGCCGCAGGCCTTGTAGAGCTCGATCGCTCCGTTCATCACCCCGTGGTCGGTGAGACCCAGCGCCGGCATCCCCAGCTCAGCCGCGCGCGCCGCCATCGCGTCGATCTTGCAGGCGCCGTCGAGCAGCGAGTACTCGCTGTGGGCGTGAAGATGGGCAACTGAGGGGGCGCTCGCGGGCAGGCGTCGATCATGCCAAGCCGCTCAGATGCCACCCACCCCGCCCCGCCCCCATTTCCGCTAACTGCGGCTCTATCCGCGTAGGATCGCTCCGTGATCTACTTTCTGCGCCACGGCGACGCCGAGGATGGCGACGGTGATGACGCCTCGCGTCGGCTGACCGCGAAGGGCGAGCGGCAGGCGCGCGCTGCCGGGGCGGCGCTGGCGGCTCTCGGCGTCGACATCGACACCTGCCTGACAAGCCCGAAGGTGCGTGCGACGCAGACGGCGGGGATCGCCTCCGAGCCGCTCGGAATCGATGTCGAGATCTGCGAGGCCCTGGGCGGCGGCCCCTTCGACGCCAACGAGCTGACGGCCGCCCGCGGTGCGGTGTTGCTGGTCGGCCACGAGCCCGATTTCTCAAACGAGGTGGCGCGGATGACCGGCGCCCGGGTGAAGCTGAAGAAGGGCGGGCTTGCGGCGGTCGACGGCGCGGTGCTGAAGGCGCTGCTTCGCCCAGCCGACCTGCTGGCTATCTCGCTCTAGTGGGGCGGCCCCGCCGTTGCCCTCAGCCGGCGCAGACCCAGGCGCCCGCGCCGGAGTCGGCCCAGATCTGAGCAGCGATTCGGTCCTGCTCCGCCTTTGAGGCGTCCTGCGGTGCCCCCTGGCCGCCGTAGAGCGCCCAGGTCGAGGGCAGGATCTGGTACGCCCCGCCGGCGCCGCTGGAGGGGTTGACGGCGCTGTAGTTGCCTCCTGACTCGCAGGCAACGATGTAGGGGGGGATCGAGTAAGGGCCGCCGAGCCAGTTGCCGACCTGGTCCTGAGCACTCTGGGTGCTCGCCGCCTGCTCCTGGGCCGCTTGCTGCTCCTGGGCCGCTTGCTGCTCCTGCGCCGCCTTCGCCGCCGCGGCCTTGGCGGCGTTGATGTCGCTGACCCAGCCGCCGATGCTCGACTTCAGCGTGCCCAGCGCCGCCTCGCGCGAGGCGGAGATCGAGGCCAGCTGGGCCGCGCTCGACTCGGCCCGGGCCCGGACTGCCGAGATCTGCGAGCGCGCCGCGGCGAGGCGGGCGTTGTAGGCGTCCACCCTGGCCTTCAGCTGCTCGACCGCATCGAGCTCGACCCTGACCGCATTGCGCACCTGACGCACTCGGGTCGCGAGGCTCGTGTCGGAGTCCTCGACCTGCTTCAGGTAGTCCGTGCGGGTGACGAGGTCGTCGAAGCCCGAGGCGCTGAGGATGAGCGCGGTCGAGTCGGGCACTCCGCTCTCATAGATCGCGACGAGGCGCGCGGCGAGCGCCGCCTGAGCCCTTCGCAGGCGCAGCTTCTCGGCCGCGAGGTGGCGCTGGGAAGCCTTGACCTTCGAAGCAAGCTTGGCGGCGCGATCCTGACCGACCGAGAGCAGCGAGGAGAGCTGCTGCTCGCGCGAGGCCGCAGCGGCGGCCTCTTCCTGGGCTGCGGCCATCTGCGCCTGGCTTGCCTGAAGGTCGGCGCTCAGCGCCTGGGCCTGCGCCTTGGCTTGGTCAACCCTTGCCTGGAGGTCACCGACCTTGGCCGCCGGCGCGTCTGAGGCGAGCGCGAGCAGACAGACGACGGCGGCGGCGAGGAGGCCGGTGAACCGGCTCCAGGTGCGAGAAGACTCCGTTTTGACCTGCACGCGTACCTCCTTCGATCGCCTGCGGGGTTAGCTGTCGGGCTCGCGCCGAAGGAGTGGCGCTACACGGTCGTGATTCGCCCCTGCGTTCCCGCCCCGTCGTTCCGGGGTCGGGACCGCTCCGGGTCCCCCGCTCCCCTCGTCTATGTGGAGGGAATTTGGCGGTGCTTTGTTGGCGAGACGCTAGCCGAACTGTGAGTAAACGCTAACAGGTTGACAATAAGACGCAACGAAAGTTGCGTCTCGTACCCTCTCAGCCCTCCGGCGCGCTCGTGCGGGTGGCGGCGAGATAGCCGCCGATCAGGGCCGCGAGAGCGCCGAAGCCGAGCGCGAGCCGCAGCTGGCGGCCGTAGCGCACCCGCACGGTCGGGATCAGGCCTCGGACCGCGGCCCTTCCGATCAACTCGTACATCAGCTCCCCTTCCCCTCCTCGCCGTGCCGCCGGATCCTATGGGCCATCCGGCTCTGCAGGGAGAAGATCTCGATGAACCCGGGGCTTGCCGATTGCGAGAACTCCCCACCCGACTCGCCGAAGCTCGCCAGGGAGCGGTCATAGAGCGCGTAGTGGGAGTGGCGCTCGACCGGGGTCGCCGAGCCCTTGTAAAGCTTCATCGCGATCTCGCCGGTCACGTGGCGATTGGCGGAGAGCATGTAGGCGTCGAGGTCCTCGCGCAGCGGCTCGTGCCACAGGCCCGCGTAGCAGAGGTAGGCCCAGTGGCGGTCGAGGGCGTGCTTGAAATTGTTCTGGTGGATCGTCGAGACCAGCTTCTCGAGCTCCTGGTGCGCGGCGAGGACGATCGCAGCGGCGGGGACCTCGTAGAGGTCGCGGACCTTGAGCCCGATGATCCGATCCTCGATGTGATCGACGATGCCGACCCCGTGGCGCTGGCCTGCCTCGGCGGCGCGCTCGAGCAGCTCGACCAGGCCAAGGCGCACACCGTCTAGGGAGACCGGCCGCCCCGACTCGAAGCCGACACGAATCGTCTCGGGCTCATCCGGCGCGTCCTCGGGGCGGGTGACGAGTTGGAAGACATCGTCGGCGGGGGCCGAGCCGAGGTCCTCGATCTCGAGACCCTCCGATGAGCGCCCCCAGAGGTTGTCGTCTATCGAGTAGGGGGTCGCCTCGGAACCGCCCTTGATCGGGATCCCGTGCTCGCGAGCGTAGGCGATCTCCTCCTCGCGCCCCATCCGCCACTGCCTCACCGGGGCGATCACCTTCAGCTCCGGATCGAGGGTGGCGACGGTGCCCTCGAGGCGGACCTGGTCGTTGCCCTTTCCGGTACAGCCGTGGGCGATCGTGTCGCAGCCGGTCCGCCGCGCGACCTCGACCCCGAGCTTGGCGATCAGCGGCCGCCCGAGCGCCGTGAACAGCGGGTAGCCGCCGCCGTAGAGCCCATTTGCAAGGATCGCCGGCAGGACGTAGTGCTCTGCGAAGTCCTCTCGAGCGTCGATCACGACCGCGTCGACCGCCCCCAGGTCTCGCGCCTTGGCGGTGACGGCGTCGTAGTCCTCCCCCGGCTGGCCGAGGTTGATCGTCAGCGTCACGATCTCGGCCCCGTAGGTCTCCTGGATCCAGCGCAGCATGACGCTGGTGTCGAGGCCTCCGGAGTAGAGCAGCAGGACGCGGTCGATCTTCTCCGGATCGGCCTCATAGGAGGCGGTGCGGTGGTGCGGTGGTTGCGGCGCCAGTGTCATTGCGAGCGGGCAGTCTGGCACGAGCGCCGCCTCGGCGAGGGCTGCCGAGCGCCGCCACCGCTGTCAGACTTGGCCGCCTTGCGGCGTTTCGGCCACATCCTCGCGATCGCGCTGATCACCGCCGGCATCGTCGTCCTCACCGACGTCGCGCTCACGCTCGCCTACAAGGAGCCGGTCTCCTCGATCTACGGCGAGATCAAGCAGGGCGAGGCCGCCGACCAGCTGACGAGGCTCGAGGCCAACTACCCGACCCCCGCCGACCGCAAGGCGGTGAAGAAGGTGAGGAGCCCCAGGCTGAGGGTCTCGATCCTGGCCCGCCGCTTCGGGCGCCAGGTCGGAACCGGCGACGCGATCGGGCGGATCATCGCCCCCGGCATGGACGGCCTCAACGCCGTCGTCGTCCAGGGCACCGACACGGCGAGCCTGCAGAAGGGCCCGGGGCACTATCCCGAGACCCCCTTCCCCGGCGAGGGCGGCACCGTCGGAATCGCCGGCCACCGGACGACCTACCTCGCCCCCTTCCGTCATATCGACTCGGTGCAACGGGGCGACCCGATCACCCTGGAGATGCCCTACGCGACCTTCGCATACCGGGTCCAGAAGACCGAGATCGTCGACCCCAGCGACGTCGGCATCGTCGACCCCGTCGGTTACGAGCGGCTCGTGCTCAGCGCATGCCACCCCCTCTACAGCGCCTCGCAGCGCTTCATCGTCTTCGCCAGGCTCGCCCGGACCGGACCGCCGAAGAACTAGATGGACACCTGAGGCCGCCAGGTCGGACTGCCCCCAAGACGTAGCGGCGGCGCTGGCCTCACCCGCCCCGCCGCCGTAGCTAACCGTCGCCGGCGGCATTGTCTGCGTGATTTCGGGGCCTATGGCCCCGGAAACCACGCAAACTTCGGCGCGGGACTTCGAAGCGTTGCTCGTTGCTACCTATCTGCGAGCTGTTGGGGGGCCTGCGTTTGGTCCGGCCTACAATCCTTTAAAGTTATATGATTGTATAACCCTTAAATATAAAGCGGCTTTTATAGATGGTTCATTAATTGAGTCGAAATAACTAATCAGGTTAAAGATTCCGTAAGATCGTTTGGAACTATTAAGTAGGCACGATTTTCAAATTCAGCTATTCTGTTTTTAATTTTTTTATTATTGGTTTTTGAAAAAAAATTTCTCACTTCTTTGAGGTCATTATAATATTGTTCTAAACTAACATTACGATAATTCCAGTATTCGTTAAAATCCCTTTCCTCCCGAATATATTCACCAATGGGTACTAAATTAGCGTTAATGCTATCTTTGGAAATAATAAATATTTGATTCGATGAGTTTAGATACAGATATCTTGAATCGAGAAACATATCAAGTATCTGAAATGAGTCATTGTTCAAGTTTACTACATAGCTTTCATCATTATGTTTATCGAATTTAATTAATATATCAGGGTTATAAAACCAGATTGCATCCTTATCATTAACTAATTTATATTGAGAAATATCATAGCCCATTTCAATCTTTATAAACTCATCATTTGTTACATTGTATTGGGCTATACCATCCACTAAATTCTCAGCCGGAAACCAGACTTTTTCACAATCAAATATGAT
>CAWAFQ010000015.1:0-144512 GCA_963781345.1 uncultured Actinomycetes bacterium
AGCTGTTCCAGTACCGAACCTGTGACGGGCCTGAGCCGGGCCGCAGGTCGGGCAGCCCGTGCCTCGATTACTACATCAAGCGCTGCGGAGCGCCCTGCGTCGGCCACATCGAGGGCGACCAGTATCGGCATAACATCGACGCGATCATCGACTTCCTCTCCGGCCGCTACCGCCAGGTCGAGGCCGAGGAGGAGCGCAAGATGGAGGAGGCCGCCTCCGCGCACGAATTCGAGAGAGCGGCTCTGCACCGCGATCGCCTCAAGGCCGTCCGCTCGCTCTTCGAGCGCCAGCGGGTCGCCGGCGGCTCGGTCGGGACCGCCGACCTGATCGGCGTCGCCGCCGAGGGCACCGACGCCAACGCTCAGGTCTTCCAGGTTCGCGACGGCATCCTCGCCGAGCGCCAGAGCTTCTACCTCGACAACCGCGGCGAGCGCGACCTCGCCGAGGTCGCGGAGGAGTTCATCGGCCAGTACTACGCCGCCTCCCCGGCGATGCCGAGGACGATCGTCGTCGGCCCCTACCTGCGTGAACGGACCGGCCTCCTCTCCGAGGCGCTGAGCGAGCGCCGTGGCTCTCCGGTCGAGGTGCGCGCGGCGGAGCGAGGCGACAAGCGCCGTCTGCGCGAGCTCGCCGAGCGAAACGCGCGCCTCGCGCTCGACCAGGACCGCCTCCGCCGCGAGCACCGCCGAGCGCGCCGGGTCGAGTCACTCTCCTCGCTCCAGGAGGCGCTGGGCATGGAGGAGCTGCCGGTGAGGATCGAGGGATTCGACATCTCCAACCTCGGCGCCGAGCACACCGTCGCCTCGATGGTGGTCTTCGAGGGCGGCGCGCCGAAGAAGGCGCACTACCGCCGGTTCCGCATCCGCGGCGACTCAGCAGCAGCCCAGGACCCCGACCGCCCCCGGACGCGAAGCGGGGGAGGCGGCCGAGGTGATTCCGACCGGACGCGAAGCGGAGGAGGCGGCCGAGGTGATTCCGACCGGACGCGAAGCGGAGGAGGAGGTCGCATCAATTTGGGACCCGACGACTTCGCCGCGATGGAGGAGGTGCTCACCCGTCGGATGAACCGCTACCTCGAGCAGGCCGACCTCTCGCCACACGACGCCGAGCGCGATGCCAGCTTTGCCTCGCTGCCCTCGGTGGTGATGATCGACGGAGGCAAGGGCCAGCTCGCCGCCGGAATGCGGGTTCTGAAGCCCTTCACCGAGTTGGGGGTGACCGTTGTCAGCCTCGCGAAGAGGATCGAGGAGGTCTACGTGCCGGGGCGATCGGCGCCGATCGACCTCGCAGCCGAATCGGAGGCGTCGAAGCTTCTGCAGCGCGTCCGCGACGAGGCCCACCGATTTGCGATCGAGCATCACCGTGGCCGTCGCGACCGGGCGATGACCGGCTCGGTGTTCGACAAGCTCAGGGGCGTGGGGCCCGTGCGCAAGCGAGCCCTGATCCAGCATTTCGGCTCTCCAGAGCGGTTTCTCGCCGCCAGCAGGGAGGAGCTCGAGGCGGTGCCCGGCGTGCCTGGCAAGGTTGCGCGTGAAATCCACGAGCAGCTGAACAGGACGGGATGAGCGCGAAGGCCCCAACGCCGGTGACGATGGTTGTCATCACCGGCCACTCCGGCGCCGGCAAGTCGGAGGCGATCGCCGCCTTCGAGGACGGCGGCTACTTCTGCGTCGACAACCTGCCGCCGCGGATGATCGGCTCCCTCGGAGAGCTCTTCCGCCACGAGGGCAGCGCTGTCGAGCGCGCCGCCGTCGTCTCCGACGTCCGCGGCGGCGAGTACTTCGACGACCTGATCCAGGTCCTCGACGATCTCGAGAGCGACAACCTGCGGCCGAGGGTGCTCTTTCTCGAGGCCGACGAGGAAACGCTTGTCGACCGCTACAAGGAAACGCGAAGGCGCCACCCGCTTGCGCCCGAGGGCAGGATCGTCGAGGGGATCCGGGCCGAGCGCGAGATGCTGGCTCCGTTGCGTGAGCGCGCCGATGTCGTCATGGACACGAGCGATCTCACCGGCGGAGAGCTGCGTCGTCGGATCGCCGACGAGATGCTCTCCGAGACTCCCGGCGGCAAGCTGGCACTCACCCTGCTCACCTTCGGCTTCAAGAACGGGCCTCCTCGCGACGCCGACCTCACCCTCGACGTCCGCTTCCTTCCCAACCCCCACTACGTCGACGACCTGCGCCCACTGACCGGGCTGGACCAGTCGGTGCGCGGTACGTCGAGTCCGGAACCCAGGCCGGCGAGTTCTACGGGCGGCTGCTTCCGTTGCTCGAGTTCCTCGTGCCCGCCTACGTCGCCGAGGGTAAGAGCCACCTGACGATCGCCGTCGGCTGCACCGGTGGGCGCCACCGCTCGGTCACCGTCGCCGACCGGATCCGGCGCGATCTCCAGCAGCGCGAGGACGTCGTCATCGGGGTCAAGCATCGCGACGTCGAGCTCGAGGACTGAGAAAGAGCTCAGAGAGCAGGGAGCCTCGAGCCTGCTCCACCTACCATCCACCTGGTGCCCCCCGTGATCTCCATCAGTGGCCTGCAGATGTCCTACGGCGAGGTCGAGGCCGTTTGCGGCATCGACCTCGAGGTCGAGGCCGGCGAGATCTTCGCTTTCCTCGGGCCCAACGGAGCCGGCAAGACGACCACGGTCGAGATCCTCGAGGGCTACCGCAAGCGGACCGGGGGAGAGGTCGAGGTGCTCGGCGAGGATCCCGAGCGGGCCGGTTCGGAGTGGCGCGAGCGGATCGGGATTGTCCTTCAGAGTGACAAGCTCGACCCCTACCTGACGGTGCGCGAGTCGCTCGAGCTCTACGCCGGCTACTACCGGGCGCCGAGGCCGGTGGACGAGGTCATCGACCTGGTCGGGCTCGGCGGCAAGTCGGATCAGCGCGCGAGCCGGCTCTCGGGGGGCCAGCAGCGGCGCCTCGACGTCGGCATCGCCCTGGTCGGGGACCCCGAACTGCTCTTTCTCGACGAGCCGACGACTGGGTTTGACCCCTCCGCCCGGCGCCAGGCATGGGAGGTGATCGGGGGCCTTCGCGACCTCGGCAAGACGGTTTTCCTCACCACCCATTACATGGATGAGGCCCAGCGCCTCGCCGACCGGGTGACGATCATCTCGCGCGGGGAGATCGTCGCCCGCGGGACTCCCGAGGACCTGGGCGACCGCGAGAACCAGCCGACCAGAGTCAGCTTCAAGCTTCCCTCGGGGGTGAGCCTGGCGGAGCTCCCGGCCGAGGCGCCGAGTGCCCCGGCGCCAATGGCGTGGCCACCTTCCAGACCATGACCCCGGTCAGAGCGCTTCACGACCTCACCAGCTGGGCGCTCGAGCGAAACGTCGAGCTCGAGGGGCTCGAGGTTTCGCGCCCGAGCCTCGAGGACATCTACCTGGAGCTGACCGCCGAGGATGGCGAGGAGGCTGTTGAGCAGGGTCCCCAGAGCCCCGGCACGCCCGCAGGGGTCCGCCCGGCGGGCGAATCACCGGTCGCTGACGCCCCCCGCGAGGACCTGCCCGAGGACGTGCCGGGCGGTGTCGTCCGATGAGCGGAGCCGCCCTCGCGCTGCACCAGTTCCGCTACGACCAGAAGACCTTCTGGCGCAACCCCGCATCGGTCTTCTTCACGGTCATGTTCCCGGTCGTCCTGCTGCTGATCTTCGCGACCGTGTTCGGGGGCCAGACCGTTGACGTTCGCGGTGGGATCAAGACGACGACCTACTACGTGCCGGCGATCATCACCCTCTCGATCATCTCGGCGACGATGCAGAGCCTGGCGATGTCGCTGACGATCGCCCGCGAGGACGGCAGGCTCAAGCGCGGCAGAGGGACCCCGATGCCGGCCTGGGTGTTCGTCGCCGGCCGCGTCGGCAACGCGATCGTCGTCTCGCTGCTGATGCTCGCCCTGCTTGCCGCGATCGGAAGGCTGCTCTACGGGGTGGGAATTCCCTGGGAGAGGCTGCCGGCGATCCTGATCACTCTGGTCGTCGGCGCCGCCTCGTTCTGCTGCCTCGGCATCGCGCTGACGGCGCTGATCCCCTCGCAGGACGCGGCCGCGCCGATCGTCAACGCGATCCTGCTCCCTCTCTACTTCCTCTCCGGTGTGTTCATCCCCGACGACCAGCTTCCCAGCGGCGTGATCCACTTCGCCGACGCCTTCCCGATCCGCCACTTCTTCGAGGCCTTCTTCAGCGCCTACGTGCCGGCCGGTGCGGGCGGCTCCGGAATCGAGTGGGGGAGTCTCGCGATTGTCGCGGTCTGGGGAGTGGCGGGCCTGCTGTTTGCGGTTCGCTTCTTCCGCTGGACACCCAGATCGGGCTGATCGGACAGGGGCCCGGCACGCCGCTCTGCCGGGCCGTATAGCCTGCTCGCCGTGTTGCATCACGTCCGCATGGAGGTTGCCGACCTCGAGGCGAGCTCCGCCTTCTATGACGCGTTCCTGGGCCCGCTGGGCTGGCGGCGGCATTTCGAGCGCGACGGGACCGTCGGCTGGGGAATCGCCCAGCCGGTCTTCTTCATCTCCGCCGATCACCCTCCGGCGCCCGGGTTCGGCCTGATCTGCTTCTCCGCGAAGGGCATCGCCGCGGTCAAGGCGGCCTGGGAGGCGGGAGTCGCCGCAGGCGGAGCGAGCATGGGCGAACCCGGCGAAGCGCACGGCCACGGTTCGGGCTCCTACTCGGCCTTCCTCAAGGATCCGGATCATTACGACATCGAGGTGACCGTCAGCGGGCGCTGAGACTCCATAAGATCGGGATCACTTAGCGATCTCGATCTCAGGAGGCGATGGAATGGCTGTGAAGGTTGGAATCAACGGCTTCGGGCGCATTGGGCGCAACATCCTCCGGGCCTCGGTAGCCGCGGACGCCGACCTCGAGTTCGTCGCCATCAACGATCTGATCGACACGGAGACGATCGCGAACCTGCTCAAGTACGACTCGATTCTCGGCCGCTTCCCCGGGGAGGTCAGCGCCGGTGAGGGCTCGATCACCGTCGATGGAACCGAGATCAGGGTTCTCTCCGAGCGCGATCCCGCCGATCTTCCGTGGGGTGAGCTCGGTGCAGACGTCGTGATTGAGTCGACCGGTCACTTCACGGCGCGTGCCGACGCCGCCAAGCACCTCGAGGCGGGAGCGAAGAAGGTGATCATCTCGGCGCCGGCAAAGGAGCCGGATGTCACGGTCGCCCTCGGCGTCAACTTCGACGAGGCCTACGACCCCGAGAACCATCACGTCATCTCAAACGCCTCCTGCACGACCAACTGCCTGGCGCCTCTTGCGAAGGTCCTGCACTCCTCGATCGGGATCGAGAACGGCCTGATGACGACGATCCACGCCTACACCTCCGATCAACGCCTCCATGACATGCCCCACGCCGACCCCCGGCGCGCGCGCGCTGCGGCGCTCAACCTGATCCCGACGACGACCGGAGCGGCGAAGGCGGTCGGCCTTGTGCTGCCCGAGCTCAACGGCAAGCTGAACGGATTCGCGATGCGGGCGCCGGTCGCGACCGGCTCGGTCGTCGATCTCGTCGCCAACGTCTCGCGGGAGACCAGCGCCGAGGAGATCAACGAGGTGGTGCGGGCCGCAGCCGAGGGCCCGATGAAGGGGATCCTCGCCTACACGGAGGACCCGATCGTCTCCACGGACATCGTCACCGACCCGCACTCGTCGATCTTCGACGCGGGGCAGACGATGGTTATCGGCGACGGGCGCATGATCAAGGTCGTCTCCTGGTACGACAACGAGTGGGGCTACTCCAACCGCTGCGTCGAGCTCGCGACCAAGGTCCTTGCCCCGGCGTAGGCCGGCGCCGGACGAGAGCCACCCCGGTTGAGCTTCACCAAGGCAAGCGTCCGCGACGCCGACGTCTCCGGCAGGAGGGTCCTGGTGCGGGTCGACTTCAACGTCCCGCTTGCCGACGGCGTCGTCGAGGACGACACCAGGATCAGGGCCGCGCTGGAGACGATCCGGTTGCTGCGCGATCGCGGGGCCATCGTGATCCTCGTCTCCCACCTCGGCAGGCCCGGCGGCGCGCCGGATCCGGCGCTCTCGATGACACCTGTGGGCGAACGGCTCTCGCAGCTGCTCGGGGCCGACGTCGATGTCGCTCCCGGGGTCGTCGGCGAGGCGGTGTCGGCGCAGGTCGAGACGATGGGGCCCGGTGACGTGCTGCTGCTGGAAAACAGCCGCTTCGAGCCGGGGGAGACGACGAATGACCCCGATCTCTCCCGGCAACTGGCCGCCCTGGCTGAGCTCTACGTCAATGACGCCTTCGGTGCGGCCCACCGCGCGCACGCAACCACCGAGGGCGTGGCCCACCACCTGCCGGCCTTCGCCGGGTTGCTGCTCGAGCGCGAGTTGACGGAGCTGGGCTCGGTCACAGCCGACCCGAGGCGCCCGCTCGTCGTCGTCCTCGGTGGCGCCAAGGTGAGTGACAAGATCGGGGTCATCGATCGCTTCCTCGAGATCGCTGAGGAGATCCTGATCGGCGGGGCCATGTGCTTCAGCTTCTTCCGTGCGCAGGGGATCGCGACCGGTGATTCCCTCCTCGAGGAGGGGGAGGGGATCGCGGCCGCCGAGCGAGCCCTGCGCAAGGCCGAGGATTCGGGGTGCAGGCTGAGACTTCCGGTGGACCTCGTCCTCGGCGATCGCTTTGCCGCCGACGCCCGCCGAAGGGTCGGCGACGGGGTCGAGGTCCCGGACGGGTGGATGGGGCTAGACATCGGGCCGCGGACCGCGGCTGCCTACGCCGAGGCGATCTCGGCCGCGGGCACGGTGCTCTGGAACGGCCCGATGGGGGCGTTCGAGCTGGAGCCGTTCGCCGCCGGGACCCGAACCGTCGCCGAGGCGGTCGCGGCCGCCGACGGAACCACGGTCGTCGGCGGCGGGGACTCGGTCGCCGCGCTGCAGCAGTTCGGCCTTGCCGAGAGGGTGGACTGGCTCAGCACCGGCGGCGGAGCGTCGCTGGAGCTGCTCGAGGGCAGGGCGCTGCCAGGGGTCGAGGCGCTGATGGAGAGGCCAGAAACTGCAAGCCGCAAGTCGGAGAACGGAGAATCGGCGTGAGCGAGAGACGGCCGTATGTGGCGGCGAACTGGAAGATGAACAAGACGGTGGCCGAGGCCGAGGCGTTCCTCGCTGACTTCCTGCCCCGCGCGCCCGGACCGGACGGGCCCGAGGTCGTGATCTGTCCGGCCTTCCCGGTCCTGCCGAGCACCGTCGAGCGATGTGCCCCGACAGCGGTCCGGGTCGCCGCCCAGAACATGCACGAGGAGGTCTCGGGAGCCTTCACCGGCGAGGTGTCGGCGCCGATGCTGGTGCAGGCGGGAGTCGACGCCGTCATCCTCGGCCACTCGGAGCGTCGCCAGCTCTTCGGAGAGACGGACGAGGCCCTGGCCCGCAAGCTGCCGGCGGCCATTGCGGCAGGCCTGGAGCCGATCCTCTGCGTCGGTGAGACCGAGGAGGCTCGCGACGCCGAGCAGACAGAGGCCGTGCTCGAGAGCCAGATCCAGGCCGATCTCGAGGGGGTCGAGGCCGCTCACATGGACCGGATCGTTGTCGCCTACGAGCCGATCTGGGCGATCGGCACCGGCCGCACCGCGACGCCGCAACAGGCGCAGGAGGCGATCGCTTTCATCCGCGACACTCTCCGCGCCCGCGGCGGCGATGCCGACCGCGTCCGCATCCTCTACGGCGGCTCGGTCAAGCCCGGCAACGCAGCCGAGCTGATCGGGCAGGCCGACATCGACGGAGCCCTGGTCGGCGGCGCGAGCCTCAAGGCGGGCGATTTCGCCGGGATAGTCGAAGCGGTCGGATGACGGTGCCCTCGCTTGCGCTGGTCATCCTCGACGGCTGGGGCCTGGCGCCGCCCGGGCCGGGCAACGCGATCGCACAGGCGGACACGCCCAACTTCGATCGCCTCTGGTCCGGCTACCCCCATACGCAACTGTCCGCGCAGGGACGGGACGTGGGGCTGCCGGACGGGCAGATGGGCAACTCCGAGGTCGGCCATCTCAACCTCGGCGCCGGGACGATCGTCAAGCAGGACCTCGCCCGGATCGACGATTCGATCGCCGACGGGACCTTCTTCGAGAACGAGGCGCTGCTGGCAGCCTGCAAGCGCGCCCGCTCGAGCCCGAGCCAGCGGCTGCACCTGCTCGGCCTCGTCTCCGATGGCGGCGTCCACTCCGGTTGGGAGCACCTCGAGGCCTGCGTCGAGATCGCCACCCAGGAGGGTGTGCCCGAGGTCGTCTTCCATGCCTTCACCGATGGCCGCGACACCCTTCCCAGCGCCGGCCGAGGCTACCTGGCTGAGCTGGAGCGCTGGCTGCGTCTCGCGGGCCGGGTCGGAACCGTCGGCGGCCGCTATTACGCGATGGACCGCGACACGCGCTGGGAGCGGGTCAAGCTCGCCTACGACGCGATCGTCCACGGCGAGGGGCTCGAGGCGGCGAGCGCAGATGAGGCGATCGCCTCCGCCTACGAGCGCGGCGAGACCGACGAGTTCGTCAAGCCGACCGTCGTCGGCGGCTACACCGGGGTCGAGGAGGGAGACGTCGCGATCTTCGTCAACTTCCGGCCCGACCGGGCGCGGGAGATGACGATGGCGCTCGGCGATCCGGACTTCGAGGGGTTCCCGCGCTCCGGCGGCCCGTTGATCGACCTGACGACGATGACCTCATACCGAAAGGGCTGGCCTTACCCCGTCGCCTTTCCCGAGGATCGCCCGAAGACGACTATCGCCGAGGTCGTCTCCGAGGCCGGCGGCCGCCAGCTCCACGTCGCCGAGACCGAGAAGTACGCGCACGTGACCTACTTCTTCAACGGCGGCCGCGAACAGGAGTGGGAGGGGGAGCGGCGTGCCCTCGTCGACTCTCCCCGCGACGTTGCCACATACGACGAGAAGCCCGAGATGAGCGCCAGGGCCGCCGCCGAGGCGTTCACCGGCGCCTGGGGCGAGGGCGATTACCGCTTCGGGATCATCAACTTCGCCAACACCGACATGGTCGGCCACACCGGCGACATCCCCGCCGCGATCACCGCGGTCGAGGAGGTCGATGCCTGCCTCGGCTCGGTCGTCGCCGCGGTCGAGGCCAAGGGCGGCGCTTGCATCATCACCGCCGACCACGGCAACGCCGACCACATGCTCGAGCCCGACGGCTCACCGAATACGGCCCACTCGCTCAACCCGGTCCCCCTGATCGTCACCGTCGAAGGCCCAACCCTGCGCGACGGCGGCATCCTCGCCGACGTCGCCCCGACTGCCCTCGAACTGCTCGGCATCGAGCAGCCCGAGGCGATGACGGGGCGCTCCCTGCTCGTGCCCTGAGCCCGGATCACCCCGGTGGGGCCCTGAGCCCGGATCACCCCGGTGGAGTGTCAGTTGGGGGTTCGGAGCGGCTTCTACTGAGGGCCCCGCCGTTGAGGGCGGGGCCCGATAGCTGAGCGAGGGCCCCCACCGGCGCCGCCGGCATCGTTTGCGTGATTTCGGGGCCCATGGCCCCTGAAATCACGCAACCTTCGGCGGTGCAGAGGGCCGGGGCGTGCGACTTCGAGCCGTTGCTATCCGTCTCCGAGTGTGCCGGAAGATTTGGGTGTTAGTCCGGTGCTAGCGGTCCTCGGCGAGGATCCCGTAGACCTGCTTGCGGGCTGCGTCAAGCGCGTCGCGCGCGCGAGTCCGCTGATCCTCTGAGCCCGCGCGCCCCACCTGGAGCACCGCGGCCCGCAGGGCGAGGAACGACTCCCGCAGGTTCACCTCGCCCAGGTCGGCGTCGGCGCTGACCTGCTCCCAGGGCAGCTTGCCGCTTCGTCCCTCGGCCGCCTTGCGGCCCTCATCGGTGAGCGAGAACCTGCGCTTGCCGTCCTGATCCTCGCCTTCGATCAGGCCGGTCTCCTCGAGCAACTGCAGGGTGGGGTAGATCGAGCCGGCGCTCGGGCGCCAGAGGCCGTTGGTGCGCTCCTCGATCTCCTTGATCATCTCGTAGCCGTGCATCGGCTCCTCCGCCAGCAGCGCGAGGACCGCGGCGCGGATGTCGCCGCGGCGGGCCCGGGGGCCTCCGCGGCCGAACTGACGGCCGTAGCCGTGCCTGCGCTTGTCCCGCCTATGGGGCGGGGCACAGCGGTTATGTCTTGCGTGTCTGTCGTGCATTTCGGTTTCCTTTCACTTCGACAGTACGCGATATATCGTAACAGGTCGCTATAGCGTGCGATGGGCCGGTCGAGGCCGCTGTGGCATCGGGCCTGGGCTCGGGCCCCCGTCCCTCCCGCCCGAATACGCTGGGCCGATGCGCAGCGCACCCGATCGTCTGCGATTCGAGATCCACGCCCGTGAGGGCAGGGCCCGAAGCGGCACCCTGCACACCGCCCACGGCCCGATCTCCACTCCGGCCTTCATCCCGCTCGCGACCAAAGGGACTGTCCGCGGCCTCGACACCCCCGAGGTCGCCGATCTCGGCTACCAACTCGTGCTCGGCAACACCTTCCACCTGCTCGTCTCTCCCGGCCCCGAGCGGATCGCCGATGCCGGCGGCCTGCACGGGTTCATGGGCTGGGAGGGGGCGATCATCACCGACTCCGGCGGCTTTCAGGTCTTCTCGCTCGCCCATGGCAACGTGGCCGAGGAGATCAAGGGAAGCGGGCGCAGGGGAGAGGGGCAGGGGGCGATCATCGAGATCGAGGAAGAGGGAGTGCGCTTTCGCTCCTATCGCGACGGTGCCGAGCGCTTCCTCTCCCCGGAGGTCTCGATGCAGATCCAGGCCTCACTCGGCTCCGACATCGCCCTCGCCTTCGACGAGTGCACCCCCTACCACGCCGACCGCGACTACACCGCCCGCTCGACCGAGCGCACCCACCGCTGGCTCGAGCGCTGCATCGCCTGGCACGGCGCCGAGGGACCCAAACGCCAGGCGGTCTTCGGGATCGTCCAGGGCGGAGTTCACGAGGACCTGCGACGGGCCTCGGCGCAGTTCGTCTCCGAGGCCGCGGTCGACGGGATCGCGATCGGCGGCACGCTCGGCCGCGACAAGGCCGAGATGCGCGGCGTCCTCGGAATAACCGCCCCGCTGCTGCCGCCGGAGGCTCCCAAGCACCTGCTCGGGATCGGCGAGGTCGACGACCTCCTCGACGGGATCGCCCTCGGCCTCGACATCTTCGACTGCGCCGTCCCGACCCGGCTCGCCCGCCACGGCGTCGCGATCGTGCCGGACCCGGAGAAGCGCTTTCGGCTCGACCTGCGCCGCTCGGGGCACGCCGGCGACCGTGAGCCGATCGTCGCCGGTTGCCCCTGTCCCGCCTGCACCGGGCACGACCGTGACTACATCAGCTACCTCTCCCGGGCCGAGGAGCTGACCGCGGTGCGGCTTCTCGTGCTTCACAACCTGACCTATCTCGAGCTTCTGATGGCCGCAGCGCGGGAGGCGATCGCGGCGGGTGGCTTCGGCGCCTACCGCGAGGCGAGCCTCAATGGCGCCATGACGCCGTGGGATGCTCTCGGGAAAACCAAGTAACGACGATGACACAGCGGAGCGGGCCGACTAGGTTCGTCTCACCTGACCTGAAACAAACAGAAGCAGGGGAGGGTTCTGATGAAGAAGGCTCTGCTCGTCGTATCGGTGGTGGGGGCCACCGTCGTGGCGTCCGGCCCTGCTTCGACCGGCATCGCCCGCGTCGCCGGCTTCAGCACCACCGTCAAGATCACCCGAGCGCGACCGGCAGGGAATGATCTTGCGGACTACAAGGGATACGTGGGATCGCCGCAATCCGGCTGCAAGCATCGGCGAAAGGTGCATCTCTACCACGACTCCAAGCCGCGCTTTCTGATCGGCACCGACATCACCGACAGCGCTGGAAGGTGGGAGATCGAGGACGCGCCGGCTCCACCGGTCGGAGAGTTCATCTACGCCGTGGTCGCGGGCCGGGACATCGTCGTTCACGGACATCACCGCCATTGCGACTCCGATCGCAGCCCCAGGGTGGAATACCCCGACGACTGAACGGCGCCCATGCCCATCGGGGCGATCGTTACTTGGTGTTGTCCTTGACCAGTTGCTTGAGGTCGTCGACGACCTTGGTGACGGTGTCACCGGCCACCTTGCGGATCTGGACCCCCGCGGCCTTGTCGGTGGTGAGGATCACGGCGGCGGCGACAGCGGCGGCGATCAGAATCAGGGCGATCAGCGCCAGGACCCCGCGCATGAAGCGACCGAAGGCCGAGCGCTTGCGGCCGTTCGTCTGCTCGATCACCGGCTGAGGTGTGCGCGGTGCCCGCCGCAGCGGCGCTGCCGGGGGGGCGGGCCGGTACTCGGTTGCGGCGGTGCGGTCGAGGGGACGGGTCGTGGTCTCGGCGCCGAGGTGACGGGTCGGCGTGTCGTCGTCGGCAAGCGCCAGGGTCACATCCTCACCGGCCCGGCCGCGCTCGAGCCCGGCCGCGAACTCTTCGGCGCTGCTGTAGCGGCGCTGCATGTCTCCCTCGAGAGCGCGCAGAACGGCGGCGCCGATCGTCTCTGGGACCTCGTCGTTATAGGTGCTCGGGGGCAGCGGCCGCTCATTCTGCTGGCGTACCGCGAGCTCGGCCAGAGACGAGCCCTCATACGGAAGGCGGCCGGTGAGGAACTGGTAGAGGACGACACCGAGCGCGTAGACGTCTGAGGCCGGGGTCGCCTCCTCGCCGCGGACCTGCTCGGGCGCCAGATAGGCGGCGGTGCCGACGACGGAGCCGACCTGGGTGATCCGGGTCTGCTCGGCCGCGCGGGCGATCCCGAAGTCGGTCAGCTTGACCACCATCTCGGGTCCGCCGCCGGCCTCACCGCCGTCGATCATCAGGTTTCCCGGCTTGACGTCGCGGTGGATGATGCCCCGCTTGTGCGCGTAGTCGAGCCCCGAGCAGGCCTGAATCCCGATCTCGACCGCCGTCTCAGGCTCGAAGGGCCCGTGGCGCTGCAGAAGCTGCGCTCCCGAGCGCCCCTCGACGTACTCCATGACGATGTAGTGGCGACCGTCGTCGATGCCGGTGTCATAGACCTGGACGATGTTGGGGTGGATCAGCTTCGCCACCGCCAGTGCCTCGCGGCGGAAGCGGGCGACGAAGCGCTCGTCGTCGGAGAGGTGCTCGGCGAGGATCTTGACCGCGACCGTCCGCTCGAGGATCAGGTCGGTCGCGCGGTAGACGTTCGACATCCCCCCGGATCCGAGCCGGTCGAGCAGCTCGTAGCGCCCGGAGAGCGTCCCCGCCTCCATCAGTTCCCGCCCTTCGCCTGGGCGCCGGGGCCGACGCCACCCGATCCGCCACCGGCGGGCGGGGTTGTCGGGGTGGTCGGGGTGGTTGGCGTCGTCGGGGTTGTCGGGGTGGTCGTGGTCGTCGTCGGCTCGGGCTGCGTATTGGTCGAAGTCGACTTGGTCGTGTCCTTGGTCGTCGTCGACTTGGTCGTCGTCTGGGTCGGTGTCACCAGCGTGTCGAGGGTCTGGACCGTCTGCTCGACGCAGTTGGCGGTCACGGACTGGAGTCTCTCGGCGCCGTTGAGCAGCGCCTCTCGCAGCCTCGGATCCACGCTGGTCTCGAGGTTGGCGACCTGCAGCCGCACCTCGTCTGCGGCGGCCGCCGCCTCGGTGCAGTTGCCGTCGGCATTGAGCTGCTCGACCCGGTCGAGATTGGTGACTATCTCAGATGCGGTGTTGCCCGGGAGCAGGCCGTTTTCGCTCGAGCCTCCGCAGGAAACTAGCGCGATCGCGGCAGCGGCGCCGAGGGCGAAGACGAGGATGTATGCGGATATTCGGGCCACGTATCGAGTCTAGAGAGGAGTCATTGACCGGCGTAGAGGCGGTCGGCGAGGTGTCTGGGGAGGCCGCTCTCGAGTATCGGAGCCGCCGCCTTCTCGATTTCGTAAGCGACCCGGTGAAAGACCGCGGAGAGCCGATCGGTGTCGAGCTCGAGCCAGGCTGCCCGCGGGTCGCCGTCCCGTGGCTGCCCGACGCTTCCCGGGTTGACGAGCCAGGTCTGCGCGGCGAGGTCGATCGAGGTTGCGTCGGGCGCCTGGGCACCGTGAGTGAGGGGTTCGTCCCCCTGCTCGCGGACGAAGTAGAGGGCGACGTGTGAGTGCCCGATGAGACAGATCCTCTGCGACTGAAGCTGCATGCACTCCGCCGCCTGGTCGACCGATAGCACGTATTCCCAGACCGGATCACGCGGCGAGGCGTGAAAGAGGCCGACCCCGGCGCGGGCGCCGGAGGGCGAGAGCGCCCGCAGCATCTCCATCGTCGTCTCGGCGGCGCTTTCCATCGTCCAGCGCACGGCCTCCGCCGCGGCGGCGGAGAAGGACGAGATGTCGAGCTCGCCGAGCGCCGCGAGGTCGTGGTTGCCCGCGAGGATGACCTCGCAACGCTCGCTGACCAGCCCTGCGCACTCGTCGGGCTGGGCGCCATAGCCGACGATGTCCCCCAGGCACCAGATCTCGTCGATCTCGGCATCGGAGCCATCGATCGCCGCGAGCACGGCCTCGAGGGCTGGGAGGTTCGAGTGGATGTCGCTGATCACGGCTGCGCGCATGGCTATTCACCCGGCTTGGCCGACCGCTTGCGGGCCTTGCCCGGCCCAATGCGGCCGGGGCCAGGGGGCCGACTATCGTAGAGATGAGTGGCTCTGCGCACCAACCTGACCGGCCGGCGGGCGCTTTGCGTCGGGCGTTGACCGACCGGCGGGCGCTTTGCGTCGCGCTCGCCGCACTCGCCGCGCTCGCCGTCGCGGAGCTCTGCCTGGTTCTGATCGGACCCCACGGCGGTGTCACCGATCCCGCGAGCGTCTCGGCCGGCTCCTACTTCAGCGCCGCCGAACTGCGCAGGGCCGCCGACTTCAACGACCCGCAGCGCTGGCTCGGGCTGGCCGGGCTCGTGGTCGAGATCGGGACCCTGGCGATTCTCGCCCTCTGGCGCCCGCGGCCCTTTCGGCGGGCGCTATCGGCGGCCGGCCGCCGGCCGCTCCTGGGGGCGGGCGCGGTCGCCGCGGCAATTTCACTGACGCTGGTGCTGGCCGGCCTCCCACTCGCGGCGATCGCGCACGAGCGCGCCCGCGACTTCGGGCTCGCCACCCAGACCTTGGGTCCCTGGCTCGCAGACCAGGCGCGCTCGGCGGCGATCGGCGCGGTGCTCGCCGCGCTCGGCGGCAGCGCTGCGATCCTTCTGATCCGCAGGCTCGGCCGTCGCTTCTGGATCGGCGGCACCGTGCTCGTGATCGCATACGCGGTCATCTTCACCTGGCTGGCGCCGGTGATTCTCGCTCCTCTCTTCAACAACTTCGAACGCCTGCCGGACGGCCCCACGCGCTCACAGGTTCTGCGGCTTGGACGTCAGGCGGGGGTCGACATCGGGCAGGTCTACCGGGTCGACGCAAGTCGCCGCTCGACCGCCGTCAACGCCTATGTCGACGGGCTCGGCTCGAGCAAGCGTGTCGTCCTTTACGACAACACGATCCGTGACCTGACCCCGGCCGAGCTGCGCTCGATAGTCGCCCACGAACTGGCCCACGTCAGCCGCGACGACGTCGTCCACGGAGTCCTCTTCGTTGCCCTGATCGCGCCCCTTGGCGTCCTCTTCGTCCAGCTCATGGCCTGGGCGCTGGCGCGCCGAAGCGACGACGACGTGCGCTCTCCGGGTGTGATCCCGGCGCTGGCGCTGGCGGTGACCCTCGCGACTCTCGTGCTCGGCGTGCCGGGCAACCAGCTCTCACGCCGGGTCGAGGCTCGGGCCGACACCTTCGCCCTCGAGCTGACCGGCGACCCGGCCGCGTTCATCGCCCTGCAGAAGCGGCTCGCGCTCTCCAACATCAGCGACCCCGATCCACCCGGAGTGCTGCATTTCCTCTTCGGGACCCATCCCTCGACGCTCGAGCGGATCGGTGCCGCCGTCGCCTACGGGCGCGAGGCCTCCCGCCCCGGCGCTACTGCTCCTCGCCGTACTCCGGCAGGCTCTTGATCCCCTCTCGCGTGCTCCATTTCGAGTAATTGTCCTCGAGCGCGTCGATCAGCTCGCGCATGAACCGTGGTGCGAGGGCGATCCGTGAGACGACCACTCCCGGCACCTCGTCATCCTCGATCTCGTGGTCGACGCGGGCGAACGTGATCGTGAACTCGTAGTCGGAATGGCTCACGTTGGCGAAATTCGCATAGACGCCGGCCATCTGCTCGGGCGTGCTGTGGATGTTGATATGGCGCTCGCCGTGCTCTTCCTCAGACATGTGTCTCCTCTCTCGCGAGCTCTCCGTCCGCCTAGTATCGCAGCGTCCCCCTTGACCGCCGGCGCCGCCCCCGATCGAGACCGATGAAGACCACCCTGCTCACCGTCGGCCGGGCGAAGCCGCCGTTCGCCGAGGCCGACGCCCATTACCGCAAGCTCCTCTCCCGCCACCAGCCGGTCGAGATCGTCGAGGCTCGCGACGACTCCGACCTCCTGCGGAAGCTTCCGGACGGCGGCCGCCTGGTCGCGATCGACGCGCGGGGCAAGGGAATGGACTCGTTGCAGTGGAGCCGCTGGCTCAACCAGCGCCGGCTCGAGGCGCGCGACCTCTGCCTTCTCGTCGGAGGGCCGAGGGGGCTGCCGGAGGAGGCGGTGCGCGCCGCCGACGAGGTGATCGCCCTCGGGCCGCAGACGATGGCGCACCAGCTCGCTCGCGTCGTCGTCCTCGAGCAGCTCTTCCGCGCCGCGAAGATCCTCGCCGGTGAGCGCTACCACCACTGACCGTACGATGGAGCCGGTCAAGCCGATGCCCGCCGCCGACATGAGCACAGATCCCGTAGCCGAGCTGCGCCTCGCGGTCGAGCGCGCGGCCGATTCTCTGAGGGCGGGGGAGGGCCCGGGATCGGAGCCCTCGCTCGAGCGGCCGCCGAAGGAGGATCTGGGCGACTACAGCTCGAACGCGGCGATGCTGCTGGCGGCGCCGCTGGGAGAGAAGCCGCGCGACGTCGCCGCGCGGCTTGCCGCAATGCTCGGCGAGGACCTCGCCGGCAGCGTCGAGCGGATCGAGGTGGCCGGGCCCGGGTTCGTCAACATCTTTCTCGCCGATGCCTGGTTCACCGGCGCAATCGCTGCGCTGGAGGAGGCTGGGGAGGACCTTGAGGTCGGCTCTCCGACGCCGCCGCAGCGGGTCCTGGTCGAGTTCGTCTCGGCCAACCCCACCGGGCCTCTGACCGCGGCCAGCGGTCGCCATGCCGCCTACGGCGATGCGGTCGCCCGGCTTCTGGCCGCGACCGGGGACGACGTCGGCCGCGAGTACTACCTAAATGACCAGGGCGGGCAGATAGAGCGTTTCGCAGCCTCGATTGCGGCGGCGATGACGGGCGCCGAGCCTCCGGAAGACGGCTACCGGGGCGAGTACGTGGGCGAGCTCGCGGCCGAGCTTTCTGCCGAGGGAGTAGACCCGGCCGACCTCGACGCGGTCGAGCGCCTCGGAGTCGAGCGGATGGTCGCTGCGATCCGCGAGACCCTGCACCGCTACGGGGTCGATTTCGACGCCTGGTCCTCGGAGCGCTTCTTCCACGAGTCCGGCAAGCTGACCGAGGCTCTCGACCGGCTCCGCGACACCGGCCACACCTACGAGTCAGAAGGTGCGATGTGGCTTCGCACCACCGATTTCGGCGACGACAAGGACCGCGTCCTGGTCCGCGCCGACGGTTCGCCCACCTATTTCGCCGGCGATGTCGCCTACCACTGGGACAAGCTCGAGCGTGGGTACGAGAAGCTGATCAACGTCCTCGGCGCCGACCACCACGGCTACGTCGCCAGAATGCGGGCGGCGATCGAGTGCCTCGGGCATCCGGGTGAGTCGTTCGAGGCGACGATCATGCAGCTCGTCCACATCGTCGACGGCGGCGAGCGCTCGCAGATGTCGAAGCGGCGGGGGGAGTTCGTCAGCCTCGATGAGCTGATCGCCGACATCGGCGTCGACGCGGCCCGGTTCTTCATGCTCCAGCGCAGCCACGAGACCACGGTCGACCTCGACCTCGAGCTCGCCCGGCGCGAGTCGAGCGAGAACCCGGTCTACTACGTGCAGTACGCGCACGCGCGCATCTCCAGCATCCTCCGCAAGGCGGCTGAGTCCGGCCACGTGGCCGGCGGCTCCGCGGCGGGGGCGGCGGGCGCGGTGACGCGAACGGTGGCGCTGGAGCCGGCCGAGCGGATCCTGCTGAAGCGCCTGCTCGAGTTCCCGGGAGAGGTGCGCGAGGCGGCCGCGCGCCGCGCGCCGCATCGGCTCTGCGCGTATTCGACCACGGTGGCCGCCAACTTCCACGCCTTCTATCGCGATTGCCAGGTCGTCGGGGCCGATGGCGAGGGTGTCGAGGAGTCGCGGCTGCGGATCTGCCTGCTGACCAAGGTGACCATCGCCCGCACGCTCGGCCTGCTCGGGATCTCGGCGCCTGAGCGCATGTAGGGCGCCGGCCTCCTTCGTCGGCATCCTGCGCGCCAGGGTCCTTTCACCGCTCCGCGGGGAAAGGTCGAGCGGTCGCGGCGACGAAAAGGACCGGATGGGCCCGATCAGCCGCCTGCGCTCCAACCGCGACCGTCGCCGCGCGGCCCGCCGAATCGCCGGTGCCGAGCAACTCGCGAGCGAGGCCGGACTTCCGCTGCTGGCCGTGGCCCCCCGCGAGAACCTCGGCGGACCGGATCCGCACGGCGATGCCTGGCCGACGCTCAGCCGTGCTCAGCTTGAGACGGCCACAGACCTCCTCGAGAGCGTCGCCGCCCTGACCGCAGGCAGGCCCCCGCGCTCGCTCTTCGTCGCCGATGGGATCAGCTCGGAGGACGGCGTCGCTCCGGCGGTGGCCCTGGCGACCGTCTCAGCGCTCGAGGGCCGCCGCACCCTTCTCGTCGATTGCGACTTCAGCCGCCGCCCGGTGGCCGCCAGGCTCGCGCTCGAGCAGGCCCCCGGGATCGGTGACTTCCTCAACCGGGCGGCCGGGCCGCGGGAGCTGCTGCAGCAGATCGAGCTCGGTGGACCAGCGGCGCGGGACACCGGCGCTGCAGGCAGCCTCGTCTTCATTGCCGCTGGAGGTGGCAGCCCGTATCCGATGCCGGCGCCGACCTGGGATCGGTACCGCCACTTCATCGGCAAGGTGACGAAGGCGTATGAATTCGTCGTCGTCGCGGGGGAGTCGCTGCTGGCTCCGTCAGAGCCGAGCCAGCTGATGGCGCTGTTCGACGCGACGATCCTCTGTGCGCGCCCAGGGGCCGTCACCCGCGGCCAGGCGCTGCAGGCCGGGGCGACCCTGCGCCGCTGGATGCCGCACACCGTCGGTCTTGTCGCCGCTTCCGACTGAAGGCCCCGTGCGGGTCGCCACGCCGGCCCTCAGAGGTCGTAGCGGGCGAGATCGGATTCGAGCCGCTCGGCGTCCTCGCCCTCGGGGGCCGCGGCCGGCTCTCCAACCGCGGCGGCTCCGCCGCTGCGACGCCAGCGCAGGACGCCGACAGCCAGCGCCGAGGCGCCGATCAGGAAGGCGGCGATCGGCACCCAGTAGGCGGAGAGGTTGAAGCCGGAGTCATCGGGCATCGCCAGCACCGTCTCTCCGTACTCGGCCACGAGCGCATCCTTGATCTGCTGCTTCGTCCGCCCCGCAGCGATCAGCCTGCGGACGAAGACCCGCTCGCGCTCGGCCTGGGGTGAGTTCGAAAGCTCGAGCAGAGTCCCGCAGATCGGGCACATCACCTCGTCCTCGATGTCGGGCAACGAGGCGCGCTCGGCGGCGCCGGCCACGGTGGCCATCGCCGGCAGGCAGGCGAGCAGCGCCAGCACCGCTGCCGCTCTCCTCACGACTCGCCCCCGGGCTGGGGCAGCAGAGGTGCGACGAAGTCACTCAGGTAGGTCTCGGTGACCGGGCCTCGCCGAAGCAGGCGCACGCGGCCCTGCGGGTCGATGAGGAAGTTCTCGGGAACCCCGGTGGTGCCGAAGTCCGACGCCGCACCACCGTCGCCGTCGCGGAGCTGCGGATAGGTGAGCCCGAACTCGCGGACGAAGGCACGGCCGTCGCCGCTGAGGTCGCGGGTGTCGATTCCCAGGACCGTGAACCGTGCCCCGGCGTGGCGCTTCTGGAACTGCTCCAGGGCCGGCGCCTCCTGGCGACATGGGACGCACCACGAGGCCCAGAAGTTGACCAGCACCCACCTGCCGCGGTACTCGGCGAGCGATCCCTCGCCGCTGCCGTCGAGCAGCGGCAGCGCCGCCTCGGGGGCGGGAGAACCGAGCTCGACCCCGCCCGAGCTCTTCTTCAGGAGGCCGAAGCCGAGCAGGCCGACGAGGGCCAGGACGGCGATCACGACGATGAACGAGCGGGTGCCCATGCCGCCAAGCGTAGATAGCCCCGCCCTCCGGCTGCACCCTGCCAATCCGCCCGCTCGCCCTAGAATCCCAGCGGCGCGGACGTAGCTCAGCTGGTAGAGCGCGAGCTTCCCAAGCTCGAGGTCGCGGGTTCGAGACCCGTCGTCCGCTCTGGGGAAGGTCCCCGTCAGAACGCGACGCCTCGCGGATCGGGGATTGCCTGATACCTCCGGAGGGCGCCGTTAGGGAGCCTTGACGGTGGCCTCGAACTTGTCCAGGAGCAAGAACAGTTCCTTAGCCTCCCAACTATCGCCCTTGCGCTGATTGCGGTGGCGCGTTAGGACGCCGGCCTTTGCAAGGTGGTCAAGCCCATCGATCGCCGCCACCCGCGAACGCCCCGTCAGTTCCTCAACGATGCTTGCGGCGATGAAGGGGAAGGAAGGCAGATGCTCGATAATGGCTCGCGCCGTGGCGTCGGCCCGCATCGGCTCAGCGCGGCTGATCCAATCGCTCTGCAGGTCAAAAACGGCTTGCGAGAAGTCCTCGGCGTTGTGCGCGGCTGTTTCGACCGCCCGGGCGAATTGGGCCACCCAGCGATCGACCTTGTCCA
This sequence comes from uncultured Actinomycetes bacterium, assembly GCA_963781345.1. Taxonomy (GTDB): domain Bacteria; phylum Actinomycetota; class Thermoleophilia; order Solirubrobacterales; family 70-9; genus JBBRHQ01. Next base: position 20,888 of record CAWAFQ010000015.1, read on the forward strand.
CGCGGAAGTTCTGGATACCCGCGATGTAGGCGTCCTTGTTTGCTCCGAGCACGAGGGAGACGGGGGGGACGTAGTTCGGCGCGATGCGGCGCCGGCGAAACAGGACGTGAATCAGGCAGCGGCCGACGCGGCCGTTGCCATCGCCAAAGGGGTGGATTAGCTCGAACTGGGCGTGGGCGATTGCAGCCTGGGCAACCGGCGAGAGATCGTCGCGGTTCATGAAGAGGCAGAGGTCTTTGACCAGCCTCTTCACGTATCGAGGGGCTGGCCCCACGTATTCAGCATCGGGTGGTGAGTCCCCGCCGATCCAGCCTTGCTCTTCTCGGAACTTGCCGGCGATCTTGTCCAGGGGTGGCACGATGGCCAGCTCCTTGTGAACGGCCTTGATATGAGTCGACGTCAGACTCTTCACCGCGCTGCCTATCCGAACTGCTTCCACCATGGCTCGCGTGTTCGCGAGCACCTCCCGAGCCTTGTAATCGCCGGTTTCACCTTCGATTTCGGCACGAGCCAGCTTGCGATGTGAGAGGCGTAGGCCTTCGATTGCCGATGAAGCCAGTGCTTCGGAGCGAAGCAGCTGCCTTGCGAGGCCTTCGAATGACCGCAATCCCGGGGGAGCCATATTGAGATCACGCACCGCGCCCCCGGCGCGCTCTGACAGAGCCGACGTCGCGGACTCAAGCCGCGGTTCGAGGTCAGCGATCGGATCCGGGATGAAGGCTCGGTAGGTCCCGGCTGCGCGGCGCCGCCCGCCAGTGCGTGCAAAGTCCGGGGACCAAGTCGCGGTTTCGTAACGCCCTCGGCCGTCACCGCGAGCCATGGACTCCCCTATTGCATGGTTTACGCTCGGCTCTCATGCTTTAACCTTAGCCTCATAACCTTTAAGCAGCGGGAATCAGCGTAGAGGTTGTGTCCGATGCTCGATTCGGCTACCAGGTCGTTCACACTCTCCGGCCCGGGACATCGGTAGCCAAAGCGGTAGCCGAGCGGCCGCATCCGGCTCTGAGCGCGGAAATCGAATCTATCGTCCGCTTGCGACCAGATGCCACACCACACAGCGGCCGTAATTGGCCGCACGGCCAGTTGGTAGCCTTGATGCTGTGATTCGCATCTGGCGCGCAGCAGGGGGCTTTGCGTTGGCGAGCGTGATGCTTGTGCTGGTCCCCGCTGCCCAGGCGTCCCACGGCCCCGCCAAGCGGCTCGCCGGCGGCGCCGAGCGGATCACCTACAAGATCGGGCCGCTGAGCGTGACGCCCGGCCAGAACCGGCTCGCCTACCGGCCGATCCCGGGCTCCGAGAGGCCGAACGTCAACGGCTACATCGTTCGCATCAAGCCGAACCTGGTCTGGGACAGCGGGCCGAATAAGGGCAAGCCGCCCCGCTCCGACCACGTCATGTTCCACCACGGCGTCTGGCTCAACCTCTCACGCCCCGACGCAACCTCGAGCTTCCCGGAGCGCTTCTTCGCGACCGGCGAGGAGAAGACGATCATGCAGATGCCGAACGGATTCGGCTACCGCTACAAGACGAGCGACGTCTGGGCGCTCAACGACATGATTCACAACCTGACGTCGCAGCCGATGACGCTCGACGTCACCTACACGATCGACTTCATCCCGGATTCCTCGCCGGCCGCGGCGAGCATCACCCCGGCCCGCCCGATCTGGATGGACGTCCAGAACGGCAGCGCCTACCCCGTCTTCGACGTCCACAAGGGCTCCGGCAACAACGGGAAGCTCACCTATCCATCGCAGGACCCCAACACCTATCCGCCCGGCGTCCACAAGAACGTCTGGACCGTGGATCGTCCGGGCGTGCTGATCGGCGCCGTCGGCCACGTCCACACCGGCGGCCTCTACACCGACCTCTACCTGAAGCGCTCCGGCGCCCGCTACGCCGGGCCGAAGTGCAATGGCAAGCCTAGGGCTGCGCAGCGGCGCAGTTGCCGCGAGCGGGCGCCATCGGTGCGCGGGGACAGGGTCCACCTCTTCCGCTCCGACGCCAAGTACTTCGAGCCCGCCGGCCCGGTCTCCTGGGATGTGGCGATGAAGGCCACGCCCGAGAATTGGAGCGTCGCCGTCAACTCGGGGGACCAACTCTCAACGACTGCGACATACGAGACCAAGCGGGCCTCCTGGTACGAATCGATGGGGATCACGATCATCTACATGGCCGACGCGCCCACCGCCGGCAAGGACCCCTACAGGACCAAGGTCGACTACCCCGGCAAGGTCACCCACGGCCACCTTCCCGAGAACAGCGTCCACGGCGGTAAGAAGACCGACCTCCCCGACCCCACCAAGCTGCCCTCGGGCGCCACAAGCGGCGATCCCTTCCTGATCAGCGGCTTCACCTACGGGGCCGGCGACTACCGGATCCCCGGCGCCAGCGGCCGCCCGCCGGTGGTGAAGAGGGGCCAGTCGCTGACCTACCTGCTGGCCGCCGGCGACGCCGCCCAGGAGGAGTGGCACTCGCTCACATCCTGCGCCGCACCGTGCAACCGCTCGACCGGGATCGCCTACCCGATCGCTGACGGCAATTTCCAGTTCGACTCCGGCCAGCTCGGTGATTTCACCCCCGCGATCGGTACCCGCACCTACGAGACGCCGAAGAACCTCCCGGTCGGCACCTACACATACTTCTGCCGGATCCATCCACTGATGCGCGGCGCCTTCCGCGTCGTCAGGTAGCGATGTCCCGGGCACGTTGGATGGCGATTGGGGCGGCGCTGGCGGGCGTGCTGCTGATCGCCGCCCCCGCGGCCCAGGCCTCGCACGGGCCGGCGAAGCGCCTCGGCGATGGTGTCCAGCGGATCACCTACACGATCGGGCCCCTGAACGTGACCCCCGGCCAGAACCGGATCGCCAACCGGCCGGTCGTGGGGGGCGAGCGCCCTGGGGTGGATGGCTGGATCGTCCGCATGAGGCCCGACCTCGTCTGGGCGTCGGGGCCGAGGCAGGGCAAGGCCCCGGAAACCGACAAGGTGATGTTCCACCACGGCGTCTTCGCCAATCTCTCCCGCAGCCCGGGGCTGTTCATGGGCGCCGGCGAGGAGAAGACGATCATGCAGATGCCGAGCGGATTCGGCTACCGCTACAAGACGAGCGACGTCTGGGCGATCAACTACATGATCCACAACCTGACGCCACAGCCGATGACGCTTGCGATCAGCTACACGATCGACTTCATCCCGGACAGCGCCCCGCAGGCCGCCGGCCTCCGCCCTGTCAGGCCGATCTGGATGGACGTCCAGAACGGCCGCGGCTATCCGGTCTTCGACGTCCACCGCGGCTCCGGAGGCAAGGACGGCGTCTTCACCTACCCGACTGACGACCCCAGCGCCTATCCGCCCGGCGTTCACAAAAACCTCTGGACGGTGGATCGCGACGGTGTCCTCGTCGCCACCGCGGGCCACGTCCACACCGGAGGGCTATCCACCGATCTCTACCTGCACCGGCCGGGCGCCGGTTACGCCGGCCCGAAATGCAGCACCAAGCCGAAGGCCGCGCAACGCCGTGCCTGCTGGGCGAAGGCGCCGTCCGTGCAGGGCGATCGGGTGCACCTCTTCCGCTCCGCGGCCAAGTACTACGAGCCTGCGGGCCCGGTCTCCTGGGACGTCAGCATGAAGGGGACGCCCCAGACTGGATGGTCCAGGTGCAGAAGGGCGACACGCTCGAGATCACCACCGACTACGAGACCAAGCGGGCCTCCTGGTACGAATCGATGGGGATCATGGTCGTCTACATGGCCGACGCGCCCACATCCGGGCGCGACCCCTACAGGACCAAGGTCGACTACCCCGGCAAGGTCACCCACGGCCACCTTCCCGAGAACAGCGTCCACGGCGGTAAGAAGACCGACCTCCCCGACCCCACCAAGCTGCCCTCGGGCGCCACAAGCGGCGATCCCTTCCTGATCAGCGGCTTCACCTACGGGGCCGGCGACTACCGGATCCCCGGCGCCAGCGGCCGCCCGCCGGTGGTGAAGAGGGGCCAGTCGCTGACCTACCTGCTGGCCGCCGGCGACGCCGCCCAGGAGGAGTGGCACTCGCTCACATCCTGCGCCGCACCGTGCAACCGCTCGACCGGGATCGCCTACCCGATCGCTGACGGCAGGTTCCGGTTCGACTCCGGCCAGCTCGGTGATTTCACCCCCGCGATCGGTACCCGCACCTACGAGACGCCGAAGAACCTCCCGGTCGGCACCTACACCTACTTCTGCCGGATCCATCCACTGATGCGCGGCGCCTTCCGCGTCGTCAACTAGCTCCGACTGCGCCCGTCACGACACCGCCGGCGGGCGGCAGCTAGCCTGCATTTAGGTCGGCCCGCTGCCGTCGGCAGGATGGTCGACACAGTCAGTTCGACAAATCAATCTCGAAAGGACCAACAACGGTGATATTCGCCGATTACTCGCTTGGCGACGGGCTTCTGACCGTCCTGGCGATCTTTTTCATAATCCTCTGGATCTGGATCTACATCGCCATCTTCACGGATCTCTTCCGCGACCACGAGCTCTCGGGGTGGTGGAAGGCTGCATGGGTTCTGTTCATGTTCATCCTTCCGGTCCTGACGCCGCTGGCCTACCTGATTGCGCGCGGCCACGGAATGCAGGAGCGGGCGATCAAGGAGCAGGCCGAAGCGCAGAAGCATCTCGACGAGTACGTCCGCGAGACTGCCGGCACCTCCCAGGTCGACGAGCTGCACAAGCTCAACGACCTCAAGGAGAAGGGCGGCATCTCGGCCGAGGAGTACGAGTCAATGAAGGCCAAGGTCCTGGCCAAGGGGCTAGGCCCGTGGACGCCCGAGCCGGTCAGGGTGCGCCCTGCCGGCTCGGCGCCGTCCGCCCGCTCGCGGCTCTAGATCGGCTGGGCTCTAGATCGGCTGGTTGGTCGGCCGGATCAGGATCTCGTTGACGTCGACCCCGGCGGGCTGCTCGAGCGCGAACATCACCGCGCGGGCGATGTCGTCGTCGCTCAGCGCCCAGTCGCCGGGCCGGTTGTCGAAGAAGGGGGTGTCGACCATCCCCGGCTCGATCAGCGTGACCTTGATCTCAGTGTTCTCGTGCATCGTGCGCAGCTCGGCCCGCAGCGACTCTCCCATCGCCGTCGCCGCCCACTTGGTCGCCGAGTACAGCGACCCCGGAAGCGCCCGGCGACCGGCAATCGAGCTGGTGATGAGGAAGTGGCCGTCGCCTCGGTCGAGGAGATGGGGGAGCGTGGCGCGGATCGTCAGGGCGACGCCGTAGACGTTGGTGAGGATCATCGAGCGCCACTGCTCGACCGACTCCTCGAGGAAGCCCCGTGAGGCGCCGAAGCCGGCGTTGGCAAAGACCGCGTCGATGCGGCCGAAGCGCTCCAGGCCAGCCGCCGCCATCGCCTCGACCTGGTCCCACTCGGTGACGTCGCAGCGCACCGCCAGCGCCCGCTCCTCGCCACCGAGCTCCGCCGCAAGCTCCTGCGTCGGCTCGAGGCGACGGGCAGCGAGGACGAGCCGGTAGTCGCTCGCGGCGGCCCTCGCGGTGGCAGCGCCGATGCCGCTGTTGGCGCCGGTGATCAGAAGGACGGGGTCGGGCTTGGCCATCCGACGATTCTCTCAGATGGCGTGCCGCGGCTCCGGTGCCCGTCCTTGCGATAATCCAGGGCAACCGATGGACCCTCAGAAAAAGCGCCAGATCCGCCTCTTCGTCGCCCTCGGCGCTGCCGTCGTGCTCGCCGCTGCCCTCGTCTACACGTCCTTCAGCGCCTCGACCGAGGCGAAGGAGCCCTCGCAGCTGCTCAGCGCAGCGCCTGGCCAGAGCTATGAGATGACCGGGAAGGTCGTTCCCGGAACGGTTCGCCGCAGCGACGGAGCGCTCCGTTTCCGCGCCGCCGACCGTGACGGAAGTCGCAGCATCCCGGTGACCTACAGCGGCACGATCCCCGACCCTTTCCGCGGCGGCCGCGAGATCGTTCTCACCGGCCAGGTCCAGGGTGGGACCTTCGTCGGCGAGCGCGACACCCTGGTCACCAAGTGCCCCTCGAAATTCACGGCGGCGAAAGATCAATAGCCTCGGCAGCGCCGCGCTCGCGCTTGCCCTGCTGACCGCAGTCTTCGCGGCGATCGCGGCGCTCGTTGGCCGCCACGGCGACCGCCGCTGGATAGACACCTCCCGGCGGGCCGTCTACGCGCTCTGCGCTCTGCTCACCCTCTGCGTCGTCGTCATCGAGATCGCCTTCGCCGGCGACGACTTCTCCTTCAACCTCGTCGCTCAGCACTCCTCGATCGAGACACCCACGTTCTACAAGCTGGCGGCGATGTGGTCGAGCCAGGAGGGGTCGCTGCTGCTCTGGGCCTGGGTGCTCTCGATCGCCTCCAGCCTGGCGTTGCTGACGACCCGCAACAAGCTGCGCGAGATCGTCCCCTACGCGACCGCGGTGATGATGGCGATCGCGGCCTTCTTCGTCGGGCTGATGCTGTTCGCCAAGAACGTCAACCCGTTCGCGACCCTGAGCCCGGCGCCGGCTGACGGGGTTGGCCTCACCCCCCTGCTGCAGCACCCCAGCATGATGATCCACCCGCCGATGCTCTACTCCGGCTACGTCGCGCTGACGATCCCCTTCGCCTTCGCCGTCGGCGCCTTGATCACGCGCAGGCTGGACGCATCCTGGATCCGCGCCACCCGGCGTTTCGCGCTGATCGCCTGGGCCTTCCTCGGGGTCGGGCTGCTGCTCGGTGCGCGCTGGTCCTACACCGAGCTCGGCTGGGGCGGGTACTGGGCCTGGGACCCGGTCGAGAACGCCGCCCTGATGCCCTGGCTGATGTGCACGGCCTTCCTGCACTCGATCATGGTCCAGGAGAAGCGCGGGATGCTGAAGGTCTGGAACGTCTCGCTGATCGTCGCCACCTTCTCGCTGGCGCTGCTGGGGACGTTCCTGGTCCGCTCCGGGGTCCTGCAGTCGATCCATGCCTTCGGCGACTCGACCGTCGGGCCCCTACATCCTCGGCCTGATCGCCGCCGTCTTGGTCGGGTCAACGGTCCTGATCATCTCCCGCCTCGACGATCTTCGCACCGAGAAGCGGATCGACTCGCTCGCATCGAGGGAGGCCGTCTTCCTCGTCAACAACCTGCTCCTGGTGGCGCTCACAGCGGTCATCTTCTGGGGGACCTTCTTCCCGCTCATCTCCGAGCTGTTCACCGGTGAGAAGGCGTCGCTGGCGGCGCCCTGGTTCGATCGCTACACGACGCCGCTGGCGATCCTGCTCGTCCTCTTCACCGGGATCGGGCCGCTGCTCGCCTGGCGCCGGGTCAGCTGGCAGTCGGCGAAGCGGGTGTTCGTCTGGCCGGCGGCGATCGCAGCGGCGGCGGGGCTGGCGCTGGCGCTCCTCACCGACGCCACCAACGACCTCTGGGCGTTCGCCCTCTTCGTCTTTGCGATCTTCGCCCTGGCGGCGCTGGGGCAGGAGTTCTGGCGCGGGGCTAAGGCCCGGCGAGAGCTCTCGGGGGGCTCGATCCCGGTCGCAATGTTCGCACTCGCTGCCCGCAACCGGCGCCGCTACGGCGGCTACATCGTCCACGCCGGGATCGCGGTGCTGCTGATCGGGATCGCGGCTTCGTCGAGCTTCCAGACCAACCGCGACGTCACCCTGCGCCCGGGCGAGAGCGCCACCGTCAACGACTACCGCGTCACCTACGAGCGGCCGACCGTCAGCACCAACGCCCAGGCACTGACCTTCGGCGCGGTCCTCAACGTCGAGCGCGACGGCAAGCAGTTCGCCCTTCTCAACCCGACCCGCCGCTTCTTCCGCCCGACGGGTGCGCCGAGCCAGTCGATCGCGGGCTTCTTCGAGGGCGAGGCGACGAGCGAGGTCGGGTTGAAGTCAGGCGCCGGAGGCGATTTCTGGACAGCGGTCCAGCCCGATATCAGCGGAATCCAGCGCCGGGTGCGGGCCGCCGACCAGGGCTTTCGCGACTGCGTCAGGGCCGCGCCCGGGACCCCGCGCGAGTGCCTCGCGGTCAACGCCCTGATGCGAAGCGCCGCGGCCAACCCGGCGCTGCGCCCCGCGGCGCTTGCCCAGATCGCCGGCCTGCAGTCGAAGACCGCTGATCAGCTCGCCAAGGGCTATCTCGAGGAGGGATCCCCGGCGACCTTCCGGGTCATCGTCAACCCGCTGGTGATGTGGATGTGGATCGGGGGCCTGATCGCCGTGGCCGGCGCGCTGATCGCGATCTGGCCCACCCCCGGCGCCGGTCGCCGGCGCGTGTCGAGCCTCGCAGGCGCCCGCGTCGGGCGCGGGCTCTCCCGGGCCTAGCCGGGCGAGGCTGATCCGGATGGAGGTCCTCTACGGCGCCCTGCTCCTGATCCTGGTGGCGGCGTTCGTACTGCGGCCCCTGCTTCGGCGTGAGCAGCCCTCGGCGGACGGCGAGGATCCGGTCGTCGCCGATCTCGAGGCGCGCAAGGAGGCCAAGTACCGCGAGATCCGCGACACCCAGCTCGACCACGCCTCGGGCAAGCTCTCTGACCGGGACTTCAGCGACCAGGACGCGCAGCTGCGCGCCGAGGCGGTGGAGATCCTCAGGGGCCTCGACCAAGCGCGGGAGGAGCGGGAGCCGAAGGCGCCGACGCAGCCCGGGGGCGATTCCCCCTAAACTTCTCCGCCGTGTACACCGTTCTCAGCGTAATCCAGGTGATCATCGCGGTCACCCTCATCTTCCTGATCCTCCTGCACTCGGGCAAGGATGCGGGTCTCTCCGGCGCCTTCGGAATCGGCGGAGGCGGAAGCTCGGTCGGGGGCGGCTCGATGGTCGAGCGCAACCTCGACCGCGCGACGATCTTCTTCGCCATCCTCTTCGTCCTCAACACCCTCGTCCTGCTGAAGATCTAGGGCGGCGGGGGGCCACGGTGGCGCCTCGGATACGCGGCACCCTGGCCGCGGGTCTCGCGGTCCTCGGCTGTCTTGGGCTGGCCCCCCTCGCCGGCTGCGGCGGAGGCGGCGCGGCACCATTTCCGTCCGGGGAAGCCGCCACGGCGGGTGGCGGCGGTCGGCTCTCCTACGCGATCGCTTCCGGACCGGGAACCCTCGACCCGCTCCATGCCCGGACCTTCTCGGCGCAGATAGTCGCCCGGCAGCTGTTCGAGCCACTGGTCGAGCGCCTCCGCGGCCCCTACTCGGCCGCTAAGCCCGACCGGCCGGGCCTCGCGCTCGCCTGGTCCCACTCCCGCGACTTGCGAATCTGGAGCTTCCGACTGCGGCCGGAGGTGCGGTTTGGCGATGGGACGCCGCTCGACGCCACGGCGGTCGTCGCAAACGCCGAGCGCTGGCGAAGCGACCCCGGGGGCCGGCAGCTCCTACCCGGCCTCATCGCCGCCGACGCGCCGCGGCCAAACGTCGCCCGGTTGATCCTCTCCGATCCCCTCCCCGGCCTGCCGCGGCGCCTGTCCGACCCCAGACTGGGGATCGTCTCGCCGCCTGCGCTCGCGCCCGAGAGCGGGGTCGGGGCGAGGTTCGTCGGCGCCCGGGAGGCGGGGTCGGGCCCCTTCGAGCTGCGGGGCCGGGTCGCTTCGGTCACGGTGCTCGACCGGAGGCGAGCTTGGTGGGGGAGCCCCCTCGGGCTCGGCCCGGCGCTCGACGAGGTCATCTTCCGGGTGGTGCCTGATCCTGCGGTTCGCGACCGACTCCTTCGCGCCGGCTCGGTGCGGGTGGCGGCCGGTTTCGACACCCGTCGGGCGGCGGAGATCGCAGCCGATCCGCTGCTCACCGCAAGCGGTCGTCCCGGAGACCACTGGGTTGCCTTCGAGCGCTCGGTCCGAGGCATCGCCGACGCCAGCCCGATCCCGCTGTCGGGAGTCTGGACGGCGCTCCTGCCCGGCTCCGGCTGAGCAGCGGGCGCGGCCGGTCGGTTTCGGGCGAGCGCGGCGGTCGCAGGGGAGGGCCGGCGGGGGCGTATCTTCGGAGCGGGCCGCTGCCGGCCGGTCGAATGGCGATTGCGGCCGGCCGGCCGGACGCGGGTCAGCTGGGTAAGTCGGGCGGCGAGTGGGAGCTCAGCGGGACGGCGAGTGGGGGGGTGTAAGTCGGGCGGCGAGTGGGGGGGGTCAGTCGGACGGCGAGTGGGAGCTCAGCGGGACGGCGAGTGGCCGATGTCAGTCGGAGCGGGCGAGCGGCGAAGCCGATCGGCCACCCGGGCGAGCGTGTCCGTGACCCGGCGGGCCTCGAACTTGATCTGTCCATGGGTGAAGCGAAGCGCGGTCAGCCCAGCGGCAGTGTGGTCCTGGTCACGGCGCCGGTCCTTCGCCTGCTGCGCCGGGGTGCGGTGGTAGCGGAGCCCGTCGGTCTCGACGACGAGGCCCAGCTCGGGCCAGTGGAAGTCGACCCGGTGTCCGTTCAGGCAGGTGCCGGTCAGGGGCCTTCCGAGGCCGGACCTGCGCGTGATCGGCAGGAAGAGTCTTTCCAGTTCGGAGTCGGTGAGTGTGAATGCGTCGCGGTCAAGCAGACTCCTCAACGCCGGGACTCCGGAGCGGTTCCGCATTCGGTCGATCTCGGCTCGCAGAGTGCCGGGGTCGATCAGGTCGAGCTTGTCGGCTTCGTTGACGGCGCTCTCGAGCTGGACGGGCGCCAGCAACGTGGCGAGGTCGACGAGGGTGGATGCCGGGTCGGTTACCGCGATGCCCTGATGGGTCGTCGCTCCGAAGCTCCTCCGCCGGTGAACCCGGATCCCCGGGCGGCGGGGGTCCCTAGTCGCAGGCACGGTCACGTCCAGTCTGCCCTGCCAGGGCCGCAGGCCCCAGAGGGCGCCCCCGGCGCGGTGGCTCAAGACCGCCCCAGGGCCGCAACTCAGCACCGCCGCCATCCAGAGGCCGTACTGAGTGAGATCGGGGCGTCCCAGGGCAAAGACGCCATCCCGGAGCCGATGCAGCCGACCTTTTCTCAACCGGTGGCGGATCGCTTCCTCGCTCACCCCCAGCCCGAGAAGCTGCCGCCGGGAGACCACTCCGTGCTGAGCAGCCGCAAGCTCGGCAACGGCAGCAAAGGAGGGTTGCGTGATTTCAGGGGCCATAGACCCATAAATCACGCAAGCTTTCGGATTCTCCCCCCGCCGCCGGACCCGCAACCCCGCCGCCGGATTGCAACCCCCCGCCGGATTGCAACCCCCCGCCGGATCAGCACCCCTGTTGCGCCGTTGTGCGAACGGGGCTAAGTGCGGCTGAGAGGAGTCGAACCTCCACGGACCTCTCGGTCCACAAGGCCCTCAACCTTGCGCGTCTACCAGTTCCGCCACAGCCGCTCGAGGGCGCTGGATTCTAGTGGTCGGGGCGTCCGCAGTGGACCCTCCCCGAGCCCGCCGCGGGACCGTCGCCAGCGCAGCCGGGGGACTCCGCTTGAAAGTGTCCGCAGGGGGAGCTACTCTACGAACATGTGTTCGAAGGAATTGAGACCCGCGGCAGCGGCCGAAGAGGAGAAGGACATCTCGTGGACCTGACCAAGAGGCAGAAGGAGATCTTCGATTTCATCCGCCGCTACGCGGCGAAGACCGGGTATCCGCCCACGGTGCGCGAGATCGGCAAGGCCGTCGGTCTGCACTCGTCCTCGACGGTGCACGCGCACCTGGCCAATCTCGAGAAGGCGGGCCTTCTGCGCCGCGACCCGTCGAAGCCGAGGGCGATCGAGGTCTTGCTCGACAAGGCGAAGAAGGCAATCCGGACCGATGGGCTTCCCCTGGTCGGCCAGGTCGCGGCCGGTGAGCCGATCGTCGCCGAGGAGAACATCGAGGAATATCTCGAGATCCCCGATGTCATTGGTGGCGAGGACGGCGACTACATCCTTCAGGTGCGCGGCGAGAGCATGAAGGACGCCGGGATCCTCGAGGGCGATTACGTCGTCGTGCGGCCGAGCGATGACGCCGATGACGGCGAGATCGTCGTGGCGCTGATCGGCGACGAGGCGACAGTGAAGCGGATCTACCACGAGACCGATCACATCCGCCTGCAGCCGGAGAACGAGTCGATGGAGCCGATACGCACCACTGACGCCGAGGTTCTCGGCCGCGTGGTCGGAGTCTTCAGAAAGGTCTGACGTGAGCGCACTGGCCACCGAGACGAAGCGGCCCCGCCTCACGCAGGAAAGGGCAGTGGGACGTTCGGCAGCGCGGTTGTCCGAGCCGTCGGGTTGGACGCTCGAGGACAAGATCCTCGGCGTCTGGGAGGACCTGGCGGCCGGCAACCCGGCCGAATGCCCCGTCTGCCACGGCCGCATGCGCCGCGGCAGCGGTTGCGAGAGCTGCGGCTCCGACCTCAGCTGAACAACCTTCGCCGCAGTGAGGAGCCGTGCGCCGCTTTGCAATCGGCCGCTTGAGGACTACCATTACGCAGGCGGGCCGAGCGACCGCGGGGGGAGAGAAAACCCCTCGAGGAAAGTCCGGACACCAGAGGGCGAGGGCGGTGGGTAACGCCCACCCGGGGAAACCCGCGGGACAGTGCCACAGAAACACACGGCCGATGGCGCGGCCACACGTGAGTCGCGCACAGGCAAAGGTGAAAGGGTGCGGTAAGAGCGCACCGGCGTCGCGGTGACGCGGCGGCCAGGCAAACCCCGCCCGGTGCAAGGCCAAACAGGATCGATGACCCGGCTCGGCGAGGTCCAGGTGGGCTGCAGGGCAGCCGTTTCGACGGCGGCCCCGGCGGGGCGAGAGCCCCGGCGAGACAGATGGTCGCTCACGACAGGATCCGGCTTACAGGCCCGCTAAAGGAGAGGCTCCCGGGAGGGGGCCTCTCCCATTTCAGCGCGGTGGCCAGCGGCCGGACTCGATCAGCCTCTTGTAGCGGCGCTGGCGGCGCCGGGCGTCGCGCATGAACCAGGAGATACCACTCAAGCCGAGCGATGGGAAGGCGTCCAGCAGACGGACCATGCCGCCGCGCCACCGGGGGATCGTCAGCACCGGCCTGGGGCGCTCGATCAGCTCACCGACCGCTGCCGCCACATGCTCGGATGTCTGCAGGACGCCTGAGAAGGAGCCCGCGGCGGCGGGGTCGTCGAGCTTGTCCTCGAGCATCGGAGTCCAGATTCCGTCAGGGCAGACGGCCGAGAGGTGGATTCCGCGGATTCCGGCCCGGCGGAGGTCGAGCTCGGTTCCGAGGGTGAAGGCGATGGCGGCGTGCTTGCTGGCGGCATAGGCGACCTCTCCGGGCGCCGCGATCAGGCCGGCCAGGGATACGACGTTTATCACGTGGCCGCGGCCGGCGGCGAGCATCGGCTCCAGGGCGGCGACGGTCCCGTTCATCGTTCCCAGGGTGTTGACCTCGATCATCAGCCGGCGCGTGGCGGCGTCCTGCTCCCAGGAGTTTCCGGTGATCAGGACCCCGGCGTTGTTGACCCAGATGTCCAGCGAGCCCGCCAGCTGCACGGTCGTAGCCGCGACCGAGTGGCAGGCTTCCTCGTCGCGGACGTCGAGCGCCGAGCCGAAGGCGCCGCGGCCGATACCTGCCGCCGCCTCGGTGGCGCTCTGCTCGTCCACGTCGGTCACGTGGACGGTGAAGCCGCGGCCGGCGAGCGTCGCGGCGATCGCACGGCCGAGGCCGCGTCCGGCTCCTGTTACGACTGCGGCGGGCACACCGCTAAGGATATGGCCGGTTCGGCTGCCCGGGCTTTGTGACGGGGGGTGGTGTATCTGAAGTGCTCGTTGCAGCCCTGAAGCGGTTGCCGGTTCTCGCCGAAGTGAGTGCCTGACGGAGCTTTCGGAGGGCCAAGGAGCCGTCCGGTGCTCTGGTAGGATGCCGCGCAATCACCGCTGAATCTCCGCAAATATCGGAGATCGGGGGACCCGTAGTTTGGGGCGAATCGCCGGCATCCGCCGCGTAGCGCAGCTCTTTCAGCGCGAGCCCGTCAGCTAACCCCGTAAGCGTTGGAGAGAGATGAGCACAGGCGCACGCCCCCGAGGGACCAATGGCAGAACCGATAGCGCGGCGAGAGGCGCGGGAATCCCCCGCAACCGCATCGCCGGGCTCTCCATCGCCCTCGGACTGCTGGCCGCGCTCGCCCTCACCGCGGTCGCACCTGCCTCTGGCGGTGGCATCTCCACAAGCGGAGGTGCGTCGCCCAACGGGCCCGGTATCCCATTCGGCACCCGCGTGCTCAAGCTGGGTATGGAGGGCAACGACGTCGCCGTACTCAACGGGATCGTCAAGTCGAAGGGTTACGGAACGGCGGTCCGCTTCGGCAGCCAGTTCACGAGCCCGACGGCGTCGGCGGTTAGGGAGTTCCAGAGTCGCAAGGAGCTGAAGCCCAGCGGCGTCGTCACCAAGGCAACGGCGGCGGAGCTCACGTCCTCGATGCGCCACAGCGGCGCCACCTGGTACGGCCCCGGCTTCTACGGGAACCAGACCGCCTGCGGCCAGGTTCTCCGGGTCAACACGATCGGCGTCGCCAGCAAGACCCTTCCCTGCGGCACCATGGTCACCTTCGCCTACGGTGATGACTACGTGATCGCCCCGGTGATCGATCGCGGCCCCTACACCAAGGGAAACGACTGGGACCTGACCAACGGGCTGCGAAAGCTGCTGCATTTCGACGGCAGCGACCAGATTCGGTACGCGGTCGCTCGCTAGCCCACCAGGCACACAGGGCCCGTCGCAGAGGCGTCCTCGGGAATCGATCTGGGCCCCGACCGCAACTTTCGCTCCCCTGAGCATTTAGGCTCCTGGCAGGCAGCACCACTACGGAAGGAGCTTTTCAATGTTGAAGTCCAGGGACAACGCGCCTGCAGGCGCGAATCGGCCGCAGGCCGCGCTGGCGGCGACGGCTGTCTTGGTGGGCTGCCTGTCACTGCTGATCGCGCTGATCGCCGGCGCCTCCGGGGCCGGAGCCCAGACCGGCAAGACGACCGTCATCCTCGGCGGAGGCAGCGCCACGCCTGATCCGTCTTGTCCTGACAACCCCTGCCGGGCAATCGGCAGCGTTACCGGCTTTCAGGCCCAGGGCCCGACCGGCAACCTCCCCTTCCGGGTTGGCCGAAACGGGAGGATCACGGCCTGGACGATCACCCTCGCCCAGCCGACGAACTCTCAGCGCGCGTTCTTCAACGGCTTCTTCGGAACGCCGCCGGAGGCGCGAATCGCAATCTTGAAGCGGGTTCCCGGAACCTCGCCGCCTCGATACAAGCTGCGCAGGCAGAGCCCAATCCGGGTCCTCAGCCCCTACCTCGGCCAGACCGTCAAGTTCAAGCTCAGCAACCCTCTGCCCGTGCGCAAGGGGAACATCGTCGGTCTGACTGTGCCGACCTGGGCGCCGGCGTTCGCGATCAACCTCCCCAGCCAGAACGCCTGGAGGGCGAGCCGGCAGAAGGGCAAGTGCCTGAACACCACCGACCTGCGCCAGGGACGGCCGCAGCAGGTGGTCGACTCGAAGCGCGTCTACGGCTGCCGCTACACCACGGCACGTCTGCTCTACACGGCGACCCTGGTCGAGGACCGCTAAGCGGATCGCTGCAGGGAGGCAATAGCGGCGTCGGGGCCCGCTTCGGCCCCGACGCCCGCGCTACGACTATCGCGGCGCCTAGGCCGCTGCGGGGAGCACTCTCGGCGTCGCCTGATCGAGCGGCAGCGCCGCTGCGATCGCGATCAGGCTCTGGAACTCGTTCAGGGCGAGGTGGCCGATCGCCTCGAGGATCTCCTCGTCGGTCCAGCCGATCTCTCGTGCCTCCTCCTGGAGATAGAGCGGCGGAGGGCCATCGGCTTCCAGTGCCGCCCTCAGATAGGCGAGCAGCGCGGCCTCCTTCTCGTCTCCCGAGGTGAAGCCGCGGGCGCGGGAGACCTCGTCAAGCCCCAGTCCTGCCCGGCGCGCCGACTTCGCGTGCTGGGCGATGCTGTAGCTGTCGCCCCGGTGTTCGGCCACCGCGAGCGCGATCCGCTCACGGGTCGGCTGGGGCAGGACGCCGCTGCGCAGCTCCGATCGCATGCGCGTGTAAGCGCGGAGAACCGCGGGGGCCCCTGCGAGCACGCCGACGAACTTGCTCACCGCTCCGCCCGCGGCCTGGATCGACTTCAGGATCGGGGCACTCTCGTCGGGTGCCGTCAACTCGTCGTGGATGTGGAATCTGCTTACGTCTGTCTTTACGGTCACTTTGCACCTGCTTCCGGCTCGGAGGCCGACAATGTGGCTTTACCAAGCCCTTGAAGGGCCTCTGCTTTACTTTGAGCCACTTACTTACGAGAGGTAAGTTATAGCTCTTTTCGGGCGGGCCCGCAAGCCCTGCCCTGCGCCTTGTCTTTGGGAGAGATACGTCCGCCGGCACCTCGGCGGTTCACGGATTTCGCCTATCGTTGCCCGCTCTCGCCCGCCGCAACCCAGGAGAACCCAATGGCAGAGCAGCCGAAGACCGCGAGCGACGTAATCTCGATCTGCGAGGAGCGCGACGTCCGCTTCGTCCGCCTCTGGTTCACGGACGTGCTCGGCCAGCTCAAGAGCTTCTCGATCAACTCCTCCGAGCTCGAGGACGCCTTCGACGGCGGCATGGGGTTCGACGGCTCTTCGATCACGGGCTTCAACCCGATCGAGGAGTCCGACATGATCGCGATGCCCGACCCGGCGACGTTTGACCTCTTGCCCTGGCGTCCAGAGGATGAGAACGCGACGGCGCGGTTGTTCTGCGATGTGCGGGTCCCGGGAGGCGACGCCTACGAGGGCGATCCACGCTGGATCCTGCGCCGGGCTCTGAAGCGGGCTGAGGACCTCGGCTTCGACGCATACAACGTCGGTCCCGAGCTCGAGTTCTTCTACTTCAAGTCCGCCAAGCCCGAGGGCGCGCCCGAGGTCCTCGACGAGGGCGGCTACTTCGATCTGACCACACTCGATGCCGGTTCCGACGTCCGCCGCGAGACAGTCCTGGCACTGGAGAAGATGGGGATCCACGTCGAGTACACCCACCACGAGGTCGGCCCCTCCCAGCACGAGGTCGACATGCGCTACAAGAACGCGCTGGCGATGGCCGACGACTGCATGACCTACCGGATCGTCGTCAAGGAGTACGCGATGAAGTACGGCTGGCACGCGACCTTCATGCCGAAGCCGCTGTTTGGCGAGAACGGGTCGGGGATGCACGTGCACCAGTCGCTGATGAAGGACGGGCGAAACGCCTTCTATGACCCCGACGACCAGTACTTCCTTTCGGAGACGGCCAAGGCCTTCATCGCCGGCCAGCTCAAGCACGCCCGCGAGATCTCGCCCCTGTTCGCGCAGTGGGTCAACTCCTACAAGCGGCTCGTCCCCGGCTACGAGGCGCCCGTCTACCTCGCCTGGTCGCGACGCAACCGCTCGGCCCTGATCCGGGTGCCGCTCTATCACCCCGGGAAGGAGATGGCGACCCGGGCCGAGCTGCGCTGCCCCGACCCCGCCTGCAATCCCTACCTCTGCTTCGCAGGCATGCTGCAGGCCGGTCTCGAGGGTGTCGAGAAGGGCTACGAGCTGCCCGAGCCGATGGAGCAGAACCTCTACCACCTCTCCCCGGAGGAGCGCAACCAGCGCGGCATCGAGCAGCTGCCGGCGACCCTCGGCGAGGCGATCGAGGTCGCCGCCGAGTCCGAGCTCGTCCTCCGCACCCTCGGCGAGCACACCTACCGCCGCTTCATCGAGATCAAGCGCCAGGAGTGGGACGACTACCGGGTCCAGGTCACCCCGTACGAGATCGAGCACTTCCTGCCGATCCTCTGAAGGCGGGCCGGGCATTGCCGTCTCTCCAGGTCCTGCGGGTGTTCGTCGACGAGGAGGGCGGGTGGGGGAACCCTCTCGGGGTCTTCCTCGACGGCGCCGCGGTCCCGGCGGGTGAGCGCCAGCGGGTGGCCGCTGACCTCGGCTTCAGCGAGACGGTTTTCGTCGACGATCGCAGGCGGGGCGAGCTGCGGATCTTCACCCCGGCCGCGGAGCTTCGCTTCGCCGGTCACCCGTTGGTTGGAACCGCCCGGCTGCTGGCAAGGTCCGGGGCGACGCCGGCGGTGCTGCGGCCCCCCGCCGGCGAGGTCACGGTCCGCATCGACGGGGAGATGACCTGGATCGCGGCAGCGGCTGAGTGGTCACCGCACTTCCAGCCCGTGCAGCTCGACTCGGCGGCGGAAGTCGAGGGCCTCCAGGGGCCGCCCGACGACGGTGCGGAGGTCTATGCGTGGGCATGGATCGATGAATCCCTCGGAGCGGTCCGGGCCCGTTCCTTCGCCCCGGGGCTTGGCATTCCCGAGGACGAGGCGACGGGTTCGGCCGTGCTGGCGCTCTGCGCCCGGCTCGGCCGCCCGATCAGCGTCCTCCAGGGCGGCGGATCGTGGCTCCAGGCCCGCCCCCTCGAGGGGGGCTGGGCCGAGGTCGGCGGACGGGTGGCGCTCGACGAGGAGCGCGCCTACGGCTTGCCTAGCGATTTCTGATTGCGGAAACCAGCCTCGTCTTCAGGTTCATCGCCCCCAGGAGGAAGCGCTCTTGGGCCGAGCCGGTCGGGGGCATCACGCCGAGCTTCTGGGCGATATCGGCTCCGTTGATGTAGGCCCGGTTCTCAGTCACCAGACCCTCGTCGTTGAAGGTGAGCACGTCACACCCCTCGGTCTCGATTGTCGAGCCGTTGGGAGCGATCCCCTGGAACTTCTCGGTTCCGTTGAAGGTTCCGGTGGCGCGCCAGCGCACCGCGGCCTGGCTATCCGAGGCGACGACCTCGACCACCTCGAACTCGAAATCGGGAAAGGCGGCGAAGAGGTTGCCGAAGTAGTCGCGGTATCCCTGCGGGGGGTGGAGCTCGGCGGTCCCGTAGATGTAGGCGACACCGCCCGGGGCCCAGTGGGAGATCATCTCCTCGACGTCGCGTCTTGTGGCGCCGGCGAAATACTCCCTGGCGAGATCCTCCGCGGTCTTCTTCTCAGTCGTGCGCATCGAGATCCTTTCTCAGTTCTTCGGGTTCGGTGATCGGCGTCCGGCAGCTGAAGTTCTCGCACAGATAGGCCGCCGCTCGCCCGCCGACCTCCGTCCGGCCCCTCATCAGCTCGGGGACCTCGGTGCCCTCGGGCCCGCCGGCGAGGACGAGGTGGGGCCGGAAGGCGGAGCGCGCCACCCGCTCCAGCGCGGATGTGTCGGAGCCGACCAGGGCGAGCTCGCGGGTCGGCGAGAGGTGGAAGTCGAGCGCCGCCAGCAGGTGGCCGAAGCCGTCGGGGTGGCGTCGCGCCGCGGGCGCAAACAGCCGAAGCACGCCGACGGCCGCGCGCTCGTATTCACGCTTCCCGGTCAGCGCCGCCAGGCGCAGCAGCCCGCCTGCAGCGGAGGAGTTGCCGGAGGGAATCGGATGGTCGTCGGCGTCCTTGCGGCGGGCGATCAGCTGCTCGTGGTCATCGGCGGTGGTGAAGAAGCCGCCGCGGTCGGGGTCGGAGAAGCGCTCCAGAAGTGTGTCGGCGAGCCCGCGGGCCCCCTCGAACCATCGCTGCTCCAGGGTCGACTCGTAGAGGACGAGGAGGGCCTCGAGCAGGAAGGCGTGGTCCTCGAGGTATGCGGCCAGGCGAGCCTCGCCGTCCCTGTAGGTGCGAAGCAGCCGGCCGTCGGCGTCGCGCAGCTCGGTCAGCACGAAGTCAGCGCAGGTGCGGGCGGCGTCGAGGTAGTCGCTGCGCCCCAGAACCGCCCCGGCCTCGGCCAGGGCACTGATCATCAGCGCATTCCAGGCGGCCAGCCGCTTGTCGTCGAGCTCCGGCCAGACGCGCTCGGCGCGGGCCTCGTAGAGCTCACGGCGAGAATCCTCGAAGCCCTCCGGCGGTGCCGAGTCCGCGCCGTTGGGGAGGTGGAGGACGTTGCGGCCCTCGAAGTTGCCGGCGACGGTGACCCCCAGATGGGCGCCGGCGGCCGCGGCGCGCTCTCCGAGGACCTCCGCAAGCTGGTCGGGCGTCCATACGTAGAACCGCCCCTCCTCGCCCTCGGAATCGGCGTCGAGAGCGGAGAAGAAGCCGCCCTCGGGGCCGCGCATCTCACGCAGCGCCCAGTCAAGGGTCTCCTCGCAGACCCGACGGTAGCGCCCGTGCCCGAGGACCTGCCAGCCGTGCAGGTAGGCGCGGGCCAGCAGGGCGTTGTCGTAGAGCATCTTCTCGAAGTGGGGGACCAGCCAGACGGCGTCCACCGAGTAGCGGGAGAATCCGCCGCCGATTTGGTCGTAGATGCCCCCGGCCGCCATCGAGTCCAGCGTCTTCTCGACGACATCGAGGTCGCCGCGCGAGAGCAGGAACTCGAGGACCGAGGCCGGCGGGAACTTGGGAGCAGCTCCGAAGCCACCGTTGGCCATGTCGGCGGCGCCGCGCAGCGCCGCGACGGCCTCTTCGAGGAGGGCCGCCTCGAGTGGCTCGGCGGAGGGCTCGATCCGGCCGAGGGCGCCGAGCTGGGCGCGGGTCCTCGGCGCCGACCCGCGGATCTCGTCGCGGCGCTCGGCGAATGCGTCGGTCACCGCCTCCATCACCTGGCGGAAGCTCGGCATCCCGTGGCCGGGAACGGGCGGGAAGTAGGTGCCACCGTAGAAGGGGATGCAATCGGGATCGAGGAAGACGGTCATCGGCCAGCCGCCTCGTCCTGTCATACCCTGCACGGCCTCCATGTAGAGGGCGTCGACGTCGGGGCGCTCCTCGCGGTCGACCTTGACGTTGACGAAGTGCTGGTTCATGTAGGCGGCCGTCTCGGTGTCCTCGAAGGACTCCCGCTCCATCACGTGGCACCAGTGGCAGGCCGAGTAACCGACCGAGAGCAGGATCGGGAGGTCCTCCTCGCGCGCCCGCGCCAGAGCCTCGTCCCCCCATGGGTACCAGTCGACGGGATTGTCGCGGTGCTGGCGCAGGTAGGGACTGGTCTCGTCGGCGAGTCGGTTGCTCACTCGGTGCAGACTGATGAGTGATTCCACGACCACGCGTGCGCGGGGGCGCGTGGGGCCGAGCCGGGCGTGGCCGGCAGACGAAGTGCGTGCCAGGAGGCACGCGCGAGTCGGACGGGCGCGATCCGGCGAAGGTATCCACGCGTCATCCGCGTGCGTGCTGGGCGTGGAATTGCTCATCTAGATGGCGCGGCGCGACCGTTGGGCGGCGCAAGCGGAGCACCGATACGTGATCGGGAGGGCGAACGCGTGCGCGAGTCAATACCGTCATATGGGTGAATACGGCGCCAGAGAATCCCGAACCGTCGGCGGGAGGTCCCCTCCCGGGCGCTGAGCCGCACGAGAGCGACGTGAAGCCCCCCCAGGGAGTCACCGAGTTGGGCGAGGCGGAGGATCGCGACCGCGCGAGCGAGAGCAGGTTCCGAGACGCATTCGAGAACGCACCGATCGGTCTGGCCATCCTCGATCTCGAGAACCGGGGACCGAGGATCGTGGACGCGAACCGGGCGATGGGGGCGATCTGTGGAATCGAGCCCGCATCGTTGTCGGGCCTCGCGCTCGAGCCGCTGATCGCCGAGCCCGTGGGCGAGCCTGATCTGGACCAGCGCCGCCGGCTTCTCGCCGGCGAGGAGGACACGTACGAGTTCGAGAGCACGCTCGTGCACAGTGGTGGGCACCGGATCCTCTGCCAGATCAGCGCCACGATCGGTCCCGATGCCTCCGGCGGGGAGCCGCGCGGGGTTCTGCAGATCCAGGACATCAGCGAGCGCCGCCGGCTCGAGGAGAGGCTGCGCTACCAGGCTGACCACGACTCGCTGACTGGCCTCGCCAACCGCCGGCGCTTCGGCGCCGAGCTCGAGAGCGCGGTTGCGCGCACCATCCGCTACGGGGGCACCGGAGCAGTGCTGATCATCGACATCGACGGCCTCAAGGCGATCAATGATTCGCAGGGGCACGTGGTGGGCGACGACCTACTGCGGCATGTTGCCCGGGTCCTCGGGGTCCGGACCAGGGAGACGGACATCGTCGCCCGCCTCTCGGGTGACGAGTTCGCGGTTCTTATGCCGGAGGCCGACGCCGACGCCGACGGTGCCCGCCACCTCGCCGAGGACCTCCGACTCGGAATCGGTGAGGTGGAAGCCGTCGCCAGCGAGGCGGCGGTGACCGCCAGCATCGGCGTCGCGCTCTTCGGCGTCGGGCATGCCGAGAGCGCCGAGGCGGTCCTCCATGCGGCGGACCGGGCGATGTACGCGGCGAAGGCAGAGGGCCGAAACCGGATCGCGATCCACGGCGACGGGGTCGGTTGAAGGACGCCGCTGGTCGTTGCGCCCGAAGCTCGCTGGCCTCGCCGATCAGCCCCCGGTCACGTCCCGGGCGAAGGCGTCGAAGGCTGTGAGATAGCGCTCGATGTCCTCGCCGGTGTGGGCGATGGACAGGGTCCACTCCTCCTCGACTCCCGGTGTCATGAAGATGCCGTGGTTCATGTGGTAGAGCCAGGCCAGCGTCGAGAGCTCGTCGTTGACCTTGGTCAGGTAGTCGCGGTACTCATACATCGGCTCCGGGGAGAAGATGACGCAGCCCTTGGCGCCCAGGCCCTGGGTGTAGGCGGGCAGGCCGTACTCATCGATCAGCCCCTGGCAGCCATCGAGGAGCGTTCTGTTCGTCGTCTCGAGCTGCTCGTAGGCATCCGCGTTGAGCACCTCGGTCAGCGTCGCCTTGGCCGCGGCCATCACCAGCGGGTTGCCGTTGAAGGTGCCGATCTGGTGCACGCGGTCGGAGGCGACGACCTCACCCAGCTCTGCTGTCATCCCGATCGCTCCGCCCGGGTAACCGCCGCAGATCGCCTTCGCCAGCGCGACCATGTCCGGCTGCACGCCGAAGCGCTCGGTAGCGCCTCCGTAGGCGATCGTCGCGCCCGTCTTCACCTCGTCGAAGATCAGCTTCACCCCGTGCTCGGTGCAGAGCTCGCGGACCCGCTCGAGGTAGCCCTCGCGCGGCGGGATGATGTTGATGTTCATCATCGCCGGCTCCATGATCAGCCCGGCGACCTGACCTTCGTACTTCTTCAGCACGCTCTCGAGAATGTCGGCGTCGTTGAAGGGCACAGGGCGGGTCAGCTCGGTCAGCGCCTTCG
The DNA here is from genome assembly GCA_963781345.1 of uncultured Actinomycetes bacterium. GTDB lineage: Bacteria > Actinomycetota > Thermoleophilia > Solirubrobacterales > 70-9 > JBBRHQ01. Next base: position 43,860 of record CAWAFQ010000015.1, read on the forward strand.
GATAGCCCTCCCCGAAGGGGACCGGGTTCGGGCTCTCGCGCGGGCCCATCTCCTCGAGGTCGGGGTAGCAGGAGACCATCACCGCGTCGTGGTGGCCGTCGTAGGAGCCCTCGATCTTGACGATCAGGTCGCGGCCGGTGGCGCCGCGGGCGAGGTGGACCGCGGACATCGTCGACTCGGTGCCGGAGTTGCTGAACCGCCACTGGGGAAGGCCGAAGCGCTTGACCAGCTCTTCGGCGACCGCGACCGATCCGTCCGTGGGGGCCGCGAAATGGGTGCCCTCGTCGACGCGGGCCTTGACGGCGGCGCCGATGGTGGGGTTGGCATGGCCGACGCACATCACCCCGAAGCCATTGTGGAAGTCGACGTACTCGGCGCCGTCGACGTCCCAGACCCGCGAGCCGGACCCATGCGAGATGTAGACGGGCCAGGGGTCCATTGCCTGGAAGGAGGAGGGGACGCCGTTGGGCATCACCTTGACCGCACGCTGGAAGTACTCGCTGGAGGTGCCGGTGCGCTCGCGGTAGGTGCTCATCTGCTGCTCGGTCAGCGACGCGACCCGCTCGGGGTCGATCGCCGCGGTGCTTCTCGTGCTGGGCTCTGCGCTCATGCGTCTCCTCGGTCGTCAGCTCGGTTTCGGGTCGTCTAATCGGTTTCGGGGAGCCTAACGCTGCTCGTCCCCCTGCGCCGCAGCGACGTGGGACCTTTCGACGGTCGCATACGGCGCTTCAAAGGTCCCACGTCAGGTCAGCCGCTTGGCTCGCAGCTCGGCGCGCTTGATCTTGCCGCTGGCCGTTTTCGGCAGCTCGTCGGTGAACTCGACGATCCGGGGGAACTTGTACGGGGCGGTCTCCCGCTTGCAGTGCTCCTGGAGCTCCTGGGCGAGGGTCTCGGAGGGCTCGCCGTCACGGAGGACGACGATCGCGCGCACGACCGCGCCGCGCACGGCGTCGGGCGCCGCGACAGCGGCGGCCTCGGCGACCGCCGGATGGGCCAGCAGCGCCGACTCGACCTCGAACGGCCCGATCCTGTAGCCGGAGGAGAGGATGATGTCGTCGTCGCGGCCCTCGAAGAAGAGGTATCCGTCGGCGTCCTCTGAGACCAGGTCTCCCGTGCTCCACCACTCGCCATCGAATCGCCCGCCGTCGAGGTAGTGGGAGAAGAAGGTCGGGCAGGAGGCGACGCTCAGCTGCAGCTCGCCCTCGGTGATCCGCGTCTCGATGCCGGGGAGCGGCCGGCCCATCGAGCCCTGGCGCACCGGCTCCGTGGTCAGATTTCCGGTGAGCTGGCCGGTCTCGGTCTGCCCGTAGCCGTCGGCGACCTCGATCCCGATGGCCTCGCGGAAGGCATCGATCACCTCGGGGTTCAGGGGCTCCCCGGCGGAGACCATTCTCCGCAGCGCCGGCATGGCCCGCAGGTCCGCGCGCGCGGCCAGCATCCGGTACTCGGTCGGTGCCTGGCAGAGGACGTTGACCCCCAGCTCCTCGATCAGGTCGAGCCGCTGGGCGGGGTCGAAGCGAGAGTCGTGGATCACCGCGGTCGCGCCGGTCAGCCACGGTGCGAGGAATACGTTGCGGGCCGATTTCGACCATCCGGTCGCCGATGTGCACCAGGCGACCTCGCCGTCGCGTGACCCGAACCAATGCTCCGCCTGCGTTCTGTTGCCGTAGAGGTAGCGATAGGCGTGAACGACACCGCGCGGCTCGCCGGTGGTCCCCGATGTGAAGACGATCAGCGCCGGGTCCTCGGGGGCCATCTCGGCGACCGACGCCGGGGTCTCCTGGGGGCGGTCCTCATCGAGCACGGCGGCGATCTCGGCGAGAGCCATCGAGGGGATGCCGTCCGGTAGCTCGGGGAGCAGGCGCTCTTCGATGATGGCCAGAACGGGCGCAGCCGCCTCGATCCGGAGTTCAAGGTCGTGGCGGCGAAGCTGGGTGTTGCAGGGAAGCGCCACCGCGCCGATCCGCCAGCAGGCGAGCATTGAGAGCACCCACTCGATCCGGTTTCCGACGAGCATCATCACCGTGTCGCCGCGGCCGACCCCTCGCGAGGCGAGTGCACCGGAGAGCCCGGCACTGCGCGCGATCAGCTCGCCGAAATGCCAGTCGCGCCGCCGGCCCTCACCGTCGATCTCGATCACCCCGAGCTTCGACGCCGGGAAGCGCTCGAGCACGTCCTCGGTCAGGTTCAAGTTCCGCCTACTGCTCGTAGAGCCTGATTATGCGAACCGCACCGTCGGGCGCCGCATCGACGCAGAGGTTGCAGAGGACGCACTCGTCAAGGTTCTCGTTGACGATCTCGACGCCGCCCTCGCCTGCCCTGAAGATGTCGACGGGGCAGACCTCCTCGAGCTTCGCGGCCAGCGCCGCGTCGGCCGAGGCCGCGGAATCCACCTCGACCGCGATGAAGACGCCGTGGAGGCGCTCTCCGGTGCTCATGCGGAGCCCTCCAGCCTCCGCTTGACGGCCGCGGGGATCTCGTCGATCCGCTCGACAACCCGGATCCCAGCCGCCTCGAGGCGGGCGATCTTCTCGGTCGCCGTGTCCTCCTTGCCCTCGACGATCGTCCCGGCGTGGCCGAAGCTCATCCCCTTCATCTCCTCGTCGTCCATGAACTTGCCGGCCATGAAGGCGACGATCGGAAGGCGCGAGTCGTTCTCGGCCACCCACTCCGAGAGCTGCGCCTCCATGCGACCGCCGGGCTCGGTGTAGATGACGATCGCCCTGGTCTGCTCGTCTGCCTCGAAGTAGGGCATCAGCTCGGCATAGGTCGAACCGATGATCGCGTCGCCGCCGATCGAGATCGCCGTCGAGACGCCGAGCCCGGCCTGCGTCAGAGAAGAGGAGATCTCCGTCGTCATCCCGCCCGAGCGCGACATCACGCCGACCGGTCCCGGCGCGTAGGCCTTGGCGGCGTCCTTGGCCGGTCCGCCGATTCCGCCCATCTTGCAGATCTCGGGGACGATCAGGCCGAGGCAGTTGGGGCCGATGATCCGCGCCCCGCGCATTTCGGCGAGCTCGACCATCTGGGCGACGTCGCGGCGCGGAATGCGCTCGGTGACGATCACGATCAGCTTGATCTCGTTCTCGATCGCCTCGAGGACGGCGTCCTTGGTGAAGGCGGGGGGGACGGTGACGACCGAGCCGTCGACGGGGGCGCCGTGGTTCTCCACCGCCTGGGCGACCGTGTCGAAGACCGGTACGCCGTGGACCTCGCGCCCCTTGCGGCCGGGGGTCACCCCGCCGACCACCTTGGAGCCGTAGTCGAGGCACTCGCGGGTCAGGTTGACCGCCTCGCGCCCGGTGATGCCCTGGACGATGAAGGTCATGTCCTTGCCGAGGAGGATCGACATCTAGCCGTCCCCCTGGATCTTGGCGACCGCTCTTCCCGCCGCCTCCCACATCGACACGGACCGGTCGCAGTACTCGACCCCGTAGCGCTCGAGGATCTTGAAGCCCTCGTCCTCCCAGGCGCCGGGGATGCGGAAGATCGCGATCGTCTCGCCCGGGTCCTTGCCGAGCTCGAGGCAGGCCTTGATCACGCCGCGGGCGACGATGTCGACCCGGGTGTTGGAGACGATCGACATCATCACCGCGATCTTCTCGACACCGTCCTTGCTCAGCACCTCCTTGGCGAGGCCACATGACTTGGCGACCGAGGGGTTGCCGCCGATCTCGGAGTAGTTCGCCGGCCGGCCGCCCTGGCTCCTGACCGCATCGGTGAGGGTCAGGGAGCCCCCGCCGGCACCGATCACCAGGCCGAGGTTCCCAGCGAAGCCGTGGTCCTTGCCCTGGATCACCCCGCGGTGGTCGGCGGCGTCGATCGCGGCGACGTTTCGCTCGAAATCGCTGGGCTCATAGGGCTCGCGGGTGTCGTCGGGCTCGATGCCGAGCGCCCCCTCCAGCACGGCCTTCTGCCGGGGCTTGGCCTCGTTCTCCATCTCCATGTGGGCATCGAGGGCGACGAAGCTGCCGTCGGAGAGCTCGGCGAGGGGGTTGATCTCGGCCAGGGTCATGTCGTTGTCGCGGAAGAGGCGGGCGAGGCGGGCGAGGACAGGCGTCGCCCGGTTCAGCTGCGAGCCCGTGACCCCGGTTGCGGCGATCGTCTGCTTCGCCTCGAAGTCGGAGATCGGCATCAGATTGGACAGGTGCCCGCGGCCGACGTGGTCGGGGTGCTCCTCGGCGACCTGCTCGATATCGATCCCGCCCATGTCGCTGAACAGCATCAGCGGCCTCTTTGCGGTGCCGTCCCAGACAACCCCGGCGTAGTACTCCTGTTTGACCTCTGCCTTCGGGTCGACGAGGACGCCGCGCGGCATCTGTCCGTTGATCTCGAGCTCGAGGATTTCCTCAGCGTGTGCGGCGGCCTCCTCGGGGGTGTCGGCGAACCTGACGCCGCCGGCCTTCATCCGGCCCCCCGAGAGCACCTGGGACTTGATCACCACCGGGCCGCCGATCTCCTCGGCCGCGGTGCGGGCCTGCTCCGCGGTCGTGCAGAAGCCGTACTTGGTGACCGGGATTCCGGCACGCTCGACGATCTGGCGGGCTTCGTACTCGTAGAAGCGCATAGCGGGCGGGAACCCTACTTCAACAAGTGTTGCGCCTCAGTTCCGAGGCAGCCGCCTCGGCATCGGCGATACTTCCTGTCCTCGCGACCTTGATGAGGGGAGAGCGGCATGGCAAAGGGGGTTCGTGTTTCAGCGGCGATCGGATTTTCGGTTGCCGCTCTGGCGATCGCCGGTTGCGGCGACACGGTCATCGACAACGGCAAGGCCGAGGACGCGATCAGGGCCGACGTCGAGAAGAGCCTCAAGGTCCCCGTCAAATCGGTCGAGTGCCCCTCCGATGTCAAGGTGGAGGCGGGGAAGACCTTCGAATGCATCGTCACCGCCGCCAACGGCAAGAAGGCGACGGCGACCCTGAAGATCCTCAACTCGGACGCCGACGTCAGCTTCGTCGACTTTCAGCCGATCAAGTAGCGCTCGTCACTAGCTGGGGCACCGACGCTGCGCCGGAATCGCCGGTCCGGCAGAATGGCGGCTGGGACTTGGGAGAGGTCCGGACTCGACAAAAAGGAGTAGTGAAGAGGACTCGTGAGCCAGACCACTGCGTCTTCCGCGCCGACCAAGAACCTCAAGCTGATCTCGTGGGTCGATGAGATCGCCAAGCTGACCCAAGCCGACTCGGTCCACTGGTGCGACGGTTCGGCGCAGGAGTACGACCGCCTCGCCCAGGAGCTCGTCGACGCCGGCACCTTCGAGCGCCTCTCCGACGCCAAGAGGCCCAACTCCTACCTGGCGCTCTCCGACCCCGGTGACGTCGCCCGGGTCGAGGACCGGACCTTCATCTGCTCCGAGAGCTCCGAGGATGCGGGCCCGAACAACAACTGGAACGAGCCCGCCGAGATGCGCGAGAAGCTCCGCGGCCTCTTCGCCGGCTCGATGAAGGGCCGCACGATGTACGTGGTGCCGTTCTCGATGGGGCCGCTCGGCTCCCACATCTCCCACATCGGCGTCCAACTCACCGACTCCGCCTACGTCGCGGTATCGATGAGGATCATGACCCGGATGGGGGCCGGCGCCCTCGAGGTTCTCGGAGCCGACGGCGAGTTCGTCCCCTGCGTGCACTCGGTCGGAATGCCGCTGGCGGAGGGAGCCGAGGACGTCCCCTGGCCCTGCAACGCCGAGAACAAGTACATCGTCCACTACCCCGAGACGCGGGAGATCTGGTCCTACGGCTCCGGCTACGGCGGCAACGCGCTGCTCGGGAAGAAGTGCTTCGCCCTGCGGATCGCCTCGGTCATGGCCCGTGACCAGGGTTGGATGGCCGAGCACATGCTGATCCTCAAGCTCACCTCTCCAGAGGGCGGCGTCAAGTACCTGGGCGGCGCCTTCCCGTCCGCCTGCGGCAAGACGAACCTCTCGATGATGATCCCCAGCCTTCCGGGATGGAAGGTCGAGACGATCGGCGACGACATCGCCTGGATGAAGGTCCACGAGGACGGCCGCCTCTACGCCGTCAACCCCGAGTTCGGCTTCTTCGGCGTCGCCCCCAACACCAGCCCGAAGACCAATCCCAATGCCCTGGCGACGGTCGCAGAGAACTCGATCTTCACCAACTGCGCGAAGACCGACGAGGGCGACATCTGGTGGGAAGGGATGACGCCCGAGCCGCCCGCGCACGCGATCGACTGGCACGGCAAGGACTGGACTCCGGAGGCCGAGGCGCCGGCCGCCCACCCCAACGCCCGCTTCACGACGCCGGCGTCGCAGTGCCCGGCGATCGCCCCGGAGTGGGAGGACCCCAACGGGGTCCCGATCGACGCCTTCCTCTTCGGCGGGCGCCGGGCGACCGTCGTGCCGCTTGTCCACGAGGCGTTCGACTGGGAGCACGCGGTCTTCATGGGGTCGACCATGTCCTCGGAGACGACGGCCGCGGCCGCCGGGGCGGTCGGCGAGCTTCGCTTCGACCCGATGGCGATGCTGCCCTTCTGCGGCTACAACCTGGCCGACTACTTCTCGCACTGGCTGAAGATCGGCCGCCGCGAGGGCATCGTGCTGCCGCGGGTCTTCTACGTCAACTGGTTTCGCAAGGGCGCCGACGGCAAGTTCCTCTGGCCGGGCTTCGGCGAGAACAGCCGCGTGCTCGAATGGATCTTCCGCCGCTGCGACGGTGAGGCCGAGGCGACCGAGTCCGCGATCGGCCTGCTCCCCGCCGAGGGCGCGATCAAGACCGACGGTCTCGAGATCTCCGCTGAGGCGATGCGTGAGCTGACCACGGTCGACGAGGATCTCGTCCGTGCGCAGCTGCCCCAGGTCGAGGAGCACCTGGCCAAGTTCGGTGACCACCTGCCGCCCAAGGTCCGCGCCCAGTTCGAGGCGCTCCAAGAGCGGCTCGGTGTGAGCTGAGCGGCTGAGACGGGAGCTCACGGATCGTAGGGCTCGGCTCCGGGAGGGCCGACGGCTATCGTTTCTCGCTTGGCACAACGCCGCAATGAGCTGACTCTGCTGATGACAGCCCTTGTGGGGCTGGTCTTCGCTCTCGACCTGCTCTGGAGCCTGCTCAAGGGCCCCACCGGCAGTATCGCTTACCTGCTGATTGACGAGCCCTTGCACCTCGTGACCTGCGCTGTCGCGATCATCTCGGTCGCTGCACTCGCCGGATCGTGGCCAGCCGCGCGCTTCGTCGTGGCGGCGCTCGTCACCAGTGTGGCGATCGACGTCGACCACCTTCCGGGTTATCTCGGATCGCACCTGCTCGCCGGGTCCCTGCCGCGACCATACACGCATGGTCTGCTGCTGGTCGCGGCCTTGGTGGCACTCGGCTTGGCGTCTCGGCGTCGCGAGATCCGCGAGTTGTCCTTCGGCATTGCCTTCGGCATCTCGGCGCACCTCCTCCGCGACCTCGCAACGGGGCCCGGCGTGCCACTCGTCTGGCCGATCTCGGGCGGAACCGTCAGGCTGCCCTATGCCGTCTTCGCCGGGTCGCTGGCGTTGCCGGTCCTTGCTGTAAGTGCGGTAAGGGAGCCCGCTGGCGCCAGGAGGCGTCTCGGCTTGGCAACGATGCTTGTCACTATGGCGGTCGCCGCTGCGCTTGCCGCCATTCCCAGCTCGGCCGCGGCAACATCGGTCGTGAGCGTCGGAGCCTTCATACCCGGGGGGGACTCGAACCCGTCGCTGATCGACGACATGGCAAGGAGCATCGGCCGTCAGCCGGCGATGATCGTGAGCTACAAGGACTGGAGCCAGGCGCCGTTCGTGCGCGACCAGCTCGACGGCATCTGGAATCACGGAGCTGTCCCGATGATCACCTGGGAGCCGTGGACGTCGTCCGGCGACGGCATTTCGCTCAGGCGGGTGGCGCGCGGGAAATACGATGGGTATGTAGAGGACGCAGCGCGCGCAGCGGCCGCCTGGAACAGGCCCCTGATGGTCCGCTTTGCTCAGGAGATGAACGGTCCCTGGTTCCCGTGGAGCGGCAGCCCATCGGCGTACAGGGCCGCCTGGCGGCACATCGTCAGGGTCTTTCGCAGGTCCGGCGCCGACAGAGTGCGATGGGTGTGGACCCCGTACGCGAACAGCGGAGGTCACCGCCCATTCAGTCGCTATTTCCCCGGCGGCAGATGGGTCGATTGGGTCGGGCTCGACGGAATCAATTGGGGTGGCGCCTTTCCATGGCGCAGTTTCATTCAGATCTTCGGTGCTTCCTACCGGGAGCTCGTGCGGCTCACTTCGAAACCGATCGTGCTCGCCGAGACCGGCTCGGGGGAGCAGGGAGGCAACGAAAGCTCGCTGGGTCTCGTCGATGCTTCGGCGCAACATCCCTCGTATGACCCACATCAGGGCAATTTCCTTCTGGAACGTTGACGATGGGCGCGGCGACCTCCGCGTCGACAGTTCCCCAGCTTCAGTGCGGGCGCTCCGCAGCGCTCTCGCCAAACCGCGGTACAGATCGTCTAGGAAGGCCTTGATCAGCGTACCCTCGCTGCTGCGTGCCGAGACGGCCGGGCCCTTTCCGGGCGCCGGAGCCGCGCTTGCCTGGCGGTGATGCGGCGGTGGGTCTGGTACTGCGCCGCGCTCTGCCGGCGGCTCTTGTCGCGGCTATCGCGGCGCTCGCCGCAAGTCCGGCCGGCGCCGCGCCCATAGCGCTCGGCGCGTACATGCCCGGGGCCTCCGATGATCCGGGCCTGATCGACCGGTTCGCCCGCCAGACCGGCCGCGCCCCGGTGATTGTCAACTCGTATAAGGACTGGAGCAGCCTGCCCTTCGACCGCGCCGAGCTTGAGTCTGTTTCGGAAGCGCAGGGGCGGTGCCGATGATCACCTGGGAGCCCTGGACCTCAAGCGGGGGTGACTTCCCGTTGAGGGCGATTGCGGCGGGGCGGTTCGACCGCTATCTCCGCAGGGCCGCCGGCTCCGCGGCACACTCGGGTAGGCCATTGTTGGTCCGCTTTGCGCAAGAGATGAACGGAGACTGGTTCCCCTGGGGCCAGCGCGCCGAAGGCAACACAGGGCGGGCATTCAGGAGGGCATGGAAGCATGTCGTCAACCTCTTCCGTTTCCAAAGCGCCACGAACGTCGAGTGGGTCTGGTCCCCGAATGAGGACTCGGGCGGGAGGTTCCAATTTGGACCGCTCTACCCCGGCGACGAATGGGTGAACTGGGTCGCCCTCGATGGCTTCAACTGGGGGGGCTCAGTTGGGTGGCCCTCGTTCACGAGGGTGTTCGGCAGTACCTATGACCGGCTGGTTCAATCACTTCCCGGCCGATGATGATCGCCGAGACGGCGGCGGGTGAGAGCGGAGGCGACAAGGCCGCCTGGATCACCAGCGCGCTCGAGCGTGAGGCGCCGCGTTTCTCTCACGTCCGGGCGCTGGTCTGGTTCAACGTCGATGATCCACGCGGGGATTTCCGTGCCAACAGCTCTAACGCGTCGCTGCGAGCCTTCCGCAATGCGGTCAACTCGCCCTCCTATTCCGCGACCCGTCGCACACTCCTCAAGACGCCTGCGTTACTGCCGGCGGGCGCCCCCGCCCCACTTCCCCCAGACGGAGGTTACGGCGCCCCGTCGTTCCTCGAGAAGCTGTGGTTGAAGGTGCACGGCAAGTACGTGTGGCTCGTTTGCGCGGTCGTCCTCTCGGTGCTGGCGCTCACCGCCGCGGTTCTCGCGATGCGCCGAAGGTCTAGGCGACGCGGAGCCCCCGTCTAACCATGCTCACAGTCATCGGCACCGATCTGGTCATTCTCTGCTATCACGCGGTCAGCGATACTTGGCCGAGCGTTGGCGCGATCGAGCCGAAGGCTCTCGAACGGCAGGTCCGGCACCTGCTGAAGCGGGGGTACCGGCCGCTCACGCTCTCCGCCGCGCTCAATGTCGAAGCAGGGGGGCGGAGTCTCGCAGTCACCTTCGACGACGCCTTCCATTCGGTGTTCGAGCAGGGCCTCCCTGTTCTGGAGGGGCTCGGAGTCCCGGCTACCTTGTTCGTCCCGACGGACTATGCAACCGAAGCGGCACCGATGACTTGGTCGAGCTTGGGGCAGTGGGTCGGCACCTCATACGAACAGGAGCTGCGATGCATGTCCTGGGACAGTGTTCGGCGCCTTCTGGAAGTCGGTTGGGAGGTCGGATCCCACACATGCTCCCACCCGGACCTAACCGCCATTGATCCCAAAGAGGCCGCGACCGAGCTGTCAAGTTCACGAGATGTTTGCGAGGCCGAATTGCAGAGCTTCTGCACCTCGCTGGCATATCCGTTTGGATCCGTTGACGAGGGTGTCGTCGATCTGGCGAGGGGAGCTGGCTACAGGCACGCGGTGACCCTCGGCGATCGTCTCCTCGGACCCCGATGTCGGGACCGCCCGCTCAAGCTCTCGCGCGAGGGCGTTTACCGCACCACCCGCCGACCTCACTTCGCGGCAGCCACTTCGCCCCTGTTCGGCAGGGTGCGCGGTTCTCAGCTCTACAGCAAGCTGGCGCCTTCCTAGGATCAGAGCAGGCGGTACGCGCCTGATCTCGCAAACGAGAGCGGGGCGCCGAGACATACGTCCAGGGTCTGGGGTGCCCACTGGCGCATCTGTGGCGGTGGTCCGACGAGGTAAGTGTGTCCACCTCGATTCGGCCAAGATTCGCGTCTCTTCTTGCGACGATCTCAATAGCGGCCGCGCTGGCCGCGGTTCCGGCCTCGGCATCAGCGACGATCCAGCTCGGTGCCTACACGCCCGGGGCTCCCGCGAACGCCCAGGCGCTCTCCGATTACGCGGCAATGGTCGGTCGCAAGCCGGACATCGTCATGTGGTACCGCGACTTCGGCCAGCCGCTGCTCTACTCGAACGAGGTTTCCAACCTCCGTGCCACCGGTCAGACGCCGATGGCGACCTGGGAGCCCTACAGCCAGACGCTCTCTCAGATCGCCTCGGGCGCTTACGACACATACCTCCACGAATCGGCCCAGATCGCCAAGACCTGGGGCAGCACCATGATGATCCGCTTCGGTCACGAGATGAACGGAACCTGGTACCCGTGGGCCGGAGGCAACGCTTCCCCTGAAACGTTTGTTGCCGCCTGGCGCCACATCGTCTCGGTCTTCCGCGCCGACGGTGCCAATAATGTCAAGTGGGTCTGGTCCCCGAACATCCAGGAGGGGAGCAAGTATCCGATCGCTCCGTACTTCCCCGGCGACGCGTGGATCGACTTCGTCGCCCTCGACGGTTACAACTGGGGCCAGGCGCCTGGTGAGAGTTGGCGGAGCCTCCAGAGCGTCTTCGCCCCCTCCTACTCGATCGTGACCGGGCTGAGCTCAAAGCCCGTGGTCTTCACCGAGACGTCCTCGAGTGAACGGGGCGGCGACAAGGCGGCCTGGATTCGCCAGGGATTCCTCTCGACGATTCCGCAGAGCTTCCCTCGGGTCAGCGCTGTCGTCTGGTTCAACAGGTCCCAGGAAGATGACTGGCGAATCAACTCGTCTCAGACCTCGCTCTCCGCCTACCGCGCGGTTGTCGCGTGTTCCATCTACGGCGGCACCGGACCATGCGAGACCGGCGCCACCGGAACAACGGGCACGATCGGAACAACGGGCACGACCGGAGCTAAGGGCGCGAAGCACAAGAAGAGGCTGGCCTTCAGGTCTCTCTACGTACCTCAGCGGGTAAGGAGCAGGCTCAACGGCGCGATCTCCTACGGCCTCTCGCGGACGGCGTGGGTGAAGATCAAGATCCTGTCGCGCGGGCACTATTCGCGGCGTGTGATCCTGATCCGCAGGAGTCACGCGGGTCACAACAGACTGCCGCTGGCCCGGATCTTGCGACGGCGCAGGCTGCACGTCGGCAAGTACCGGGTCGTAATCAGCGCTCACAACGGCCTGGGTCAGCGCTCCCGCAGCCGCAAGGATCGCTTCCGCGTCGTCTAGCTAGATGGTTGATTCGAGATAGGGGGCTCGGATCGTCGCCAGCAACGGCGGCCTCTTCACACGAACTTGGAGTGCTGGTCCGCCGACGCGGGACGTTTGGCGGGTTGCGGCGGGGACGGGTGCGGCTTGGGGCTCACTGCGATTTCCCGGGGACCGAGCCTGATGAATCGGAACACGTCTCGGCTCATCACTGCGGCCTCGATGCAGACCGCTGCCAGCCAGCCGGCCGCGACCAGGGACAGGCTTCCCTTCAGACCACCCGCGACCGCGCCGGTCAGCTCAAGGGCAGTGCCTCCGACCACGATCGGGATTGTGGCGGGGATCCGGCGTTCGACCCGCTTGACCGAAAGGTAGTGGGCTTTGATCGTCTCGGGGAATACGCCGAGCGCGAGGATGTGCAGAGTGCCAAGTGCCTGCTGCTCGTAACCGGCGCCGAACAAGCTAAGGATCGGGCCCCCGGCAACGAGGAGAACCAGGTTCGCGGCAAGCCCAAGGCTCGCCGAGAGGGTGATGCTTAGGCGATAGCGGTCGGAGAGGCGGTGGGGGTCGCCGGACCCGACCGCGAAGAGGACCGAGCTGAGCGAGACGGGCACCATAAAGCCGAAGCTGGCGACCATCCAGGCGATGTAGAAGTTCGCGTTCGCCGTGGCCGAGAGCACGGAGACGACGATCAGCGGCAGAATCAGGTCAGGCGCCCGGATCGCAAGATTGAAGACGTGGTGAGTGGCGGCCTCCACGCGCATCTCGTTCAGCAGGCCCAGCTTCGGACTCAGGCTGTCCTCACCGCGGTGCATGTAGAAGCGAACCATCACGGCGAGAGAGAGGGCGATGCCGGCAGTCCAGGCGGAATAGATCCAGACCCCGCCAGGGCCCGCGACCAGGTATCCCACGAGTGCAATAGCGATCAGCTTGGTGAGCGAGAAGACGACGTTCCGCGTCAGTTGCAGGTCCCCCCGCATCAGGCCGATCAGAGCCTGGTCCAGGACTCCCGTAGATCCGGTGAGGCCGACGCCCACCGCGAACACGAGCGCTGCCACCCAGGTTTCGCTCAGCGGCCCCAGGTCGGACGAGACCAGCGGAGCGACGATGGCGAAGCCGAGTCCGATCGCCACCCCGAGCGCGCCGCTGACCGCGAGCGCTGCATTGAGCAGGCTCCGATGGTGGTCGGTGCGGCGGGGAAGCTCGCCCATGAGCAGAGTGCCGAGCCCAACCGTCGCCAGGTACCCCAGCAGCATCATCGCCGAGATCGCCGCGCTGGAGACGCCGACGGCGTTAGCGCTGAACTGGCGCGCCGCAACCAGCCAGAAGGCCGCCCCGAGCAGGGCGGTGACCAGGACGGTGCCCATCATCGAGCCCGCGTTCTGCAGCACGGTTTGGTTGCGGGCGATCTCCGCCCTGAGTCTGGCCACTGCCCCTGTCGAGGCGCCGTTCGTCATCTCGAGCGCAGCCCGCTCGTGTCGTAGATGGCTATCGCTCCGTTGTCGAAGATTCTGCTGAGGCCGCGTACGTGGTTGAACTTGCTGAGTGCGAAACGGCTGATCGGCTTGCGGTAGCTGTTAGCGTTCGGCTCTGTCGATTCGAAGTAGTACCCGCCCGCGGGCACTTCATGGCTGAGGCGGCGATCGATGACGATGTACTCGATCTCGTCGTTGCTGACCAAGGCCTGGTCGATCGCATCGAAAGTGCTGCTGAAGAAGATCCGCGTGACCGGGATGCCTCCGTAACTGCCGGTGACGTACTCGAGTTGACCATAGGATCCGAGGAGGGTGGAGTTGGGGCGGTCTATGATCACGCGACTGCCGGCGGGCAGCTCACTGGCCGCGAACTTGGCGGCGACAACTCCCTGCGGGCTGACCGCCCGCGCCTCTCCACCGACGAGGAAGGGTCCCGGCTGCCGGGAGACGGGTGACTCCCCGACAATGAACCCGCCCAAGAAGACCACCGTCGCGAGCGCGCCGAGGGCGAGCCTTCGGGCCGCACGTCTGCCCGCGCCGCCGCGCCAGGGCAGCTCGCTGAGCAGCAGGCCGCTAACGAACGCGAGCCCAACGAAAACGAATTCCGATGCTCGCTGGGATGTCTCGGTCCCGGCCTGCGTCAGTCGAAGCACGAGCGTTGCCGGATAGAGGAGCGCGACGATTGCAAGCGCCCGCCACAGCGGGCTGGAGCCTCTGCCGCGCCAGGTCCTCAAGAGCCCCAGGGGAATCACGGCGAGCAGCGGTAGGACGGAGGCGACACCGAGGATGCGCGCAGCTGTGGTGTTGGACTGGCCAGCCGACTGAAACAGGGTCTTCGGCCCGGACCCTCCACCGAATATCAGATGGGCGACTGATTCGAAAGCATCTTTGAAGACTGCGCCCAGTTCGGCGGTGGTGACTTGGTTCGCCTCGAAGACGAACCACGCGGCTGCGGCTGCGGCCAGCAGCAGCGCGGGCAACCCCGGGCCGTGAATCCAGGGCGCACGCGGGGAGGCGTGTCCCCGAGTCTCGGTGGCGCCGCCGGCGGCCGCGATCGGCCTCTCGTCGGTCAGGGCGATCAACAGGGCCCAGAGAACGAGGAATCCGACCATCGCATAGGAGCTCAGGTGGTGGGTGATGGCGAGCGTAGCCGCGAGGACCGCCATCGCCGCAACCAGGCCGATGTCGTTCCAGCCGCGACCCTCGCTAGTAGGGTCGGTCCACCGCTGCGCTGTGAGCAGGAGCGCTCCTCCGACCGTCAAGGCCAGCGACTCATAGCCGAACTGAGAGTCAAAGTAGAGGAAGCTTGGGTTGCAGGCATAGATGGCGGTACCGATGCCGGCCGCGCGCGGCGAGCGGGTGGTCCGCTCCAGGAACAGAAACAGGGCCAGCATTAGCGCCACCCGCGCAAGACCGATCACGATCAGACTGGAGATGAAGATCGGGAGGAGCGCCAGTTGGGCGAGGGCCGCCGTGATCAGACTCAGCCCCGGGAAGCCCGCAAACCCGGAGACCAGCGGGTTGGGCGACAGCGGATGCCCGGTCGCGATCAGGTCGGAGGTCTGACGCCAGGTCGCCAACTCGTCATGCAGGGTGAGCCCTGTTGGGTTGTAGAGGACCTTTACGAGATAGAGCGCGCCGCCGAGCAGCAGGGCGAGCGCGAGCCGCTCCTCTCTGGATGCCGAGGTGCCGAGAAGCCGCAGCGCGATCGGCGCGTAGATCACTATGAGACCCCCCCAAAAGAGCGGCTGGGCCTCGCTCAGGCTCAGCCGGGCGCTGTTGTTGCCGAGGGCGACCATGACCAGGCCGCAAGCCACGATCAGGGCGATCAGCGGCGCAACCCCCAGCGACAGTCGCGGTCCGCGGCTCCGTTGCAGCTCCGTGGGACCTGCCGATGTGGCGGAATGCCGGACCGGCGCCTCCAGCGATTTCACGGGCCCTCTCCGATATTCAGTTCAACGCTGCGGTACGGCGTCGAGCCGTGGTAGAGCGTTATCAGCAAGGAGCCGGTGGCGGTCGTGATCGGCGGGGCAAGTGTCCGTTGCCAGCGCCGGTTCGGCCCGAGCCGAACCTGCAGATTCTGGATCGTTCGTCCAGCACGCCTCACGTTGAGGCGGTACGAGGTTGGGCCACCATGGGTCCGGACCCCCACGGTGACAGGAGGCGTCTTCCCTCGGCCGGCCTTGGCGGGAACCGCCCACAGCGCGGCAAAGACCTGTTGGACCTGCTGCTCCCGTACGCCTTTAGCCGCGATGGCGATCGACGCGCCCGCGATCGCAAGCGCCGCGATCGAGGCGATCGCGCACAGTGCTCCCGCGGGCGGAGAGATGGAAGGCTGCGCCGTCGCCTGGGCCGGCACGGCGCCACGCCTGGACAGGGCGACGGCGCTCGCGGCTAGCGTGATTACGAAAAGGAGGACGAGCCACGCACCGCGGTCCAGACCGAGGGCGATTTGTAGGGTGAGCCCGCCGAGCGCCGAGGCGCTGATGCTGAAGACAAATGAGTAGACGACTCGGTCCGCTTGGCCGATCGTGGTGGGCGGGAAGAGCGCGGCGGTGAGCGCATAGCCTGGGACGGCAAGGACCAGCGGCATCAGCGCTGCCGCCTGCAACCAATGCGGTGGGGAGACAAGTAATGCGATAACCCCCATCGCCGCAAGGGCAACGGCGATCGCAAGGTCGAGCCACCGGGCCCGCGCGGGCGTTCTCACGGTAGGGACCCCAGGGATCTGGCGACTGTCTCGTGGTACAGCCGCTCTATCTGCGGGCATCACGACCTCCGGTGTGAAGACATGCGCACGCTCACGCGCGTGCCTCTCGATTCGCTCCCGCAGCTCGCGGTCCTCGATCAGTCGGGTCATTGCCGCCGCGAGCGCCTCTGTGTCTCCGCCGGGCACCAGCAGTCCCGTCCTACCGTCCTCGATCATGTCTTCCTGCCCACCCGGCCGAGTGCCGATCATCGCGCGCCCCTTGCTCATCGCTTCGTGAACGACATTGCCGAGAGCCTCGGGCGCCTTCGTCGGGAGGACGCCGAAGAGAGCCCTGTTCCAGATCGCCATGACCGTCGCATGCGGCACGTCGGTGATCACCGTGACGCTGGGGGGAAACTGCTTCGGGGAGTCTGACATCATCGTCCCGACCATCACCAGCGGCGGCGGGTTCTGAAGCCTCGCGTAGGCCTCGAACAGCTCATATATGCCCTTGATCTTGCGGAAGCCTCCTACGAACAGGATGAAGGGCTCCTCGGGTAGTTGAGCCATTACCTGCGGGTCGGGATCTCCGGAATCCTCCTCGTGGAAGTTGGGAATGACAACCGCCGGCGCGCCTGGAACGTGCAGGAAGCGATCGACCACCCTCCCGACAAACCGGCTGACTGCGTGGACCGCGGTCGTCTTCCTGCGGAGCACCGGACCGGCCGCGTAGACACCGGCCACCGCGGCCACGCCTTTGGCTGTTCCGTAGCGCGCCCTAGCGCAATCCAGGCACTTGACTGGAGCCGGCCCCGAGCAGAGCTGGTCCTTGCGAACCAGGGTGCCGACCGCGCAGACGTTCCCGTAGTCACGTGCGGACAGCAGGAACGGGACCCTCATGCCCAACAAGCTCACCGCCACTGAGTGCGAGATCCAGCCGTAGGAGTGAACGAGATCGGGCTTGAACTCCTTGACTAGACGGCGCAGGCGCCAGGCCGCCTCTGGGTCGGGAAAGGGAGGCGGGTTGTGCTTGTAGGGGTCCTCCGACACCCACCGGACGCGGCTGCTCAGGTCGCGGACGCGGTAGACGCGAACCCCTTCGTGCTCCTCGAGTGCTTCAGTGCCGTGCTGCCAGGAGGTGGCGATGGCAACGGTGTGGCCCCGCTCGGAGAGGTGCTTGGCGAGCAGTTCGATACTACGTATGGACCCCCCGATCAGGGGGCGGTAGTAGTCGGTGATGATCAGCGTGCGCAGCGCGCCGTCCTGGGGCGTCAACGGAGTGGTGGGGGGGCCGAGCCGAGCTGGGCGTCGCTATCGCGGCGATGCTGCCAGCGGCTTCGCCCGTAGGCGAGGGGGCCGCAGGCCAGCCCGGCCAGTTCGAGCCGGATCAGCTCTTTCGGATAGTCGCCTTGTCGGTTCTTGTTCTTGTCCGACCTTGCGGAGAGCGCAAACGCAAGACCCCCCGGCAGCTTTCGCAAGAGACTCGGTAGAAGGCGCGGGTTCTCCACCACGGACTTTGTCAAGCACGCGCTCAGGCCCAGTCCGTACCCCCACATGCGTCGCCGGAGCATCCGGTAGTCGCGCGGATGGGCGTGCCAGACGAGCGCCGCCGGCTCGTGCACGACCTGGCTGCCGGAGATCACCACGCGCAGAAGCGCCTCGATGTCCTCTCCGGCAAGCGTCGGGGTGGGGGGTCCAAGCGCGACGTCGAAGCCGCCGAGGCGCCGGAATTGGTCGCGCCGGAACGCCATGCTGCGTCCGCTGCCCAATGCACCTGGCGTGAACGGGAAGAGCGGCTGATCCTGAGGCGGGTCGTCGAGGCTGTAGACGCGGGTCTCGAAGCCCCGCTGGAGGCCACCGAAGCCCTCAAACCATCGCTCGGTTGGAGTCTCGAGGGCGCCGGGCAGCGTCGGGCCCGAAACAGCGTCGACCCGATCCCCCAGTTCGAAGCCGGCGATCAGCGTGGCGAGCCAGTTCGGGTCGACGTCGACGTCGTCGTCGGCGAAGACGACGAATTCGCCGGTTGCTTCCTGCAACCCTTGGTTGCGGCCCCGCGATATTCCGGGCTCCGGTTCCACAACGATGCGTACGGAGGCATCATCAGCGAGATCACCCGGGGCGAAGCTGAGAGGGGGCTCCCCCTCCTCGGGGGTGTCGACGATGAGCACGTCATAGCGGTCCCTCGGGTAGCGGCACCCGAGGATCGAGCTGACGGTCCTCAGAACGCGTTGAGGGCGTCCGCGGGTGACGATCACCACAGACACCGTCGGGGCTCGCATGAGGACGTCTTCCCGGGCTGCGGCGCAGGCTGGGACATCGGGCCCTGGGATGCCATCGGCTTTGACCCGGGCGCTGGGGAGCCCGTCCTTGCGCAGATGCTGGGCGACCTCATCACCGAGTTCTCGTTGGATTTGAGCAGCGAGCGCCTCCGCCGGGACGCCGGCTGCCGCCAGCGGCACCTCGATCATGCCGAGCGGCCGCCCGTGCAGGCGAACAAGGCAGAGGCAGGACCCGAAGGGATTGCCGCTCTCCGTCTTACCCTCCGGAAGGGGAGCCAGCGCCGCCCCGATCTCGACATCGTGTACCCGTACCGGCGAGAACTCCGGCGACGGCGGCTCAGTCAGGTGCGCCGCCACTCTCACTCGTTCCTCGAGCCGGGTTTGAGTGCCGCGCCGAGTGACGCGGTCAGGAAGCCCGCACCGGTCGAAAGCACGCCGAGAACGATAGCCGCGGCCCGGAGGCCGCCCGCGCGGTCTCCGGCCAGTAGGTCGCGCAACCCTTTCACCGCTCCGCGCGGCAGGACTATCGCAAGGTGGCGACGCTCGGAGCTGAGGCCGTCGCGTGATCCCACCTGCCGGGAAAGGTTCGCCTTCCCCGCTCCCTCCTCGAAGCAGCGACGCAGAAAGTAGCCGAGCGAAGCGCGCTCCGGTGTAACGCTGTGGAGAACCCTTGCCCGCGGTTGGTAAAGCCACACCGCGTCGGGGCGGTGTTGTTTGACGCGGATCGCGAGGTCGGTGTCGTCGGGAACATTGCCGCCTGCCCGCACCACTCCACGCGAGCGAAGCTCCCGCGGCGCGTCGTCGCTCTCTCCCTCCCGGAATCCGCCGATCTCTGCCAAGACCGACGCCCTCACCGCCATGTTGGCGCCGATCGGGTTCCTAACGGGTCCCAGCTGCGTGGGCAAGCCCGTGTAGCTGCAGCCGAACACCCAGAAGAACTCCTCGGGGAGCCAGCGGGGTACGGGTCCCTGCCAGAGCGGGAGCAGCGCACCGCCCGCGCCCACGGTCGTGGGATCGGTGAAGCATCCCCCCAGCTCCCCCAACCACGCCGGCTCCGCGCGCGCATCGTCGTCGATGAAGGCGACGATCTCGCCCTGCGCCGCGCGTACCCCGGTATTGCGTGCTCCCGCCAAGCCCCGAGAGCGCTGATTGGCAATCACCTTCGCGCTCGGGAACTCCGCCGTGGCCTTCCGCAACAGGATCGGGTTGTGGTCCACCACGACGATTGCTTCGAACGGCGGGTGGCTTTGGTGGCCGACAGAGTCAAGGCAGGCGGCGAGGTCGTCCCAGCGCTTCTCGTCGTAGGTCGAGACGACCACCGATGTGGCGGGCTCGCTGGTGGACATCGCCTCAGACCTCTGCCGTCTGGGCCGGTTGCGTCTTCTGCTGGCCATCAGATTCAGGCTTGTGGCGGATCGCCCGGCCGCGACGGGCTTCGCTGAGGATCGTCCCAAGCACGCGGAACCCATCGCGGAAGGTGTTGAGATTGCTCTGCCCCGAGATGCGGTCGGCCTCATAGCTCGGAACCTCGGTGATCTTCATCCCGGCGTCGGCGATGCGGAGGTTGATCAGGGTCTCGACCTCGAAGCCGGGAGTATCCAGTGCGATGAAGGGCAGGCAGCGCGCCCAGAAAGCGTTGTAGCCGTAGCAGAGATCGGTGAAGTGGGTGCCGTGCAGGAGGTTCGCCGTGCCGCTCAAGAACGTGTTGCCAAAACGGCGCGTTGGCGTGATGTCGGCGCTGCCGCCGCCTGGCAGGAAGCGGGAGCCCTTGGCGAAGTCAGCACCCGCCTCCAACGCTTCAACGAAGCGCGGGATCTCGGCAGGATCCGCTGAGCCGTCCGCGTCGAGCATTACGACGAGGTTGCCGGTCACTGCGGCGAAGCCAGTACGGAATGCGTCGCCCTTGCCCCGTCCGTTCTGGCTCAGTACACGGATCCCCGGGTAGGACCGTCGGGCGGCCTCGATGGTGTCATCCTCCGAATTGGCGTCGACGAGGATCACCTCGTGCAAGTCATCGGGCAGACGGCCCAGGACGTGGCCGATGTTGTTGGCCTCATTCTTCGCCGGCACCACGACGCTGACCCGCGTCCTGCGATCGCGGCGCCGGTCGGGACCGGTGTGGGGAGCCGAGCCACGGGCGGCGAGCGCTTCGACCTCGATCAGCGGCACACCGCCGACTTGGCTGGGCCTGGCGGCCGGAGCGTCCAGTAGGTCGAGCGGTCGAGGCAGGAGGCTGACCGGGACGCCGACCGACTTGAACGCGCGAATAGTTTTCAGCAAGCCATCGTCATCGTCGTGCTGGCTGGAGATGACGACTCGGTCGGCGCCACAGCGCTCGACGACCTCGAGCGCGGCGACCCGGCTGACCGACTTGGAATTGCCCTCGTTCGGGGGCACGGTGCAGACCACGGTGGCGAACGGTTCAAGCGACTCGAAGGTTCTGAGCCGGTCGGCGGTCGTCTCGTCACCGACCAGCACCCAGCGCTCCTGCGGTTCGAGGCGCTGTAGTAACGGCGCGCTGATCGTTCGTCCGACGGTGTCGAGCAAAAGGAAGCCGCCCCACAGCGCCAGCTCCGCGCCGCCGTCGACCGGCATGAGGAGAGACGAGAACCACGCGAACAACGCCGCAGTCAGCAGGCGGATCACGGGCCATGCCATCCCCTCATTGCCGGCAAGCGCTCCCCGCGACGGACGTGATCCATAGACTCCGAGCGCTCCGCAGACGACCACGAGCAAGAGCGGCGCCAGCGGCAGGGCGGGGAATACTGCGAGGTGGCCGGCCGCCGCGACGATCGTAAGGGCTGCGGCAGAGGAGAGAAAGTCGATGGTGGGCAGCAGCCACCATCCCGCGCCCCGCCGGGCGCGGGGCATACCCCCCAGGGTCGGACGGTCCTGGACTAGGGCATCGCGGCGGGAAGGCTTGCCTCGGAAGGGCGGATCGAGGGGGAGATCGATTGAATGGGGCATCGAGATGGGGGTGTCTGGGGTTTGCGGCAAATCGCTCGCGGGCCGAGTGATGCGGCGACGTGCACTTTCATATCGGCAGGTGCTTCTGATGGCGTTAGCGCCTGGCGTCCGCGCCCACGGGACCCCGGAGCGAGCACAAGAGAGCGTGCAGGGACGGAGGCAAGCTCGAGCGCTCGGAAATGGGCCCTTGCCACCGCTCCCGGGACGCGTCATCGTGTCTCCGCCTGAGGGGATGCTGCGACGACGCCCCGGGTTAAACCGCCTGGCGATTACACTCGCGACCATGAGCGAGGAGACGACGAAGTACCAGCTGCCCGAGTCCGCCATTCCCACCTCGTGGGTCAACCTGCTGCCCGATCTGCCGGGCGAGCCGCTGCCGCCGCTGAGCCCGGAGACCGGGGAACCGGCGGGCCCGCCGGACCTGGCGCCGATCTTCCCGATGGCGCTGATCGAGCAGGAGGTCTCGGCCGAGCCCGAGATCGAGATTCCCGACGAGGTCCGCGAGATCTACAAGCTCTGGCGGCCGACCCCGTTGATTCGCGCCCGCCGGCTCGAGCGTGAGCTCGACACCCCGGCGCACATCTACTTCAAGTACGAGGGTGGTTCCCCGGCCGGGTCGCACAAGCCGAACACCGCCGTGCCCCAGGCCTACTACAACCGCGAGGCCGGAATCCGCAAGCTCGCGACCGAGACCGGTGCCGGGCAGTGGGGGTCGTCGCTGGCCCTCGCCTGCAAGCTGTTTGGGATGGAATGCGAGGTCTTCATGGTCGGCGTCTCCTACGACCAGAAGCCCTACCGGCGGGCGATGATCGAGACCTGGGGCGGGACCGTCCACCGCAGCCCCTCGGAGCTGACCGAGGCCGGCCGCTCGCAGGCCGAGCACACCACCGGCAGCCTCGGGATCGCGATCTCCGAGGCGGTCGAGGTCGCCGCCACGCACGACGACACCAACTACTCGCTCGGCTCGGTCCTCAACCACGTCTGCCTGCACCAGACGGTGATCGGCACCGAGGCGATCGCGGCGCTGGAGATGGCCGGCGAGTACCCCGACGTCGTCGTCGGCTGTGTCGGCGGCGGCTCCAACTTCGCCGGCATCGCCTATCCGTTCGTGCGCGCCAATCTGCGCGAGGGGAAGAAGACCCGCTTCGTCGCCGCCGAGCCGGCCGCATGCCCGACCCTGACCAAGGGCGTCTACGCCTACGACTTCGGCGACACGGTCGGGATGACGCCGCTGATGCCGATGTATACCCTCGGCCACGATTTCGTCCCGCCGCCCGTCCACGCCGGAGGACTCCGCTATCACGGCGACGCTCCGAGCCTCTGCGCTCTGGTCAAGGCGGGGATGGTCGAGGCCAAGGCGATACCTCAAAACGCCGCCTTCGAGGCCGCGGTCCGCTTCGCCGGTTGCGAGGGGATCATCCCCGCCCCCGAGCCCGCGCACGCGCTCCGCGCCGCCTTCGACGAGGCTGAGGCCGCGAAGGAGGCCGGCGAGGAGCGGGTGATCCTCGTCAACGTCTGTGGCCACGGCCACTTCGACATGGCCGCCTACGCCGCCTACCATGCCGGCCAGCTCGAGGACCTCGAGTTCTCCGAGTCCGAGATGCAGGCGGCCCTCGAGCGCCTCCCCGAAGCCCCCGCGATCGCCTGAGCCACCAGCGCGCCGCCCGCCGACGGGTGGAAAACGACGAAATGGGGGACGGAATCCACCCGTCGGCGACTTCCGTCCACCGCAAAGCCCTGGGACAGGGCTCAAGGACGAGAGCACGACGGCATAGCTTGCTGAGCGTTTGAGTGCTGCAGACCGCGGCCCGCAGGTAGCATTCATGCTCACGGAGCACGCGCTCACCCTCGTATGACATCTGTTGCGCGCGCCGAAGGCGACATCGACCCACGGATGGAGACATTGCCACAGCGATCCCGCCGTACAGCCAGCTCGTGTCGGCGGACGAGGACTCCGTCCGGGAGAAACTCCCCCGGATCAGCCAGCACCTGGCGGTCTCTGGCTACAAGCACACCACGCAGATCTCAGATCAGCTTCAGGCGCTCTCATGGCGCCGGGGGTAGGGCCAGGGCCGGTGCACGATGCCTCTGAGGGTTGGGCTCGACCTCGTCGCGGTCGATACCGTCGAGGTAACCCTGCGTGGCGACCATGCGGCCCACTATCTCGAGCGTGTTTACACGCAGCGAGAGGTTGACGATTGCCGCGATGCCTCGGGCGTGATCGACCCGATGCGCCTGGCCGCCCGCTTCGCGGCGAAGGAGGCGATGATCAAAGCCCTTCCGGGCGCTGGCGAAGGAGTGCGACTGACCACCATCGAGGTGGTCTCCGACTCATCTGGGGGGGTCCGACCCGAGCTCTCGGGGCACGCAGCCGAACTGGCAGAGGCCGCCGGGATAACTGAGCTTGCGCTCAGCCTCACCCACGACTCCGGCTTCGCCGCAGCGGCGGTTGTCACCCAATAGGCTCGTCCTAGACTCCCTCGTCCTAGACTCCCGCCTCATCAATGCCAGGGTTCAAGCTTAACCGCATGACGACCGATCTCCGTGGGGGATGATGAAAGAGCAGATCCGAAACGTGATCGAGGAGTACGGTCAGCTATCCGTTGACGTCGAAACGCTTAATGACAACGCAGACCTTTACCAGGCGGGTATGACCTCGCACGCCAGCGTCAATGTGATGATCGCGTTGGAGGACACCTTCGACGTGGAGTTCCTCGATTCGATGCTGAAGCGCAGCGTGTTCGAGAGCGTCGCCTCGATTGCTGCCGCGCTGGAAGAGATCGAGGCGGGAGCCGCATGATCACCGCCACCGGAAGCGACCAGGTACTGCTGGACGCCGTTCGTCGCATCGGGGAGGAGGTGGCCGCAACGAACTCCGATCAGGTCGATAGGGAGGCCCGCTTCCCGAGCGAGGCGGTCGACGCGCTCCGCGAGGAACGCGCGTTTTCGGCCCTGGTGCCTGAGACTCTGGGCGGCGCCGAGGCATCACTTGAGACCGTCGCCGAGGCCTGCTTCGAACTCGGCCGCCACTGTGGCTCGACGGCGATGGTCTTCGCCATGCACCAGATCCAGATCGCCTGCATGGTCCGCCACCTCGACGGATCGCCGTGGTTCGAGGGGTATTTGAAGGAGGTCGTCGACGAGCAACGTCTGATCGCCTCGATTACCTCGGAGGTCGGGACCGGCGGCGACATGGGCAAATCGGTGGCCGCAGTCTCAGGGCCTGAGCAGGGTCTTGTGAGCTTCGAAAAGCAGGCGCCCACCATCTCCTACGGCGGGCAGGCGGACGCCTTCCTGACGACCCTGCGGCGTGCTCCAGACGCCGAGCCGGGTGACCAGGTGCTGGCGCTGACCCGCCGGGACCAGGTCGAGTTGGTGCCCCAGGGGAGCTGGGACCCGCTGGGAATGCGGGGAACCTGCTCTCCGGGATACGTGGTCTCGGCCGAGTTTCCGATCGAGCAGATCTTGACCACTCCCTTCTCGACCATCTCAAGCGAGTCGATGACACCGGTGACCCACATCCTCTGGTCGCACGTGTGGCTCGGGATCGCGACGGACGCGTTCGACCGGGCCCGTGCCTTCGTGCGTGCCGCTGCCAAGCGTAAGCCGGGCGAGCCATTGCCGGCGGCGATTCGCCTCTCAGAGTTGATGAGCGAGCTCTCACTGCTGCGGGCGGAGGTCTCCCTGGCGCTGCGAGAGTTCTGCGACGTGCCCGACGATGATCGCTCGAAGCTTTCCGAGATGTCGACGATCCTGCGCTTCAACAACCTCAAGATCGCCGCCTCGGATCAGGCGCCCCGGGTGTGTCAGGGCGCCCTCGGCGTCTGCGGGATCGTTGGCTACAAGAACGACACTCCGTTCAGCGTCGGCCGCCACCTCCGAGACGCGATGTCTGCCTGTCTGATGGTCGCCAACGAGCGCATCCACAGGACGGACGCGAGCCTGTTGCTGATCGCCAAGGACGTCTGAGCCATGGCGGAGTTCCGGCCCGGCACGCCGGACCAGGACGAGTTCCTCGCCAACCTCGTCGAGGCTGGGCTGCTAATCGAGAGCGGCGTGGCGGGCGTCTACGGGCGCAGCGAGGATTTCGAACGCGTGCGCACGGGCTTCGATGCCATGGTTACCGACGCCGCTGTCGTCGATCGACCCGAGCGCCTCACCTTCCCGCCGCTGGTTCCGCGCCGCCAGATCGAGCAAATCGGTTACCTCAAGTCCTTCCCCCACCTGGCCGGCTCGATCTTCGCCTTCGACGGCGGCGAGGAGGACGCCGCGACGCAGGAGGAGCTGGCCGGCAGGCACGAGGACTGGAGTGAGTTCCAGGGGATGACCGACCTGATGTTGACGCCGGCCGCCTGTTACCCGGTCTATCCGGCCGTGGCGGCCCGCGGGCCCCTGGTGGCGGGGGGCATCACGGTGGACGCCGGCGGCTCCTACGTCTTTCGGCACGAGCCCTCGGGAGATCCGGCGCGCCTGCAGATGTTCCACCAGCGCGAGATCGTCAGGATAGGTGAGCCGGGGACCGTGACAGCCTGGCGGGAAGCCTGGCGCGATCGTTCGGTCGAGCTGCTGCGGTCTGTTGGCCTCGACGCCGACTTCGACGTCGCCAGCGATCCCTTTTTCGGCCGCAGCGGCCGCCTGCTCGCCCGCAGTCAGCGGTCGCAGGAGCTGAAGTTCGAGGTGCTCGTGCAGATCGCCGGCCCCGAGCCCACCGCGGTCGCATCCTTCAACTACCACCAGGACCACTTCGCGTCGACCTACGGGCTTGAGATGGAAGGCGGGGACGAGCCCGTCCACACCGCGTGCCTGGGATTCGGGCTCGAACGGATCACGCTTGCCTTGCTGCACCAGCACGGGCTGCGACCGGACGCCTGGCCACAGGGCGTGAGGGGGGAGCTGGGTCTCGGTTGACCTCGACCAGCGCCGGCATGATCAGCCTTCTCGGCCTCGATCCGACCAGCTACGAGCCGCACTCGTTGCACAGCACGGACCGCGTTTACGTCGAAACGAACTGCTACACGGACATCCTGATCGAGCTCATCCACGCGCGCGGCCAGGAGCCGCTGGCGATGATGGGCTGCGCCCTGAGTGTCGACTTCGAGGGAGATCAGTGGACCTTCTTCAAGCCGCGGCCCGAGGACGTCGAGGGGCTGTACGGGACCGACATCCACGAGATGCAGCCCTACCGGCCGCTTCCGGATCAGATCGCCGAGCAGCTCGAGTGTGGCCGGACGCTCGTGGTCGAGCTCGACTCCTGGTATCTGCCCGACACCGCTGCAACCAGCTACCGGCGCGAGCACGTAAAGAGCTCGGTGGTCGCCGAGGCGATCGATCGAGAGCGGGAGCGCCTGCGCTACTTCCATGGGACCGGGTACTTCGAGCTGGAGGGCGAGGACTACCGTGGCGTCTTTCGTCTCGGCCGCCAGTTCTCCGACGACGTGCTGCCCCCGTACACGGAGCTTGCCCGCTTCGACGCGGGTCCGCCTCTGGTGGGTGAGCGGCTGCGGTCGATGGCGCTAGAACTGCTGGTCGCAAACCTGGACAGGCGACCCGAGTCGAACCCGTTCGTCCGCTTCGGAGTGCAGCTCGGTGATGACCTGCCGCGGCTGCTAGAGGGGGACACCGCCGCCTACCACGACTACGCTTTCGCGACGGTGCGGATGGTCGGGTCGGCGTTCGAAGCCGGCGCCTCCCACGTCGAGTGGCTGCTCGGCAAGGAGGGCCGGTCCGCCGCAGGGGCGATGGGCAGGATTGTCGACGGCTGCAAGACGCTCTCCTTCAAGCTGGCCCGCCGCCGTCCGTTCGATCCCTCCGAGGCGATAGGCGAGCTGGCCGCGGCATGGGAGGAGAGCTTCGCAAGGCTGGACGATGTCCTCGCATGAATTGAATTCGGCTCCGTTGGCGTCGGAGCGCATCCGCGTCGAGGGCCACCGGGAGCTGCGGTTGGAAGATGGCTGGCAGGCGGCGTGCTGTGCTCCGGACTCCCACGCCGATCCGGCTTCCCTCGATGATCTCGCCTGGATCCCGGCGAGCGTGCCCGGGACCGCCGCCGCGGCGCTGCGCGACGCCGGTCAGTGGCGTCCAGGCGAGCAGAGTGAACTCGACGCCGAGGACTGGTGGTTTCGCACCAGCTTCGACGCGGCACCGGCGGAGGGCGG
Organism: uncultured Actinomycetes bacterium; assembly: GCA_963781345.1. Lineage (GTDB taxonomy): Bacteria > Actinomycetota > Thermoleophilia > Solirubrobacterales > 70-9 > JBBRHQ01. The sequence goes on from CAWAFQ010000015.1 coordinate 71,307, forward strand.
GGAGGAGGTCCTGCTCCACTTCGAAGGAATCGCGACCGTCGGGGAGGTCTTCCTCAACGGCGTCCTCCTGCTCGAGTACGACTCGATGTTCGCCTCCCACGCCGTGGACGTAGGGTCGTCACTGAGCGCCGCGGGCAACTTCTTGACGATCCGCTGTCGTGCGCTCAGCCCGCTGCTGCGCGTCAGGCGCAAGCCTCGCGCTCGCTGGCGCACCAAGCTGGTCGACGGTGGGCTGCGCTTCTTCCGCACGATGCTGCTCGGTCGCGCTCCCGGCTTCGCGCCGGGCCCGGCGGCGGTCGGCCCCTGGCGACCCGTCCTGATCGAGCGGCGTCGGGCGCTCGCGGTGGATCACCTCCAGATCCGAGCCGCACTTGACGGCGATGTCGGAGTGCTCTCGGCGCGTGTGTCGGTGCGGGGGCTCGGCGGAGAGGTCCCTCGCTCTGTCGAGGTTGAGTTGTCGGGAGAGTCGGGGGCGCATCGCGCCTCCCTCGAGCTCGAGGGAGCGCCGGGCGGGGTGGAGGCGAGCGGGACGCTGAGCGTCCCGGGGGTGGCGCGCTGGTGGCCCCACACGCACGGCGAGCCGGTGCTGCACGACGTCAGCCTGCGGGTCTCAACCGCAACAGGGGAGGTTGCGATCCGGGCAGGCAGAGTGGGGTTCCGCTCGCTGACGGCGGGGCCAACTCCGGGGCACGACGTCGAGGTCGATGGCCTCGATCTGCACGTCAACGGCGTGCGGGTGTTTGCCCGCGGCGCGGTCTGGACGCCCGACGATCCCGTCGGCCTCGCGCCGACGGAGGCGAGCCTGCGCACGGCGCTGGAGCGGGCGCGCGGGGCCGGCATGAACATGCTTCGGATTCCGGGAACCAGCGCCTACGAGAGCCCGGCGTTCCACGGCCTCTGCGACGAGCTGGGAATCCTCATCTGGCAGGACTTCATGTTCGCGAATCTTGACTACCCGGTCGCCGACGAGGGCTTCCTGGCCACGGTCGAGCGCGAGGCGCGAGAGCAGCTGGCAGTCCTCGGTTCACGGCCGAGCCTGGCGGTTGTCTGCGGCAACAGCGAGGTGGAGCAGCAGGTAGCGATGCTCGGTCTCGATCCGAAGATGGGGAGGGGCGAGCTGTTCGGCGAAATTCTGCCCGTCCTGGTGCGCGAAGCCGGAGTCGACGCGATCTATGTCCCCTCGGCCCCCTTCGGCGGCGACCTTCCCTTCCGGCCCGACCGCGGAGTCGCCAACTACTACGGGGTGGGCGGCTACCGGCGCCCGCTCGAGGACGCCCGACGCGCCGGGTGCGCTTCGCCGCCGAGTGCCTCGCCTTCGCCAACGTGCCCGACGAGGCGGGGGTGGAGGCGGTGCTGCCCGATGCCCCAACGAGCGTGGCCGTGCATCACCCCCGCTGGAAGGCGGGCGTGCCGCGCGATGTCGGCAACGGCTGGGACTTCGACGACGTCCGCGACCACTACCTCGAGCTGCTGTTCGGCGTCGACCCCGCGAAGCTTCGGCGCTTCGACCACGAGCGCTACCTGGAGCTGTCGCGCGCCGTGTCCGGCGAGGTGATGGCTGCGACCTTCGGCGAGTGGCGGCGGGTGGGGTCGCCGTGTGGCGGGGGCCTGGTTCTCTGGATGCGCGACCTGGTGCCTGGCGCCGGCTGGGGGGTCGTCGATCACGCCGGAGCGCCGAAGACCGCCTACCACCATCTGCGCCGCGCTCTGGCGCCGATCGCGGTCTGGATGACCGACGAGGGCCTGGGGGGGGTCGACGTGCACTTCGCAAACGACCGCCAGGAGGCGCTGAACGCCCGCCTGCGCGTCTCGCTCTACCGTGATTTCGAGCACCGGGTCGAAGAGGTCAGCGAGCCGTTCATGCTTGCCCCGCACGGGCAGGTCACGCGCAACGTCGAGTCACTGCTCGGGCGGTTCGTGGACGCCTCCTGGGCCTACCGGTTTGGGCCGCCGGCGCAGGACCTGATCGTGGCCAGCATCGAGCGCGAGACCGAAGGGCCGACGGGACTGATCCCTCGAGCTTTCCACCTCCCCGCGGGGAGGCCCGCCGGCGTCGAACCGCCGGCGCGGCTGGGTCTCGACGCCGCGGTCGAGCGTGGCGGCGGCGATGCGGTGAGACTCTCACTCGAGTGCCGCCGGTTCGTCTATGGAATGCGCATCCACGCGCCCGGATTGGTACCCGACGACGACGCCTTCTCGCTTGAGCCGGGGGTGATGCGGACCGTGGACCTGCGCCCGGTCGGGCCGGAGGGGGCAGGGGGCGCCATCGGGCTCACGGCCCTCAACATGCAGGGGCGCCTGACGGTGTCCCTTACCGAGGCGACCCCTGGATGAGCACGCGACCGGTTCGCCCCGTGTATCTGAAGACCGCCCGCCATACGATCTTCGGGCTGTTCCATGCCCCCGAGGCGACCGATCCGGCAAAGGCCGCGGTCCTCATCTGCCCGCCGTGGGGGTGGGACGAGACGGCTTCCTACCGGACTCGCCGCGACTGGGCGCAGCGCCTCGCAGAGGCCGGCCATCCCACGCTTCGGTTCGACCTCCCGGGGACCGGGAACAGCAGCGGGTCACCCCGAGACCCCAACCTCCTCGAGGCGTGGGTTGACGCGACCAAGGTCACCGCCGTCTGGCTCAGGGCCACCGGGGGCTGCTCGCGCCTGGCGGCGCTCGGCCTCGGACTCGGCGGCCTGCTCGCGATGGAGTCGCTGGTCATGGGTGCCCCGATCGATGAGCTGGCGCTGTGGGCCACGCCCGCCGCCGGGCGCAACTTCGCACGCGAGACACGGGCCTTCTCGGGCCTCCAGCCCTGGGCGTCGGCCAGCGCGGAGCCCGGTGGCTCGCCTCTACCCGACGGCTGGCTCGAGGCGGGCGGCTTCGTGCTCAGCGCCGAAACCCTGGTGGCGTTGCGGACGCTCGATCCCCAGCCGGCGCCGAACTCCTCGCTGCGGCGCGTCCTGCTGCTTGGCCGCGACGGCATCGATGCCGACAAGGGTCTCCGGGAGCGTCTTCAGGGCGCCGGGGCAACGGTGACGGTTGAGACCGGCAGGGGCTGGGGGGCGATGGTCTCTCACCCCGAGAATTCGACGCTCCCCCTCGAGGCGGCCGACCGCCTCGAGAGCTGGCTGGACTCCGGCGACGAACCGAGCTCGGCGTTGGTGAGCGGGGCGGCCGGTGGCGCCGGCCAGCCTCCGCAGGCACCGGGGCCCGCCGAGGTTCCCGAGCTCGACCTCGACGTCGGTGGCCGCCGAGTGAGTGAGGTCGCATTGGTGCTGGAGCAGCCCTGGGGACGCGCCTTCGGCGTGCTCGTCGCACCGGTCCAGGACCGGATTCCGGGGATTTGCGCCGTCTTCCTCAACGCTGGGGCCGTCCGCAGCATCGGTCCCAACCGCATGTGGGTGGAGACCTCGCGCGCATGGGCTGCGCGCGGGGTACCGGCGCTTCGAGTCGATCTTCAGGGGATCGGTGAGGCGGACGGTGAGTCGAGTGGCGTCCTCAGGGTCGCTGACTTCTATGAGCCGAGGTACGAGGCACAGGTGAGGGCCGTTCTCGACGCCCTGGAAGAGCGTGAGCCGGGTACCAGCTTCGTGCTGGTCGGCCTCTGCGCGGGAGGCTACTGGGCCTTCCGGGCCGCGGTGAGTGACGAGCGGGTCCGCGCAGCGACCCTGATTAACGCAGGTGCTCTGAGGTGGCATCTTGACCTCCTCGCCGAGCGTGAGGCGCGAAAGGCGTCCCGCGCTTTCAAGCGGCGCTGGTGGGGAAAGCTCGTCCGCGGCGAGGTCGAGCCGGCAAAACTCAGGGCACTGGCCCGCTCCCTGCTGGTCAAGGCCGGCCGCTCCTTGCGCGGGCTCGGTCGTCGCCTGCTTGGCGGCGGCACCGGCGCAGCCCTAATCGAGGGCATCGAAGCCGACCTCGATCGCCTCCGGGATTCGGATACTCGACTTGTGATCGCCTTCTCGGGCGAGGAGCCGCTCTGCGCCGAGTTCGAAGCCGGAGGCCTCGCGACCCGGATCGACAGCTGGCCCAACATCGAGCTCAGGTTCCTCCCGGGCAGCGATCACACGCTTCGCCCCATCTCAGCGCAGATCGCGGCCGAAGAGCTGCTCGAGCGCGAGGTGGACCGCGCCGCCTCGCTCTAGGCGCGCGCGGGGCGGCAGAGGTAGTCGAGCCACGGATCGCGGCCGCTGTAGGGCAGCTCCACGGTCCGTCCGGCCACGTTGTATATCGCTGTGACCTCAAACCCGGCCTCCCGCAGCTGCTCGACCTGGAATTCGGGGTCCACGTAGTAGTCGTCGACGGTGAAGTTGTGTCCCATTCCCGGGACCACGACCCAGCCGCGCTCGCGCGCCGCCGCAAGGTCCAGCGAGCGGTTGATCTTTCGCACCCGCCAGCCGTAGCGTATGTCGACCAGCCGTGCGTAGAGCTCGTAGGCGCGAGAGCCGCGGTAGCGCACCGAGCGATGCGTCTTCGTCGTCAGGGGAAGTGCGCCCATCGAGTGGGAGGAGAAGAGGAAATTGCCATCGGGCTTGAGGACGCGGTGGACCTCGGAGAGGATCTTCAGCCGATCCTCATGGCCGACCGCGTCGATCCCGTTGAAGCTGAAGAGGACGAAGTCGAAAGGCCCGTCGACAACGGAGAGGTCGCGGGCGTCGCCGCTGACCAGCTCGACCCGCTCGCTCTCGCCGAGAAGGTCCCGGGCTCGCTCGATCATTCGCGGCGAGTAGTCCAGGCCGACGTAGCGTCGGACCAGCGGGGCAAACGTATAGGCCGTCCGGCCGGCACCCACCCCAACGTCCAGCATGTCGAACTCGTGCAGACGCCCGCCGAGCCGCGCCATCACTTCGCGCTCTGCAGGCATCAACGCCAGATCGACATAGCTGTCTGCAACGCTGTCGAAGATCTGGCGGTTGGCCTCGGCGCTGCTCAAGCTAGACCAATCACACGTCGCTCACTAGAGGCCGTAGGCCTCGGCCAGCTCGGGATCCCTCTTTGCCAGCATCTCGGCCAGCTCGACCATCACCTTGCACTGCTTCCAGGTGGCGTCGTCCTGCATCTTGCCGTCGATCATGTGGACGCCGGCGCCGTCGGGGATCGCCTCGAGGACCTTCTTCGCGAACAGGACCTCCTCGGGTGGCGGGCTGAAGACCTTCTTGGCGATGTCGATCTGGACCGGGTGCAGCGACCAGGCGCCGACGCAGCCCATGAGGAAGGCGGCGCGGAACTGGGTCTCACAGCCGGCGGTGTCCTTGATGTCGCCGAAGGGGCCGTAGAAGGGCAGGATCCCGGTCGCCGCGCAGGCATCGACCATGCGGGCGATCGAGTAGTGCCAGAGGTCCTGTTGGGCGCTGACCCGGCTCTCTTCGGGATTTTCGGGGTCGGCGGGGTCCTCCATCACGCGGTAGCCGGGGTGGCCGCCGCCGACCCTGGTCGTCTTCATCCGCCGCGAGGCGGCGAGATCGGCCGGGCCGAAGCTCATGCCCTGCATACGTGGGCTCGCGGCGGCGATCTCCTCGAGGTTGACGACTCCCTGGGCCGTTTCGAGGATCGCGTGGACGAGGATCGGGCGATCGAGACCCGCCTTCGCCTCGAGCTGGGCGAGCAGGCGGTCGACGTAGTGGATGTCCCAGGCGCCCTCGACCTTGGGGACCATTACGACATCGAGCCTGTCCCCGATCTCGCTCACCAGCGTCGTCAGGTCGTCGAGGACCCAGGGGCTCTCGAGCGAGTTGACCCGGGTCCACAGCGCCGTTTGACCGAGGTCGGACTCCTTCGCCGCTTTGACCAGGCCCGCCCGGGCCGCCTCCTTGCGGTCGACCGGGATCGCGTCCTCGAGGTTGCCGAGGAGGATGTCGGTCTTGGCGGCGATGTCGGGCGCCTTGGCGACCATCTTCTCGTTCGAGAAGTCGAGGAAGTGGATCATCCGCGACGGGGTCACGGGGATCTCGTGGAGGGGCTCGGGGGCGCCGATCGCCTGGGGCTGGAAGAAGTCTCTTGGGTTTCTCACGGCGGCGAAATCTACATTGATGGGCGAGTCCGCGACCCCGCCCGCCGCTCGGCCCGGGAGTGCCGCCGTTTGCCGCTGGAGCCATCGCTAGATTCAGCTCCGAGATGGACTGGGTGGACGATCGCGGCAGCACCGACGATTGGCTCCTGCCCGAGGACCGGGCGCCGCAGGCGATCGGTCCCTCGCCGGAGAGCATCGAGCGCCAGGTCTCCGAGGCCCTCACGGTGGCCCGGGCGTCGGCCAGAATCGCCGCCGAGGCCGAGGTCACGGCGAAGCTGGCGGGAGACGACGCCGCGGCCTGCACGGCGGAGCTGACGGAGCTGGCCGATCGTGTCGAGGCCGCCCTCGGGCACCTGGAGGCGCGCGAGCGGGCCGCCTCGCGACGCGCTGCGGAGGCCGAGCGGGAGGAGAAGACCCTGCGACGCTTCGACGAGCGGGCCGACCGCATCGTCCAGCGCCTCAGGGACCTCGAGCGCTCGCCGGCCGTGCTCACCGTGACCGTGCCGGCGACCGCTTCCCGCTAGAAGCGAACACCGAGCCCGCCCGCCGGGACGATCGGCCGTGGCCCGCCGGGTGCAGACCCCGGGTATCCTCCATCCGCCCCGCACGACGCTTCCGTAGTGCACGTTGAAGCGCCGTCCACGACGAGAACGGAACTGGAGCCATGGCCGTAGCCACCTCTTCATACAGCGAGATGACCGATATCCAGCGCGACATCACCGAGATGGTGCGCCAATTCGCCGACGAGCAGATCCTCCCCAACGCCGAGCACTACGACCACGAGGACTCCTTCCCGGAGCCGATCGTCGAGCAGATGAAGGAGCTCGGCCTCTTCGGGGTGACGATTCCCGAGGAATACGGCGGCATGGGGCTCGACCTGACGACCTACGCGATGATCGTCGAGGAGCTCTCGCGGGGCTGGATCTCGATCTCGGGCGTCGTCAATACCCACTTCATCGGCTCCTACCTGCTGATGAAGTTCGGCACCGACGAGCAGAAGGACTACTTCCTGCCGAAGATGGCGACCGGGGAGATCCGCGCCGCATTCTCGCTCTCAGAGCCTGAGGTCGGCTCCGACGTGCAGGGGATCAAGTCGTCGGCGAAGCTCGGCGACGACGGCAACTGGGAGCTCAACGGGCAGAAGATGTGGGTCACCAACGGTCTCGGCTCGAGCGTCGTCTTCGTGCTGATGAAGAACGACCCGAAGGCGGACCCGCCCTACAAGGGCATGACCTGCTTCATCACCGAAAAGGAGCCCTGGGCTGAGGAGAACACCGGCGACTTCAAGGGCCTCAACGTCCCGCCCAAGATCAAGAAGATGGGCTACAAGGGGGTCGAGTCGACCGAGCTGGTCTACGACGGCTACCGCTGTCCGCCCGGGCGCGTCCTCGGCGGCCCCGACGGCGTCGGCGAGGGCTTCGTGCAGATGATGGACGCGCTCGAGGTCGGCCGCGTCAATGTCGCCGCCCGCGGTGTCGGCATCGCCCAGCGGGCCCTCGAGCTCGCCCTCCGCTACAGCCAGGAGCGAAAGACCTTCGGCAAGCCGATCGCCCAGCACCAGGCGATCCAGTTCAAGCTCGCCGACATGGCGACCAAGGTCGAGGCGGCACGGCTGGTGACGCTGAAGGCGGCGCGGATGAAGGACGCCGGGGAGCGCTCCGACCTCGAGGCCGGGATGGCGAAGCTTCTCGCCTCCGAGACCGGCAAGGAGGTCGTCGAGGAGTGCTTCCGCATCCACGGCGGCTACGGCTACTCGAAGGAGTACGAGATCGAGCGCCTCTACCGCGACGCGCCACTGCTGCTGATCGGCGAGGGCACCTCCGAGATCCAGCGAATGGTGATCGGCAAGAAGCTGCTGCAGCGGTACAAGATCTAGGCATTCATTGAGTGAACCCTTCGCACTGATCTCCGGCGCAAACCGAGGGATCGGCCTGGAGGCCGCGCGCCAGCTCGCCGAACTCGGGCACCACGTGATCATCGGATCGCGCGATCGGGCCGCGGGGGAGCGTGAGGCGAAGTTGATCGAGGCCGATGGCGGGCGGGTCTCCGTCGTCGAGCTCGACGTGTCGAGCCAGGAGAGCGTCGATCGCGCGGCCCGCGAGATCAGCGCCGATCCGGGCCGCCTCGACGTGCTCGTGAACAATGCCGGCGTCTACGGGTCCGTCGCAGGCGTCGGCGATTTCGACCTCGAGGAGGCGCACGAGGTGGTCGAGACGAACCTGTTCGGCGCCTGGAGGCTGACCAAGGCGATGCTGCCGTTGCTGCGCGCGAGCGAGCATCCGAGAGTCGTCAACGTCTCCAGCGGTGGCGGGCAGCTGGCCGAGATGGGAGGCGGCAGAGCCGCCTACCGCGTCTCCAAGTCCGGTCTCAACGCCCTCACCCGGGTCCTCGCCGGCGACGAGGCCTCCTCCCGCATACTCGTCAACTCGCTCTGCCCGGGGTGGGTCCGCACCGACATGGGCGGGGAGAGCGCGCCGCGCTCGGTCGCCGAGGGCGCCGACACGGCGGTCTGGCTCGCGACCCTGCCCGACGACGGCCCCAGCGGCGGCTTCTTCCGTGACCGCAGGCCGATTCCCTGGTAGACACCCGGTCATGGCCTCGACATCTGACCTGATCAAGACCGCCGTCACCCGCTTCCAGGGGGAGGTGCCTGCGCTGCAGAACCTGAAGCTGGTCTTCGGACTCGAGCTCCGCGGCCGCCGCGACATCCAGCTCTACAGGGTCGAGGTTCCCGGCCCGAAGGTGACCAAAGATCTGGCCCGCGACGAGAGGGTGCTGGTGGAGATCGATCGCGCCACCTTCAACGAGCTCGCCGAGCGCGGCACGGTGAAGAGCTATCGCAAGGCCTATGAGACCGGCCACATCAAGGTCGAGGGCGATTCCAACGTGCTCAAGCTGATCGCCCAGGTGGTCGAGCGCCAAGAGCAGCGGGCGCGGCTGAAGAAGGCGCACTAGCCGGGGCGCGGTGGTTGTCGCGTCACTGGGCGCGAGGTGGCCGGCGTCGGGGAATCGAAGGTGACGGTGACGCTCAGGCAGGCCTGAGACGGGTACGATCCCGCGCCGAGGGAGTGAGGAGGGGCCAACCCCCATCCAAGGAGAAACGCCGACCAGATGAGCGACGAGACACACAAGCTGAACACCGATCAGGCGACCCGCGAAGCCTCCGGCGCCCACCGCTACGGGCGCTATCTCGAGGAGTTCGAGATCGGCGACGTCTACGAGCACTGGCCCGCAAAGACAGTCACCGAGTCCGACGACCACCTCTTCTGCCTGATCACGATGAACCACCACCCGCTGCACCTCAACGACGTCTATGCGGGGCAATCCCAGCAGGGACAGAACGTCGTCGTCGGCCCTCTGGTCTACTCGCTCGCTCTCGGTATGTCGGTATCCGACGTTTCAGGAAAGGCGATCGCCAACCTCGCCACCGAGGAGCTCAGCCACCCGGCCCCCGTCTTCCACGGGGACACCCTGTTTTGCGAGTCCGAGGTGCTCGACGTGCGCCCCTCGCAGTCGAAGCCCGACCGCGGTGTCGTCAAGGTCCATACCCGCGTCTACAAGCAGGACGGAACTCTGGTCGCCGAGTTCAAGCGGGCCGTGCTGATCCCGCGCAAGCCTCAGTGAAGCCCGCCAACCCATCGGAGGACAGATCATGGTCAACTTCAGCAAGCTCACCGACAAGGCGAAGAACGTGGTCGAAAAGCGTGGCGGCGTCGACTCGCTGAAGGAGGATGCGCAGGAGCTCTCCGGCGTCGCCAAGGGCAAGGGAAGCCTCACCGACAAGGCCAAGGCGGCGGCCAAGGCGGTCAAGGAGCCCGGCGCGCCTGGATCTAGTGAGCCTCGTCCGACGCGTGGGCAGGCGGACGAGACTCCTCCGCCAGAGAGGTGATCTCGAGCAGGCCGCGGGACGCGTCATCGAGGACGTCTGTCGCCTCCTGCGCCGAGCGTGCATAGAGCTCCACCAGGAGATGGACGACGATCTGCTCTTCGTCGTGCTTGTGGAAGCGGACGTGGGTGAAGAACTCGCGGGTGCCGGCATCGCCGAAGGCCCCATAGGTGAGGGACTCGGCGGCCTCGGGACCTGAGCAGGTCTCGACCTGGTCGTGATCGACGGTGACCGTGCAGGAGGCGACCCAGGGCGTGCCGGCGACCATCCGCTCCCAGCGGTCCTCGACCCCGACGACGCGGTCCCCCTGAAGCGCCAGGTGCGGCTGGTCGTGCATGCAGTCGAGGCACTGGACCACCGACTCCTGGACCTCATCGACGCCCTCGGTCGGGATCCCGGACTCGGGGTCGACCCGGCGGATCGCGTCGTAGTGGATCTGGATCTCGAGGTTCTGCGACCAGCAGCGGTAGCAGCGCAGCCAGGCCGAGCGGTCTCCGTTCAGCTCGCTCATGCCTTCATTGTGGCGGAACGGACTCCGGTTATCGCGGCGTCAGCCGCCCTGGGCGATCGCCGCCTCGATCTCGGCGGCGCTGCGGGGCGTCCCCAGGGGCTTCGTACCGTTGGCTCCCTGGACCGCGAAGGAGGGTGTTCCGGTGAAGCCGAGGCGCTGTGCCGACCTGTCTGCGGCGGCTATCACGGCCTTGAGGCCGGGCAGGTCGCGGTCGCGATTCCACTTGTCAAGATCGGGGACCCCGGCCTGCTTGGCGATGTCGGTGAGGAAGGAGTCGGTGACGTAGCCGCTGTTCTCGGTCCCCTGGTTGGCGTAGAAGTCCTCGACGAACTGCCAGTAGCGGTTCTGCTTTGCCGCCGCCAGCGCGGCCCTCGCGGCGGGCACGGATTGTGGGCCGATGATGACCCAGTTGACGAACTCGATCTTCGCCTCGCCGCGGCGCACGGGACCGGAGATCAGATCGGCGACGACGGTCGCTGAGTACTCCTTGCAGACCGGGCACTGCAGGTCGCCGTACTCGAGCACCTTGACCGGGGCCGCCGGATCGCCGAGCACGGTCCCCTCTTGAGGGATTCCCTCGAGCAGGGCGGCGCTGCTCGAACTGCCACCACCGCTATCGCTGCCCGACTGACTGATGACGATGGCGGCCGCGATGATCACGATCGCGGCGAAGACCGCCGCGGCGCCGAGCTTGACCATCCGCTGGCGCCGCTCGGCCGCCGCCGCCTCCGCCTCCTGCTCGAGGCGGGCCTCGCGCAGCTGCGCCTTGCGCTGATCGCGGTCTCGGTTCGCCATCGCCCGAATCCTAGGCTGAATCGCTCAACGGAGGCGCGGTGCCGTCGCTGCGCAGCTCCGAGCCCGCATAGCCGTAGGCGCGGACCGCGTTGATCACGAACAGCACCGTCATCAGCACGGCGCTGCCGACGCACCACTGGCAGATCGCATCGATCACGAACAGCTCGAGGTAGGTGAGGTAGGCGCTGAATCCGAAGCCGGCCATTGCCAGCATCAAGCCGCCGAAGCGGGCGGCGTCGCCGCGCATGAAAGCGGCGCCGAGGAGCATCACGTAGCCGAGGATCCCGAAGACCGCGACGTTGACCCCCATCAGGTGCGAGTAGGAGCTGTTGGCCACGGTCTCGCATCCTCCGCCCCCGGCGATGCAGACCGGGGCACCGCCGCCGGCGTTCTCGATCGTGATGTAGGTGGCGACGCCGATCCCCACCAGGGCGACGGCGCCGGAGGCGCGGCGCAATGTCAGCTCGGTGGGCACGGGGCGATTCTAGAGGCCTGATGGAGTTCGCCACGCACGCGACGACGCCCGGCAGCAGCGCCGGATCGCGACCGTCGGGCTAGCCCGTACCCCCTGGTACGGGCTTCGCCCCCCGGCCACGCCCGGCTTGCTTCCAGGCGCCCTCGCGCACGTCGCCAACCCCCATCAGGCCTCCAGGAGGCGACGGGAGCGGCCTGCTCAGGCCGGCTGCGGCTCCTGGGCGCCGTGCCGCTGAGCGACCAGGTCGGCCATCTCGGCCATGATCCGGTTGACGTCGAAGTCACGGGGGGTGTAGACGCCGGCGACGCCGGCCTCTCGCAGGCGCTCCGCGTCTGCCGGGGGGATGATTCCGCCGACGACGACCGGAACCTCGACGCCCTGATCGCGGAGCAACCGCACGACCTCTGGGATCAGCTCGAGGTGCGACCCGGAGAGGATCGAGAGGCCGACGATGTCGACGTCCTCCTCGATCGCCGACTCGGCGATCTCCGCCGGGGTCAGGCGGATCCCCTGGTAGACGACCTCCATGCCGACGTCGCGGGCTCGCAGGGCGACCTGCTCGGAGCCATTCGAGTGGCCGTCGAGGCCGGGCTTTCCGATCAGCACCTTGATCCGGTGGCCGATCTGCTCGGAGACCTCATCGACCCTGGCCCTGATCTCGGCGAGGCTCTCGGGGTCTGCGGCGGGTGCGGCTCCATCGACACCGGTCGGGGCTCGGTAGGCGCCGAATGCCTCGCGCAGGACCTGCGACCACTCGCCCGTGGTCACACCCGCCTTCGCCGCCGCGATCGTTGCCGGCATGATGTTCTCGTCCTCGCTCGCCGCGACCCGGGAGAGCTCCTCGAGCGCCGCCTCGACCGCGTCGGCGTCGCGCTCGGCACGCCAGTCATCGAGCGCCTCGATGCACTCGCGCTCGACCTCGGGGTCGGGCTCGAGGATGCCGGCGTCGGCTCCCGCGGTCAGGGGCGAGGTCTCGGTCTCGGTGAAGCTGTTTTGGCCGATCACCTTCTGCTCGCCGCGCTCGATCCTGGCCAGCCGCTCGCGCTGGGACTCGACCAGGCGGGCCTTCATGTAGGGGACCGCCTCGACCGCGCCCCCGTGCTCGGCAACGACGGCAATCTCGGTGCGGGCGCCGTCGCAGAGCTCATCGACGAGGCCGTCCATCACCTTCGAGCCCTCGAAGATGTCGGGGTACTCGAGCAGGTCGGTCTCGTGCGCAAGAACCTGTTGGATCCGAAGGCCCCACTGCTGGTCCCAGGGGCGGGGGAGGCCCATCGCCTCGTTCCAGGCCGGCAGCTGCAGGGCGCGGGCACGGGCGTCGCGGCTGAGGGTCACCGCCAGCGCCTCGAGCACGATCCGCTGGACGTTGTTCTCCGGCTGGGCCTCGGTCAGGCCGAGCGAGTTGACCTGGACTCCGTAGCGGAAGCGCAGCATCTTCGGGTCGGTGACCCCGTAGCGCTCGCGGCCGATCTCGTTCCAGAGCCTGCCCATCGCCCGCAGCTTGGCGATCTCCTCGATCAGCCTGATGCCGGCGTTGACGAAGAAGGAGATCCGGCCAAAGACCGTGGGGAAATCTTCGGCCGAGACCTGGCCGCGGTCGCGGACCTCGTCGAGGACCGCGATCCCGGTCGAGAGCGCGTAGGCGATCTCCTGCACCGGCGTCGCCCCCGCCTCCTGCAGGTGGTAGCTGCAGATGTTGGTCGGGTTCCAGCCGGGGATCTCGTTGACGGTGAAGGCGACCGTGTCGGCGATCAGCCTCATCGACGGGCCGGGGGGGAAGGCGTAGGTGCCGCGCGAGAGGTACTCCTTGATGATGTCGTTCTGGGTCGTCCCCTTCAGCTGCGAGCGCTCGATGCCGTTCTCCTCGGCGACGGCGACGTAGAGGCCGAGGAGCCAGGCGGCGGTCGCGTTGATCGTCATCGACGTGTTCATCTCGTCCAGGGGGATGCCGTCGAAGAGCGCGTGCATGTCGCGCTTCTCGGCGATCGAGACGCCGACCTTGCCGACCTCGCCGCGGGCGAGGATGTGGTCGGGGTCATACCCGGTCTGGGTGGGAAGGTCGAAGGCGACCGAGAGGCCGGTCTGGCCCTTTGCGAGGTTGCGCCGGTAGAGCTCGTTCGAGCGGCGGGCGTCCGAGTGGCCGGCGTAGGTGCGCATCACCCACGGTCGGTCGCGCTCGTCTAGGCGGTGTTCGGCCATGGCCCCAATGATATTTCGCCCGCCTTCGATGCGCGGACCGTGCCTTGAGGAGGAGAAATCGCCGTTTCATGGTGCCCGCGGCCGCATCTTTCGCCCGTAGCTGTGTTTAGGCTCCCTGAGCGGGTGCCGTGCGCCCGCATGCGACCGATGAGACCGCGCCTGACAATCGCACTGCTCTGCGCCTTCGTGGCGTGCCTCGCCGTGGCCGCGACCGCGCTCGGCGCCGCTGCCATCGGGATCTATCGAAACAACATGGACAACGCGACCAGGCGCACGCAGATCGTCAAGCTCAAGGGCGCCAACTGCGTTCGCGGTGGAGGCAACCAGGTTCTCCGCGTCGCCGTCGGCAAGCAGACGGACGAGTGCTCCTACCGCACCCCGGTCGTCGGGCGCGACCTCGAGGTCGGTGTCTCGGCGCGGCTCCTGGAGGGCACACCGCGCTCTATCCGTAAGCGGATGTTCATCGGCCTCAACCTGCGGGCCGGGGGCGGCGGCAAGTACCAGCTGGCCGTGTTTCCGACCCAGCGCAAGTTCCAGATCCGCAAGGAATTCCCGAACGGCACCCTTCAATACATCAAGGTCGTCAAGGGTGTGAAGAGGCTCAAGAACGGCATCAACGACCGCAACGATCTTCGCTTCCGGGCATTCAACGTCACCAGCGGAGCCAACAAGGGTGGCTGCCGCCTCGTCGTCAACATCAACGGCAAGAAGCAACTCGCGGTCACCGACCCCAAGGGCGGCTCGCTCGCCGGGCGCTACTCGGGTTTCTCGGTCGGCTCCTCGAAGAGCTCATCGGGTGCGGTGGCGAGCTTCGACGACGCCGTCGTTCGCGTTCCCAGCCCCTTCTAGATGGTTGATCCCAAATCCCCGCGCACCCGGATGACGCACGTGGCACTGCGCATCTCTGCGTCCTCGGGCTCGCCTTTGGCACCACCAAAGGCTTCGCCCTGCGTCCTGGAGCTGCTTGACCACGCGCGCCACCGGTCACACGCGAATTCGGAATCAACCATCTAGCGTTTTCTGCCCGGACCGGGGATGATCCCGTCGATGTCGACGACAACCGTCGAGCGCCCGCGGGTCGCGGGCCCGGGCTCGGGCCTGGGTGGCAACTGGCTGGTGATCGTGCGAAACGACAACCACAACACCTTCGACCACGTCGCCCAGACGCTTGCGTCGGTGATCCCGGGGGTATCGCTCTCCACCGGCCACGCCCTCGCCGATCAGATCCACAACAGCGGCCAGGCGATCGTCTGGTCCGGCCCCAGGGAACCGGCCGAGCTCTACTGGGAGCAGCTCGACTCAGCGGGCCTGACGATGGCGCCGCTCGAGCAACACTGAGCGCAACCCCCGCTCGAAAACTGAACGCAATCCCCGCTCGCCCCAACCGCTCCCAGGCTCCGGCCTGGCCCGCGCCGAGGGGGGCGTGGCCGACGTGAGGCATGCCTGTCGTGCGCGAAGTCGGCCACGTCCGGTCCGAGGGGGGCGTGGCCGACGTGAGGCATGCCTGTCGTGCGCGAGGTCGGCCACGTCCGGTCCGAGGGGGGCGTGGCCGACGTGAGGCATGCCTGTCGTGCGCGAGGTCGGCCAGGTGCCGGGTGGGACCCGCGCTACGGCCGGATGCGGTTGTTCCCGGGGCCACCGCGGAGGTTGTCTTTACCGAGGCCCCCGACAAGGAGGTCGTCGCCCTGGCGGCCTCGGATCAGATCGGCCGCCGCGTCGCCGAAGAGGCGGTCGGGACCGCCACCACCGTCGATCTTGTCCCTGCCGTTGCCGCCGAAGGCCACGTCGGCCCCGGCTTCCCCGAAGACGGAATCGTCGCCGTCGCCGGCGACGATGCGATCGTTGCCGGCGCCGCCCCGATCGATATCGGCATCGGGGCCCGAGTCGAGGCGGTCGTCACCGGCCCCTCCATCCAGCTCGTCGTTTCCCTCGATCCCGACGAGCGCGTCGTTGCCGTCACCGCCGAAGAGCCGGTCGATGCCCGAATCGCCGACGAGCCGGTCGTCGCCTCCGTTTCCGAGGACGAGGCCACCACCACCGTCATTGCCCTGCGAGATCCGGTCGGCGAAGGCGGAGCCGATGATCGTGTCGGAGCCGTCGCCGCCGTCCAGGGTGGTCGTCACCGGGGTGAAGATCGGGTTGGTGCCGAATCCCGCGGCCGGGGTCACGGCCGAGAGGTCGATGACGTCATCCTCGTTGAGGCCGAGGACGACGATGCGGGAGACGTTGCCACAGGGGACGGGCTGGTAGCCGCCCTGGCCCTCGTCGTCCGGGACCAGGGCGCTGGGCGGCGCGCCCGGTGGCTCGGATACATCGACCTCGATGTAGCCGCCCGTGCAGACCACGGCGAGGCGCTCGTCGCAGCCGTTTACCGGTGAGTCGTCGCCCTCGACGAAGAGGGCACCAAAGCCGGCTCGGGCGGTTGCGGGACAGCCGCTTGCCCCCTCGCTGGCGGCGGGGTGGCCGAGTGCGACCAAGATGGGCGACGGCCGCGAAGGCCGCCAGGCCCGCCGCGAGAGCCGGAGCCCTCATCTCAACCCTGGTCGATGACGGTGTGCCAGGTCGGCAGAAGCGGCTTGGCGTAGAGATCCATGATCGCGTCGCGCGCGGCTTCGATCTCAGCCGAGAACCAGTATCGCTCGAAGTCGGCGCGGTCGCTCCAGACGGAGGACTGGCGGAAGGCGAGCCGGTCGTCGATCGCGCGGGTCAGCTGCCAGCTGGTTGCGCCGAAGGCCGGCATCCGGGCCGCCGATGGCCGCCAGAGCTCGTACCAGCGATCGGCGCGGAAGGGGACGATGTGCCAGTCGAGGTCGCAGATCTCGCTCGCCATGGCTAGGCCCCCACCTCGGCCCG
Organism: uncultured Actinomycetes bacterium; assembly: GCA_963781345.1. Lineage (GTDB taxonomy): Bacteria > Actinomycetota > Thermoleophilia > Solirubrobacterales > 70-9 > JBBRHQ01. The sequence continues at coordinate 88,027 of CAWAFQ010000015.1, forward strand.
GATCGCGCCCGGGCCCTCCTCGGTCTTGCCGTCGGACTCGGAGTCGGCGCCGACCAGGATCGAGATCTTGCCGAGGTGCTTGTTTTCGTGCAGGAGCTGGTGGGCGCCGGGCACGCCGTCGAACTCCATCGTCTGCCAGAGCACGGGGCGAATCTTGCCCTCGGCCATTAGCTGGTTGGCTCGCATGCACTCATAGGCGTTGGCGAAGTGGGATCCGATGATCTGCTTCTGGCGCATCCATAGGTAGCGGACATCGAAATCGAGCGTGTAGCCCGAGGTCGCACCGCAGATCACCACCTTCCCGAACGGCTTGACGACGAAGACCGACGTCGGGAAGGTCGCCTGGCCGACGTGCTCGAAGACGATGTCGGGCGCGTCGCCGAGGATCGACTTGACCCGCTTTGCGAACTCGCGCGAGACCTTGAACCGCGCCTTCTCCTCGTCAGCCGACTCGCCTCCCTTTCGCATCATCCCGGCGAACTCGGAGCGGTTGATGTAGTCGACGGCGCCGAGCTGCTTGACCAGCTCGCCCTTCTCGTCGGAGGAGACAACCCCGATCGCATTGGCGCCGGCCGCCGCGCAGAGCTGCGTGGCGAAGACCCCGAGACCGCCGGCGGCGCCCCAGATGAGGACGTTGTGTCCCGCCTGCAGACTGCACTGGTCCATCAGCATCCTGAACGCGGTGAAGTAGGTCAGCCCGTACGCCGAGGACTCGGCCCAGGAGAGGTTCTGGGGGCGGGGGAGGAGCTGCTGGGCCTGGACCTTGGTGAACTGCGCAAACGACCCCCAGGTCGTCTCGTAGCCCCAGATCTGCTGGCTCGGCGCCGCCAGGGGGTCGAGTCCGTGGACCTCGACGTCCTCGTAGGAGGCCTGGTTGCAGTGGACGACGACCTCGTCGCCGGGCTTCCACTTGGTCACGCCCTCGCCAACCTTCCAGACGATTCCGGAGGCGTCGGAGCCGCCGATGTGGTGGCCGTACTCGGGATGGTCTCCGTAGCCGAAGACCGAGACCGGCTTGCCCAGGGCGGCCCAGACGTTGTTGAAGTTGACCCCGGCGGCCATCACCCGCACGATCACCTCGAAAGCGCCCGGCTCGGGGACCTCGATCTGCTCGAGCTTGAATGCGTCCTTGGGCTCACCCTCGGTCTCAGGGCGGATGACCCACGCTGCCATGCTGTCGGGAAGGGTCCCGGGCTCTACGTCGAGCTTTGAGACTTCACTGCTGTCTACGGCCAAGGGGGTCCTCCGCGCGGTTGGGGGTGAGCGATCGCAATCCTAAAGGAGAGCCATCGGTGAGGGCCGGCGCCGAATTCCGGCGGCCGCCGTCAGATTCCTGTCCGGGCCTGCGACTACCTTCGTGAGTCCAGATGGAAGCGTCCGAGAAGCCACATATCAACCCAGAGAAATCGACCGTGAGGCCGATCGGCAGCCGCCTGGTGATCGAGCACCTCGAGGTCGACGACGAGCGCTCCTCCAGGGTTGTTCGTGAGCGGATCGAGGCCGGACACAGCGGTGAGGAGACCGTCCGCGATGCGATCGAGATCGGCGCGCGCGTGCTCGAACGCGAGGGCCTGGCGGCCGAGGTCGACTACGTTCAGCGCGAGTTCGAGCGCACCTCGGGTCAGGTGAGGGAGCAGTTCAGCGAGCAGGCGAAGAGCCTCACCGACACGGTTCAGGCGGAGCTCCAGAGGGTCTTCGGAGACGAGGGCGGAGTCATGGCCGAAGCCCTCGACGATCACGCGGACGAACTTGCCAAGCAGATCACCCGGCACTTCGGCGACGAGAGCTCGGAGGCCGTCCAGCATCGCGTCCGAGAGTTGGTTGAGAGGTCGATGCGGGAGTCCCGCGAGAGCCTGATCAGGCACCTCTCCTCCGAGGACGGCTCCAACCCGCTCGCCGACTTCAAGCTGAGCGTCAACACGACGGTCCGCGATGCCGTGCGAGCGCTGAAGGAAGAGGAGAAGGCCACCCGGGAGAAGCTCGAGAAGGTTCAGCAGGACGTGGTCAGGCTGACCGAGCAGACCGAGGCGAAGAAGATTCTCACCGCGTCCGAGGAGGCCGGGACCCGCAAGGGGCTTGACTTCGAAGAGCGCGTCCACAAGGCAATCGAGGGCATTGCCTCGGGTCGCGGTGACGCAGCCCTCGGGGTTGGCCACCAGTCCGGCGCAGGAGGGAGCAAGAAGGGCGATGTCGTCGTAGAAGTCGGGGGCGCGGACGGCCCCGCCCAGGGCAGGTTCGTGGTCGAGGTCAAGGATTCCCAGCTGACCAAGCCGAAGGCCTGGGCGGAGCTGAAGGGGGCGATGGAGGCCCGCGACGCGGCGTTCGCGATCCTTGTGGTGGCCGGCGAGGCGAACATTCCCGCGGGCCAATCCGAGTTGCACGAGTACGAGGGCAACAAGCTGATCGTCGCCGTGGATCCCCAGAGCCCGGCAGACCGCAGCCTCGAGTTGGCCTATCGCTACGCGAGATGCAAGGTCATCCTCGCCCGTGAGGGCGAGCTGACGCTCGATGCGGCCGGGGTTCGCGATGCGACCACGGAAGCGATGGCCGCGCTGGAGGAAGCGAGAAACATCAGGTCGGCGCTGACCACGGCATCGAAGAGCGTGGATAGGGCGCGCACCGGCGTCGACGCTCTCGTTGACAGCGTCCTCGAGAAGCTGGAGCGGATCGAGTCATTGGTCGGCGAAGCCGGCGACGGCGACTGACCAGCTGGCCGCGGGCCGCCAGGCTCGATCAGGTCGGGCCGCGGATCGCCCGCCAGATCGGGTCCGCGACGCATCCAAGGTCCTGGATGAGCCAGAGCGGGGGCCTGGGACCGCGGCTAGGGCAGCTCCAGTTCGTTGGAGGAGGAGGTGCGGTCGGGGCCGACATAGAGCCGGGCCGCAACCGCCGTCGGGATGTCGGCGGCGCCGACCAGATAGTCGCCGGTCGGCAGGAATACCTTGTAGGCGGCGGTCCCGTTCGCGACGACGATCGGTGAGGTCGAGTCCTTCGGACCGACGATCTCGAGGTGGCTGTCGAAGTTGGTGAGGTTGGCGATGGTCAGCGCGACCAGCAGCGGCTGGTCGGAGTTGACGCCCTGCTGCTGCGCCTGGGCCCGTCTGGCCGGGCCCTCGACCCCGACGACCCGGGGGGTGATGCTGACCTTCTTCGCGGCGATGCTGACCGTGATCGGCGTCGGTGAGGCCGGCCTCGGGTCATTGGCGTGCTCCTGGGCGCCGCACCCGGCGAGCCCGAGGCCGACGATCAGGGTCCCGAGCACGCAGGCAGTCGTCGATATACCTCTCCCGCGGGCCATCGGAGAGGGAATCTAACCGAAGCGGGCGGATCCGGCCTGGCTTCTCCCCGCTCAGCCGAACCAGACCGAACGCCGGGCCCCGAGCATCTCGTCGAGCTGGAGTTGGATCCGGGTCCGGATCTCCTCCGCGATCGACTGGATCTCCGCCGGGTCGTCTGCGGTCTCGGGCGGGTATTGGGACATCTCCACAGGCTCGAGGAATCGGATCTTGAACTTCGCCGGCATGTACATCAATCCGGCGGCAAGGCCGAATTGCGGGAAGGCGTGGTTGAAGGGGAAGTAGATGAGGCCGCTGAGCCGCTGCATCGTGCGCATATGGGCAAAGATCGGCATCGCCTCTTCGCCGCCGATCAGCGCTATCGGGACGATCGGGACCCGAGCCCGGATCGCCGTTCGGACGAAGCCGCCGCGGCCGAAGCGGCGCAGCCGGTAGCGCTGCCAGAAGACCTTGCGAGTCCCCTTCTGGCCCTCGGGGAAGACGATCGCCAGCCGGCCCTCGTCGTGGAGCAGGCGCTGTGCGTTTTCGCGGTGAGCGGCGACCATCCCGATCTTGTTGGTCAACATCCCGACCCCCGGATACCCCTTGAACCAGTGCTCTCCGAGCATGTAGAGGGGCCGCGGATGGGAGTGCTCGTTGCGGATCGCCTGCATCACCATCGGCGCGTCGGGTGGCAGCGCCCCGGAGTGGTTGGAAACGAGCAGAGCGCCACCGGCGGCGGGGATGTTCTCGATCCCCTCCGTCTCGACCCGGAACCAGTAGCGGTAGTAGAAGTTCAGCGCCGGCTCTAGCATCGAGACGACTCGCTCGGAGCGCCCCCAGTCATCGAGCGAGCGCTCCTCGTCTGTGGCCGGCAGCAGCGCTCTCAGGTCCGGGAGGTTCGCCCGCCTCTCCGGAGCCTCCGGGGGAGCTGCGAAATCGTCTGCGCTGGGGTCGAAGGATTCGGGATGGCCGCTTGGATCCTCGGCACCGGCGCCGAACTCGGGGGCCGCCGCCATCCCGGGCTCGCCGAGGTTTGCACCGACGACATGGCCGCCGACGAGGGGGCTGTCGGCGCCCAGTGGCTTTCCACCGAGGCCGCGGCCTCGGGCGCTCAAGCGGATTCCCCGAAAGGAAGCTCGACGACCTCGGCGGTGCCGCCGCCGCCGATCTCGAGTGAGGTACCGGGCTCCGCCTCGCGCCGCAGGATCGCGAGCCCGATCGGGCCCAGCGCGGGGGAGATGCAGGCGCTGCCGATCGCACCGGCCTCGCGCTCTCCCAGCGCAAGTGCGGCTCCGGCGCTGGTCGCCCGGTCGAACCGCAGACCGCGAAGATGGCGGTTCGGCCTGCCCTTGTAGTGGAGACGGGCGACCGTCTCCTGGCCGATGTAGCAACCCTTCGTGAAGCTCACCGCCGACTCGACGATCCCCGCCTCAGCGGGCATCGTCCCCGGAGTGATCTCCGCGCCGAAGCGCGGCACGCCGGCCTCGATCCGCAGGATCTCCGCAGCCTCCTCGCCGACCTCGCCGGCACCGCGCTCGAGCAGAGCCATTGCCAGAGCATCCCGGTCGCGAGCGGCACAGAGCAGGTCGACGCCGTCCCGCGTGGCGATCGCTCGGACCCCGATGCCGTCGATGACGCCCTCTTCGGATGAGCTCTCCTCGCCCGGAATGAACCCCGAGATCTCGGCGCTGCGGGGGCCCAGCAGCGACAGCAGCGAGCGCTCCGCGGTCTCGTTTACGACCTCGGCGTCGCGGCCGATGTTGTAGGTACTCAGATGGCGGATCGCGGGGTCGAGCGCAATCGGCTCCGTGTCGAGCAAAATCTCGTCCGGCGCCGTTCGCAGCACCCGCATGTCGGCCTGCATGTGGCCCTTGCGGTCGAGCAGCGCCGCGTAACAGCCCTCTCCTGGCTCGAGCTCCTCGATCTCGTTGGTCAACTGCCCCTGCAGGTACTCGGCGGCCTCGGCGCCACGAACCGCGAGCTTCCCGCGGCTCGAGCGATCCAGCAGCCCACACTCCTCGCGGAGTTGTCGGTACTGCGCGTCGATCTCGATTGCCACCGGTGCGCCCACAACGGCGATTCTACGGCAGCGCCTTCGTCGCCAAGAGCGGTTTAGATGTGTCAAACTTCCAGTTGTGTCGGCTCACAACAGGGAGAACCCGCAGCCCGGCGCTCACCGCAGCGGCCACGCCCGTCCCGCGCGCAGCGCCCCGAACACCGAGGCGGTCGAGGACTACCTGAAGGCGATCTACGGTCTCGGCAGGCGCAACGAGGGCCCGGTCGGTACAAGCGAGTTGGCCGAGCGCCTCGGCGTCACGCCGGCGACCGCGACCGCGATGCTGAAGCGCCTCGATGGGCGCGGTCTCGTCATCTACAGGCCCTACCGCGGCGCCACCCTCAGCCCGGACGGGGAGCGGGTCGCCCTCGAGGTGATCCGCCACCACCGCCTGCTCGAGTCCTACCTGGCGCAGGCGTTGGGGATGCCGTGGGATCGCGTCCACGAGGAGGCCGAGGTCCTCGAGCACTACATCTCCGAGGATCTCGAGACGCTGATCGCCGAGAAGCTCGGGGAGCCGAGCCACGATCCCCACGGGGACCCGATCCCGGGGCCCGATCTGCGGCCGCCCGGTGAGTCCGGCAATCGCCAGCTTTCCGAGCTCGAGCCGGGCGAGAGGGGCGTCTTCGCCCGCGTCTCCGATACCGACCCGGCGATGCTGCGCTATCTCTCCGAGCGCGGGATCACGCCGGGCGTCGAGATCCTGGTCACCGGACGCCAGCCGTTCGAGGGACCGCTTCTGGTCGAGATCGGCGGAGTCGAGCACGCGCTCGGCGGGGAGCTTGCTCGCCGCATGCGCGTCGGCGAGGGCCGAGCGTGAAGCCACCGCCCGTCGTCGAGGCGCCGCCGGCCCCCGAGCGGGCCCCGGCGAAGGCGCCAGCGGTCGAGGACGTCCTCCCCGGCGAGGCGGCGGTCGCAGCGGCGGCACGGCGCTCGCTCGACGGGCATGCGCGCGGGCTGCGCCGGGTCTGGCCCTTCATGGGCCCTGCCTTCATCGCCGCGGTCGCCTACATCGACCCGGGGAACTTCGCCACCAACATCGCCGGAGGCGCCAAGTTCGGCTACCTGCTGCTGTGGGTGATCCTCGCGGCGAACCTGATCGCGATGGTCGTTCAGACCCAGTCGGCGAAGCTCGGGATCGCGACCGGGAAGAACCTCGCCGAGCTCTGCCGCGAGAGCTTCAGCCGGCGGACGTCGGTCGGCCTCTGGCTGCAGGCGGAGGTGGTGGCGATGGCCACCGATATCGCCGAGGTGGTCGGCGCCGCGCTCGGGCTCAACCTCCTCTTCGGTATCCCTCTGTTCCCAGCCGGCCTGATCGCGGGCGCCGGCGCCTTCGGGATCCTGGCGCTGCAGCAGAGGGGTTTCCGCCGGCTCGAGGCCGGGATAACGGCCCTCGTCGGCGTCGTCGTCGCCTCCTTCGTCTTCGAGCTCTTCCACTCAAACCCCGATGGCGGGGAGGTTGCCAAGCACCTCTTCATCCCCGGCTTCGCCGGCACCGAGAGCATCCTGCTGGCGACCGGGATCATCGGCGCGACGGTGATGCCGCACGTCATCTACCTGCACTCGGCGCTGACCCAGAGGCGGATCGTCGGTCGCGACGAGTCGGAGCGGCGAAGGATTCTGCGCTTCGAGAAGATCGACGTGGTGATCGCGATGTCGATCGCGGGCGTTGTCAACCTCTCGATGATGATCGTCGCCGCCGCGCTCTTCCACGAGGGCGGCCTCACCGGGATCGACTCGATCGAGACTGCCTACGCCGGCCTCCAGACTCTGGTCTCGACCAACGCCGCATCGATCTTCGGGATCGCGCTGCTGGCGTCCGGTTTCGCCTCCTCCTCGGTCGGGACGATGGCCGGACAGGTGGTGATGCAGGGTTTCATCGAGCGGCAGATCCCGATCTTCTTCCGGCGCGCGATCACCCTGATCCCGGCGCTGGTCGTGCTCGCCATCGGCCTCAGCCCGACCAAGGCCCTGGTCGGCAGCCAGGTGGTCCTCTCCTTCGGGATCCCGTTTGCGCTGGTGCCGTTGCTTGTGATCGCGCGCAAGCCGGAGGTGATGGGCGGGCTCGCCAACCCCCCATGGCTGACCCTCTTCGCCGGCACCCTGGCGGCGATGATCATCGGCCTCAACGTGTTCCTCCTTCAGCAGGTCTTCTTCGGTTAGCCTGGGAGCGTGGCGCTCGCCGACGACTTCCAGCAGGTCCTCGACTCGCTCCCGCCCGACTGGACGGACATCGAGCTCGACCTGCGGATCGACGACGAGTCGCGATACGTCGACGCAGCGGTCGACCTGACCCAGATCAACGCCCATCCCTACTCGGAGGCGGACTGGCACTGGCGGATAATCGTCGCTCACAGCTTTGGCCACGCTGCCGCGGCGGAGACGGTCAGGGGCGTCCTCGGCAAGCTCGACAGCGACGGGATCGGCGGGGTGATGCGGCTGCGCGAGGTCCGCGAGGGGCGGGCCGAGGCGGTGCAGATGTGGGGCCGGCCGGAGAGCGTCCGCGAGGAGTTCCGCCAGCGCCGCTCGCTCTGACGGTGGCCCGCGTCCTCGCCGTAGCCGCCGACCTGATGCTGGCCAGCCGCGTCGAGGGCAGCCTCCGCGCCGCGGGCCACGAGGTGACGGTGGCCTCGACGTTGCCGGAGAGCGTGGACGCAGACGTCGTCGTCTGCGACCTCGATGCGGTCGATGCCGCGGCCGTGGTCGCCACCGGGCTGCCGACGCTCGGCTTCTACTCGCACGTTGACGTCGAGGCGAGGCGCAGGGCGCAGGAAGCCGGTATCGACGTCGTCGTCCCGCGCTCGAGGATGGCGCGGGAGCTGCCAGACCTCGTCGAGCGCCTTCTCGGCCGCTAGCGGATCTGAGGCCGGAAGGCGGCAGCAACCGCCAGCGGGCGCTCGATGATTCCGTGCGCGAGGGCCCATGCGGCCCACTCCCGCAGTCTCGCCGTGGAGAAGCGGCCGACCGGCCTCAGGGCCGGGATCAGAGCCCGCAGCTGCGCCGCCTGACCGGCGCGGTCGAGCCCCGGGCTCGCCGCCAGCAGGTATCCGAGGCCGCGGCGGGGGTGGGAGAGGACGAAGCGGTAGCCCCGTGCGGTCGCCCGGGCCACTTCCGCGACCAGGTCGGGGTTCGATCTCAGGGTCGAGGCGGAGGTGCAGAGGATCAGCTCGGGGAAGCGCGGGGCGCCGAAGTCCTCGACGGCGAAGACCCGCACCGCGACGCCGCTGCGGCGGAGCGCGACGGCCTCGGCGTTGCGAAATCCGGTCACCGCCGAGACCCGCTCGGCTGCCAGCGAGGCGACCGCGTTGAAGCCGATCGTGACCCTCCTCACCTCGGCTGGGTTGCCGCCGTCGCCCGCGACCTCGGAGTCGAGGACGGCGTCGTCGGAGGGCAGACCGGTGACCCCGGCGGTGCGGCCCACGAGGTCGCGCGGCCGCGCCACCGGCCCGTCTGCTCGTGAGATCACCGAGGCCAGCGGCGCCGAGACGATCGGCGCGACCCCGACGACGTCGAGACCGCGCTCACGGGCGATGCCGAGGTCCTCGATGTCGAGGATGGCGAAATCCGCCCGCCCCGCCTGAAGCAGCCTCGGCGCATCGGTGGATGCGCCCGGTTCCTCAATCGTCAAGTCGAGCCCCGCTTCGCGGTAGTAGCCGCGAGCGCTGGCGGCGTAGATTCCGCTGTGGACGGCGTTCGGCGTGAAGTCGAGGACAACGGTCGCGCCCTCTGGCACGCCCGGTTCAGCGCCGCCATCGCCGCAGGCGCCGAGCGCCGTCGCGGCGAGGACGGCCGCCAGCAGCGCGACGACTCGTCTCACGTCACGCGGCAGGATAGCCTTGGGCGGCCGATGGCCGATCACCACCTCACCGAGGAGCTGCTGGCCTTCATCGAGATCCCGAAAGGCAGCCGCAACAAGTACGAGTACGACGAGGGCATCGGGGCGGTCATCCTCGACCGCTTCCTCTCGTCGTCGATGGTCTACCCGACCGATTACGGGTATCTGAGGGGGCATCGCGGCCGCGACGGGGATCCGCTCGATGCGCTGGTCTGTGTCTCCGAGCCGACCTTCCCCGGTTGCGTGATCCCGGTGAAGCCGGTCGCCGTCTTCAAGATGCACGACGAGAAGGGCGAGGACGACAAGATCGTCTGCGTTCCGACCCATGACCCGGGCTGGAACACGGCACAGGTCCTCGAAGACATTCCCGAGCAGTTGCAGCGTGAGATCACCCACTTCTTCTCCGTCTACAAACAGCTCGAGGGCAAGACGGTCGAGGTCGAGGGCTGGAGGCACCTCGAGGACGCGCTCGCCGTGATCGAGGACGGGAAGCGGCTGCAGGAGGAATTCGAGGCCAAGGGCGCCGGGTGAGGGCCGGCCGCCACCTCCCGGCCTGTGCGCTGGTGCTGGTTGCGTCCGCGGCCCTGGCCGCGAACGCGGCCGCCCGGGTGCCGGTGATAGCCGCTGCCGGCGATGTCGCCTGCGATCCCTCCAGCTCCCACTACCACCGGGGCAACGGCAGCCCCGCCCACTGCCGCCAGCGGGTGGTCGCGAGGTTGATCAGCCGTGGCGACTACAGGGCGGTGTTCGCGCTCGGCGATCTCCAGTACCAGAACGGAAGGCTCTGGAAGTTCCGCCACTCATACGGCCCGGCCTGGGGCAGATTCAAGCCGAAGACGATCCCGGTGGTCGGCAACCACGAGTACGGAACCCGCAACGCGCGCTCCTACTTCACCTACTTCAACGGGCCCGGCCACGTGCTCGGCAGGGCCGGGCACCGCCGGCGCGGCTGGCACAGCCTCGATCTCGGGACCTGGCACGTAGTCGTCCTCAACTCGAACTGCAGCCGGGTCCGGTGCGGGCCCGACTCGCGCCAGGCAATCTGGCTGAGGCGGGACCTCAAACATCACCCGAACCGCTGCGTGCTGGCCGCATACCACCATCCCCGCTACTCCTCCGGCGCCCATGAGGATGACCAGAAGGTGAGCACCTTCTGGAGCATCCTCTACAGGGCGGGCGTCGACGTCGTTCTCAACGGCCACGACCACGACTACGAGCGCTTCGCGCCGCAGGGACCGCGCCACCGCCTCGACCGAGACGGCGGCGTCGTCGAGTTCGTCGTCGGCACCGGTGGCCACTCGCTCTTCAACCTCGGCAAGCCGGCTCCGAACACGCGTGCCAGCCAGGACAGGCATTTCGGTTTTCTCAGAATGCGACTCGGGCGGGGCCACTACCACTGGGCCTTCAGGGCAACGCCCGACGGGCGCCGGTTCGACGCGGGAACCCGCCGCTGCAGCCCGATCGGGCCTATGGTCCGGAAGTATCTGAAGACCCACCGGGGGCGCGGCTGAGGATCCACGGGGGCGCGCTCGTCATCTCGGCGACGCGTCAGCCGCCGACCAGGGATAGACTGCCGCCGCCAACCCAACCAGGAGGTTTCTTCCAGTGCAGGAGCGAGGACTTTCCGCCTACATCGCCGAGCTGATCGGCACGTTGCTGCTGGTCTTCTTCATCACCAGCGTCATAGTGCTGTTCGTTGCGACCGGCAACCAGGCCCAGTTCGGCTCCGACTACGCGGTCGTCGGGTTGGCTGAAGGGTTCACCCTCTTCGGGGTGATCATTATGTTCGGCGTCGTCAGCGGCGGTCACTTCAATCCTGCCGTCACCCTGGCGGCGGCCGTCATCAGGCGGATCGATCCGCTCGACGCGGTCGTCTACATCCTCGCCCAGCTTTCGGGAGCCGTGCTCGGGGCGCTGCTGACCAAGTCGCTGCTCCTCGACGAGGGCAGGGCCACCCACTACGGGGCGGCGACGGTGAGCCCGCTTCTCTCCGGCAATACCGCGGGGGCGGTCGTCGAGGCGTTGGGGACCTTCTGCTTGGTGCTCGTGATCCTCGTGGCTCTGCTCTCGAAGAAGACCGCCAAGGACTGGGCCCCGCTGGCGCTCGGCGCCCTGGCGATCGGCACGACGTTTGTCTTCCTCGTCATGGTCGGCGGCCCGCTCACCGTGGCCTCCTACAACCCGGCCCGCTGGTTCGGCCCGGCGCTGGTCAGCAACGACTGGGGTGGCGTTTGGCCATATCTGGTGGGGCCGATCGTCGGCTCGCTGCTTGCGGTGCTGGTCTTCCGCTTCGTGATCGAGGCGGGTGGGACATCGTCGGCGGCGCCACCCGAGAAGGTCAAGCCAAGCTCGACCTCGGTCAAGCCAAGCTCGACCTCGTGATCCGGGGCGCCGGGGCGGCCCGGCGCTTCCGGTAGCTTCAAAATCGTGCGTAGGGTCACCTTCTCACGCAACTACACGCTGTCGCTTTCGCGCACCTGCCAGTGCTACTGCAAGTACTGCGCGTTCGCGACTCACCGTGCTCACGTCCACCCTCCGGAGGAGGTCGAGCGGCGTCTCGACGAGGCCCGGCGCCGCAACGCCAAGGAGCTGCTCATCCTCACCGGCGAGCGGCCCGAGGTCAATCCCGGAGTCGCCGCGAGTCTGGCGGAGTGGGGCCACGGGGATTTCACCTCCTACGTCGTCTGGGCCTGCGAGCGCGCGCTCGAGCGCGGCATCCTCCCGCACACCAACCTCGGCGTCCTCGGGCGAGAGGACCTGGCCCGCCTGCGCGAGGTCACCGCCTCGCAGGGCCTGATGCTCGAGTCGGTCTCCGAGCGGCTGATGGAGACCGTCCACGCGGGCTCGCCGACCAAGCATCCGGCACAGCGGCTGGCGACGATCGAGGCCGCCGGCGAGCTGAAGATCCCTTTCACCAGCGGAATCCTCGTCGGGATCGGCGAGACCGAGGAAGAGCGGGTCGCCTCGCTCGAGGCGATAGCCGCCTCCCACGAGCGCCACGGCCACATCCAGGAGGTGATCCTCCAGAACTTCGTCCCCCACCCCCGCTACTACGGGCGCGAGGTGGCTGAGATCGCGGATCAGGCAGCGAGGGAGAGGTGGAAGGACGGCCAACCCCATCCCACCAACAACCCCGGCACGCCCGGACGCGAAGCGAAGGACGTGCCGGGCAGTCATCCCGCCGGACGCGAAGCGGAGGAGATGCCGGGGGGTGATCTAACCTGGCCCGACTGGGCGTCCGAGGTCTCGATCGAGGAGATGACCCGCCTCATCTCCGAGTGCCGGCGGTTGATGCCCGAAGTCGGCATCCAGGTTCCGCCCAACCTCTCCGACTGGTGGGTGGAGCTGGTCGAGGCGGGGGCGACGGACCTCGGTGGGCTCTCGGCCAACGGCGACCACATTTCGCCCGAGCACGCCTTTCCGAGCCCGCACGAGCTGCGCAAGTCGCTCGCTCCGGCGGGATACGCGCTGACCGAGCGCCTCTGCGTCTACCCGCAGTACATGGACTCCGACTGGATGGAGCAGGGCGTCCTCGATGTGATCAAGCTCAAGTACTGGAGCTTCATCCCGCGGCGAGGCTCGGGGCGGCGCTCGGAGGGCTGGATCGATCCCGCCCTGGCGACGACGGCCATATCCAAGGGTCGCGACGGCGTCGCGCTCTCCGAGGGTGAGCTGACCGCGCTCTTCGCCGAGACCAGGCCCGAGGTGATCGAGGAGATGAGGGTCGCGGCCGACGAGCTGCGGGCCGAGCTCGCCGGCGATCACGCGACCTTCGTCGTCAACCGCAACATCAACTTCACCAACGTCTGCGTCGTCGGCTGCGCCTTCTGTGGCTTCGGCCAGGGCAAGCGCTCGCCCGACGCCTACCTCGTCGACGAGGACGAGTTCGCCGGGCGCGTGCGCGAGGCGGTCGAATTCGGCGCCACCGAGATCTGCATGCAGGGTGGCATCCACCCTGACTACCAGCTTCCCGATTACGGTCGCTGGTTGCGACTGGCGAAGGAGGTGGCTCCCCAGATCCACCTCCACGCCTACTCGCCGATGGAGGTCCACTACATGTGCGAGCGCTCCGGCAAGGCCCCCCGCGAGGTCTTCGAGTACCTGCGCGAGTGTGGCCTCGACTCGACCCCGGGCACCGCCGCCGAGGTCCTCGACGACGGCGTCCGCCAGCGGATCTCGCCGAACAAGCTGCCGGTTGAGCGCTGGGTGGAGATCATCGAGGCCTCACACGCCTCCGGCCTGCGCTCGACCTCGACAGTGATGTTCGGCCACATCGAGGAGCCGCGCGAGCTCGCCCGCCACATGCGGGTTGTCCGCTCCTTGCAGGAGCGCACCGGCGGCATCACCGAGTTCGTCCCGCTCAGCTTCATCCCCTTCAACACAATGCTCGGCCGCACCCACGGGATCGAGGAGATCTCGACCTCGGAGAACCTCAAGCACACGGCCGCCTTCAGACTTGGCCTCGGGAAGACGATCACCAATCTGCAGGCGAGCTGGGTGAAGATGGGCCTGGGCGCGGCCACCGAGTCGCTGCGCTGGGGCGTCAACGATCTTGGCGGGACCCTGATGGAGGAGAACATCTCGCGAATGGCCGGATCCCAGCACGGTGTCCGGCTCGAGCCCGGGCAGCTGATCGCCGCCGCCCGCGCGGCCGGCCGGGTCCCGGCCCAGCGGACGACGCTCTACGAGATCGTCGAGACCTACTGAGGAAGGCAGTGAGGCGAGTTTCAATGGATATGCCAAAGAAACTCGCCACAGACGCCAAGATCTAGCGATGCGCGCGATGCTGCTCGAACGCCAGGGCGCGCCTCTTCGGGAGGCTGAGATCGCGACGCCGGAGCCCGGGCCGGGCCAGGTGCGGCTCAGGGTCAGGGCATGCGGCGTCTGCCGGACAGACCTGCACGTCTGTGACGGCGACCTGACCGAGCCGAAGCTGCCGCTCGTTCTCGGCCACCAGATCGTCGGCACGGTCGAGGCGGCGGGGGAGGGGGCCTCAGATTTCGCGGCGGGGGAGGGGACCTCGAGGTTCGTGGCGGGGGACCGGGTCGGGGTGCCCTGGCTCGGCTGGACCTGCGGCGAGTGCCGCCACTGCCTCGCGGGGCGCGAGAACCTCTGCGACCGGGCGCGGTTCACCGGCTACGACATCGATGGCGGCTTCGCCGAGGTCACGGTCGCGGACGAGCGATTCTGCTTCCCGATCCCGGCCGGCTACCCCGATGAGCAGGCGGCGCCGCTGCTGTGCGCTGGGCTGATCGGCTACCGGGCACTGCGGCTGGCGGGGGACGGAGAGCGCCTCGGGCTCTACGGGTTCGGCGCCTCCGCCCACATCCTCTGCCAGGTCGCGGTGAGCCAGGGGCGCAGGGTGTTCGCGTTCACACGCGAGGGTGACGATCAGGGCCAGGCGCTCGCTCGTGAGCTCGGGGCGGAGTGGGCGGGGGCGGTGGGCGGCGCTGCCCCTGAACCCCTTGACGCCGCGATCATCTTCGCCCCGGCGGGCGAGCTGGTCCCCGAGGCGCTGCGTGCCAGCGAGAAGGGCGCAACCGTCGTCTGCGCCGGCATCCACATGAGCGAGATCCCGGCCTTCCCCTACGAGATCCTCTGGGGCGAGCGCTCGCTGCGCTCCGTGGCCAACCTGACCCGAGCCGACGGCGAGGAGTTCCTGCAACTCGCCCCCGAGGTGCCGGTGCGCACGCGGGTGCGGTCATATCCGCTCAGCGAGACCCAGGAAGCGCTCGATGACCTGCGCGCAGGTAGGGTTCACGGCGCCGCGGTAGTGACGATTGAGGCGAGAGAGGATTCGGATGGCTGATGTGACGGTGAAGGACCTCGACGATTTCGAGGCCATCTTCGGTGGAGGGATGCGGCGGGTGAGGGCCGGCCTCGGGGTCAGCTCGTTCGGGATCCAGGTGATCGAGCTCCCGCCCGACTTCCACATGTACCCCGACCACGACCACACCCATGACTCGCAGGAGGAGGTCTACACGGCGCTCAGCGGCCGTGCGACGCTCGAGGCCGGGGACCACTCATACGAGCTCGAGCCGGGAGTCTTCGCCCGGGTCGGCCCCGGGGAGAAGCGCAAGTTCGTCACCGGCGAGTCGGGCGCTCGCCTGCTCTGCCTCGGCGGCGTTCCGGGCGAGGCCTACGAGCCCCCCGCCTGGACCGAGGAGGGCGGGGCGCTTCCGGGCATGAAGGAGAAAATCCACCGCCAGCGGACCATGAAGGAGAAGGTCCACCGCTAGCGGAAGAGGTCCTCGGAGCGTCCGCGCCGAAGCGCCGCCGCGCCCGGCCCGTCGCCGTCGCACACGTGCCGCCCGAGGCCGCGGACGATGGCCGCAGGGATGCCGCTGTCCTTGGCGCGCGCGAGATCGGCCGCGGCCGCGGCCTCGTCGGCAATCGCGATCAGCGTGGCCTCGAGCCGGACCCCCCGGCGATCCTTGCGGCCCCTCCAGTCCTCAAGGGGCTCGAGGCCGGCGCAGCCGATCGCAACCTCGCACTGGCCAACCCGCCAGGCGCGGCCGAAGCTGTCGGAGATGATCACCGCCGCAGCGATGCCGCAGTCCTCGTGGATCTCGGCGCGGATCCTGCGGGCCGAGGCGTCTGCGTCGTTGGGCAGCAGGCAGACGGTTCCGTCCTCGGCGAGGTTCGAGCTGTCGATGCCCGCGTTGGCGCATACCCAGCCGCTGCGGGTCTCTGTGATCAGCACCCCGCGCTCAGCTCGCAGGATCTCCGCGCTCTCGCTCAGCACCAGCTCGACCAGGGCCGGCTCCTTGCCGAGGAGGGCTCCCAGCTTGCGCGCCCGCGAGCCCGGGATCACGCTCGAGAGCCGGCGCAACCGGCCCTCAGCCTTGGAGACGACCTTCTGCGATATGACGACGACGTCGCCGTCCTCAAGCTCGGCCCGCGACGAGATCTCCGACCCGATCCGGTCGCCCTCGCCGATCTCGGGGATCCCCTTGACCGGCAGCACCGAGATCGCGTCCACGCCGGTCAGATCCCCAGCACCCGGGCCGTCCGCCTGCCCCGGCTGCGATCGGACGCGACCGCGGTCGCCATCGCGACGATGTCCGCGGGAGTGTCGAGGTCGAGTGCCAGCGATCGAACCTCCTCGACGCAGAAGGGGATGCCGGCGCCGCGCGCGGCGGCGATGTGGCGCTCGCAGCTGCCCTCGCCGAAGGCCGGCCGGATCGCGTCGGGGGGCGCCAGCACCAGAGCATTCGTGCCGCTCCCGTGGCGGTCGGGGACTATCGCCACGTAGCGCTCGGGCACAGCCGTCAGGAGGCTGTCGAGATCCTTCGGATCGAGCATCGGGCAGTCAACGGGGAGCAGCACGACGCAGCCGGCGCCCAGTTCGGCCGCCCTCGCGATTCCGAGCAGCGTCGCCTCGGGGTGGCCGGCGTCGTCGGGGTCGGTCAGAACCTCGGCTCCGGCGGCGGCTGCCACCGCCTCGGCGCCCGGGTCACCGGTGACGACGATCGTCCGCTCGATCGCCCTTGCCGCGGCGATCGCCTCCAGCACATCGGCGAGCATCGCCTCGAGTAGCGGTCCGCGGCGCTCCTCCGAGATCGCGGGTTCGAGCCTGCTCTTGGCGACGGCGACCCGTTTGACCGGGACGATCGCGGTGGCGCTCAAGGCGCCTCGAACCAGCGGCCGAAGTCGAGCACCGAACGGGCCACGACGGCTCTCGGCGCTGGTCCGGCCATCATCGTCGGCATCGACTCGGTCGCAATCCCCTCCGGCGGGGGGTCGGGATCACCTTCGTCGACGATCATCGCGTCGATCAGGCCCTGATAGAGCGACGCGACCCCGGCCGCGGTCGACGGCCGTCCGACGGCGGCCATGAAGCGCTCCGTCGGCCCCTTCACGACCCTGCCCGCGACAAAGGGGCTGACCGCGACCACGGGCGCGCTCGCGGCCCGGATCGCGTCCGTCATCCCGGGCACCGCCAGGATCGGGCCGATGCTGATCACCGGGTTCGATGGCCCGATCACGATCAGCTCGGCCGACTCGAGCGCACCCAGGACCTCGGGCGTCGGCCGTGCGCTCTCGATGCCGTCGAGCTCGACCTCCCGCACCTCTGCCTCGCCTCGGTCGAGGATCAGGTACTCCTGCAGCCCACGCCATCCCGCATCGGTCAGCACCCGGGTCCGCACCGGCTCCTCGCACATCGGCAGCACCGCCGCACTGACGCCGAGTCCGCGCGAGATCTGCGCCTGGGCGTCGGTGAGGCGGCCACCCTCCTCGATGAAGTGGCGTCTGTAGAGACAGGCGGCCAGGTCGCGATCGGAGAGGCCGAACCAGTCCGGGGCGCCGAAGCTGGTCAGCCGCTCGAATACCGTGAATCCGTCGTCGCGGATTCCCCAGCCGCGCTCCTCGTCGATCTCGCCGGTAAGCCAGTAGGTGATGAGGTCGGGGTCTGGGGAGACGTGGACGCCGTGGATCTCGATGTCGTCGCCGGTGTTTGCGATCACCGAGAGCTCCGGCCCGATGAGCGTCCCGAGACCGGCGGCGAGCTTCGCGCCGCCGCTGCCACCGGCAAGGAGGGCGACCCTCACCGGTCGCCGGGCCGCCGGGCTGGGGGAATCGACTCGGTCAAGGCGCGCCAGTCTATGCTGCCCGCCGATGAGGCTCGAGGGACGCAAGGCACTGGTGACCGGGGGCGCCAGCGGAATCGGCGCCGCCACCGCGGCGAGGCTCGCGGCCGAGGGCGCCGAGGTCTGGATCGGGGACCTCAACCTCGAGGGCGCCGAGAAGGTCGCCTCCGAGATCTCCGGTCACGCCGTCCTCCTCGATGTCACCGACCTCGACACCGCCCACGCCGCCGTAGCCGCCGCCGGCGGTACCCTCGACATCCTCGTCAACAACGCCGGCATGGACGAGTTCGGCTTCTTCCCGAAGACGACGCCCGAGCAGTGGGCCAAGGTGGTCGCCGTCAACCTCACCGGTGTCTTCAACTGCACCGCCGCGGCGCTGCCGGCGATGCAGGAGGCCGGCTACGGCCGCATCATCAGCACCGCCTCGGAGGCCGGGCGGGTCGGCTCCAAGGGCTCGGCCGTCTACTCCGCGGCCAAGGGCGGGGTGATCGCCTTCATGAAGGTGATCGCGCGCGAGAACGGGCGCTACGGGATAACCGCCAACTCGGTGGCGCCCGGCCCGATCGAGACGCCGCTGCTGATGGGGGCCAAGCAGCTGGGCGAGGTCGGCGAGAAGATCATCGAGACGATGCGCGGCCTGACCCAGATGCGCCGGCTCGGCACTCCCGCGGAGGTCGCCGCCGCGATCGCCTTCCTCGCCTCCGACGACTCCTCGTTCGTGACCGGGGAGACCCTGGGCGTCAGCGGTGGCCTCGGCATGGTCTAGCTGCAATCCGTCGCCGCCGCCGGGGGGCGATTCTCTTGACCATCTGGCGGCTTGCCGAGTGCCAGCACGGCGTCGTCTCCCAGCGTCAGCTGCTCGAGCTCGGACTGACCCGGTCCGGGATCCGGCACCGGCGGGTCCAGGGCCGCCTCCATGAGCTGCTTCCCGGCGTCTACGCCGTGGGGCGGCCCGAGGTCAGCAAGGACGGCCGCCTGCTGGCCGCAGTGCTTTCCAGCGGAGCGGGCGCGGTTCTCAGTCATCTCAGCGCCGCCGAGCTCTGGGGGATCCGAGCAGGTGCCGCTCGCCGGCCAGAGGTGTCGGTGGCCGCCTCGCGCTTTCCGCGTTCGCGGGGCGTCCGCGTTCATCGCCGCGCCGTCCTGCCGCCCGCCGAGCAGACCCGTCGCCGCCGTATCCCCGTCACCTCACCCGCTCTCACGATCGTCGATATCGCCCCGCGCCTTTCGACCCCCGGGCTCGAAGCAGCGATCAACGAGGCGGACGTCCTCGGTCTGATCAATCCCGATCAGCTCCGCGAGTGGCTCGAGCGAATGCCGAGGATGCGCGGTCTCGGAGTCGTGCGCCGCTGCCTCGACCGCCACAGCGTCCTTCTCACCGACTCCGAGCTCGAGCGCCGGTTCCTCCGCCTGATCCGGGCGGCAGGTCTTCCGCTTCCCCTCACCGGCCGCCAGCTCAACGGCTTCAAGGTCGATTTCTTCTGGCCGGCGCTCGGTCTCGTGGTCGAAGCAGACGGCCTGCGCTACCACCGCACTGCAGCCGAGCAGGCCCGGGACCGGCGCAGGGATCAGGCACACGCTCGTGCCGGTCTCACCCAGCTTCGCTTCACCCACGCTCAGGCTGCCCACGAGCCCGGCGAGGTGGCGTCGACGCTGGCGGAAGTGATCGCCCGGCTGACATCTTCCACCGTCCCGGGCCGCATAAGCTGAGCGGCGTGGGCTCGTTCCCCGAACAGGTCAGCATCCGCGAGGTCGGGCCTCGCGACGGGTTCCAGAACGAGCCCGAGGTGATTCCCACCGCCGAGAAGGTGCGGCTGATCGACATGCTCTCGGCCAGTGGGCTGCGGCGGCTCGAGGTCACCTCCTTCGTCCGCCCCGATGTGATCCCGCAGCTTGCCGACGCGGCAGAGGTCCTGGCTGCAATCGAGCGCCGGGAGGGCGTCTCCTTCTCGGTCCTGATCCCGAATGACCGCGGCCTCGATCGGGCGTTGGAGATGCGCGAGCGCTTCGACGAGGTCAGCGTCTTCCTCTCGGCCTCGGAGACACACAACCGCACGAACGTCAACCGCTCCGTCGAGGAGTCCCTGGCCGGGCTCGAGCGGGTGCTGGAGACAGCGCGGGGGGCGGAGCTGCGCTGCGAGGGAGTGATCGCGACGTCGTTCGGCTGTCCGTATGAAGGCGAGGTCGCCCCCGAGCGCGTATTCGGCATCGCCGAGCGCCTGGCGGCGGCCGGCTGCGAGGAGGTCGGGTTCGGCGACACCACGGGGATGGCCAATCCGCGCCAGGTGGGCGAGTTCTTCGCCGCCGCATCCGGGCACCTCGACGGGGTCGAGCTGACGGCCCATTTCCACAACACCCGCGGCCAGGGCCTCGCCAACATCCTCGCCGCCCTCGAGCGCGGCGTCACCTCGTTCGAGTCGAGCTTCGGCGAGCTCGGTGGCTGCCCGGTCCCGCCGGGCTCGACAGGCAACGTCTCCACCGAGGACGTGGTCTCGATGCTGCACGAGATGGGCGTGGAGACCGGCATCGACCTCTCGGCGCTGATCGCCGCCTCGCGCAGCGCTCAGGAGGTCCTGGGCCGGCCGTTGGGAGCGCACGTGCTGCGGGCCGGCCCAGTCGATTGGCACCCGGAGCGCTAGGGTGCGGCCCATGCGCAGCGATGCTTTCCGGGCAGCAGCCGAGGCCAAGGACTTCTCCGCGATTGAGGATCTGTTCTCACCCGACGTCGTCTTTCGCAGCCCCGTCGTCTTCAAGCCGTATGAGGGCCTCGATGCCCTCAGAGTCCTGCTCGGCGCCGTCGTCCAGGTGTTCGAGGACTTCCGCTACACCGACCAGGTCGAAACCGGCGACGCAGCTGTGCTGGTCTTCGAGGCCCGTAGCGGCGATCGCAACCTCAACGGGGTCGACGTGCTGCGATTCGGCGAGGACGGCCTGATCACCGAGATGATGGTGATGGTGCGGCCGCTGAGCGGCCTCCAGGCCCTCGCCGAGGCGATGGCCGAGCGCCTCGGTGTCGCCTCCCAATAGGCTGCGCGCCCGCCCGAACCAACAGACCAGGAGTCATTCACGTGGAGATTGAGAAGGTTGGTGTCCTCGGCTGCGGCCTGATGGGACACGGAATCACCCAGATTTGCGCCCAGGCCGGCTGGGACGTGGTCGTGCGCGAGGTCTCCCAGGAGAAGCTCGACGCAGGAATCGCGAAGATCGAGAAGCAGCTCGGCCGTGCCGTCGAGAAGGGGAAGATCGAGCAGGCCGACGCGGACGCCATCCGCGGACGCATCGCCGGCACCCTCGACTACGCCGACCTCGCCGAGTGCGACCTCGTGATCGAGGCGATCACCGAGGACCTCGACGAGAAGCTCGAGATGTGGCGCGAGGTAGACCGGATAGCCAAGGACGACGCATTCTTCGCCAGCAACACGTCATCGCTCGCCGTGGCCGACCAGGCGGCGGTGACCGGAAGGCCCGAGCGCTTCCTCGGCCTGCATTTCTTCAACCCCGCTCAGGTGATGCCCCTGCTCGAGGTCGTTCGCGCCGAGGGGACCGGCGAGGACGCGTACAGCCTCGGCTTCGAGCTCGGGGAGAAGCTCGGCAAGACGACGGTCGCCGCGGGCGACAATCGCGGCTTCATCGTCAACCGCCTGCTCGTGCCCTACATGCTCGACGCGATTCGCGGCTACGAGGAGGGCATCGGCTCGGTTTCCGATATCGACACCGGGATGATGGCCGGCGCGAGTCACCCGATGGGACCGCTGACCCTGGCCGACTTCGTCGGCCTCGACACCCTCGCCTCGATCGGAGACATCATGCACGCCTCCTACGGGGACCAGCGGTTCGCGCCCCCCGAGACCCTGCGAAAGCTGGTCGATGCAGGCCATTTTGGCCGCAAGACGGGCCGGGGCTTCTACGATTACTCGGGCGAAAAGCCGGTCCCGGTGGATCCCGGGGCCTAGAGGCGGCCCCAGCCGGGGCCGGAGGCGGCCCTGCTGGGCAGACGAAGGAGGAGAGAGTGGATCAGGACAGCGTCGATCGCATTCGCAGCGCCACCTTCAACATCGTCCGCCGCGGCTACGACCGCGGCGAGGTGGACACCTACCTGCAGGGCCTGGCCGACTGGCTCGACGAGGGCGGCGCGGAGCCGACTCCGTCGGAGACGGTCAAGCGCGAGCTCGACCAGGTCGGCCGCCACACCGCGGGTGTCCTGACCGCTGCCGGTGAGGCCGCCGCCGCGATCAGAACCGACGCCGAGACCGAGGCGACGGAGACGCTCGAGCGGGCAAGGATCGAATCGAACGCTGCGCGAATCGAGGCCGACGACTACGCCGAGCGGGTCCGCGCCGACGCCGACGAGTACGCGCAGACCGGACGCGGCAAGGCGGACGCCTACGCGTCTGAGCACCGGGCCGAGGCGGAGTCGCTGCTGCGAAACGCCACGGCGCGGGCCGAGGCTGAGGCCGAGGGCATCGTCGCCGATGGAAGGGCCCGCCGCGAGGCGCTCGAGTCCGTGATCTCGGACCTGACCGCGCGCCGCGACCAGCTCCTCGACGAGCTCGAGGAGATCGCCGGGAGCGTCGCCGGTACGGCGAGCCGGGTGCGGGGGTCGTCGGCGGGCGCCGAGCCCGCCGCCACGGCCGAGCCCGAGCCCGCAGGCCCCGAGGACTCGGCCGGCTCCGAGGACGAGACGGCCGTGATCATCCAGCCAAACGAGAGGGCGCCGGCCGAGTGACGGACATCCGCCCCGCCCTGGAGGCCGCCCTCGCCGGCGGCCCCGAGCGCCACCACGCCAAGGTCGCCGAGCAGGGCAAGCTCGAGGTCCGCGAGAGGATTGCGCGGCTCGTCGATCCGGACTCCTTCTCCGAGGAGGCGCTGCTGGCCAACTGGCAGGAGGAGGGGCTTGGCGCCGACGGGGTCGTGACCGGGATCGCCCATCTGGGCGGGCGCCGGATAGCGCTGATGGCGAATGACCCGACTGTGAAGGCGGGGTCGTGGGGGCCGAAGACGGTCGAGAAGATCCTGCGGATTCAGGAGCGCGCCCTGAAGCTGAGGATCCCATTGGTCTACCTGGTCGATTCCGCCGGCGCCAGGATCACCGACCAGGTGAAGATGTTCCCGGGTCGGCGCGGCGCCGGGCGCATCTTCTACAACCAGGTCCGGCTCTCCGGACAGGTTCCCCAGGTCTGCCTGCTGTTCGGCCCCAGCGCCGCAGGGGGCGCCTACATCCCGGCCTTCTGCGACGTCGTGATCATGCGCGAGGGCAACGCCTCGATGTATCTGGGCTCGCCGCGGATGGCGGAGATGGTGATCGGCGAGAGCGTCACCCTCGAGCAGATGGGTGGGGCGAAGATGCACACCGGCGTCTCCGGCTGCGGCCACTTCCTCGCCGGTAGCGACGAGGAGGCGATCGACATCGCCCGCCGCTACCTCTCCTACATGCCCGCCAGCTGGCGCGGCGAGCCGCCCAGCGCCCCGCCCGCCGCGCCCGCCTCAGACGCGGCGATTGCGGATCTGATCCCAGCCGATGAGAACCAGCCCTTCGACATGCGCGAGCTGCTCGACTGCCTCCTCGACACCGGCTCGCTGCTGCAGGTCCACGAGCGTTGGGCGAAGGAGCTGATCGTCGGCTACGCACGGCTCGACGGCCGGGCGATCGGGATCGTTGCCAACCAGCCCCGCCAGAAGGGGGGCGTGCTCTTCGTCGACTCCGCCGACAAGGCGGCGCGCTTCATCCAGACCTGCAACGCCTTCAACCTGCCGCTGCTGTTCCTCGCCGACGTGCCCGGTTTCATGATCGGGACCGCGGTCGAGCGCCAGGGGATCATCCGCCACGGGGCGAAGATGATCAGCGCCGTCTCCGAGGCGACCGTGCCGAAGATCTCGGTGGTCGTCCGCAAGGCCTACGGCGCCGGCCTCTACGCGATGGCCGGGCCCGCCTTCGAGCCCGACTGCTGCATCGCCCTGCCGAGCGCCTCGATCGCGGTGATGGGCCCGCAGGCGGCGATCAACGCCGTCTTCTACAACCAGATCCAGGCGATCTCCGACCCGGCTGAGCGCGAGCGCTTCGTCGCCGAGCGGCGCCGGGAGTACTCCGAGGACATCGACATCCTCCACCTCGCCTCCGAGCTGGTGGTCGACGCCGTCGTCGATCCTGCCGATCTGCGCGACGAGCTGATCGCGCGCTTCGCCCACGCCGAGGGCAAGGACCGCAGCTTCAGCGAGCGGCGAAACCCGGTCACCCCGGCCTGAGTCGGCTAACTTTTCCTCATGAGCAGGGCGCTCTCCCGGGCACCGATTGCGGCCGCGGCGGCGTGCGCGGGCGCTTTCGCCTGCTTCCTCGTCTTCGCCTACGGCTCCGATCGCGCCGGGGTCATCGACGCCCGGGTCTTCGCCGGCTTCGGGAACCTCGCGACCCCGGGGAAGGCAGCGGTGATGGACGCGATCGCCCACACGGCCGATCCGCTCCCTCTGCTCGTCTTCCTCTTCGCCCTCGTCGGCCTCGGCCTCCACTGGGGCCGCCGTCCTGCGCTGATCGCGGCGCTGGCCGCGGTCGGGGCCGCCAACGTCACCACCCAGATTCTGAAGATCGTGCTCGCTCACCCGCGCGTGCAGCCCCAGATCGGTGACGGAATCGGAGCGGTCGCTTTCCCCAGTGGTCATGCGACGGCCTCGATGTCGATGGCGGTGGCACTGGTCCTGGTGGCGCCGCGGCGGCTGCGCCCGGGCGCGGTGCTCGCCGGGGTCGGCTACGGCCTCGCCGTTTGCGTCTCGATCATCGCTCTCGGCTGGCACTACCCGAGCGACGTCTTCGGGGGGATGCTGGTCGCGACCGGCTTCGGCTTCCTCGCCCTCGCCGGCCTCAAGGCGGCCGGTCACGTCTCCGAGGTGCCAGCCAAATCAGCGCTTCGACGGGTTCCGCCTGCACTCGAGGCGGGCATCGCGTTCGCGGCGGCGGCGATCGCTCTGCTCGCCGTCTCGCGCGCCGAATTCCTCCTCGCCTACGCCCGCTCCCACACGACCGCCGCGATAGTCGCCTTCGCCCTCGCCGGGCTCTGCGCGGCGCTGCTCGCAGCGGTTTCGGCCGCGGCGCAGGAGTGAGCGCGACCGCAGCGATCACGGTCGAGGGCCTGACCGTCGAGCGCGGCGGCCAGGAGGTTCTGCACGGACTCGACTTCGGCGTTCCCGCCGGAGTCATTACCGGCCTCCTCGGCCCCAGCGGATGCGGCAAGTCGACCCTGATGCGCTCGATCGTCGGGCGTGCAGATCGTCTCCTCGGGCGCCGTCGAGGTGCTCGGAGAGCCCGCCGGCTCGCCCTCGCTGCGTCCGCGCGTCGGCTACGTCACCCAGGCGCCGTCGGTCTACGGGGACCTCAGCGTCCGCGAGAACCTGCGCTACTTCGCCGCTGTGCTCGGGGTGGGCGCCGAGCGGGTCGAGGAGGTGGTCGATGACGGTGGACGCTCGGCGACCACATCGACCGGGTCGCGTCCAGCCTCTCCGGAGGCGAGCGCTCCCGGGTCTCGCTGGCGACGGCGCTGCTGGGCGAGCCGCGAGCTGCTGGTGCTCGACGAGCCGACCGTCGGCCTCGACCCGGTCCTGCGGGTGGATCTCTGGGAGATGTTCGCCGGCCTCGCGCAGCCGGGGCGAGACGCTGCTCGTCTCCAGCCACGTCATGGAGGAGGCCGAGCGCTGCGAGTCCTGCTGCTGATGCGCGACGGGCACCTGCTGGCGACGATGACCCCGGCCGAGCTGCGCGCCGAGACCGGTGAGGATGATCTCGAGGACGCCTTCCTGGCCCTGATCGAGCGCTCGGAGAGCCCGGTGAGCGCGAGGGTAACCGGGGCGACGGCGCTGCGGGTGCTGACCCAGCTGCGGCGCGATCCGCGCACGATCGCCCTGCTGCTCCTGGTTCCGCCGTTTCTGATCACGCTGCTGAAGTACGCGTTCGAGGGAAATCCGAGTGCGTTCGAGCGCGATCGCGGCGCCGCTGGTCGGGCTCTTCCCGTTCATCACGATGTTCGTCGTCACCTCGATCACGATGCTGCGCGAGCGCACCACCGGGACCCTGGAGCGGCTGATGGCGATGCCGCTGGCCAAGCTCGACCTCCTGCTCGGCTACGGGATCGCGTTCGCGGTCGTCGGAGTGATCCAGGCGCTGGTCACCTCGTTCGTCGCCTTCGGCCTGCTCGGTCTCGACGTCGCCGGCTCGACCGTCGTCGTGATCGTGACTCGCGGTTCGCGAACGCCCTGCTGGGGATGTCGCTGGGGCTGTTCGTCAGCGCCTTCGCCCGGACCGAGTTCCAGGCGGTCCAGTTCATGCCCGCCTTCGTCTTCCCGCAGCTTCTGCTCTGTGGTCTCTTCGTCGCCCGTGACCAGATGGCGCCGGCGCTCGAGGCCGTCTCCATACGCGCTGCCGCTCACCTACGCCTTCGATGCCCTCGACCGGGTGGCGAACGAGGGCTCGCTGGGGACGGCAGGGGCTCTCGACGTCGTCGTCATCTGTGCGGTGACGGTCCTCTCGCTCGCCCTCGGAGCGGCGACGCTGCGCCGGCGCACGCCGTGAGGGTCCGCGGCGGCGATGCAGGCGAGCGTTTCGGGCTCAGTGCGCGAGCCGCCGGGCCAGCTCGGTGAAGTAGTCGAGCGAGGCCGGGTTGGCGAGCGAGTCGCGGCTGGCGGCCTGCTCGGCGGGCGTGCCCATCAGGATCCGCTTCACCGGGACCTCGAGCACCTTGCCGCTCAGCGTCCGCGGCACCTCGGCGACCTCGAAGACCTCGTTCGGGACGTGGCGGGGCGAGCACTGCTCGCGGATGCGCCGGGCGATCTCGCGCTCGAGGTCATCGTCGAGTACGGCGCCCTCGCGCAGGACGACGAACAGCGGCATCCAGCCCTCGGTGCCCTCGCGCGGGACGTCCACGACCAGGGCGTCGGTGATCTCCGGAATCCCCTGCACGGCCCGGTAGATCTCGCTGGTGCCCATGCGCACGCCGGAGCGATTGATGGTCGAGTCGGATCGCCCGTAGATGATCGCGGTGCCGCGCGAGGTGATCTCGATCCAGTCGCCGTGGCGCCAGACCCCCGGGT
The DNA here is from genome assembly GCA_963781345.1 of uncultured Actinomycetes bacterium. GTDB lineage: Bacteria > Actinomycetota > Thermoleophilia > Solirubrobacterales > 70-9 > JBBRHQ01. Next base: position 114,856 of record CAWAFQ010000015.1, read on the forward strand.
AGTGCTCGAAGTACGCGGCGCGGTAGCGGCTGCCGTCCTCGTCTCCCCACAAGAAGACGGGCATCGAGGGCATCGGCTCGGTCACCACGAGCTCGCCGACCTCGCCGATCAGCGGCCGGCCCTGCTCGTCCCAGGCCTCGACCGCAGCGCCGAGGGCGCGCGCCTGCAGCTCGCCGCGGTAGACGGGGAGGATCGGCACCCCGCCGACGAAGGCGGTGCAGAGGTCGGTGCCGCCGCTGGTGGAGAAGAGCCAGGTGTCGGATCCGATCTGGCGGTAGATCCAGTCGAAGCCCTCGGGCGAGAGCGGTGAGCCGGTCGAGCCGACCGCGCCGAGGCGCGAGAGGTCGCGGCCGGAGCCGGGCTCGATGCCGTCCTTCATGCAGGCCGCGATGTAGGAGGCGCTGGTACCGAAGCAGGTGACCCCGGCATCGGCGGCGAGGTCCCAGAGCACGCCCATGTCCGGATGGCCGGGGTTGCCGTCGTAGAGGACGACGGCCGCCCTCGTCAGCAGCCCGGAGACGAGGAAGTTCCACATCATCCAGCCCGTCGTCGTGAACCAGAAGATGCGATCGCCCGGGTGCAGGTCGGCGTGGAGGTGGAGCTTCTTCAGGTGCTCGAGGAGGATGCCCCCCTGGCTCTGGACGATCGCCTTCGGCAGGCCGGTGGTGCCGGAGGAGTAGAGCACCCAGAGGGGGTCGGAGAAGGCGACTCGCTCGAAGGCCAGGTTGGCGCCCTCACCGCCGGCGAGCAGCTCCTCCCAGCGGATGGCGCCGCTCAGCCCCGAGAGGTCGGGATCCTCGGCGAGGTAGGGAAGGACGACCGTGCGCTCGAGGCTCGGCATCTCCGCCTGCAGGCCGGCGAGGACGGCGGTGCGGTCGAAGTCGCGGCCGCCGTAGCGGTAGCCGTCGACCGCGAACAGGACCTTGGGCTCGATCTGGGCGAAGCGATCGACAACGCTCGAGGCGCCGAAGTCGGGAGAGCACGACGACCAGATCGCCCCGATCGAGGCCGTCGCCAGGAAGGCGATGACCGCCTCCGGGATGTTCGGCAGGTAGGCGACGACGCGGTCTCCGGGGCCGACGCCGAGCGCCCGCAGGCCACCGGCGGCGGCCGCGACCCTCGCTCGCAGCTCGCCCCAGGTCAGCTCCGCTAGCTCGCGCAGCTCCGATGCGTGCGCGATCGCGACCTCGGAGTCGTCGCGATCGCGGAAGACGTGCTCGGCGTAGTTGACGCGGGTTCCGGGGAACCACTCGGCACCGGGCATCTGCCGTGAGCCGAGCGCCTCGGAGCGGGGAACGTCGGAGCGGACCGCGAAGAAGTCCCAGATCGAGGACCAGAAGGCCTCGAGGTCGCCCACCGACCACTCCCACAGCGAGCCGTAGTCGTCGAAGGAGAGGTCGCGCTCGGCCGCGAGCCAGCGCATGTACTCGGCCATCCGCGAGCGCTCGACCATCTCCTCGGAGGGCCGCCAGAGAAGCTCCGCGGGCGGATGTTCGGGGTCGGCGTGCAAGGGGTCGGCTTATACCCGATGGGTGGAGCGAGGGGTGGGGGAGGGCTGGTTCGGGTCCTCTCCCGCGGCGGCCGGGTCCGGATCGCTCGAGACGTCGAGATCGCGGTCGATCTCCCTCACCAGCTCGACCGTGAAATCGGTCGCGCGCGTCATCGCCTCGGCGTCGACATTGCCCGGGTTGTCCTCGGGCGTGTGGTAGTAGGGAGCGCCGACCCCGTCCTTGGCGCCGACGATCGAGATCGCCCGGAATCCGCGCACGATCACCGGCAGGGCGTCGGTGTGGAAGGAGTGGCGGACGGGGCGCGCGGCGTGCTCGCCCTCAGGGCCCGAGCGCTGCCTCTCGGCGATCCCCTCGCAGAGCTCGACCAGGCGCCGGTCCATCGCCCAGTTCACGATCGCCCCCTCGCTTCGCTGGTAGTGGACGTCGCCATATGAGACCGAGTCGAGGTTGACGAAGAAGGTCCTCTCGCGGTCGATCTCGCGGCGGTGCGCGCCCATGTAGCAGGCCATTCCCTCGGCGTTGCACTCCTCGGCCCCGGGGAGAATCACCCAGACGTCGAGGTTCTCGGGCGGGTCCTCGCCGAGCACCTCGGCGGCTGAGAGGACCGCGGCGACCGCCGAGGCGTTGTCGCAGGCGCCGGGGACGATCTCCGAGAGGGCGATGTCAACCAGCAGCACGATCGCCACCAGCCCCAGCGCGATGAAGACGAGCTGCAGGGCCGAGACCCAGGCGTCTTCGATTCCGGCCAGCCGCAGCCCCGTGACCAGCAGCAGCGGAACCACCCCGGCCCAGAAGATCAACCGGATCGGCCCCAGCAGCACCCGACCGCGCTCGGGGAGGCGGCGCGCGGCCTTCTCCGAGTGGGGCCCGAAGACGAGTCCCGTCTTCGCCGCGTCGTAGTGGGCCGAGAGCACGACCCGGTAGGGCGCCTCGGGATTTGAGCCGGGCGAGACGACGTTCTGGGAGGCGCGCCGGAACAGCAGCCGCCGCAGGAGGTAGAGGCGGGTGTTCTGGTCGAGGAAGAGCGAGAGCGCCGAGAAGAGGACGAGGCCGAAGCCGGCGGCGGGGGAGAGCAGCGCCACCAGGCTGCCGATGATCGCCAGAGCCACGTGCAGCGCCATCGCCAGCGAATACTCGGGGTGGACGTAGGTCGGCTCGACCTCGACCCGGCGGCCCATCTCCCGCAGGCGCCCGGCGAGCCAGTTCGCGGCCCGGCGCTCGGCATCGGTCCCCGGCCCCCGCCCCTCGAAGGAGCAGAGCCTCTCGATCACCTCGAAGCGGCCGGCGGCGTCCACGTCTGGATTATCGCTGGGGGGGCGAGCTCAGCGTCTTGGCCCGCGGATCTCATCCACTGCCCCCGAAACATGCGGCGGGTGGGATTCGAACCCACATGTCCCGAAGGACAGCGCCTTTTGAGGGCGCCCTGTCAACCAGTTGCAGCACCGCCGCCTGAGAGCCATTCTAGGCTCGACGCGGGTTCTCGGGCGTGGCTCGAGGTAGCGCTACGCCGGCGTTGCAGCGCCGTCGTCGGGCGCAGCCCCGGCACCGTAGTCCTCGCCGGAACCGATCGGGCGCTCCTCCTCGACGTGCCACTCCTGGTTGAAGGCAATCATCGTGACCAGCATCAGGGCGAGCTGGATCGGGATCAGGATGACGACGAGCAGGCCGATCAGCGGAGAGGGGAGCAGTCCCTCGTCCAATCCGACCTTGTCGCGGGCGAACCAGGTGTTGGCGGCGATCGCGCAGAAGATCACCAGGAGAACCGCCCAGGCCGAGGCCACGGGGAGCACGCCGCGCCGCCAGCGCGCGATCAGTACCGCGAAGAGGACGTAGAGGAAGACATAGAAGATCAGGCAGATGAGTCCCATCGCGGCGCCGCCCTGAAGGATCGGCCAGCCGGCGATGGTCACGATCGCGGCGAGCGCGGCGGATACCAGCAGCAGTGTGACGACCACGAACTTCATCGTGATCGACTGTGGCTTGACCCTGTTCGGCCGCCAGAGCTCGTAGCCCGGCCTTGCCTCTCCAACCGGCATCACGGTCGATCATAGAATCTATGCAAGATGCGCGCAGGGGTTTCTTGCCCGGCGGCGCATCGAGCGCGCCCGCGGGCGTGGCGGAATTGGCATACGCGCCAGGTTTAGGTCCTGGTGGGCTTCGGCCCGTGGGGGTTCAAGTCCCTCCGCCCGCACTCTTCTCCCGGCAGCCCCGTGGCCGCCGGCGCCGGTTTCGGCGGCCGCGGGCCCGCCGGGGCGGTCACTGAACGGAATTGGTCGCGACGGCAGCCAATTCCGTTCAACGAGCAGAAATCTCCGCGGGTAGCATGGTCCGCCGCACCCCCGGGGGAGTGAGCCAACGGCTAAGCGCGCGGTCTCCAAAACCGTGAATCCGGGTTCGAATCCCGGCTCCCCCGCTACTTCGGCTCAAAGCCGTGCAGGGAGAAATAGCCGATCAGGAAGAGCTTGCGGCCGTCGGAGATCATCGGCGTGTAGCCGGGGGAGGGGTAGTGGAAGGTCTTGCGATGGGTGAGGACGTCGATTCCGATCGACTCCTCGGTCTGGAAGCTCGAGGTGTAGACGGTGTGGCCGATCACGGTCGCCGTTCCCGGAACCTGTCCGCCGACGTCGAAGCTCCACTCCTTGTCCCCGGTGAGGGCGTTGAGCGCGTAGAGGCGGTGGTCGTAGGAGCCGATGTAGACGGTCGGCGGCGTCCCCGGCACCCGCGCCAACGCCGGCGAGCCGTAGATGTCGTCGCCGGTTTCATAGGACCAGGCCTTCTTCCCCGTTCTGGCGTCGAAGCCGTAGACGGTGCCGTCGTCTCGTCCCGCGTAGACGCGGCCGTAGGCGAGTGCCGAGGAGGAGTAGAAGCCGCCACTTCCGAAGGGCGGGACCTTGGTCGTGTCGGTCTGCCAGATCAGCTTGCCGGAGTCCGCGTCGAGGCAGAACATCGTCCCGGTGTAGTCGCCGAAGTAGATGCGACCGAGGCGGTAGCTCGGGCTCGACTTGATCGGCGAGGCGGCGTTGTACTGCCAGCGGTTGCGGCCGTTCGCGGTGTTGATGGCGAACAGGTTGGTCTTGTCGGAGCCGAGGTAGAGCGTCTCGCCGACGACGATCGGCGAGGACTCGAGGTGAGTGTCGAGGTTGCGCTTCCAGATGATCTTCCCGTCCCTGGCGTCGAAGGCCACCAGCTCGCCGCCCCTGAAGGCGACGAAGAGGCGACCGCGCAAGTAGACGGGGGCGGTCACGTCCGACGGCGGCCCGACCTCTCGGTGCGAGCGCTGGATGTCCCAGAGCACCCTGCGGTCTGAGAGCCGCAGCGCCCGCACATTGCCGTACTTGTCGGCGACGTAGGCGACGCCGCCGGCGACGGCCGGCGGGAATTCGATCAGGACACGGTCATTGAACGACCACAGATGCTTCAGCGGCGGGTTCAGCCGCTCCGGAGCCCGCAGGTAGTGAATGCGCGACCGAGTGCGGCCGAACAACCGCCACGGCGTCAGCGCCCCGAGCGCCTGCTGGGCGCCGGATGCGACCGGGTCCTCGGCCGATGTCCCGTCGCCCGAGCCGCCGCCGCATCCCCAGCCGGCGAGCGCGGAGCCGACCGCGAGCGCGAGCAGCGCCGCAACCAGGGCTCGGGGCCGGTGTTTCGCCATCGATGAAGCATCGACGGAACGGTCGCCGGCATGAGCTCGCCGAAACTGGGTCGGTCGAACGTGGAGGCCGATGGCGCAAACCCTACGATCGTTCGATGACGCGAGCGGCGGGCCTGACACTCCTGGTTGCGGCGATCGCGCTCGGCACCTCCTCGGCGAGCGCCTCAGCAGCAGGCCGCTTGCGCCCCGACGACCCCGTCGTCTTGACCGGCGCCGGACTTCCCACCCTCGTCGGCACCTCCCCCGCCCGCGTTGTCGCCTTTCGCTGGCAGGGCGCCTGGGAGCAGGTGCCGGTGCAGGTCGACGAGCGGGCCGTCGTCGACCTCCGAAGCCTCTACCACGGGGCATCCGGGGGCGGCTCGACAGGCCTCGGCGCCCTCAGCTACACCGACCCGGGGACATTCGCCGGCCCCGACCCCGATCCGGGTCTCGACGCCGACGACGAGGTGGCGATGATGAGCGGCGACGCGGGCTCGAAGACCGGCGCTTTCAAGGACCCAGCTGGAGTCGTCGCCGCTTCCGGGGTCGAGGTCCGCGTCGTTGGTCCGGTCGCCGGCGCGGGCGCCGGCTACATCTACCTCTTCCGCAGCAAGGGCTCACTCGATCCCGCGGCCGGCAGGCACTACGTCAACTACGACTTCCACCTCAACTCGGGCCCCTACAAGATGACCTACAACTTCAACGCCGGGCCCAACCCCGAGAACTCGACCGTCACCACCCCCTATTACTCCCAGCACTTCTCCGACCGCTGGGTCGATGACGCTCTGCAGGTCCACGCTGGCGAGGCGACCGGGGCCGACATCCTCGACCGCCACAAGTCGCTCTTTGCCCCCGGCAGCTGCGGCCGCAGCGAGGACACATTCTCGGCGGGTGAGGGTGCCTTCCTCACAAACCGCAGCGGACCGGTCCGCGCGATCCGCGCCTACATCGGTGCCAACAGCGGCCCCTACACCGAGCGCGAGCACATCTTCTACCGGCGCAGCGAGCAGATCCACACCTACCTGCGGGTGCACCCGATCGGAAGCATCCTCGACTTCCTCGACTACTCCCCGGCGGCCACCGGAATGACCTACCGCAACCCGCTGAACACGGCCGGGGTGACGATCGACGGCGTTCCCGATTCACCCACGGCCGGGGCTCCGCTGTGGGAGCAGGTCAGCGGCCCCCAGGGCTCGCTCTCGATCCTCAACACCCTCGACGCCGACTTCCCGACCACGGCCACCTCCTACTACCTCGACGACAGCACCCCGGCGGTGACCCAGTGCACGGGTGACGCCGCCGCCTACGGGTCGAGCGGCTCCTACATCACCAGCGCCATCCCCAACACCGACCCCCGGATCGGTGCGGCCGGCACCTTCACCAGCACCCGCGACCTCTTCTTCGACGGCCCGGGCGCGGGCGCGGCGACCGCCCAGAGCCATGTGGAGGCGGCGATCGAGCCGCTTCGGACGTTGGAGCTCCGCCGTCTCCGGGTCCGCGCTACGGTCCACCGCGGGAGCCTCGAAAAAGGCGCCTCCGTTTCCGGCAGCGCCTGCCCCGCGGGATCGGCCACCAGGGCCCGCCTCGAGCGGCGTGCCAAGAGCGGCCGCTTCGCGCTCGTCCGCAGGATCGGCCTGAAACGGAGGAACGGTTGCTGGACCTTCCGGGCGACCGGCCTCAGGCGAGCGGGCCTCTACCGCGTCGTCATGCCGGCCGATTCCACCCAGGCGGGCGCCACGAGCTCCACGGTGACGGTCCGGCCGCGCGGCTGACCGCCGCCGCCGCAGCCCAGGGTGACAGGCGACCTATAATCGGCCCGGCCGGCGGGCGTGGTGTAACGGTTGCACAAGACCCTTCCAAGGTCTGAGTGCCGGTTCGAGTCCGGTCGCCCGCTCCTAATCCGTTGGCTCAGATCCGCGGCTGAGAACGGACGCTAAGCGCTCCCTGCTGGCGCGCAGTTCGGCGACGATGGCAGTTGGCGCATACAACCTCGCACTTCTCGATCTCCGCCAGGATGCTGTGCCAAGCGCGATAGGAGAGGGCCTGGCCGATGCAAAACGACTTTTGAGCTGGATCGAGGTGGTCAAAATCGAGGACCACCGGATCGCGTTCCCCGCAGTCGGTGCAGGCGTTGCGTTTGAAGTACTCAAACAGGAATCGGGTCCGCTCAAGCCGGAGAGCCCGTTTCCTGGCTTTGGCCTGCTCCACGTACCGACGCTTGTTCGCGAGGTAGTGGGCGCGGTGATAGGCAACGTGGCAGGAACGGCACATGTTGTGCCGCTGGTTGCGCCGTCTTTCGCCTCCAGGCAAACTCTGCGATGGGTTTCAGCTTCCCGCAGCTGCCGCATCGCCGGGTCGAGCGTTCTTCGTGTGCCATCGAACATACGTTCGCATTTCCGTCGGACGGAATGTCGCGTAGACTCACAGCCTCTCGGGGCGTGGCGCAGTCTGGTAGCGCACTCGGCTGGGGGCCGAGCGGTCGCTGGTTCAAATCCAGTCGCCCCGACTAGTCGTAAGCCCGCTTGGGGACTGGGTTTCCGGCGTTCAGGCGGGATCGGGAGTCGCTTTCGACCCCCTCGTGGCACCAAGGGCGGCTACCGGCGCCCAGCGCCCGTTGAGGTCGTCCTTGGTTTGGCCATGCACTAGACCAGACAGGAGGGCTGAAGCTACCCATTCAAGGGTACGAGGCGGCGGCCCGCTGATCAGGCGTCGGTTCGGCCGTCCGGCGCCTTGGCGGCGCCGGGGCGCCAAAGGCTCACCAGTCCGGCGACGAGGGTGACGAGAAAGATCTGCCCGACCAGCATCTCGAGGACAGCGAAGGACTGGCCGACCGTCCCGGAGGGGACCAGGTTGCCGTAGCCGGTCGTTGTCAGGGTCGTGTAGCTGAAGAAGAGATAGTCGCTCGCCCGTGCCTGGGCCACGCCGGTGAAGAACTCGGCGCCGCTCCAGCGGTCGAATGCGAAGTACAGGAACGCAAACAACAGTCCGAGAAGCGTGAAGACACTTAGCGCTCCGAGAATGGTGCGGAAGTCCACCCGGCTGGCGCCGATGATGACGCGACGGAGGATGGTGACGGCCGTGGTCGCCAGCATGATCGCGGCGGCGCCGAATGCAACGCCGAGCAGCTGATCCGATGGGATTCGCTCGGCGATAGCCGCGACCAGAACGGTGACGGGCTGCGATCACGATCGCAAGGCGCACCCGCGCAGGGCGCACGTCGGAGCTGGTGAGCGCGATGACCGCGGTCAGCACCGAAACCGCGACCGCCGCGACGCGACCGCCCCAGCCCTCGGGAGGGAGCGTCATCATCACGACGAAGGTGACCATGATCAGGATCAGGACGAGGCCGTAGGCGTCGCCGATCCGCTCGGCTAGCTCAAGGGTCTCGCGACGGCGCCGCACACGATCCAGTCGGCTAGCACGTTGATCGGCCACCCGTGGAACCTAACCGAGCCATGGGGGTGGCTGCCCTGCCGAGCGGTCGGGTAGGTTGAGCAAGTGAGTGCCGCCGACCCAACGCCCGCTGAGGAGCCGCCCGAATCGACCGGCCGGGAGGGTGGCAGGCGGGCGGAATGGCGCCGGCTGGCCCGGCTCGCCTACCGCGACCCCGAGCATGTTGCCGAGCGGCTGACGCTCTACGGCTCCGAGCGACTCGCCGATGAGTCGGTGGCTTGGGTGGCCCGCGTGCGGAAGGAGCGACCGGATGATCCGCGGGCGCTGATCGCCGAGGATCTCCGCGGGGAGACGGCGCGAGTCGCGCGGGTCGACGGCGCCGTCGCCGGTACGCCCTTTCTGATCGCGCTCGTTCCCGGCTACCTCGCCTACCTCTGGCAGGAAGGGACCATGGAGCGGCGGATCGCGGCGCTCTATGGCCACGACCCCCGGGAGCTGGAGACCTGCGCGCAGATCCTGGCCCTGCGCGGCGTGCACCCGACGGTTGACGTCGCCCGTGAGGCCCTGCTCGAGGTGCGCGACGCCTCCGTCCCGGAGAAGCCGACCGCGCGCCGCCCGCTGCGCGTCTGGGTTCGCAGCATCTACGTCCTGCTGATATTCGGCGGATTCATCTCGGCGCCGACCGACGAGAAGGACAAGTACGCCCACTGGCGCCTGCGGGCGACGGTGGGATTCCTGATTGGGCTAGCGATCTGGGTCACCACCTGGGTGCTTCCCGTCAGCTTCATGATCGCGATGGCCTGGGCTTGCGAAAGTCACGCCAGAAAGCTCGGTAGCTGCACGATGAGCTTCTACGGAGGCGAATCCGCCAGCACCGAGGCGGCGATCGCCGCCAGCGATCGCCGCGAAGACCGCGGCCGGACCCGGCGCGACGTTGTGCGGGGCTTGCTGATCGTGCTCTCCGTGGCGGTCCCGATCGGGTTCGTGGCCTACGCCGACCATGTCCGCCAGAGCACCGGTGTCAACTGGCTCGGCGCCCTCGGCGCGCTCGTAGCAGCCTCCCTCGTCATCGCCACAACCGTTATCGCCAGCCGCCGCTAAACGGCAAACGCCGAGGCATTGACCTTGGGCGACGCCCACGGGGCGGATGGACAAGGGTCGAGGCGAGCTCGGATAGGATGTGGCGACCCTGCACTTCCGGGGGCCTTCCCAGAGAGGATTCAAAGCATGCGAGGACATCGTTGGTACGCAACCGCGGGGCTCGCGGCGTTGACCGCCTCCGTTCTGATCGCAGCCGGGTGCGGCAGTAGCAGTAGCGACACGACGGCGACGACGAGCACACCCTCTGCGGCGAGTGCGCAACAGAAGGTCGACTCGGCCGTCAAATCTTGTAACAACGAGGCCCAAAAGCTCGGCGGCGTCGCCGGAACCGCTCTGCAGGGAGCGTGCACTGCCGTCGGCAACTCGGCCAAGCAGGCAATCAGCAGCGGCAGTGCGAACGCAAAGCAGGCGCTCTCACAGGCGGCGAGCTCCTGCAACACCTCGGTCGGGCAGCTCCCCCCGGGCCAGGCTCAGGACACGCTCAAGAAACTCTGTACCGCCCTCGCAAGCGCCGGGTAGCGCAGGGCCTCGATACCTGCGTTCCCGAGTGCGCTTCAGCACCGACTTGCCCCGGCCCGGAATCTGCCAGGCCGATGCGGAGAGGGTTGTTCGAACTTATGGTCCCTTACGGTCCTTCGCCTATGCTTCGGGCCGCGCCAAGCCGGGGTTTCGTGTAGACACTCGGCCAACCCAAAAGAGGAGATCTGTTGAGCGACAGACCCGTCTTCATCTATGCCGCAACTTATGCCGACAGCGCCGACGCCCTCGCCGACTACGAGACCTTGCTCGACCTCCATGCAGCAAAGCTCGTGGGTACCTATGACGTCGCGGTGGTCACCAAGGACGCTGACGGCAAGGTCCACGTCGAGAAGCACGAGAAGCCGACGCAGCACGGCGCCTGGGGAGGCATCGCCGTCGGGGCGGCTGTAGGAATTCTGGCCGCACCAGCGATCCTCCCGCAGCAGCGGTCGGGGGCGTCGTCGGTGGGCTCGGCGAGACACTTCCGAAAGGGCATTTCCCGCGACGATGCCAAGGAGCTGGGGACATGATCGAAGCAGGAGAAGCGACGCTGCTCGTGATCGGGGAGTCTCGCGTCGGAGAGCAGCTTGACAAGGAGCTCACGCGCGCCGAGAAGTCGGCCGAGAAGGAACTCGACGTCGACAGCAAGGAGTTCAAGCGGGAGCTGGACGAGGCTGAGAAGGAGGCCGCCGCGAGTTAGGCGGCCGAGTCGGCTTCAGCCGAGCCACCACCGAGCCAGCGCCGGCGAACAGAATCGGCCGACGCGGGGAATCCGACCGCCCTCGTCCGCGGCTGTAACGCATGAGAGGTACTTTCGCAGCGTTGATGATGGCCACAGGCGTGATCGCCAGTCGCCGATAAAGCGGGCGCGGCAGCCGTGAGCCCTGTGCGACCATGGAAGCCACCGATATTGATAAAGCCCTTGGTGCCTCCCGAGGCGGAGGGCGACTTATTGGTCAGTCTTCGGCCCTTCTCGGGAAGCACCGCGAGCGCCCGCGAAGTCTGGAGGGGGTATATTCCCCTCATGTCAAGCGAGGAATCGGTGGTTATCGATGCGTGTACCGTCCCCGACGGGCGCCAGCAAGAGGTCATCGAGAAGCTTGGCGCGATACTTGATCAGGTACGTCTACTCGATGGGTTTGTGGGTGGAGAGCTCCACTTGAGCGCCGACGGCGCGACGGTTTTGTTCTACACCCGGATGCGGACCGACGCGGATCGCAAGGCGGTCGAGAACAACGCTGAGATCGCTGCGGCGTCGGAGGATCTTCAGGCGATCACCACTCCAAAGCGTAAGGCCTTCGAAGTACTGCAAGTGTTCTATCCCCCTAGAGAATCGCGCGGAGTCGACTTCAGCTCGGGTGCGATGTAGCCGAGGCGAGACGGAGGAGTTGGTTGGCCGCCAAAGTGGCGCGGCCCGAAGAGATCAGCAGGGATCCCCCTGGGCCGATTGCTATTCAGCTACCAGGATCCGCGATACGACTCTGGAAGTTGTATAGATGCAGGGCCAGCGTCGCGAAAGGGGCCCCGTCACTCCCAAATCTCGACGCAACGGAGGATGATCGATGACCGAGACCGTGTCCGAAGCAGATGTGCAGGAGGTCACCTGGGGATGGTGGCTTCTGCTGCTCGTAGGCGTGCTCAGCATCGTTGCGGGTGTGATCATTCTGCTCAAGCCAAGCAACAGCCTGGCGACGCTGGCCGTGATCGCCGGCATCTTCCTCCTCCTCGACGGCATCCTCGAGTTGGTCAGCTCGTTCATGCGCAGCACCCAGAACCGCGGCCTGGAAGCGCTGTTCGGCGTCATCAGCGCGATCGTCGGGGTGCTGCTGATCCGCCACCCGATCGGAGGCGTCACCGCGGTCGCCCTGCTGATCGGAATCTGGCTGGTCGCCGCCGGCGTGATCCGCTTCGCAACCGCGTTCGAGGAGTACGCGCATCGGGGATGGCACGCCTTCGTGGGAATCGTCGAGCTGATCGCGGGAATTGCGATCGTCGCGAACCCGAACATCGGCTTCGCGACCCTGGCAATACTCGTCGGAATCGGCTTCATCCTCAACGGAATCGGGATGGCCGCCCTTGGCTGGGCGATGCACGCGACCAGACAGCAAGCCTCGACGAGCCTAGGCTCATCATCGAGCCCAGGCTGAAGCCAAGCTCATCCAGAGGCCTAACTTCCGTGCATCCGACCGCAAGCAGACCACCGCAGCGTCATTCCGCAATCGACATTGGTGGCCCGTCGAGACAGCCGTCGGAAACCCCCAAGCAGCGAGCCTGACGTCGTGAACCTAGCCGCAGTCCTGCCGTTGGCCGTCGTCATGGTCGCCGGCCCGCAGATCATCAGCTCGTTCTTTTTCGCCACAAGCAACGCCTGGAAATCAGATTCAGCAGCGTACGTACTCGGTGGAGCTGTCGGTCTATTCCCCGTCGTCACGATTGCCTACCTCCTCGCCAACAAGGTGAGCGGGGGAGGGTCCGGGGGTGGTTCGAAATCCCACGCTATCGACATAGCGATCCTCGTCCTGATCGTCTTCGCGATGACCTACGTGTTCCACAACAGGAAGCGCTCGGAGCCCCCCAAATGGATGGGCAAGCTGCAGACGGCGACCCCTCGGTTCACCTTCAGGCTCGGCTTCCTCCTGATGGCATTGTTCCCGGGCGATATCGTCACCTCGATAGCCGTCGGCTCCCACCTTGCGAACCAAGGCGACCCCTGGTGGCACACGCTTCCGTTCATCTTCCTCACACTGTTCTTCCTCGCGCTGCCGGCCTTGGCCGTCCTGGTGCTGGGCGAACGGGCGCGGAAGACGCTGCCGAAGATCCGCGACTGGATGAACGCAAACTCGTGGATCGTCAGCGAGGTCGTGCTGGTGTTCTTCATTCTCATAATCCTCTTCGGCTGAGTTCGACAGCGCACCACTCCGAAGGCGCCATGGGGTCGCCACGAGGTACCAAATCCGCGTAGCTTCTCGGCGCGACCCTGGCGTCGGCCCTCTCGCAGGGGCGGCGAGAAGAAGCCCTAGTCGAGGTCCGTCTCGACCTCGATCCGGCCCCTCTTCACAGCCTCGGCGACGGCCGCGTAGTCGCGCTTGTTCTGGTCCGCGTAGGCCTCGGAGAAGTCGGCGATCGCGGCACCCTACGGGTCGCCCATCGACTGCCGCAGGTGCGGACCCACTACGACACCGGACTGGACACGTTGGTGTCTGCGTCTGCGAGCGCCTTCTCGAGCTTGTCGACGTCGCCGGAGTCGACGGCCTTGCTGACCTTCTTGCTCGACTTCGGCCATTTTGGCGGATGACGCACGGGCATCCCCGATGTACAGTTACCGGTGCGGGGCAGGAACCCGCTATCGGATCGGCGAAGCAGCCCGGCAAACCTCTAGATAGGAGCAACCACAGTGGTTCTTGCAGACTTCTCCTTCGGTGACTTCCTTCTCGGAATGATCGCCCTGTTCTTCCTGGTGATGTTCTTCTGGGTCTTCATCATGGTCTTCGCCGACATCTTCAGGCGGCAAGACATCAGCGGTTGGGGAAAGGCCGGCTGGGTGCTGCTGATCGTTGTATTGCCGTTTATTGGCTGCCTCATCTACCTGATAGCTCGCCCTGCGTTGGCCGTTGAGTGAGCCTGGAAGGCGCTGGTATCGACCAGCGCCTACGGTGGACATGGGTCACGGCTCAGAGTTCTCCCGCCCTGGCCGGCGCCTAGCACCTGAGTAAAGGAGCCGGATGCCGTGCCCGAGGGACTGTCGCCAAGCGAGGTGGGCAAGGAGATCTCAGAGCACGCCCGAGCCAACGGAGAGGACCCCGCCCACAGGAAAAGGGACCGAGTTCTCTCGATCGTCGAGGCCTTCCTCCTTTCGATCGTTGCTCTGATGGCAGCTTGGTCTGGCTACGCGGCAGCGAAGTGGAGCACCGAGTCGCGTGTGGGCCTGGCGCAGGCTTCAGCCGACAGAACGAAGGCGAACCGGGCGGATCTTGCGTCCGTCGATCTTCGGAACTTCGACGCCTCAACCTTCAACGCATGGTTCTCCGCCTACGTCGCCCAAAATCAGCAGGCGATGGTTCTTGCTGAGCGTCGCTTCCGTCCCGGTTTCCGGGTCGCGTTTGAGGCATGGCGAGCCACCAAGCCAGAGAGCAACCCCAATGCGCCTCCGGGGCCAACCTACATGCCGCAGTACCGACAACCGGGGCTTGCGAAGGGAAAGGCGCTAGATGCGGCGGCGGATCAGGCTTTCGCCGAAGGCGCAAGTGCAGGCGAGACATCCGATAGGTACGTCCGTCACACCGTGGTCCTTGCGAGCATCCTGTTTCTCATCGGGATCAGCACGCGCTTTCCGCTGCGCGGCGGGCGGTACGCGCTCGTTGGGCTTGGCTTTGTGCTGCTCGTCATCTCCGTGGTGGAGCTCGTACAGCTGCCTGGTCTGCCGGGATAACGTGACGACAAGGCCGCCGGGCTGTCGGAGTAGGCGATGTCGCAGCAGCACGTCGAAACCGTGCGGGCCTTACGTCAGATGCCAGGGAATGTCGCCCTGCGATGGCAATCGACGCAGAGCGGGATCGTGTTCACGAGCCGGATGTCGGTCGTCGCGACCACCCTTAAGATGCCTGCAATTCGTGGGTGGGTTGCTCAGGTCCTTTCGAACGCCCCGATGTCGGGGTGCCTGTCGCGCCTGACGCCCCGCTGGTCGCGGCGCGGCGCGCTCGATCCGGCATGGCCGATCGCACGCGAGCCGGGCCGCAGCGCGATCGTCCTTGTCGCCCCGCCGTTCCTCGCCAGCGTGCCGATTCTGATCTTCGAGCCCAGCGGGTCCACGATGTCCGTGCTGTCAGGAGGCCCGAACCCGGTGCAGCCGCTGGTGCTGCCGATCAGGTTGTGGCCACCGGAGAGGAATTGGTTGATCGATGACCCGCAGTCCGGACCGCTGGCGCCACCCGCCGAGTTCCTGGCCACCAGCGAGTTCTTGACGTTGAAGGCGCTCGCGCTGGGGTCGACCCAGAGCCCGCCGCCGTTTCCCGTTCCATCGCCGTCGGCATCGGAGCGGTTGTAGGCAACCGTGACCGCGTTCAGGTCAACGATCCCGCCCACGTTGGCGATCCCACCGCCATTGGCATCAGACCTGTTGTTGGCGATCGTGTCGTTGACGAAAGTCCCGACGGCGCCGCCCGATCCAACGAAACGCACCCCGCCGCCCTGGCTGCTGCCGCGGTTGTTGGCGATCGTGCTGCTGGTCACCTTGAAGTCAAGTGGCTGATAGGCGTCGATGCCGGCACCTTCGGCGCCCCGGTTCCCGGTGATGCTCGACCTGGAGATGCTGGTACTGCCGCGAGCCTCGATCCCGCCACCGGCATCACCGTGGGTGTCGTTTGCGCTCACGGTGCTCGCTGTGATCCTGAGCGAGGTGCCGGCATCGGCGTAGATGCCGCCCCCGGGATAGGCGTGGGTGGCGTTGCCGCTGACGACGCTCCGCGAGAGGGCGAGAGAGCTGCCGTTCTGAAGCTGAATCCCGCCGCCCGCTCCGCTCGGCAGCGAGCCACCCCGGATCCGGATGCGCGCGAAGGAGGCGCTCACGGCAGCGGTCGGGCCGACGTCGAAGACACGGTCGATGCCGTTGGCGTCGATCGTTGCCGGCTTTCTGCCGGAGCTTGCCACTTTCAGCGAGTCGCGGATGTCGAGATCGCCGGTCTTGTTGAGGTCCTCACCCACGCCCCCCGCATTCCTACGGCTGAGCCTGTAGATCCGGCCTGCCTGGAGGACGATCCTGTCGCTTCCCGGATGGCTGTTGGCCCTGGTGATCGCACCGCGCAGCGAGCAGGCGCGCCTCGTGCAGCTATTTGAGGCGGGGTCGTCGGTTCGGGTTGGCGTGAAGGTGTTGGCGGACGCGGTCTGCGCGACCAGCATCAGCGCAGCTGCTGCTCCTGCACAACCGAGCGCAGCCGCACGACCACGAACACCTGCGGGAACCTGCATGAAGCCCCTTCCGGCCGAAAATCCTGCTTGCAATCTACTCTCGGCGGTTCGCGTGTGTCAAGCGGGGCGCGGTGGCGCATGGTGCGGGCGACCGCCAGCGGCCAATCACAAGCAGCAACGGGAACCTCGCTCGACAATCCGCGGGTGGTCGCGAGAAACGAATCCCGCCCCCGCTACGAACCCGCGACGCCTCGCCAAGCCCTCGTGGTACCACTTTGGTACCGGATGCACCGTCCGATCTGTCCAGATCTTCCCGTCTCGTGGACGATGGGGACGCGGGGACGCGTAGGGACACATAGAGCACTAACGTCACCCGGCTGGGGGCCGAGCGGTCGCTGGTTCAAATCCAGTCGCCCCGACTACTCGGAAGCCCGCTCCGGAAGCGGGTTTCCGGCGTTGCTGAATGTTTCCAGACATCGGGCAAGCACCTCCCGCACCTGGGTTTCTCGGAGACCCCACTGATCCTCTTCCGCGTTCTTACCTCGAAGCGCCGGCTGAACTTCAAGGGCGCGCCAGCCGCTCTTCACAACCAGTCGTGAACTTCGTCGTGTCACCACCCTCGCAACCGACTCACCCTTGTGGACCGGTGTGGCTGGACTAAGGTGCCGAGAGGTCCCATCGCCTGCGAACACAAGATCGAGTTCAAGTTGCTCGGCCCGCTCGAGGTTTCCGATGAGCGTGGGCCGCTCTCGCTCGGGCCGCCCCAGCAGCGCGCGCTCCTGGCCCTGCTGCTTCTCAACGCGAACGAGGTCATGTCCCGGGATCGGCTCATCGACGAGCTGTGGGGGGAGCGCCCGCCCGCGACTGCAGCAAAGCTGGTCCAGGTCTACGTGTCCCAACTGCGCAAGGCGCTCGAGCCTGATCGCTCTGGTAGCGACAGTGACGTTCTCATCACGCAGGCGCCCGGCTATAGGCTGCGGGTCGGCCCCGGGGAGCTGGACCTCTCCCGCTTCGAGAGCCTGCTCGAACAGGGTCGGAAGGCACTCTCCGCCGGGGCTGTTGGGGACGCAGCCGAGCGTTACCGGGAGGCACTCGCCCTGTGGCGAGGCCCGCCGCTCGCTGACTTCGCCTTCGAGCCGTTCGCGGAGTCCGAGATCGGGCGGCTTGAGGAACTGCATCTAACGGCGCTCGAGAATCGAATCGAGGCGGACCTCGCGGAGGGCCGCACCGATCTCGTCGGCGAGCTCGAGGCGCTGATCGCTCGCTACCCGCTCCGGGAGCGGCTGCGAGGCCAGCTGATGCTCGCGCTTTACCGCTCGGGACGGCAGGCGGAGGCGCTCGAGGCTTACCGCCTGACCAGACGCGCCCTCGTCGAGGAGCTGGGGATCGAACCGGGGCGTCAGCTCCAGGAGCTCGAGCAGGCGATCCTCGAGCAGGACGCAAGGCTGGAACTTGCCGTTGAGCCCGCCCCCATGGCTTCCGAGGAAGGCCGCGGGGCGTTCGTCGGTCGGGAAGCCGAGTTGAATGGACTGCTCGCCGGCCTCGAGGACGCGATTGCCGGTCGCGGCAACCTCTCCCTGATCTCGGGCGAGCCCGGGATCGGCAAGAGCCGACTCGTCGAGGAGTTGATGCGCAACGCCCGAGCACGGCGCGCCCGCGTCCTCGTCGGGCGCTGCTGGGAGGGGGGCGGGGCGCCGGCGTACTGGCCCTGGGTTCAGGTGCTCCGGGGCTACCTGCGGGAGTGCGATCCCGAGAGACTGCGAGAACAGCTGGGTTCCGGTGCGGCCGACGTCGCTCAGATCGTCCCCGAACTGGGCGATCTCCTTCCTGGCCTACCGCCACCGGAGGCCGCCAAGTCGGAGGCCGCCCGCTTCCGCCTCTTCGACTCGACCGCATCATTCCTCAGAGAGGCATCGATGGCGCAGCCGATCGTCCTCGCCCTCGACGACGTCCACGCTGCCGATGAGCCTTCACTGCTGCTGCTCCGCTTCGTCGCCGGCGTGCTAGCGGACAGCCGTATTTGTCTCGTGGGCACGTTCCGCGACGTCGATCCCACGGTGAGGGATCCGCTCAGGTCGACGCTCGTGGAGCTGGGGCGCGAGCCCGTGACACGCAGGCGGCCCCTCTCGGGGCTTTCGCGATCCGACGTCGGGCGCTTCATCGAGCTAATCGCAGGAGCGGAGCCATCGCCGCAAGCGATCATCGCGGTCCATCAGGAAACGGAGGGTAATCCCCTCTTCCTCGGCGAGATCGTCCGTCTCCTCGTCGGCGAGAATCGCCTCGAGCAATTCGATGAGTCGGCTGCTGCGAGCGTTGGCCTCCCCGAGGGCGTTCGCGATGTGATCGGTCGCCGCCTCGGCCGCCTGTCCGACGAGTGCCGCCGCGTCCTCGTCCTAGCGTCGGTGATGGGTCGCGAGTTCGCCATGGACGCGCTCGGCCGAGTCAGCGAACTTTCTGAAGGGGAGCTACTCGGGGCGCTCGATGAGGCTTTCGAGGAGCGCGTGGTGGCCGGCGTGCCGGGAGCCCCGGGCCGGCTTCGCTTCTCGCACGCCCTGATCCGCGACACGCTCTACGAGAGCCTGCCCGGCGGCCGACGGTTGCGCCTCCATCGACAGGTGGGGGAGGCGCTTGAGGTCCTCTACGCACGCGATCCAACCCCCCACCTCGCAGAACTCGCACATCACTTCGTCGCGGCTGCGCCGGCGGGAAGCGCCGAACGGGCGATCGAGTACGCCCGCCGCGCGGGCGACCGCGCCACAGCGCTGCTCGCCTACGAGGACGCCGTCGAGCTGTACCGCATGGCGTTGACGCTGGTGGATGACGATGTCTCTAACTGCGATCTGCTCCTCGCCCTGGGTGACGCTCAGGCGAGAGCGGGGGAGAGTTCGGAGGCGAGGAGGACCTTCCTCGAGGCCGCCGGATTCGCCAGGAAGGCGGCGCTGCCCGACCGTCTCGCCCTCGCTGCCCTCGGCTACGGAGGTAGGTTTGTCTGGGCGCGCGCAGCGGCCGCCGACGAGCACATCGTTCCGTTGCTGGAGAGCGCCCTGACCGCTATGGGAGATGCGGACAGCAGGCTCCGGGTGATGTTGCTCTCCCGTTTGGCCGGGGCTCTCCGTGATGAACCCTCACGTGAATCACCAGCCTCGCTGAGTCAGGAGGCCGAGATGATGGCGCGCCGGATCGGCGATCCCGAGACGTTGGCCTATGCGCTGGACGGGCGCTATTCGGCCATCTGGTGGCCGGAGAATCCCGAGGAACGGCTCTTGATAGCAACCGAGCTCGTCCAGCTTGCCGAGGAGATCGGCGACAAGGAGCGAGCCTTCCAGGGCCACGACTACCGGAACTGCGCCCTTCTCGAGCTCGGGGACATAGCTGCCATCGATGCGGAGCTCGATGTCATGGCCATCATCGCCGAAGAGCTGCGACAACCGGCCCAGCTCTGGATCGTGTTCCACACACGTGCGATGCGCGCTTTGCTCGACGGGCGATTCGATGACGCGGAGCAGCTGATCGGTGAAGCGTTCGGCTTCGGCCAGCGAGCACAGCGGTGGGATGCGGTTCTCTCGCACAACCTGCAGATGTATGGGCTTCGCAGAGGACAGGGGAGGCTCGGTGAGGTGGAGGCGAATCTTCGACGGGCCGTCGACGAGTACCCCACCCGATCCCTCATCCGTTGCGCGCTGGCCTGTATCAACGGTGAGCTCGGTCGCGGGGCGGAGGCGAGGAACACGTTCGAGGATCTCGCAGCCAACGGCTTCGGTGATCTCCCCAAGAACAACGATTGGCGCCTCGAGATGAGCTTCCTCGCAGAAGCCTGCGCCTCCCTGGGCGACGCGGGACGCGCCGCGACCCTCTACGAATTTCTGCTCCCCGAGGCGGGTCGCCTCGCCACCTATTCGCCTGACTTCTGCATCGGCCCCGTCTCCCACTACCTCGGACGTCTCGCGTCGACGATGTCCCGCTGGGAGGACGCCGAGCGCCACTTCGAAGAAGCGCTGGCAACGAACGGGCAAATCGGCGCCCGCCCCTGGCTCGCCGAGACGCAGGAGCACTATGCGCGCATGCTCTCGGCGCGCGGGGAGCCGGGCGAATCTGAGCGCGCGCTCGAACTCATCCGCCGGGCGCTCGATGGCTATCGACGGTTGGGGATGGACGCGTTCGCGGCCGAGGCGACGCGGCTGGAGCGCGCGCTCAGCGCCGCCGCACCCTAGCGGTGCCATTAACCGGGCGTTTACCAAGCGTTTGGGAGGACGTCTACGGGGGGGGTGCATGGTCCCCCACCGTGAGCCGCACTCGGTGGCTCCCGAATGGAAGGACCGTAATGAGTGGCATGACGATGAGGATCAGCAGGAACCTGGCGGCGGTGCTCGTGGTGGCCGCAGCCATTGCGCCCGGCGCCAGCGCGAAATACGCCGTCTACGGTGGGCCCTCCTCGGGCTTGACCGAGCGCACTCCGACGGAACTGGCGCAAAGTAGCACGGGCGTTTCGACCGTTCCGACACCCGGCGGCGAGTCCGGGGGCCTCGGCTGGAACGAAGACGCGATCGTGGTCGGCGGCGTGTTGGTGCTGATTGCGGTCGGGGGGACGACCGTCCTGCTCCGAAGGAGAGGCGCCATCCGGAAGCCTGGGACGCCGGTCATTTCAAGCTGAGCCAGGACCCGGTCGGCTCCTGCCTGCCGGCGGTGAGCGGTGCGCGCCGCTCACCGTCGGCCGGCCCGGCCACAGCAGTGCTCGCGTCGGGGAGCGGTTTCCATGTCAGCTCGCCACCCCTCGCGACAGGTGGGCCGTATCCCGCGACGAATCGGACCCCCGATTCGAACCCGCCTCGCCTCACCCGGCCCCCGTGGTACCACTTTGGTACCGGATGCATCGTCCGATCTGTCCAGATCGTCCCGTCACGTGGACGATGGGGACGCGGGGGACACTCAGGGACAAATAGAGCACTAACGTCACTCGGCTGGGGGCCGAGCGGTCGCTGGTTCAAATCCAGTCGCCCCGACTACTCGGAAGCCCGCTTCGGAAGCGGGTTTCCGGCGTCCGGACCCCTTCGGCGAGTGGCTCGCGAGGGGCTCGTGGTACCAGCCGTGGTACCAAGAGCTGCGTCGGCCCATTGCTCGATCGATGCAGAGCGTCGTGGTGTCCCCGGATTTCTCACGTCTAACCAACCGCCTGAGCTATCACGGAGATGTCGCCGAGCTTCTCGGCCAAGGTGAAGAGCCGCAGGCGGAATCCGAACAGCACGTCATCCTCAGTCATGCACCCGCTCCTTCCGTGCTTCTTTGATTGGCGCCTTTGGAGCGTGAGCGAGTGCGCGGACGCCCCCGGCCAGCTGGCCGGGGCGTCCGGCTTCAAGGCGCTGCTATCTACTCCGGAGGTGTCCGGAGCACTTGGGGTTAGTCCGCGCTAGGCGCTGCGGGTTCGGGTTGTCAAGGGAGGGCGGCTGCAAGTTGTGAGGTTGCATTCCAGTCGCTGGATCGGCTACGGTCGCTCAACCGGGAAGATTGGGGGAGTTATTTTCCAGCACGTCCAGCAGTCCAGGATCCTCAGGCAGCGCCTTCGGATCGGCTTGGCTGTGGCAGCCCTCGGACTCGCGTTTTCGGTCCTGGCTGACCCGGCCGACGCGCACCTGATCGTGCGGATGACCAACGACGGGCTCGTCCTCTTCCCGGCGAGCAGCGACGACACCCAGGCGGATGACATCGGCATCCGCCCGAGGCTCGGCCCCGATGGACCGATCGGCTGGCAGGTTGACGCGGGCACCAATTGCTCCAGCTTCGACCTTAACCCGTGCCTGAAGAACGACGACGGCAGTTGCGACGTCAGTGGCGGGACCTTTGCTGATTGTGATCGCACCGATGCGGGGATCTTGCTCAGCACCGGTAGGGGCGCCGACACCGTGACCCTTGCCGGTGTAGGCGGCGAGCGGGTCTCGATCGATCTCGGTTCGAGCTCCGACACCCTGGAAGCGCCATTTGGCGACACGGAGCCACCTTTCGACCCTCGGGTGGTTCCGACGGGCCACTGGTTTGTGACCGCGGGCAGCGGCAACGACGACATCCATGGTTCGGCCGGATCGAACACGTTCGATGCGGGTGACGGAAACGACACCCTGCGCGGCTATCCGCAGGAGTTCGGAAACTTCTCCGGCTTGCGGGGTCGCCCGGCCCGCAGCGGCGGCGACTCGATCGACGGCGGCGACGGCGACGACACAATCGATCCCGGCAAGGGCTCAGATCAGGTGATCGGCGGCGAGGGCGATGACTATTTCAAGGCGGGGGACGAATCGACCATCCCCGGGGACTTCGACAGCTACAACGGCGGTACCGGGATCGACACGATCGACTACGCATCGCGAACCACGGACATCTTCTTTAACTCAGGCTCGGTACAGAGCGGCTCGGTCGGCGCCAACCCGGATGAGCAGGACAGGGTCAGCGGCACCAACAACGTCATTCTCGGCTCCGGCAACGACACTGCCTTCAGCCTGCTCGAGAACCTCTCGAAGCGCCGCTACGAGGGCCGCGGCGGCGACGACGTGCTCAACGGCCTCGACAGCCCCGACACGCTGATCGGCGGAGACGGGGCCGACAAGATGAACGGCTTTAAGGGCAACGACACGATCGATGCCCGCAGCGACGGCTTCGCCGACAAGCTGATCAGCTGCGGCGACGGCACCGACTCGGTCCAGGAGGACCTAAAGGACCCGCTCCCGGTCGACCTCGACAAGTGCGAGTCCTTCGTTCGCGGCAACAAGAGCGAACCAGCCTTCCTGCGGATCCTCGGTGCCGAGCGGGGCGGCAACGGAATCCTCCGCGCCGATCTGAAGTGCCCCAAAGCGAACGGCAAGAGGTGCGAGGGGCGCCTCAGCGCCAGGGGTACGAACAGGCACTACTCGATCGCTGCAGGCAAGACCGAGACGGTGAGCCTGGGAGCGGTCGGGGGCCGCCGCGTCACCCTGCGCGCGAACGAGGAGGGCGACTTCGGCCCCGAGACGGTGAGCCGCCGGCTGAAGCTGAGTTAGGGACCTCAGAGCACCCAACAGAGCCGCGGGAAGATCTCATAACCCGAAGGTCGCGGCTGGCTGGCGATCTCCAATCTGGGGCGGTCGAGCGGTCGCAGCATGAAACGTCCCTTGGGCTCGCAGCCAAAACTCCATTATTGGATTGCGCCCCGGCGTTTACTCCCCTAGATTCGTCTTACTCTGCGAGAGTGGGTGGGAGCCCCGAAAGTTTGATGGCCCAACGGGCCAGATGAAGACATCTCGTGCCAGGCAAACTGGGGAGGATGCCCGATGCTATCTCGTTCCACTGGTTCCGCGCACTGGCGTTTCATGGCCTTGTTGGGCGGGCTGGTAGGGCTCGCGATCGCCCTGTCCGCGGTCGACGGTGCCGCAAGGGAAGGTTCGCCCGGCCTGAAGCGCGCGACGTTGATCAAGGGGGTGCCCGACGCCGGACGCACAACCGGGTCGACTCGTTGCCCGGCCAGCCATCCCCATCCCACGGGTGGGGGCATCGAGATCAGCGGCGATCCCGGTAATCTCAACTTCAACGACCTGGAGGTTTCCACCACCGGCCCCACCCTCGGAGCCTCGGGATGGGTCGCGGAAGCCAACAACAGCACGGGGTCCGCCGCACAGATGACCGTGACGGCGATCTGCGCTAAGCGTGGAGAGTACAGGTACCTCGATGCCGACAAGGCCATCCCGCCGAACGAACAGGTTCAGAAGAAGGTGTCGTGCCCGAATGAGATGAAGGTCGTTGGCGGCGGTGTAGCGACCTCCAGCAGCAGCTTCAGGGTCTCGCTCGCTTCCAGCATGCCCGTGGACGGCGGCGATAGAAACTCGAAGGCCGATGACGGCTGGCTAGGCGTCGCAAGCAACCAGTTGAACTCGGAGCAGCGGATGGTCGTGACCGCAGTGTGCACGGCATCCGGCCGCTACACGTACGTACACTCAGCTCTCGTTCTCAACCTGCCCGATGACAGTCAGGCTTCCAGGGCCGTGAGCTGTCCGAGGGGGACGCAGGTCACAGGAGGCGGCGTGGATATCACCGGCATCAACCTGGGGATCGAGGTCGCGGGCACATTCCCGACCGCACACGGCTGGCAGGGCGTCGCGAACAACGACAGCTCGGGCCGCGACGAGCGGATGCAGACGTTCGCGATCTGCCAGGGGAGCCCCATTCGCAGCTTCTCGGGCACCTTCAGCGAGGGCGGGACCGTGTCGTTCTCACTCACGCACGACGGCACAAAGGTGCACAACTGGGTCTGGATCCACATGCCGATCCAATGCCGTGAGGGACCCGATGTCGTCAGCTCCCATTACCGCTCCGATGTCGCGGTCACGAACCACCATTTCCACGCAGGGGGCGTCAGGAGCCCGGAGGGCTTCAAGACGACACTGGACGGCACGCTCACGAACCACGACACCAAGGCCCACGGCACGCTCTCCATGCGAGGCCCCGAGCCACCCACGAGGACCGGCTGCCACGGCAGCGGACATTGGAGCGCAACCGCGCAGTGAGGATGTCGACTATGCAGCGGGTATTCGTCGAGCGGCCATTCAGACTATCCGCGGGTGGTCGCGAGAAACGAATCGGGCCCCGCTACGAACCCGCGACGCCTCGCCAAGCCCTCGTGGTACCACTTTGGTACCGGATGCTTCGTCCGATCTGTCCAGATCGTCCCGCCGCGAGGACGATGGGGACGCGAGGGACGCGTAGGGACACATAGAGCATCAACCTCCCCCGGCTGGGGGCCAAGCGGTCGCTGGTTCAAATCCAGTCGCCCCGACTCAGATACTCCGTTGGCGAATTAGCCACGGCCCACGCAGCCGGTCGCTCGACCCATTCTCACGCACGGAGGCAACTGGATTTGAATCGGGGCGCGTAGGCCAAGCCTGAGAATTGAGCCCCGGCCCAGCCCGGCGTAGACTGGAGCCATGAGCAAGTCGCGCGAGTTCGAAGTCGTCTTGATTCCCGAATCCGAGGGCGGCTTCAGCGTGTCCGTGCCGGCGCTTCCCGGCTGCCACACCCAGGGTGAGACCGTCGAGGAGGCCGTCGCGATGGCCAAGGAGGCGATCGAGCTCTACCTCGAGACCCTGCGTGACGACGGGCAACCTCTTCCGAAGCCGCCCCGGATCGAGCGCGTAACCGTCTCGGCGTGAGCCCACGGCTCCCGGCGGTCCGGCCCCGACAGCTGGTCCGGGTGCTCGAACGCCGGGGCTGGGTACTCGCCCGCACCAAGGGCAGCCACCAGAGCTTCCGCCACCCGGAACACGCGAACGTCGTGACCGTCCCCGTTCACGGGCGCGACCTCAAACGCGGCATGCTCGCCGGCATCCTCAAGGACGCGGGGATCACACAAGACGAGTTCCGGAAGCTGCTCTGATGGGAGGGGCTACTGAAGCGAGTCATGCAACTGGCGGATCAGCCGCACGGTCGCTCGGTTCAAATACCGTCTGACTGCCCCGACTATTGCGAGGAAACCATCCAGAGCGGGTGAGGGATCCGGCCCAGTGACCCCGCGCCAACCGGCCCGATGGGCACGGTGGCAACGCCGGAAGCGATGGAGGTGCATTGGAATGTCAGGTAGCCGCAATTACGCATGGGTAACCCATGCCCCTGCCGACTACATGTGGTCTTCACCGGGGACCCCGACGGTGAGCACGCGGTCGTGGGTGCCCGCTTCGAAGACGACGAGCAGGCCCTGGACGCCGGCCGCGGCCTCGAGGGCGCGGAGCTGGGAGACCGCGAGCTGCACGTCTACTGCACGCTGGCGGGTGAGGCAGATCGTGTGCTCACCCGCGTGCGGAAGACCGCGGCCCAGGAGTCATGGGTCGATAGCGGGGCGATCGCCTTCGTCGCCGTCGGCGAGGGGTCGGGGACGAGCAGAGAGACGGCGAGCGGCCGCCGAAACGTCAAAGCGCGGAACGTCATGGCGCATGGCGGCGAGACCCCGCGCTGCTACCGATTCGAAGAGCAGTGCGAGACCTGCGGCGAGCTCCGCGGCAAGATCAACGTTCTGCCGGCTGGCGGGGTGATGATCGACACCAGGCAGCTCAGCTGCCGCTGCGAGTCGATTCCGTGCCGCTACTGCGAGGACGGGAAGGTGCGGCGCCCCCTCAGCGAGCACTTCGATCCCGAGAGGCGCGCTGGACGGATGCCCTGGTGATCTGGGGTCCGTGTCGCCAGCGGTCTCGGATCTGCGCTCTCCGTTGCCGGGAGTCATGAGCGCCCCAGGTCCCGCCGCGGGTGACGAACGCGGCCCGAAAACGACCCACGCGATCCACTGCTCAGTCGATCAGCTTGGCCAGCTGATGCAGCTCTGCGGCGTTGTGCCCGACCATGATTTCGATTTCGGCTTTGGCGTTCTCCATTCCCTTGTGGATGTTCTCGAGCATCAGCTGGTCGCGGTAGGCAATTCGCTCGATCAGGTGCTTCGGGTCGGTGATTTCGCTCGCCTTGCCGCTCATGTCGGGCGCGGACATCGTGTTCTCCTTTGTGGTCGGGTACGACGGGGGTCCAGTCTCACGATTCTAGATACGGGGGATTAGATGGCGTCAGTGCGGTCGCAGGCTCGAGTCCTGTCTCCCCGAACCGTGGTATCGAACTTGGTACCGCGAGTGCCGGCCGCCAGGGTCAGGCCGGCGAGCGCCGCTCCCTAGGCTGGGAGGTGGAAACCCCGGTCGGGAAGGAAGGTCTTTGAAGCTTGCGATCCACAATCCCTCGTTCGCCTACCCCGGTGGCCCCAAGAGCATCGCGCCGATGCTGGCGGCGACCGCCCGGGCCGCCGAGGAGGGCGGCGCCGACCAGTACACGCTGATGGACCATTGGTTCCAAATCCCCCCGGTCGGCTCGCCCGAGGAACCGATGCTCGAGGGCTACACCTCGCTCGGCTACATTGCCGCCCAGACCGAGCGGATCCGCCTCGGCCTGCTGGTCACCGGCGTCACCTATCGCCACCCGGGTTTGCTGGCGAAGACGGTGACAACGCTCGATGTTCTCTCCGGCGGGCGCGCCCAGCTCGGCCTCGGCGCCGCCTGGTTCGAGAAGGAGCATGTCGGCCTAGGCGTCCCCTACCCGCCGATCGCCGAGCGCTTCGAGCGGCTCGAG
This sequence comes from uncultured Actinomycetes bacterium, assembly GCA_963781345.1. Lineage (GTDB taxonomy): Bacteria > Actinomycetota > Thermoleophilia > Solirubrobacterales > 70-9 > JBBRHQ01. The sequence continues at coordinate 142,027 of CAWAFQ010000015.1, forward strand.
GAGGCGATCCAGATCTGCTTCCAGATGTGGAGCGACGACGATGGGCCCTACGAGGGCAAGCACTATCGCCTCGCCCAAACCCTGTGCTCACCGCCACCGGTCCAGCAGCCGCGGCCGACCCTGATGATCGGCGGCGCAGGCGAGAAGAAGACCCTGCGCCTCGTCGCCCGCTACGCCGACGCCTGCAATCTCTTCGGCAACGACCTCGACGTCGTCGCCCATAAGCTCGAGGTCCTGAAGGCCCACTGCGAGGCCGAGAACCGCGATTACGGCTCGATCGAGAAGACAATCCTCTTCGGCCGCAATCCCCTTGACGACGTCGACGCGTTCCTCTCACAGATGGATGCGATGGCGAAGCTCGGCATCGAAAAGGTCTGGGTCTCGAACAGAGTCCCGGACCCGCCCGCCTGGGCGAGCGAGGTCTGCGAGATGACCGTCTCGCGCCTGGAGGAACTCGGGTAGGTGTTGAGCGGGTGTTCTCGCGGCTCGGTGGAGTGACGAGACACATAAGTCCGGGCTATCGGGCGGTGGGGAGGGCTATCCGTAGGTGGTAGCGAGAAAGGAATCGGGCCCCCGCTCATGGCCGGAAAGCCCGGTACGGCGGGCTTTCCGCTGTTTGGGGCGGCAAAGCGCATCAATTCAGGTTCTCGGGCGCAGGTGTGTGGAGAAACCCTGATCTCTGGCGGATTCCCGGCGCTACGCTGCAATTGGGCGCTGAGGGAGCAGTTCTCGTCGGAGAGTGAGATACGGAAGGCGGGAAATGAAGAAGCGGATCGCCAGTTCCACCCACAGTCGAGCCAAGCTGTTGCTCGTTGCTACTTGCGTCAGCGTGGGCCTTGGCGCCTTCGCCGTCCAGGCGCTCGGCTCCTTCGGCAAGGCGAGGTTCTTCGCCGGAGGCAACTATCCGACGTCGGTGGCGATCGGCAACTTCAACGGTGATGCCAAACGCGACCTGGCGGTGACCAACCTGCGCTCCAACAACGTCTCGATCCTGCTCGGAAAGGGTGCCGGCGCCTTCGGCGTCTTTGCAGCCGCCGGCGACCAGTCGAATCCGGCCGCTTCCCGGTTGCCGGAGAGCGCCGATGGCGGCCCCATCCGCGGCTTCGGGAACAACGGCCGCGTCCAGACCGCGTTCCCGGTCAAGGCGTATACCCGACCTGGAGCCCCTCGGGGAGCCGTCGCGGAAGGAATTGCGCGGTACGGCAAGCACCGTCTCATCCTCGCCGGCTTCGCCTCGAATGGCGAGAACAACGACATCGCGGTCGTCCGCTATCTGGCGAACGGCAAGCTCGACCCGAGCTTCGGCCTCAACGGGAAGCTGGTGACCGACCTCGGCGACAACGAGGAAGGGATCGACGTTGCCGTCGACCGGCAGGGCCGCATCGTCGTCGTCGGCTTCGCGAACTCCTATGCGCTCAACCTCGGCGACGTCCTGGTCGCCCGCTATCTCGCCGACGGGACGCCCGACGACAGCTTCGGCATGAACGGCATCGCATCGCCAGGCAGGGGCGGCGCCTTGGCGGTCGCGATCGACTCGCACGACCGTGTCCTCATCTCAGGCGGTGGGAAAAACGACCATGGCTCCTACGGGTGGTTCGTGGAGCGTCTGACCCCGGCCGGCGACCCCGATCCCGACTTCGGGACTGGCGGCCGCGTCGAGGGATTCGTCGCCGAGGCGAGCCATGCCGTGGACGTCGCGATCGACTCGCAGGACCGGGTCGCGTTTGCCGTGTGTGGCGACAACGAGAAGGATCTCCCGGACGTCTTTGCGGCGGTGCGGCTGCTGGAGGACGGCACGCCCGACCCGACGTTCGGCGACGGCGGCACGGCCAAGCTCGATTTCGGCAGTCACGCTTGTCTCCGCGGGATCGCGGTGGATCACCGTGGGCGGATCGTGCTGGGTGGGGAGCGTGGGCGGTTCGTGGGAGGCCGCGAGTCCGGAGAGATTCTGGTCGCCCGCCTGAGCGGCAACGGGACGCTCGATTCCTCCTTCTCCGGCAACGGGACGGCCAGCATCGCGGTACGCAACTCGAGCGCCGTCCCTCGGGGGGATCGTCGTCGACGGACGCAACCGCGTCGTCCTGGCGGGCTCAATCATCCCGAGCGGCTCGCGTCCGGCCAGGTTCCCGGGGCGCTTTCTGATCGCCGGTCTCACGGCTGCCGGGCGGGTCGACCGCCGGATCGACGGCGACGGCCAGGTCGCGTTCCGCTTCGGTCCGGACAAGAAGTTCAACGCCTGGGCGACATCGCTGGTGCTGCGCGGAAGCGCGATCTATGCCGCGGGCTACGTGCGCCGAGGCCCGGCCTCGTCAATCCGGTTCGCGGCAGTGGGCTACCGGCCCTAGGCGAGAAATCCGAATCGGCGAGCGGGTTGGGCTCGAATTAGCAGAGACCAAGCCGGGGCGTCTAGGCGCGCTTCGCAGCACGGCTCGACGAGGTAGTCAGGTAGCTCGGGCGGAGCCGCGAAATATTCGTTGGCGGCTGCT